>JAJFGO010000100.1 GCA_021776095.1 Kiloniellaceae bacterium | reverse complement strand
CGCCGCGACCAATTGCGGCAAGGCGGTCATCTCGATCTTCTTGGCGATTACCGTGCCGATGGCACCGCCAATCACAATGCCGCCCAGAATCAGGACGTAGTTGACCTCAGGCAATAGCGCCAGCGTCGTGACCACGGCGATAGCCATGCCCGCAATGCCATAGCGGTTGCCGCCCCGGCTGGTTTCCGGATGGGACAATCCGCGCAGGGCCAGGATGAAGCAGACCGAGGCGACGAGATAAAGCAGGGTGGCGATATTCTGGTCCATGGCGTGCCCTAGTCCCTACTTCTGCTTGCGCTTGAACATCGACAGCATGCGCTGCGTCACGATGAAGCCGCCGAAAATATTGATGCTGGCCAGAATCACCGCCAGGAAGCCGACGATCTCGCTGAAGCCGTAGCCGCCGGTGCCAGCCGCGATGACCGCGCCGACGACGATGACCGAGGATATCGCGTTGGTGACGCTCATCAGCGGCGAATGCAGCGCCGGAGTGACCCGCCAGACCACGTGGTAACCGACGAAAACCGCCAGCACGAAAACCGTCAGGCCCATGACCAAGACCGAGGCGCTCTGCCCGCCATCGCCCATCCGGGCCGCCGCCTGTTCAGCCGCGTCGCGGGCTAGGATCTGCAAGTCGAGCGACAGGGATTGCGCCTCCCTGGCCAGCTCCTGGGCCCGATCCGTCAGCGCCTGACTAGCCATCGCTCTTGTCCTCCTTCTCACCGTCCTGGGCCGGAGTGCCAGCGTCCGCTGGAGCTTTTTCCGCGGGCTTCAAGGCCGGGTGCACGATCGCGCCGCCATGGGCAACGCACAGGCCCTGGATAACTTCGTCGTCCCAATCGATCTTCAGCGTCTTGGTTTCTTTGTCGATGATCAGTTGCAGAAGATTGAGTACGTTGCGGGCATAAAGCGCGCTGGCATCCTCCGCCAGGCGGCCCGGCACGTTGATGTGACCGACGATGCGCACGCCGTGCTTGGCAACCACCTTGCCCGGTTGCGAAATTTCGCAGTTGCCGCCGGTCTCCACCGCCAGATCGACGATCACCGCGCCCGGCTTCATGGTCTTGACCATCTCTTCGGAGATCAGGCGCGGCGCCGGACGGCCCGGAATCGCCGCCGTGGTGATCACGATATCCTGCTTCTTGATAGTATCGGCGATCAGGGCCGCCTGCTTGGCCTTGTAGGCGTCGCTCATCTCCTTGGCGTAACCGCCGGCGGTCTCGGCCTGCTTGAATTCCTCGTCCTCGACCGCGACGAACTTGGCGCCCAGGCTTTCGACCTGTTCCTTGGCCGCCGGGCGCACGTCGGTCGCGAAGACCACGGCGCCCAGGCGGCGCGCCGTCGCGATTGCCTGCAAGCCCGCGACCCCAGCGCCCATGACCAAGACGTTGGCCGGATTGATCCGCCCGGCGGCGGTCATCATCATGGGCATCGCCCGGCCGTATTCGGCGGCGGCGTCCAGCACCGACTTGTAGCCCGCCAGGTTGGCCTGGGACGACAGCACGTCCATGGACTGCGCCCGAGTGATTCGCGGGACCAATTCCATGGCAAAGGTAGTAACGCCGGCCTTGGCCAGGGCCGCCATGTCGGCCCGCTCGCGGTAGGGGTCCATGTTGGCAATCACCAGCATGTCCTTGGCCAAATCTTTGACCTCGTCGTCCTTGCCGCCGACGATCGGCCGCTGAACCTTGAGCACGATCTGGGCGCCGGCGAGCGTCGAGGCCGCATCCTTGGCGATGGCCGCGCCGGCCTCCTTGTAGGCGGCGTCGCTGTAGGAAGCGCCAGCCCCCGCGCCTTTCTCGACCGCGACCTCGCAGCCCAAGGCGGTCAGCTTCTTGACCGTCTCCGGAGACGCCGCGACACGGCTCTCGTGCGCCCGTCGTTCCTTGGGGATGGCGATCTTCATGTTCTGATTCCCCGATGATGAGAGGGCTGGGCCGCGCACCGGCCGCACCCCGCGCCGGCAGCCCCCCGATTCCCCATTTTCGTTGCCCGTGAGGGGTTAAACCGCATTCTTGCCCCATTCGCAACGGCTAGCTGTCACGGCAATATCACAGCGATGGTTCAGCGGGCTTGATTTGCATCAACGCGGTACGGACGTACCGCCTATAATATTAGATTTCTCTAACATACTACTCGGGAGAACCGATCATGAATCGTCGCCAAGTCGCCCAAGTTTTGCTGGGCGCGGTGGCTGCCGCCGCATTGCCCTGCGCCGCGTTCGCGCAACAAGGGGCGAACCGCCCGCAATGGGGCCGGGAATTACTGACCGAGGAGGAGCGCAACCAGTTCCATCTCGAGATGCGTACCGCAAAAACCGAAGATGAGCGGTTGCGGCTCCGCGAACAGCATCAGAATTTTATTCAGGAGCGGGCGCGGGAACGCGGTATAGATATTCCCCCGGCCGCCGGCCGCGGCCCGGGCATGGGCCAAGGTCCGGGAAAAGGAATGGGCCCGGGCAAAGCGGGCAAGCGGAACTGACCTCTTCGAGTTTCGGACTGTACGGCGAAGCGACGGACATCGAGACCATCCGTCGCGCCGGTCATCCAGGCAGTTCAGCCGCTTTGAGCGCCCGCACCTGGCGCTTGGCGAGCTTGGTTACGTCGAAGTCGTCGACCAGTTCGTGGAACATACGGTGCCAGTTGATCTCCGCCTTCAAATGCATGAAGACCGAGCCCAGGCCGATTGCGGCGCGGTCCATGAGCACGAACTCGCGCGGCGGGCGCACGCCGCCCAGGCGGCGCAGCGCCACATGGGTGCGGTGCGCGACTTTGGCGCCGTACATGCTGCCTTCCTCTGCCATGATCCGCTGCGGTTTGTCCTCGAGCAGGGGAGCATAGATGAAACGCGCCCAGATGTTGAGGGCCTCGAGCATCTCCGAGGAAAGGTCTTTGAAACCCCAGGTCTCGTAGGCCGAGACCGCCAAGTCCCGGTCGCCATCGCGCAGGGCCTTATAGAGATCGATGACGCCCTTCACGAAACTGGGCTCGAACACCCGGATACAGCCGAAATCCAGCAGGTTGACCGTGCCGTCCTGGCAAATGGAATAGTTACCCAGGTGCGGGTCGCCGTGAATCACACCGTAGTTGTAGAACGGCACATACCAGGCGCGAAACATGTTCATGGCAACCCGGTTGCGCGACTCGGGATCCCCGACCCGGGCAACGAAGTCCAGCAGGGGGCTGCCCTCCATCCAACTCATTGTCAGCAGGCGCGCGGTCGAAAGCTCGGCAACGACCTCCGGCACACGCACACCGGGCTCGCCCTTGAGCATGCCCCGGTAGAGCGCCATGTGGCGCGCCTCGCGGTCGTAGTCCAGTTCCTCGCGCAGACGATCGGCGAGCTCGGTGTAGATCTCCGAGGGGTCGATCGCCCGGTCGTAACGCCGGTAGATGGAGAACGCCAGCTTGAGCTGCTGTAAATCGGCCTCGACGGTCGAGGCCATGTCCGGGTACTGCAACTTGCAGGCTAGTTCGCGTCCGTCCATCGCCGTCGCCTTGTGAACCTGGCCCAGCGAAGCGGCGGCGGCGGCGGCCCGGTCGAAGGACGCGAAAGCCCCCTGCCAGCCCGCGCCCAGTTCGCCGCGCATGCGCCGGCGCACGAAATGCCAGCCCATGGGCGGCGCATTGGATTGAAGTTGGCGCAATTCCTCGGCGTATTCGGGCGGCAGGGCGTCGGGGATCGTCGCCAAAATCTGGGCCGATTTCATCAGCGGCCCCTTGAGTCCGCCGAGCGCCGCCTTGAGATCGGCGGAATGGCGGCCCCGGTCGAGCTGCGTTCCGAAAACCCGCGCGCCCACCAATTGGGCGGCCAGGCCGCCGACCCCGGCACCGACCTTGGCGAAGCGCCGCACCTGGCGGCTCAAGCGCGCCGTCTCGTCCCCATAGTCCTTGTCGCTCATAGCATCAAGGTGGGGCCCGGGCGGGCCGAAGTCCAGCGGCCGGCCAGACATATGACCCATGTCAAAGCCCGGCCTCGCTGCCGCCTTATGGTGGTATGCTCTATTCGAATGGCGCCAAGGCGCGCCGGAACCGAGGCCATGGAACCGAAGACCCATTTCAATTTCTGGTATTTCGTGATCGCCCTGCTGGCGATCATGCTGTTCCAACAGTGGTTTGCGGAAACCCGCCAGGTCGAGACCATTCCCTACAGCGAATTTCGCGCCATGCTGCGCGACGGCAAGGTCGCGGAAGTTTCGGTCGCCGACACCTATGTGCGCGGCACGTTACGCGAAGCCCTGCCCGACGGGCGCCGCCAAATTTTCACGGTACGGGTCGACCCCGATCTGGCCGAGGACTTGGAGGAATTCGGCGTCACCTTCACCGGGATCGTCCAGAATAACTTCCTGTCCAGGGTCCTATCCTGGATCTTGCCGGTTCTCTTGTTCTTTGTCTTGTGGATGTACGTCTTTCGCCGGGTCGCCGGCGGCGGCGGGGCCATGGGCGGCCTGATGCAGGTCGGCAAGAGCAAGGCCAAGATCCACATGGAAAAGGACATAAACGTCACCTTCGAGGACGTGGCCGGGGTCGATGAGGCCAAGGCCGAGTTGCAGGAGGTGGTTCAGTTTCTGAGGGAACCCGGCGCCTACGGCCGCTTGGGCGCGCGCATGCCCAAGGGGACCTTGCTGGTCGGCCCGCCCGGGTGCGGCAAGACCCTTCTGGCACGCGCGGTCGCGGGCGAGGCGGGGGTGACCTTCTATTCGGTCAGCGGTTCGGAATTCGTCGAGATGTTCGTCGGCGTCGGCGCGGCACGGGTGCGCGATCTTTTCGAGCAAGCCCGCAAAAGCGCGCCTTGCATCATCTTCGTGGACGAAATGGACGCCCTGGGCCGGGCGCGCGGTCTGACCCCGGTGTCGGGCGGCAGTGGCGAAGCGGAACAGACCCTCAATCAGTTGCTGGCCGAACTTGACGGTTTCGACCCCTCGGCCGGTGTGGTCCTGCTGGCCGCGACCAACCGGCCGGAGATCTTGGACCCAGCCCTGCTGCGCCCGGGCCGCTTCGACCGCCAGGTCCTGGTCGATCGCCCGGACAAGATCGGGCGCGAGCAAATCCTGCGGGTCCATGTCAAAAGGATCGCGCTGGCACCTGAGGTGAGCCTCGAAGAGATCGCCAGCTTGACCGCCGGCTTCACCGGCGCGGACCTGGCCAACCTGTGCAACGAGGCGGCGATCCTGGCGACCCGGCGCGACGGCGAGGCGGTGACCGCGGCGGACTTCCTGGGCGCGATCGAGAGAATCGTGGCCGGCCTGGAGAAAAAGAACCGCCTGCTCAATCCCTACGAGCGCAAGGTCGTGGCCTATCACGAGACCGGCCACGCCCTGGTCGCCCTCGCCCTGCCGGGAGTGGAGGTGGTGCAGAAGATCTCAATCATCCCGCGCGGCATCGGCGCGCTGGGCTACACTATTCAGCGGCCGACCGAAGACCGCTATCTCATGACCCGCGAGGAATTGCAGAACAAGATGGCGGTCCTGCTTGGCGGACGGGCCGCCGAGCGCCTGGTGTTCGGCAAGATCTCGACCGGCGCGGCCGACGACCTGAACAAGGCGACCGACATCGCCCGCAACATGGTCATGCGATACGGCATGGACGAGACCTTGGGCCAGGCAATCTATGTGGAGGACCAACCGCAATTCCTGACTGGCGCTTTGCGCCCGCCCGGCATGGCCGGCACCTACAGCCCGGAAACCGCGCGCGAGATCGACACCGCCGTGCGCGACCTGATCGACCAAGCCTTCAAGCGAGCCACGGCGATCCTGACCCGGCACCGCGAGGACCTCGAGGCGGTCGCGGCCAAGCTGCTGAAACAGGAAACCCTGGTCGCCGAGGACTTGCCGGAGATCCCGCCGGAGACAGACTTGGCCACCAAGGCAGCCGAATAGGGCACGACCAGCCGCTTGCGTCGGGCGGGCGCGTTCCTCAAAGACATCTCGTCCCGCCTACCTAAGGCTGCAGCCGTAACGGTTGAATTCCCGCCCCAACTCAACCACAATCTCCGAAATCGGCGCTGGCGGCTTGGCAAATGGCGCTAAAATAAGGGATCACGGGGAGGGGAAAATTATGAGCATTCGCCTGACAAAAGTTTTCGTATTCGCGGTGCTGGCTGCGGCGCTGCTGCAATCTTGTGTCGCACCTCCGCAGATTCAGGTCAGCGATGGCGTGACCATTCAACGCGAACTGAACGACCGGACCGTGATTGGATACTTCGTCGGCAGCGGAGGCGGATCCTATTGCGAGTATCATACCCCCAACGGCACGGTCTTGGGCCGAGATACGGAAATCTATGCCGGCAACTGGCAGGTTCGCGGCAATGCGATCTGCTATGCATATCCGGGCCAGCCAGAGGATTGCCAGCAGGTCTATGTCAGCGGCCGCTCGGTCACCTTCTATGACCTCTTCAGCAATACGGTCGCGCGCGGCAATTTGGCGGACGGAAACCTGTGCAGCTGACACCCTGCCGGGCCGCCCGCGCCCATCAGCTCTGAACTGCGCGGTAACCGGCAGCGACGGCAACACCGAGCACCATGGACGCGACGCTGTTTCCGCTGCGCGCCATCAGGAGCGCCGCGGCGACCACGCCGAGCCTGAGTCCAACATCGCCCGCTAGCGCGGCCGGCAAGACCAGGGCCACCAGCACCGACCCGGATAAGGCCTTCAGCGCCTGTTCCACGCGCGGGGAAAGCGGCACCAAAGCCATGATCCAGAGACCCGCCACCCGCGACAGGTAGGTCGCCGCCGCCATGCCCAGGATCGCTAAGGTCGCCACGTCCCGTTCAATCACGGCCTAGGCCCCCGGATCGGCCCCAGCGCGCCGACAACACCGCCAACCAGGCCGCCGGCCAGGACATGCCAGCCGGGCGGCAGGATCCAGGTCGCGACGATCGCCGCGACAGCAGCCGAGATCCAGGGCCATAGCACCGGGTCGCGCTTGGCTATGGGTACCAGGACGCAGGCGAAAAAAACCACCATGACCGCGTCCAAGCCAAAGCGCCGGGGCTCGGTCATGACCTCGCCCAAATAGACCCCGGCAAGGGTGCCCAGTTGCCAGCAGGTCCACATCAGAGCGCCGCTACCGACCAGAATGCCGAGGTCGCTTTGGCCCTTGTGATGGGCCTCCATGGCATGGGCCCAGTTCGCGTCGGTGATCAAGCCGGCGGCCAGATGGCGCTGGCCCCAGGGCAGGTGCCGCATCCAAGGATAGAGGGAAGCGCCCATGAGAATATGCCGCGCGTTGACCGCGAAGACGACCAACAGCAATGCCACCGGGTCCAAAGGCGCTACCCAAAGCTCCAGAGCGGCGAATTGGGAGGCCCCGGCGAACATCGAAAGGCTCATGCCCAGGGCAGCGCCCGGTTCCGCGCCCGCCTGCATGGCGGCCGCGCCAAAGGCGATCCCGAAGGGCACGCCCATGCTCGCGATCGGCGCGATCTCACGGGCCCCCCTTAAGGTGCCGGACCAAGAGATCCGTACTGTCTTGCTTTCAGCCGTCATTTTTAATAACCTTTATAATGGTTATTAATAAACGGCCCCGCGCCTAAGTCAACCATATTACCGGTTATAATCATGCGCGACATCGCGATTCCCCCCATAGAGACCGTGATATTGGTCGGCGGGCGCCTGTGCTTGGATTTCGCGAATACCGCCAATCGCCTTGGCGAGGACCCCCGGGACGAGCGCCTGAATACCATGGCCGACCTCTTCACCTGGGGCGAGCGTCAGGGCCTCCTCGACCCTAACGAGCGGGCGCATCTGGCGGCGCGAAGCGATGCCAAATCCTATTTGGCCGCCCGCGGCCTGTCCGAAACCATTGAGTTGCGCGAGGCGCTGTGGCGTCTGTTCGCCGGCGCGGCTGCCGGGCGGCACCCAAGCGCCGATGGGGACCTGCGCGTGCTCAACGCCGCCTTGTGCAAATACGCGACCGAGGGTCTGCGCCCCTCCGGGCAAGGCTTCGTGCTCGACCCCAGCGGCGGCCTGGCGTCCTGGCTGTGGCGGCCGGTCGCCTATTCGGCCCTGGAGCTTCTTACCTCGTGGCGGCTGAGCCGGGTGCGGCGCTGCCCGGGCGCCCGCTGCGGCTGGTTGTTTCTCGACGAGAGCCCCAGCGGCCGGCGCCGATGGTGTTCCATGACCACCTGCGGCAACCGCCATAAAGCGCAACGCCACTACGCGGCGGCGAAGAAGCCGGCCGCCTAGGCCCCCTGCTCCATCGCCTCCAGTTCGTCGATCATGCCGGCGATGACGCCGAGGCCCTTGGACCAGAAGGCCGGGTCGGAGGCGTCGAGGCCGAAGGGCGCGAGCAGCTCCTTGTGGCGCTTGGTGCCGCCGGCCTTGAGCATGTCCAAGTACTTCTCGGCGAAGCCCTCACTCGCGCCCTGATAGACTGCATAGAGCGAATTGACTAAACAATCGCCGAAAGCATAGGCATAGACGTAGAACGGTACGTGGATGAAGTGCGGGATGTAGGCCCAGTAGTGCTCGTACTCGTCCTCGAAGCGCAGCGCCGGCCCCAGACTTTCCTTCTGGGTCTCCATCCAGATTTCGCCGATCCGTTCGGCCAGTAGCTCGCCCTGCTTGCGCTCATCGTGGACCCGGGTCTCGAAGTTATGCATGGCGATCTGGCGGACCACCGTGTTCAGCATGTCCTCGACCTTGGAGGCCAGCATGACCTTACGCAGGACCGGGTCGCGCTCGCCTTTCAACATGGCCTGGAAAGTCAGCATCTCGCCAAAGACCGAAGCGGTCTCGGCCAGGGTCAGGGGCGTATCGGCCATAAGGTGGCCCTGGTGCCCAGCCAGAACCTGATGCACGCCGTGGCCCAATTCGTGCGCCAGGGTCATGACGTCACGGGTGCGGCCCTGATAATTGAGCAGCAGATAGGGATGGGCGCTCGGCACCGTCGGGTGGGCGAAGGCGCCGGGCGCCTTGCCCGGGCGCACCGGGGCATCGATCCAGGCCTGGTCAAAGAACGGCCGCCCGGCCGCCGCCAAGTTACCGGAAAACGCGGCATAGGCGTCCAGCACGGTATCGCGAGCCTCGTCCCAAGGGATCAGGCGGTCCTTTTCGTCGGGCAAGGGCGCGTTGCGGTCCCAATAGGGCAACTGCTCGACGCCCATCCACTTGGCCTTGAGCGCGTAGTAGCGGTGCGAGAGGCGTGGGAACGCGTCGCGTACCGCGCCGACCAGCGCCTCGACCACTTCGTCCTCGACGTAATTGCCAAGGTTCTGCGAAGACACCGGGCGGGCATAGCCGCGCCAGCCGTCCTCGATCGATTTGTCCTTGGCCAGGGTGTTGGTGATCAGCGCGAAAACCCGCTGATTTTCGCCCAGGACCTTGCCGATCGACTTGGCGGCCTCGGCCCGGACCTTGCCGTCCCGGTCGCTCATCTTGTTGAAGATCTCGGCGCTGGTCAGGGCCTCGCCGGCCAAGGGAAAACGCACAGCGGCCATGGTTTCGTCGAACAGGCGCGTCCAGGCGGCCCGGCCGGAGACGTACTTCTCGTGTAGCAAGCGTTCCAAGTCATCGGAAAGCTGATGAGCGCGAAAGGCGCGCAAATCGCGCAGCCAGGGCGCGTAGCGGGCCAGCGCCGGGGCGTCTTGCTTGGCGGTTAGGACCGCGTCGTCCATGCGATTGATCTCCAGGGTGAAGAACAGGATCTCGCTGGAAATGTCGGTCGTGCTCTCCTGCATGGACTGATAAAATTTGCCGACCGCCGGGTCGCTCATGTTTTCCGAGTAAAGCAGTTGGGCGTAGCTCCCGATCCGCCCCAGGGTCTCCTGAATCGTCTCGTAGGCCGCGACGGCGGCCCCCAAGGCGTCGCCGTCCAAGTCGGCGAGGTCGCCCTGGTGGCGCGCGCGAAAAGCCTTCGCGTCCTTGGCGCAGCGCGCCAAATCGGCCTTCAGTTCCGCCGAGTCAGGCCCGGGATACAAATCGCGCAGATCCCAGGTCGGAAGGGTCCCCAAATTGTCCTGGGACTCCGGGGCGGAGGAACCGGTATCTGGCATCGCCATCTCCTTGAGAGGGTCCGAAAGGCGGATAAGCTTAACTTATGCCTTTAGACATAAGATAATGTCACTCGAATCCGAGTCGCCGCTTACAATCGCTTACGCGCCGAAAGATCAAACATGAATTACGACGCCTGGGCCAGCCTGCCGGCCGTTTTCTACCACCAGAGCGCCCGCCTGGCGGAGCAAAATTTTCTGTGGTCGCGAGACAGCGGCACCTATCGGCCCACAACCTGGCGCGAGGCAGAGGACGCGGCCAGCAATCTGGCGCGCGGCCTGTGCGGCCTTGGTCTGGCCCCAGGGCAAAAGGTGCTTCTGCTGTCGGAAAACCGGCCGGAATGGCTGATCGCCGACGTCGCGGTCATGACCGCCGGCGGCGTGACCGTACCCGCCTACACCACCAGCACTACCGCAGACCATCTGCACGTCCTGAGCGACAGCGGCGCGGTCGGGGCCATCGTCTCCACCAAGGCGCTGGCCCAAAGGCTCTTGCCGGCCGCCGTCCAGGCCCCGGACTGCGCCTGGGTCATCGCCATGGAGGATGCCGGCGCCGAGCAAAGCGGGGCTGTGGCGATACATCGCTGGCCCGATGTTCTGGCCAAGGGCGCGGTCTCGTCCGAAGACGTGGCGTCCATGGTGCGCACGATTCAGCGCGACGACACCGCTTGCTTCATCTACACCTCCGGCACCGGCGGCGCCCCCAAGGGCGTTATGCTGAGCCACGGCGCCATTTTGTGCAACTGCATGGGTGCCCACGACCTCTTAGAACAACTTGACTTGGCCGACGAGATCTTCTTGTCTTTTCTACCCCTGTCACATGCCTACGAACATACCGCCGGGCAATTCTTCCCGATCTCGATCGGCGCGGAGATCTATTATTGCGCGGGGGTCGAGCACCTTCTGACCAACCTCGGCGAAGCCCGGCCGACCATCATGACCGCCGTGCCGCGGCTCTACGAGAACATGTACCAACGTATCCTGCGCGGCGTTGAGAAGCAGGGCGGCTTGGCGCAAAAACTATTCAACCTGGCCCTGCGCCTGGGCCGCAAGCGCTACCACGACCCGCAAAGCCTCGGCCCGCTGGAGCGATTGCTGGATGGTTTGGTGGATCGGCTGGTCCGCAACAAAATGCGGGCACGATTCGGCGGCCGCCTAAAGGCCATGGTCTCCGGCGGCGCCGCCCTCAACCCGGAGATCGGCATATTCTTTACCGCTTTGGGCCTGCCGGTGCTGCAAGGATACGGCCAAACCGAGGCGGCGCCGGTGGTTTCGGCCAATCCGCCGGGCCGGGTCAAAATGGAAACCGTCGGACCCCCGCTGAAAGGCGTGGAGGTTCGGATCGCGCCGGACGGTGAGATTCTCGTGCGCGGCGAACTGGTCATGCAAGGCTATTGGCGCAACGAACAGGCCACCCAGGAAGCCCTGCGCGATGGCTGGCTGCACACCGGCGATATCGGCCTGATCGACGCCGAGGGATACCTGAAGATCACCGACCGCAAGAAGGACATCGTCGTTCTAACCGGTGGCGACAATATCTCGCCGGCGCGAATCGAGGGTTTTCTGACCCTAGAGCCCGAACTTCACCAAGCCATGGTCATGGGCGACAAACGGCCCCATTTGGTCGCCTTGATCGTGCCCGATGAGAGCTTCATTCAATCCTTCGCCGAGTCTGCCGGGACTGCCGCCGACCTGGCCCAATTGTGCGAGAAAGCCGAGTTCAGGGCGGCGGTCGCCGAAGTCGTGACCCGCGTCAATCAGGGCCTCTCGAATCTGGAGAAGGTGCGCCGTTTTGCGATCGCGCGCGAGCCCTTTACGGTCGAAAACGAGATGATGACTCCGACCATGAAGATCCGCCGTCATCGCATCATGGAAACCTACGGCCAGGCGATGCAGGACTTATATTGAGCCATGAATTCACGTCTCTACATGTATTTCCGATTTTATAGTAAATAGTATGCAAATTCCACATGGAAAATTAGTGTATTAAATCTTCCTTTACTAAAATTATGTTCAATGGTCGCCCGTGTCCTCGGTGCTATTTCGCGCCCCGGTTGCACACGCATGGAGGCCCGAACTCTTGCCAAAACTCGTGTGGCATAAAATTAGCGATCCAGCTTGGCCGGCCCCAGACGTCGCAGTAGACGCCGCGGTCGACACCATGACGCTCGAAGGTACCTGCCGCGTCCTTGAAACCGGGGCGGCCCGACCATGAGCGGCGGCTTCGCCATGGCCGGCATACGCATAACCCAAGGTTTGCTCGAGGATTTCCTGGAGCGGCATCTCGCTTTTCTCAACGGCGTGCGCGACGGCCGCCGAATCCTGCTGCGCCGCTGCGACTTAAGCGAGTTGGATTTGACCGGTATGGATTTCCGCAACGCGGAATTCTTGGCCTGTAACTTCTCGGGCGCGACCATACGCTATGCCAAATTTGGCTGTGCACAGCTCTTGGCCTCGAACTTCGATCAATGCGACCTGACCGGCAGCGATTTCAGCAAAGCCGGCATGCGCGCTGCGACCTTCGATTACGCGGACCTTACCGGCACACGTTTCGGCGGCGCAGACATGCGCGATTGCGCGATTTACGACGACGAAACCAACGCCGTCGGCCCGCCGATCAATAGCACGTTCCGCCGGGCCCTCTTGCGCGGAACAGATTTATCGCACAGCAAGCTGAAGCGCGCGAGCTTCGAGCACTCGATCATCGACGACGCGAACCTCGCGAACGCCGACATGCGCGATGTCAGCTTGATCGGCGCCGAGATCACCGGCACCAATCTCACCGGCGCCCGCCTGGAAAATGTCGATCTCAGCGACGCGGCCATGATCGGCGACGGGATGGTAGGGCTGGATGTCGAAGCGATCCACATATCCTCGAAACCGACCGAGGCCGAGCGAATCAACGAGAAGATCGTCCAGCACGGCAGTTGGGTCCGATCGGGCGGGCGAGAGGGCCAAAGGGCCAACTTCACGGGAGAAGACCTCAGCTACCGCAACCTACACGGCGTGAACCTCGCTGCGGCGGACTTGGAAGGTGCGGTCCTGATCGGGACCAATTTGTCGGACGCCCTCTTGGCGGCGGCCAATCTGCGCGGCGCCAAGCTGATGCGCGCCGACCTGCGTAACGCCGACTTGCGCGGTTCCGATCTCCTGGAAACCGACATGCGCTATGCCAACATGACCGGTTGCAGGAAGGGCGCCCTGCCCGGCACCGGCCTCTTTACGCTCCTCAAGGAAGCGGTCTAGGCGTCCCTTCGGGCTCGCCGTTATCCCAAGGCCTGTGCCGAGAAACGGCCACTGTGTGGCCGGCACCCTGTAAGACCCGTTTCTTTCCGCCCAATATGACCACGCATGATTCTGGCCAAAGACCCTTTTGGCGGCCGGTCGCTTTTCGAATCGGGCTTTCGAATGCCGGCAGCGGTCGATTTGAAATACAATTTTTGACGGGAAAAATCGCAAAGAAATACCCTCAGCCGAGAGTGGCCAGAAGAATAGAAAAACAGTTACACGTAAGCATTCAATTGCCTAAACTGTTTCTGTAATTGTATCTTTCCTAGTAGATTTATTAATTCGAAGGGCGTCTTATGGCGGGAACAAACAAATCTTGTCTGGGTCGCCATGTATTCTCGCCGGCGCCCAACAGGGGCGCGGGGCGGCCAGCGGCAATTGCGGCCGGCTAAGACCCCGGCGATCGAGAATTCGGCGCGATGGTGCATTCCGGTGCAGGGCCTGCCATTAGGAGGCTCTAAATGACTGCCGGCCCGATTCTGACTGAGGTCCGCTTGACCCAGCAAGCTTTGAACCGTCTCCATGAATTTCATGCCTACTATCTGAAAGGCGTGCGGGGTGGCCGCAAAGCATTGTTGCGGCGCTGCGATCTGAGCGGCCTCGATTTCGCCGACATGTCCTTCAGCGGTATGGAGATGCTTGCTTGCGATATGACTGCGACCAACCTGTTCGGGGCCGTGTTCGACCGCGCGTCTTTGTACGCGACGGATTTCGCCAAAGCCGATCTAACCAACGCGAGCTTCCAGAACGCGGACATGCGCGCCTGCGGCTTTGAGGACGCGAACTTGACCGGCACCAACCTCAAGGGTGCGGATCTGCGCGAATGCGCACTCGTGGACGAAAAAACCCAGGCGGAAGGGAAAACCGTTCCCGCGAGCTTCAAGAACGCGGTGATGTGCGGCACGAACATGGAGAGCAGCCGGCTCAAGAATGCCTTGTTCAAAGGCGCCTTACTCGACCACGCTGATCTCAGCAACGCCGACATGGAGGCCACGCAATTTCAGGGCGCCGAGCTTGTCAAGACGAACCTAGTCGGAACACGCCTGGCCAACGCCGACTTGCGCGGGGCGTCGCTCGAAACGACCGACCTTTCGCGGATCGATCTGAGCCTGGCCAAGATCACGGATAAGAAGGTGGTGACCGACGCCTGGATGGCCGAAAAGCTCCGGGAGCACGAGGAATGGATTTCCAGCGGGGCGAAGAGAGGTAAGCGGGCGGACTTCACCGGCGTCGACTTGAGCGGACGCAATCTTCGGCGGGTCAACCTCGCGGCGGCCTGCTTCGAGGCCGCCAACATGGTCGAAACGGACCTTACCGGCGCCTTCTTGGCCGCCGCCAATCTGCGCTGCGCCAACCTGGTCCGGGCCAATCTATCCGGCGCGGACATTCGCGGCACCGACTTGCTCGACACCAACATGCGCGACGCCAACATGACCGGTTGCAGGAAGGGCGCCTTGCCCGGCACCGGCCTGTTTACCTTGCTCAAGGAGGCTGTCTGAGCGCCGGGCCTTCCACGGTAATGTGATTGCGCGGCCTGGCGCGCGGCCCTTTTTATTTCGCGCCGGATGGCCATCTATGGGAACGGAATGCTTCGTCCTGTCCCACGGTCTCGCCGCCATATGCCCCGCCCACCTCTCTCGATCTTCGCAACCGCCGCAATTGTCGCCACAGCGCTGTCCGGCCGCCCGGCGGCGGCCGGCGAACTAACCGTTGTGATCGACAAGCTGCGCAGCACCAGCGGTATGGTGCATCTAGCCCTATGGAACAGCGCCATGGGTTTCACCCGGCCGGAACATGCCCTGATCCGCAGCGAGCAACCGGCCGCCGTCGGCCAGGTGCGCTTCGACCTCGGCCAACTCGCGCCCGGCCGCTACGCCTTGGCCAGCTTTCACGACGAGAATGGTAACGGGGAATTCGACCAAACCTGGATCGGCTGGCCGGATGAGGGGCTGGGTTTCAGCAACGGGGCCTGGATTAGTCTGGGCCGACCGAATTTCGAGGATGCGGCGTTCGAATTGCGCCCGGCTTCCCAGGTGCTCGTCGTGCCACTGCGCTATCCGGAAGAGCAACCGGCCCCAGCCTACACGCAAGAGTCGCAGTAAAATTACCGCCGGGGCGGCCCAAGGGACCGGATCGTACCCTTCAACGACTTTCAGCCGGCGCTCCCTTTCGTTTATTGGCTCCGGCGGGCCGGCCAATTGCAGCCCGACGTGGCAAGGGTTAGGCTACCGACCTCGATTCCTTAATTCGTCAACTTGGAAATCCCCGAAATGGCTCTGGCGGCAGTCTCCCTCCAGGATAAATACACACTTGAATCGGGGCGCGTGTTCCTAACCGGCACTCAGGCCCTGGTGCGTTTGCCCATGATGCAGCGTCAACGCGACGCCAGGGCAGGGTTGAACACCGGCGCCTACATATCCGGCTACCGGGGTTCGCCTCTCGGCGGGCTGGACCAGCAGTTGTGGCAGGCCCGTCAGTTCCTCAAGAACAACCACATTCACTTTCAGCCGGGCGTGAACGAGGACCTGGCGGCGACCGCGATTTGGGGTAGCCAACAGGGTAACCTGTTCGGCGATTCGGCCTATGACGGCGTTTTCGCCATGTGGTACGCGAAAGGCCCCGGGGTCGATCGTAGCGGCGACGTCCTAAAGCACGGCAACTCGGCCGGCTCGTCACCCCACGGCGGCGTCCTATTGCTAGCCGGGGACGATCACACCGCGAAGTCCTCGACCCTGGCCCATCAATGCGAGCACACCTTCGCCGACGCCATGATTCCGGTCCTGAACCCAGCCGGCGTGCAGGAATTCCTCGATTTAGGCCTCTACGGCTGGGCCATGTCGCGCTATTCCGGATGCTGGGTCGGCTTCAAGACCATCGCGGAGACGGTCGACAGTTCCGCCAGCGTCTATGTCGACCCGCAGCGCGTGCAGATCGCGATACCGAAAGATTTCGAGATACCGGCGGGCGGCCTGAATATCCGTTGGCCGGATACGCCGTTGCAACAGGAAGAGCGCCTGCACGTCCACAAGGTCTATGCCGCCCTGGCCTTCGCGCGGGCCAACAAACTGGACCGCATCGTTATCGACTCGCCCAATCGGCGGTTCGGTATCGTGACCGCCGGCAAGTCGTATCTGGATGTACGCCAGGCGCTCGAAGATCTGGGCATCGACGATGCCCTGGCCGCCGACATCGGCCTGACGGTTTACAAGGTCGCCATGACATGGCCGCTGGAACGCGAGGGCCTGCGCGCCTTTGCCGAGGGATTGGACGAAATCCTGGTGGTCGAAGAAAAGCGCGCGGTCATGGAAAACCAGATCAAGGAGCAGCTCTACAACTGGGACGCGGATGTGCGGCCGCGGGTGATCGGCAAGTTCGACGAGGAACGGCAGTGGAACCTGCCCTCGACCGACGAGTTGACCCCAGCCGGGATCGCACGCGCGATCGCCAAGCGCATCGCGCGCTTTTATTCCAGCGAAAGGATCGAGCAGCGTCTTCGGTTCCTGGCCGCAAAGGAGGAAGTCCTCCAGGCCGAGAAAGCGCCGATCCAACGCATTCCCTATTTTTGCTCAGGCTGCCCCCATAACACCTCGACCCGGGTGCCTGAGGGCAGCCGGGCACTGGCCGGGATCGGCTGCCACTACATGGTTCAATGGATGGACCGGCGCACCGACACCTTCAGCCAGATGGGCGGCGAAGGCGTGCCCTGGATCGGTCAGGCGCCCTTCAGCAAGACCCAGCACGTCTTCGCCAACCTGGGCGATGGCACATATTTCCACTCCGGCATTCTTGCGGTACGCGCCGCCGTCGCCGCCGATGTCAACATCACCTACAAGGTGCTTTACAATGACGCGGTCGCCATGACCGGCGGGCAGCCCATGGACGGCCCGCTCGACCCGGCGATGATCTCGCGTCAGCTCTATGCCGAGGGCGTGCGCAAGATCGTCGCGGTCAGCGACGAGCGGGGCAAATACCCGATTGGCTATGAATGGGCGCCCGGCGTCAGCGTACACGACCGCGACGATCTGGACCGGATACAGCGTGACCTGCGTGAACATCCAGGTGTCACCGCGATTATCTACGACCAGACCTGCGCGGCGGAGAAGCGCCGGCGACGCAAGCGCGGCACCTTTCCCGACCCGGCCAAGCGCGCCTTTATTAACGATCTGGTATGCGAAGGCTGCGGCGACTGCTCGGTCGCGTCCAACTGCCTCTCGGTAGTGCCGATCGAGACCGAGTTGGGCCGCAAGCGGGCGATCGATCAGTCGTCTTGCAACAAGGACTTCTCTTGTGTGAAGGGCTTCTGCCCCAGCTTCGTGACCGTGCACGGCGGGCGCGTCCGCAAGTCCAAGGGCAGTGTTGTGGGCAGCGCACCACCGGGTCTCTGGGAAAACTTGCCGACCCCTGCGTTGCCCGACTTGGCGGAGCCCTACGGAATCCTGATCACCGGAGTCGGTGGCACCGGCGTGGTAACCATTGGCGCCCTTTTGGGCATGGCGGCGCATTTGGAGGGTAAAGGCTGCTCCGTGCTCGATATGGCCGGGCTGGCGCAAAAAGGCGGTGCGGTGGTCAGCCACTTGCGGATCGGCCAATCGCCGGAAGACATCCACGCCGTGCGTTTGTCGGCCGGCGGCGCGCGCCTGATGCTGGGCTGCGACATGGTCGTGGCCGCCGGATACGATGCCCTATCGAAGGTTCAGCCAGGCACCACCCGCGCGGTCGTCAACAGCCACGAGACCATCACCGGCGACTTCACGCGCAATCCGGACCTGCAATTTCCAGCGTCGTCGCTGCAGGGCATGATCCAAAGCGCAGCTGGCAAGGGCCAAGCCGAATTCTTGGACGCAAGCCGCCTGGCGACCACGCTCATGGGCGATTCCATCGCCACAAACCTTTTCATGCTCGGCTACGCTTGGCAAAAGGGGCTGATCCCAATCTCGCTGGAGGCGGTCGAGCGCGCGATCGATTTGAATGGCGTGGCCGTCGAGTCGAACAAGCGCTCCCTGCTCTGGGGCCGGCGGGCGGCGCACGACCTGGCCGCAGTCGAGAAGCTGGCCGTGCCGGACGGGACTGTACCCAGCCGCCGTATTCCCGACGACTTGGATGAGTTGGTCACGCGCTATACGGCGTTTCTCACCGATTACCAGAACGCCGCCTATGGCGCGCGCTATCGAGCGCTGGTCGAAAAGGTCAAGACGGCTGAGGCGTCGCGGACTCCGGGCCGCACGGATCTGGCGCGGGCCGCCGCGCGCTATTACTTCAAGCTGCTCGCCTACAAGGACGAATACGAGGTCGCCCGCCTGTTCACCCAGGGCGAGTTCCTGGCCAAGGTAAATGCGCAATTCGAGGGCGACTTCAAGCTGCGATTCCACTTGGCGCCACCGCTGTTGAGCCCGCGCGACGCGGAAACCGGGCACCTGAGAAAGCTCGAGTTCGGACGCTGGCTCATGCCGGCCTTCAAGGTCTTGGCGAAACTGCGTGGCCTGCGCGGCACGCCCTTCGACATCTTCGGCTACACCGTCGAACGCCGGCAGGAACGCGCTTTGATTGCGGAATACGAGGTCACCATAGAGTCGCTTCTGGCCAAGTTGACCACCGAAAATCATGCCGTGGCCGTCGAGTTGGCTTCGATACCGGAAGAGATTCGCGGCTACGGCCACATCAAGGAACGCCACCTCGCCGCCGCCAAAATCCACCACGCCGAACTCAAGGCAAAATTCTGCGCGCCATCGCCGGCGCACAAGCACGCGGCGGAATAAACCGCCGGACGGCGCGAGTGCCTCTTTGGTAGACCGGCCAGGCAAAACCTTTGGAGGAAACGCCATGACCAAATCAGTCGCGCTCGTTGTCGGAGTCGGCCCCGGCCTCGGTTCGGCCCTGGTGCGACGCTTCGCCGCAGCCGGCATGACGGTCGCCATGGCCCGGCGCAACCCGGACAAGGTGCAGGATCTGGCCGGCGAGGCCGGCGGGCGCGCCTATGCCTGCGACGTTGCCGATCCGGCCTCGGTCGCCGCACTGTTCGACTCCGTCGAAGGCGATCTCGGCGCGCCGGATCTAGTCGCCTTCAATGCCGGCGCCTATATGCGCGGCGGTATTCTGGAGATCACGCCGGAAGATTTTGAGCGCTGCTGGCGGATCGGCTGCATGGGCGGTTTTCTGGTCGGCCAGGCAGCGGCCCGGCGTATGGTCCCGGCCGGACAAGGCACCATCCTGTTTACCGGCGCAACCGCCGCCCTGCGCGGCTCTGCAGGCTTCATGAACCTGGCGGTGCCGAAGTTCGGCCTGCGCGCGCTGGCCCAAAGCATGGCCCGCGAGCTTGGCCCCAAGGGCGTCCATGTCGCCCACGTCATCATCGACGGGCAGATTGCGGGCGAGCGGCCCGGCTACCGGCCCGACGAACGGGGCGAAGACGCGGTCCTCTCGCCCGAGGCCATCGCCGAGGCCTACTATCAACTGCACCTCCAGCAACGCAGCGCCTGGACCCAAGAACTCGATCTTCGGCCCTACGTCGAGAAGTTCTAGGAATTCTGTGCAACTTCTTGTCGCGACATCGGGAGCCGCGTTCTACCGAAAATTCTGTTTCTGTGCAGTGCTTTAGCGCAATTTCACCCGACGCGCTGAGCGGCGCACACGGCGCTAACAACGTTTTGATGCCATGAACCGCTTCGGTTTTCGCGACCGGGGGACGCAAAATCCCCTGTCCGCTCAACCACCCTGAAAGCCCTTTTTTATCAAGTCGTGGAAAGATAGGATCGCTGCCCGACCGGCAAGCCAAATGGGTAAGGCAACGCTAATGGCTGAAGAACAGCGGCAAATCGTGAGCGATTTGGAGCGCAAGGAAGTTCTTCTCAAAACCATCAACGATTTCGCTCTTCGGCTCCTGGAGATATCGACGAGTGCCGAACTCCTTTGGTATGTCGCGCGCCAGGTTGTCGCCCGGATGGGTTTCGACGACTGCGTCATTTATCTAGTGGACGAAGATCGGCGCGCGCTGCGACAAGTCGCGGCGATTGGGGCCAAAAACCCCTACAGCGACCAGATCGCGAATGCCTTGATTATCCCCATAGGCCAGGGGATAACCGGCCAAACGGCGCAAACCAAGCAACCGATAATCGTCGACAACTTGGCCGAGGATAGTCGTTACATACCTGATGTGGAGTCGGCGCTATCGGAAATATGCGTACCGCTGATTATAGACGACGAGGTCGTGGGGGTGATCGACTGCGAAGACCCTCGGCCGGCGCACTTCGGCGAGGAGCATCTCGAAGCCCTAACCTCGGTCGCCGCCATGACAAGCGCGAAACTGAAAATTGTGGCAGACGCGCGCCGAGGCGAGGAACGCAACGACGAATTGCGCCGCCTCAACGAACAACTTCGAGAAGAAATCGTGGAACGCAAACGAGCCGAGACGGAACTGCGGCTCGTTACAGATAACCTGCCCGTGCTCATTACCCGCGTGGACAAAAATAGGTGCGTCGTTTTCGCCAACAAGGCATGCGAGGCTTGGTACAAGCGCAGCCCGGCCGAGATACTCGGCACTTCGGTCAAGGCCGTCCACGGACCGCAATACAGGCATTTCGAACCATGGATCGAACAGGCACTCTCGGGCCGGGCGGTGACCTTCGAAGATACAATCCCCTATCCGGACGGCAATACCCGGCACATTCAGGTGAATTACGTTCCCGATAGGGGCGAGAACGATCAGGTTCTCGGCTTTTTCGCTCTTGTTCAAGACATCACCGGTATCAAGCGACAAGAAGAAACGATCCGGACTCGCGACGCCTGGCTGCGTGGGATTATGGAAAACTCGCCGATTGAGATCGTGCTCAAGGATATCGAGGGGCGCTTCATGGCGGCGAGCGATAACATTGCCAAGATTTTCGGCGTCGGGATGGCCGATTTCATCGGCGGCAAGACGAGCGACTACCTTCCGCAAGAGATTGCCGAGATCTACATGGAAGCCGATCGCCGAGTCGTGGAAACCGGCCTGGCGTCGCAGCAGGAAGTCCGCGAGGAGAATGACGGAAATGTCCGTTACTCGCTGAACCAGAAGTTTCCTCTACGCGATGACACCGGCGACATAGTGGGAATTTGCAGCCTGACAAGCGACGTAACGGAGATCAAAGAGGCCGAGGCGCGGCTTCGCCAAGCGCAAAAACTTGAGGCGGTCGGTCAACTCACTGGCGGCGTCGCTCACGACTTCAACAACTTGCTCGCTGTCATCGTCGGCAGCGCGGAGATGATCGAACAGCGGCTCGGCCCCGGCGACAAGGCGCCGCAAGCGATCCTGCGCGCGGCCAAGCGAGGGGCCGAATTGACCCAGCGCCTCTTGGCCTTTTCGCGCCGGCAGCCGCTGCGCCCACGTGCGATAGAATTGGGCGATCTCGTGACCGGCATGTTGGACCTTCTGGCTCGCACCCTAGGCGCGGCGATCGACGTCAAGACCGCGGCAGGTAACGATCTTTGGAGCGCGTCGGCCGATCCTGGTCAGGTGGAGAGCGCACTGTTGAATCTGGCGATCAACGCGCGCGACGCTATGCCGGCCGGCGGCAAGCTGACTATTGAATGTATGAACGCTCGGCTGGACGATGTCCATGTGACCCAAAACTCCGATGCGGCACCGGGCGACTACGTGGTGCTAGCGGTGAGCGATACTGGAACCGGTATGCCGGCTGAGGTTCAGGCCCATGTGTTCGAGCCCTTCTTTACCACCAAAGAGGTCGGACAAGGCAGCGGGCTTGGCCTCTCGATGGTCTACGGCTTCGCCAAGCAGTCAGGGGGGCATGTCGCGATCTACAGCGAGCAGGAAACGGGTACCACGGTGAAACTGTATCTGCCGCGGGCCAAAGAGGGCACTAAGTGCGACGCTGCGGTGTCGAACGGCGAGTCGCCCAAGGGCCGAGGCGAAGCAGTCCTGGTGATCGAAGACAACGAGGACCTAAGGGCGCTTGCGGTCACGATGCTGGAGGGTCTGGGTTACAAAGCAACCGCCGTGGCCGACGCCACGGAGGCGCATAAAGCCCTGGCGACAGGCGGAAAGGTAGACTTGGTGCTTTCGGACGTAGTTCTGCCGGGCGGCACGAGCGGCCCGGCGTTCGTTGAAGAGGCCCGGGCTCGCGATCCTCGGCTCAAGGCCATCTTCATGTCGGGCTATCCGGCGGAGGCGGCCAAACGCAGCGGATTGTTCGACTCCAACTACGTCCTTCTCAACAAACCATTCCGTCGGTACCAACTGGCCACGGCCCTGCGCAACGCCCTCGATTGAAGCGCCTTATACCACAGGTTTCAAATCCATCTGAAAGCGGTCCTCGATGCGCTTTTTGAGTTGGTCGCGCACGGCGCGGTAGGCGTCCAGCCGGGTCTCGCGATTACCCTCGACGATCGAAGGGTCCATGGTCATCCAGAACTCGACCTCGCAGGCCATGGTGCGGGTTAACTCAACCGCCTTATGCTGCGCTTCTGGCGAGAGCGAGACGATCAAATCATAGGAGGTATCCTCCAAATCGTCGAAGGATTTGGAGCGATGGCGCGAAAGGTCGATGCCCAACTCCTCGATAACCTGAACCGCGAATGGGTCGACCTCGCCCGCGCGCACCCCGGCCGAATCAATATAGACCCGGTGGCCGAGCAGATGCTTGAGCAGTGCTTCGGCCATGGGCGAGCGGACCGAATTCTGGCTGCAAGCAAAGAGGACGGCGCTGGGAAGTTCGCTCATCCACGCCTAACCCCGGATGTGCAAAACGCAGAGCAAGGTGAAGAGACGGCGCGCGGTGTCGAAGTCGACATCGATCTTGCCGTCCAAACGCTCTCGCAACAGATCCGAGCCATCGTTGTGCAAGCCGCGCCGGCCCATATCGATTGCCTCAATCTTCGACGGGCTGGCGGTCTTAATCGCCTCGAAGTAGACCTCGCAGACGGCGAAGTAGTCTTTGACGATCCGCCGAAACGGCAGAAGCGGAAGGGTCACGGTCGTGACCTCTGCTTCCGCCTGATCGCGGATATCAAATATCAGGCGATTCTCCTCAACCGAAAGATGCAAGTGAAACGGCCCGCCGTCATGCCCCACGGGCGCGAAGTAATTCTCCTCGATCAGATCGTAGATGGCGACCGCGCGCTCGTGCTCGACATCGGCGCTACGCCGCACGACGGAGTGCTCGTCGAGCTTGATCTCCTGAATCCGCAGATTGTCCTTATTCGGTTGGGACAAGGTGCCCCTCCCCCTCGCATGCGCCGAACGTCGGCATCAATCGCCCGCGCGCCGATTCAGGCGAATCCCGACCGACAAGGCGTGGGCGTCCAGGCCTTCAGCGCGTGCCAGCGTAATCGCCGCCGGGCCGACCGCCGCCAGGCCGTCCGGTCCGCATTCGACAAACGAGGTGCGCTTCATGAAATCGGTGACCGAAAGGCCGGATGAAAACCGCGCGCTGCGCGCGGTGGGCAGAACGTGGTTGGTGCCGGCCACGTAATCGCCGATCGCCTCCGGTGTGTGCCGGCCGAGAAATATGGCGCCGGCGTTGCGCACCTGGACGGCCAAGGGTTCGGGCGCGTCCACGGCGAGTTCCAGATGTTCCGGCGCAACCCGGTCGATCAGGGCCGGCGCGGCGGAGAGCGCCGGCAGAACAATGACCGCGCCATGACGATCCCAGCTTTCCCGCGCGATGTCCTGGCGCGGCAGATTTGCCAGGTGTCCGTCAGCCGCCTGGACCACGGCCTCCGCGAAGGCCTCGTCGTCTGTCATGAGGATGGCTTGGGCCGCGGTATCGTGCTCCGCTTGGGACAGGAGGTCGGCGGCGATCCAGGCTGGGTCGTTGCCCGCGTCGGCGACCACCAAAATTTCCGAGGGGCCGGCGATCGAATCGATGCCGACAACGCCGTAGACCTGCCGTTTGGCCTCCACCACATAGGCATTTCCGGGCCCGACGATCTTGTCGACTGGGGCGATGGTTTCGGTCCCATAGGCCAGGGCCGCGACGGCCTGGGCCCCGCCGACCCGGTAGACCTCGGTAATACCGGCCAGGTGCGCCGCCGCCAAGACCAGGGGATTGAGCCGCCCGTCCGGTGCCGGCACCACCATGACCCGGCGGCCCACACCCGCGACCCGGGCCGGGATCGCGTTCATCAAGACCGAGGACGGATAGGCGGCCGTGCCACCCGGCACATAAAGACCAGCCGCACTGACAGCGCCCCAGCGATGACCCAGGCGCAGGCCCGCCTCGTCCCGGTAGTCCAGGTCCTGGGGAACCTGGCGGGCGTGATGATCCTCGATTCGCCGGGCCGCCAATTCCAGCGCCCGCATGGTCTCGGCCGGGCAATGTCCGGCGGCCGCTTCGAGCTCTTCGCCGCTAACACCTAGGCCAGCGGCGTCGATCTCGACCCGATCGAAGCGCCGCGTATAGTCGATCAGGGCGGCATCGCCACGCGCGCGCACCGCCGCCAGGATTTCAGTCACCGCCGCCGCTACATCGGGCGCGGTTTCCCGATTTGCGTTTAAGAACGCACGGAAGGCCGGCTCGAAATCGGCATGGGCAGCGTTCAATCTAAGCGGCATGGGCGGCCTGCCGGAATTGCTCGATCATCTGGTTTAGCTCGACCGGCCGGGTCTTTAGGGCCGCACGGTTGACGATCAGGCGCGAGGTAACCTCGGCGATAGTCTCGATCTCCACCAGATCATTGGCCGCCAGAGTGCCGCCACTGGAAACCAGATCGACGATCCTCTGGCACAAGCCCAGGCTGGGTGCCAACTCCATGGCGCCATTCAGCTTGATGCATTCGGCCTGCACGCCGCGCGCGGCAAAATGGGCCTGGGTAATCCGTGGATACTTGGTCGCCACCCGCACCTGACTCCAACGCGCCGGATCGTCGTCCCCGACCAAGGCTCGCGGCTCCGCGACCGACAAGCGGCAACGACCGATGCCAAGGTCGACCGGGGCATAAAGCTCGGGGTAGTCGAATTCCATCAGGACATCGTTTCCCGCCACGCCCAGGTGCGCCGCGCCGAAGGCGACGAAGGTCGCCACGTCGAAACTGCGCACACGGACGATATCCAGATTGGGGTTCTCGGTCGAAAAGCGCAACTGGCGTGCGTTCTCGTCCTCGAAAGCCGGTTCCGGCACGATACCCACGGCACTCAGGAGCGGCTTCATCTCCCGCAGAATGCGCCCCTTGGGCAAGGCCAGAATTAGGGTCTCGTTGGCTGGCACCTAGCCACTCCTCAAATGCGCGCGCCCATTTGGACCGCCGGGCCGTGCCCCGGGCCGAGTCGCGGACCCGATCAAGACCCGTCGGGCGCCTCGGCGTCGTCCAATTCATGGCCCGGCCGCCAGCGGGTCGGCCAGGGCTCGCCCAGGTCTTCCAAGTGGCAGCGGATCCGATCGGCCTCCAGGCGGATTTCCGCACCCCCCGAAAACACCATGGTAATCGCGCCGGGGCTGGAGGTCAGGGTCAAGAAATTTAAGATCTGCTGGCGATCCCCGATATCGACGCCCCGCGCCTGGACCTTGCGCACGTTGTCGAAGCAGATACCGCAATTGACCCGCTCATACACCAAGCCCGGATCGCCATTGGCGTCCTCGAAACGCGCGTCGCCGTCCGGCTCAACGTCCGCCTCGGGTTCGTCGTCCGGGCTGGGTTCCGGCACAGCGCTGGGCGTGCCTTCCCAGCGGAATCGATTGGCGACCATGACGAAGCGCTTATCCGCCTTCAAGAAGGCGGTATCGGCGAGCGGCACCAACGCATCTTGGAGGCAGGTGGCGATCGTTTTCAGGTCGTCGGCGTCGCGCGCGCGCAGCTTCAGCCCCGTGCGCGCCCGAACCATGGCGTCCGGCTTCATTTGATCCGCTCGACCCGGGCGCCGCAGGCGCTCAGCTTGGCTTCCAGATCTTCGTAACCCCTGTCCAGGTGATAGACCCGGTTGACGATGCTTTCGCCCTCCGCCGCCAGGGCCGCGAGCACCAGGCTGACGCTGGCCCGCAAATCGGTCGCCATGACTTCGGCGCCGGTCAATCCGGCCTGGCCGCGCACCATGGCGGAGGCGCCATGAACGTTGACGTCCGCGCCCATGCGGCTCAGCTCCGGCACGTGCATAAAGCGGTTCTCGAAAATCGTCTCGGTGATCATCGACGCGCCTTCGGCGACCGACATGAGCGCCATGAACTGTGCCTGCAGGTCGGTCGGGAATCCCGGGAAGGGCTCGGTCATCACGTCGACTCCCTGAACCCGGTCCCCGGCGCGGGCGACCCGGAGGCCGCGCTCGGTTTCGCTGACCGTAACGCCGGCACGGCCCAGCACTTCGATCACGCTGCTTAGGTGTTCCGCCCGGGCCCCGATCAGTTCCACGTCGCCACCGGTGATCGCCGCCGCCATGGCATAAGTGCCGGCCTCGATCCGGTCGGCGATGATGGTGTGTTCCGCGCCGCCCAGACGCGGCACCCCCTGAATCGTCAGAGTGTCGGTGCCGACCCCCTCGATTTTGGCGCCCATGGAAATTAGGCATTGCGCCAGGTCGCCAACCTCCGGCTCGTGGGCTGCATTGACGATGCGGGTTTCGCCCTCGGCCAGGGTCGCCGCCATGAGCACGTTCTCAGTCGCCCCGACCGAGACCACCGGAAAAACCACCTCGGCGCCGCGCAGGCCATTGGGCGCATCGGCGTGGATATAGCCTTCGCGCAGTTCGACGTCCGCGCCCAGGGCGCGCAGGCCCTTCATATGCAGATCGACCGGGCGGGTACCGATGGCGCAGCCGCCGGGCAGAGACACCTCGGCATGACCCGCGCGAGCGACCAGGGGGCCCAGGACCAGAACGCTGGCCCGCATCTTTCGCACCAGGTCGTAGGGTGCGCGGGTGCCGGTGATCTCGGCCGCCGTCAACTCCAGCACGCGGCCCGCGTGGCCGCCGCCGACCGCACCGTTCATGCGGATCTGGACTCCGTGCTGGGCCAGCACGTTGGCCAGCGTGGTGATATCGACCAGATGCGGCAAGTTGGACAGGCGCAGGGTATCGGCGGTCAGCAGGCTGGCCGCCATGACCTTCAGCGCCGCGTTCTTGGCGCCGCTGATGGGGATCTCGCCCTCGAGCCTCCGGCCGCCGTGAATTTTGATCTTGTCCATGGGTGGTCCTTGGCCGGCCGTTACAGGCGCGGCAGGGTGATGCCCCGTTGTTTCATGTACTTGCCGGCCCGGTCGGCGTAGGAGACCTCCGGCGGCCCCTCGCCCTTCAGGAACAGGAACTGGCAGGCGCCCTCGTTGGCGTAAACCTTGGCCGGCAGCGGCGTGGTGTTGGAAAACTCCAGGGTCACGTGGCCTTCCCACTCCGGCTCCAGGGGCGTCACATTGACGATGATGCCGCAGCGCGCATAGGTCGATTTGCCCAAACAAATCACCAAAATGTCGCGTGGAATCCGGAAATATTCGACCGTGCGGGCCAGCACGAAGCTGTTGGGCGGAATGATGCACTCGCTGGCCTGGCGCTCAACGAAGCTTTCCTCCACGAAGTTCTTCGGGTCGACCACGGCGCTGTTCACGTTGGTGAAGATCTTGAATTCGTCCGATACCCGCGCGTCGTAGCCATAGGAGCTGACCCCATAGGAGATCACGCCTTCGCGCCGTTGGGCCTCGACGAAGGGGTCGATCATGGCCTTGCTGGTCGCCATGTCGCGTATCCAGGTATCGGGCATGATGGCCATGGGTATCCTCGAAGCGCCGGTCGCGCCGAATCGCGAAAAAGGGGAATTCCGGGCTGTTTCCTGCGGGGTTTCTACTGTATCGGCCGGGGCGCCTCAAGGATTAGCGGCCAAGGCCGGTCAGCGCCGCCCCCGCGCCCTGGTGTCCGGCGCATCGGGCGGCTGCGGGGCCGGGTCTGCCGCGGGGTTCGCGCCAGGCGCCGCCGCCCGTTCGCGGATCTGGGCTTTGCGCTTCGAGAGGTTCTGGCGCAGGGCCTCGGCTTGGCGGGCCTGACGGGCCGCCTGTTCCCGCGCGCCCTCCGCCGACAGCTTCGGCCCCTTGGTCTCATCCCGGCTCATGGCCGCGGAGACTGGCCGCCGATTGCGGCAAGGTCAAGGCGGGGTGGGTGCGTCCATGATTGCAGCCCGGCCTGTGCGGCCTTCGCCCCTCGACAAGCTCGGGATGAGGAAGCTCAGGCTGAGGAAAATCGTGCATTGCACAAGGAAGGCCCCTCCTGCCGAGATCCTCATCCTGAGCCTGTCGAAGGATGACGCACACGACAGCCTCGGCGCCAATCCGGGGCTTGCCAGGGCTCGGGACCAGTGGCATCTTGCCGCCGCTTTCCCAAAGCCCCTCGTGCCGCGGTAGCTCAGGGGTAGAGCACACCCTTGGTAAGGGTGGGGTCGGAAGTTCGATTCTTCCTCGCGGCACCATATCATCCCCGGAAAATCGAATGCTCAGCCATGTAGGCAGATTGCGCCATTCGGCAGCAATCGGCAGAGCATGGCGGGAACCGGCGCCTGAGTATGAAACTCGCGCAGGCTCAAGGTCTCCTGGTTTTCGTACAAGCGCTCATCGTCCTCTATGCAGGCTTTATTCTTGCTTGGGCGCTATGACCGACGCTCCCGCTCACGGCCTGCCCGACCGAGCTCGCTTAGCTTGCGCCAAGATCGAGTGGCGGCTCAAAGGCGCTAGGGGTACCAAGCAAAAGAAAGCGTGACCACACGCCGCCCGCATAAGTGGTAAACTCGTCCGCCTCGGTCTCAAAAGGAGTGCATCGTGGAGCGGCGCGATTTAACCGCAGCCGGTGGCCAAAACGCGGATGGCCAATACACGGATGACCAGATCGCGGACGGGCTGAGCGAGACGGCGAAGACCGTCAACCGGCTGATGATCGCCTTGCTGGCGCTTGCCTTGTTCTCGCTTCTCGCCATCGGCCAGCCCGACACCTATCTGCTGGACACGGCGGCAAGGGTCAACGTGCCCTCGGTTGGCGCAACCTCGGCCAAGGC
>JAJFGO010000099.1 GCA_021776095.1 Kiloniellaceae bacterium | reverse complement strand
CTGGTGGTGGTCGAGGGGCCGGCGGAACAGGGCGGGCGCGGCCTCCATGGCGGTCTTGGGCCGATCGAGCGCGGCCAGCAGGTCGTCCAGGCGCGCCTCGTGGTGGTCCTGCAGGGCATTGAGCCGGGCGTGCAGGCCGTGGAACGGCCGGTCGTGGGAGGGCAGGACCAGGGTGTCCTCCGGCAGGGCCTTGAAGCTCTCCAGCGACGTCAGAAAATCGCTGAGCGGCTCGGCTTCCGGCTCGTTGGCCCAAACCCCGACGTTGGGCGAGATGCGCGGCAGGATCTGATCGCCGGAAATCAAGATGCCGAGTTCCGCGCAATGGAGGGTCGCGTGCTCCGGCGCGTGGCCGCGCCCGACGATGACCTGCCAGGACCGCCCGCCGATACCTAGAGCGTCGCCATCGCGCAGCTTGTTGAAGGCTGAGGGGATGGGGCTGATTCTGGAGGCATAGGCGTTGCCGCGCGTCTCGACCGCCTCCAGGAAGTCTGTCGTGCATCCGGCCGCGCGGTAGAACGCGATTTGGTCCGCGACCAGCGATGGCGAGCTGTCGAGCGAGATCATGCGCCCGGTCAGCCATTCCGCATGGGTCATGTGGAGCGGCACGTCCCAGCGCTCGCAGAGCCAGCCGGCCAAGCCGATGTGATCCGGGTGAAAGTGAGTCGAGATCACCCGCCGGACCGGTCCCTTGAAGTTGGGGGCGCGGAACACCGCCGCCCAGGCCTCGCGGGTCGCATCGGTCGCCAAGCCGCAATCGACCAAGGTGCAGCCGTCGTCCTCGTCCAGGACCCAGAGGTTGATATGATCGAGGGCGAAGGGCAGGGGCATGCGCAGCCAATGCACGCCCGGCGCCAGGGTTTCAAGCTGGCCCGGCGGCGGCATGGCGGCCGGGTGATAATCGATTCCGTTCGGCGATCCCGCGTTCACTCAAGAAATCCCCTTAAAGCCATAAAACGACGTAGAAAACCTGAGATAGCACGGCGGCGGCCGCTTCGCCATCCGGCGATCGCCAAGGACCGGCCCAGTCCGAAATGCCGGTTTCCTTGAGGTACCACGGGGCGCGTGGCTATGGTGTGGACACCCCGGCGGGGGCATGACGAACTTCGGAGGCCAGAATGAGCGAAGCGGCGGCACGGCAGGCGGATCACGTCTCGATGTTTCCCTTGGGGAGCGATCAAACCCCCTATCGCAAGCTCGACCTGGGCGGCATTGAAACGGACTCGTTTAACGGCCAGACCATTTTGAAGGTCGCGCCGGAGGCCATGCGGGCGCTCGCCGAACAGGCCTTCATCGACATCAATCACCTGCTACGCCCCGGTCACCTGGGGCAATTGCGCAAAATCCTGGATGATCCCGAGGCCTCGCCCCAGGACCACTTCGTCGCCTATGAACTCTTGAAGAACGCCAACATTTCGGCCGGCGGTATCCTGCCCATGTGCCAGGATACCGGCACCGCCATCGTCATGGGCAAGAAGGGCCGCCGGGTCTGGACCGAGGGCGGCGACGAGGCGGCGCTGGCCGGCGGCGTGAGCGACGCCTATCTGGGCCGCAACCTGCGTTACAGCCAGCTCATTCCCAAGTCGACCTTCGAGGAGGCCAACAGCGGCGACAACCTGCCGGCGCAGATCGAGATCTATGCCGAGGGCGAGGACGCCTACAAGTTCCTGTTCATTGCCAAGGGCGGCGGCTCGGCCAACAAGACCTTCTTGTTTCAGGGCACGCCGGCGCTGCTGAACAAGGAAAAGCTGATGCCGTTCCTGGACGAGAAGATCCGCTCGCTCGGCACCGCCGCCTGTCCGCCCTATCACCTGGCGGTGGTGATCGGCGGGACCAGCGCCGAGATGACCTTGAAGACGGTCAAGCTGGCCTCGACCCGCTATCTGGACAGCCTGCCGACCGAGGGCAGCGGCCGGCCCCACGCCATCCGCGATTTGGAGATGGAGGCGGCGATCCACCAGATGACCCGCGACATGGGCATCGGGGCCCAGTTCGGCGGCAAGTACTTCTGCCACGACGTGCGGGTCATCCGCCTGCCGCGCCATGGGGCCAGTCTGCCCATCGGCATCGGCGTCTCCTGCTCGGCCGACCGTCAGGCGCTCGGCAAGATCACCGCCGAGGGCGTGTTCCTGGAGGCCCTGGAGAAAGACCCGGCCAAGTATCTGCCCGACGTCGCCCAGGATGACCTGGTCGACGCGCCGGTCGAGATCGACCTCAACCGGCCCATGGCGGAGACCTTGGCGGAACTGACCAAGCACCCCATCGGCACCCGCCTGTCGCTTAGCGGTTCACTCACGGTGGCGCGCGACCTGGCCCACGCCAAGGTGCTCTCGGTCATGGAATCCGGCGCGCCCCTGCCGGATTATTTCCGCGACTTTCCCATCTACTACGCCGGCCCGGCCAAGACGCCGAAAGGCTATGCCACCGGGTCCTTCGGGCCCACCACCTCGGGCCGCATGGACAGCTACATGGACGCGCTCCAGGCCGTCGGCGGCTCCATGGTCAGTCTGGGCAAGGGCAACCGCAGCCCGCAAGTGCGCGCCGCCTGCAAGAAGCACGGCGGTTTCTATCTGGCCTCGATCGGCGGGCCGGGCGCGCGCTTGGCGCAGGATTGCATCAAGAAGGTCGAAAACATCGCCTATCCTGAATTCGGCATGGAGGCGATTTGGCGGATCGAGGTCGAAGACTTTCCCGCCTTCATCGTGATCGACAACAAGGGCAACGACTTCTTCGCCAACTTCAAGATTTCATGATGCGGCGCGGGGTAGTGTCTCAATTTTGAATCCCGCCAAACCAACGCCCTGAATGTCCGCTTCTTAGCGGATCACGTCGGCTTTACGCCCAACAGCCAACATTGGCGCGGGGCTATCGGCATCTCCGCTCTTGACCCGAAGCCGTCATTTCAGTCGGAGCGTCAAACCTGCTTAGAACAGGAGTTGAGGGGCGTTGAGCGTGCCCATTGGAAATCCCAACCAAATACGATCACGAGTGGAGGCGTTGACGCGTGTATCTCCAATCTTGTGAAGATGATAAGGTCGTCGGGGCACACGCCGGCCGCTATCGGCTTCGGTGACCCTACGCGACCGGATGCCTGCGCAGGCGTTCGTCCGACCTCACTTGGGGCAAGGAAAGGAGCGGACAATACTCATTCGCATTGGGTTCGAGATCGCCGTCGACTGCCCGAACCTAACGCCCATGCTCCTGGCGCTGTACCCGCATCCCTCGAACAATCGTCGGATGATCGGATCGGACCATATTCGGACGGAGCCCGAGGCGACCGTGGAGGAATATGCGGACGTGTTCGGGAACCGATGGGCTCGTCTCCACGCGCCGGCCGGTGCAACAACTCTGTGGTCCGACTGCATCGTGGAGGACACGGGCGAGCCGGACGAATTCGACTGGAATGCGCGTCAGCACGAGATCATGGATCTCCCCGTCGAGACGCTCACCTATTTGACCGCCAGCCGGTATTGCGAAAGCGATGAGTTCGTTGAGAGAGCCTGGGATTTATTCGGCGCCACGCCACCCGGATGGGCCCGGGTGCAGGCGATCTCGAACTGGGTGCAAAATCACGTCATCTTCGGGTACCGGTTCGGGCGGCCGACGAAGACCGCGGTCGACGTGTATCGGGAGGGTACGGGCGTGTGTCGCGACTTCGCCCATTTGTTCATCGCCCTGTGCCGCGCGATGAACTTCCCGGCACGCTACGCGAGCGGCTATCTCAGCGACATCGGCGCCAAAGCGGAAGGCGCCGGCGATTTCTGCGCGTGGAGCGAAGTCTTCCTGGAAGGACGTTGGTACGCCTTCGATGCCCGACACAACACGCCGCGCATCGGACGCATCCTCATGGTGCGCGGACGCGATGCCGCCGACGTGGCGATGATGACGGCTTTCGGCGACTACCTCTTGACGCATCTAAAAGTCTGGACCGAGGAGATCGACGATTCCCTATCCGAGAACGAACTCGTCGAAGTCCTGCAAACTCGTCCGGTCACAGAGGCATTGGTGCTGGAGCAGTCTTCCGGCCGGTTGCGGTTTCCTGTCATTTGATATGCCCGCCGCCCGGTCAGACGCCCGACAACTGCTTCAATTTTGACACGACGACGTTCGGGCAGCCAAACGATCTGCATCTGGCCGATGTGCCATCATAACTTCTGATGTTGGCTATACTCGGGCTCTCTCACCGAACGGGAACGGCGGCCGCTTTCATCTGCTGAGCCGACATTCGCATCCGCATTGCGTTCTCAGCGCATCGGATGTCAAACTGAAATACCACGCGGCGCGAGCCGCGGCGCCCCTGGAGGCCCCAGATGATTATCAGCAGCAGTTTCGACGGCGGCAATATTGCGTGCCTCGCGTGCGACGATCCGGCCGATATCCGCCTCGAGATCAAGAAGGACAACAACGCCGACTTTTATCAATGGTTCTACTTCCGCCTGACCGGCGCGGCGGGCCGGGACTGCCGGATTAAGCTGACCAACGCCGGCGCGGCGTCCTATGCGGAAGGTTGGCGCGGTTACCGGGCGGTCGCCTCCCAGGACCGGGACACCTGGTTCCGGGTCGAGACCGATTACGATGGCCAGACCGTCACGATCCGCCACACCCCGGACAGCGATTCCATCTACTTCGCGTACTTCGCGCCCTATTCCATGGAGCGCCACGCGGACCTGATCGCGGAAGCGCAGGGCTCGCCGCGCGTTCGGCCGAGCGTGCTGGGCTCGACCCTGGACGGTCAGGACATGGACCTTCTGCGCATTGGCGATGCCGGCGACGGAAAACGGAGTTGCTGGGTGATCGCCCGGCAACACGCCGGGGAGGCGATGGCGGAATGGTGGATGGAAGGTTTTCTCGGCCGCCTGCTGGACGAAGACGATCCCATGGCCCGCGAGTTGCTCGCCAAGGCGGTCTTCTATGTGGTGCCGAACATGAACCCGGACGGCAGCCGCCGCGGCCACCTGCGCGGCAATGCCCTGGGCACCGATCTAAACCGCCAATGGCTCGAGCCCAGCATGGAGCGCAGCCCGGAAGTGTTCCTGGTGCGGCAAAAGATGAAGGAGACCGGGGTCGATTTCTGCCTCGACGTGCACGGCGACGAGGTCAGGAATTTTAATTTCCTGATCGGGCCTCAGGGAATCCCCAGTTGGAGCGATCGGCTGGGCGACTTGCTGCAGTGTTATAAGCAGGCGCTCAGGCGGGTCAGCCCCGACTTTCAAGTCGAGCGCGGCGACTTCGATCCTGGGCCCGGGAAGGGGAACACCCGGATGTGCGGCAAGTACGTTGCCGAGGCTTTCGGCTGCCTTTCCATGACCTTGGAAATGCCGTTCAACGACACCTCGGACACGCCCCATGCGGCGGAAGGCTGGTCGCCGGAGCGCAGCCGCAAGCTCGGCGCCGCCAACCTGGACGCGCTCTACGCGATCATCGATCGCCTGCGCTGACACGGTTGGGTACCGTTTCCGTCAAGACCCGTGCACGTGGTCGCCGGGCATGGCCGGCTGCAAGGCGGTCGGCGCTTCGATCGTGACCGAAATTTCGACCCGGCCGGCCTTTTCGAAGGTCAGGGTCACGGGAAAGCTCTCGCCCTCGCGCAACGGCGCCTTCAGGCCCATCATCATGATGTGCAGGCCGCCGGGTCGGAATACCACCGGTTCGCCCGGCGAGATCTCGACCGCCTCGACTCGGCGCATTTTCATGATCCCATCCTTCATGAGGTGGGTATGGAGCTGCGCCACCTTGGCGGCCGGTGTTTCGGCGGCCAGCAGGCGGTCCGGCTCGCTGCCCTCGTTGGCGATGGTCAGATAGGCGGCCCCGGCCTTGGCCTGGCCGATCGAGGCTCGGGCCCAGGGTTGATGCAGCATCAGGCTTCCGGCCATGACGTCTTCGGCGGCGGCTGGGCCGAACACGCTGGCGATCAAAAATGCGGCGGCACTCAAAAGGACTCTCATGGGGTCTTCGTCTCCGGTCAGCTTGTTTCTTTGCCTAGGTGTTTGCGAATACCGGCCGCGATATCCTCCGGTTCCGCAGTATGGGAGAACATGGTCAGAAACTTGCCCTCGGGTGCCATGAGATAAATCAAGACCGAATGGTCCATCAGGTAGTGTTCGGGATCGGCGTCCTCGGTCTCGGCCTTGGCGAAATAGGCCCGGTAGGCCTTGGCGACCCGGGCGGTCTCCTCCGGGGTGCCGCGCAGGCCTAGGATGTCCGGGTGGAAGGCGGCGGCGTAGTCGGCCAGGACCTCCTGCGTATCGCGCGCCGGATCTATGGTAATGAAGAGCGGCTGCACCGAGGCCGCGTCGGGGCCCAACTCGTCCAAGGCCAGGGCGACCCGGTTGAGCGTGGTCGGGCACACGTCCGGGCAAAACGTGTAGCCGAAGAAAACCAGCAGCGTTTTGTCGCCGAAGGACTTGTCCGTGACCGTTTCGCCGGTGTGCGCGGTCATCTCAAAGGGCCCGCCGACTTGGATCGCGGATCCGGACGGTGTCGATGCGGTGAAAGCCGATTTTTGCGCCCCCGGCATGGGCGTGAGGACCCAGGCGGCGACGCCGGCTATGGCCACCGCCACCACGGCCGCGAAGGCTACAAATAGGTTAGAGCGGCGCATGCCTGCCCCTTTTTCTCGAGGTTGCGAAGGCGGCCCGCGGCCTCCCGCGTTCAGGGGGCGGCCCAGGGCCCTTGGGACCGGCCCGCATCATATATGCCCGCGGCACCTTGCCAAGCCACCCGGAATCGAGAACACATGACCCGAAGGCCGGTCAGTGAATTGTAACGCCCACGCGGATGGTTTCTTGGCTCTCGAAGTTTATGCCAGCTTATTTCTCACCGCGTTCCTGGCCGCGACCTTTCTGCCGGTGGTTTCCGAGGCGGCGCTCGCGGGCCTGGCCGCGACCGGCGACTACGACATGCTGTGGCTTTTCGCCGTGGCGAGCCTCGGCAATACGCTAGGCTCGGTCGTAAATTGGGCTCTGGGGCGCTATCTGCTCCATTTTCAGGATCGGCGCTGGTTCCCGGTGACCCAGCCGCAGTTGGACCGGGCCAGCCGCGTGTTCAATAAATGGGGCGTGTGGAGCCTGCTCCTGGCCTGGACCCCGATCTTGGGCGACCCCCTGACCTTTGTCGCCGGAATTTTGCGGGTTCCTTTCGCGGTCTTTTTCGTGTTGGTCTCAATTTCCAAGACCGGCCGCTATTTAGTGGTGCTCGGACTGGTTGAGCGGTTTATGGCGTAGCACACGCACAGACCCGGTCTTCAACAACGAAGAAAGCGCGGTTTCATGACCACCGAACCATCGGATCGCGGCGCCCGTGCCCGGTCGGCGGCTGGAGCCGGGGAGGGCGGGGCGGCGCGCTGGTCCGGGGTTCTAGGTCTCCTGGTGACGGTTGTGATCTGGGGCTCGACGGTGCCCGCGATCGCGGTGCTCAGCGCGCGCTGGGACCCGTACTTCCTGGCCATGATCCGCTATGTGGCGGCTCTGCCATTGTTCTGGATCTTGTTGCTAGTGCTGGAGCGGCCGGGGGCGCCCGCCGCCGTCGTCGCGCCCTGGCGGCTCATGGTTCTGGGCACGGCCATGGCCGGTTTCGCGACGTTTTTCACCATGGGCGTGGCCCACAGTAACCCGGCCACGGCGGTGGTCTTCGTTGCGTGCATGCCGATCATTGCCAGCTTGGTTGGCTGGATGGTTCAGGGCAGCGTGCCCGACCGGGGCCTTTACTTCGGCATCGCCCTCGTTGTTCCGGGCGCCATGCTGGCCATGCTGAATGAGTCGAGTTCGAACGTGCCGGTCGGATCGGGCGGCGGCGAGCCGCTGATCGTGATCGCGATGGTTTGTTGGAGCTGGTATTCGGTCATGGTGCAGCGCTGGATGCCCGGCAGCTCCGCGCTGCGGATCACTGCCCGGACCTCGACCGCCTCCAGCCTGGTCTTGGTGGTCATCTATGGGATCGCCATCCTGGGCGGTCAGACCTTTGGCGCTTGGCACGCGGTCACCGCGCTGGACGTTTCGCTCATGGCGCTCTTGGCCTACGGCGTCATCGTGATCGCGGTCATCTTCTGGAACCGTGGCGTGGCGCGCCTCGGTCTGCCGCGGGCCAGCTTGTTCCTCAACCTAATTCCGGCCGTAACCCTGGCCGTACTCACGGTCATGGGAATATTGCCCAGCCTGGGGCAGGTTTTGGGTGCGGTCTTGGTCGTGGCCGGTATATTGGTGGCGCAACGCTTTAAGGGGCGAAAGGCGACTCGCTAACGGGCGGGGCCCGGGTCAATCGGCTGGCCGATGGGCGAGCCAAACAGCGGGAGGCCGAACCAGGGATGAACCGGGCGGATGACACGCTCGCCGTGGAAATCTGGAAGGGCGGCACGGATGGCCGCTTGGCGGCGTTCGAGGTGCCCCTGCGCGCCAATCAGACCGTGCTCGACGTGGTGACCTGGGTGCAACGGCACCGGGATCCGGCCCTGGCCTACCGTTTTGCCTGCCGGGTCGGCATGTGCGGATCTTGCGCCATGACGGTCAACGGCAAGCCGCGCTGGACCTGCCGGACCCACGTTGCCAAGGTCGCCGTCGAGCGCCACTTGACCATCGAGCCCCTGCGCAACTTGCCGGTTATCAAGGACCTGGCCTGCGACATGACGGTCTTCTTCGAGAAGTGGCAGGCCGCTCGCGGCCGCTTCGAGGGGCGGACCACGCGCCACGACGAGGTTGTGCAACTTGCGCCGGATACGCCGGCGCGTGTGGCCATCGACGCCGGCATCGAGTGCATCAACTGCGCGGTCTGCTATGCGGCCTGCGATGTCGTCGCCTGGAAGCCCGACTACCTGGGCCCGGCTGCGTTGAACCGGGCCTGGACCCTGCAGAACGACACGCGCGATGCAGGGCAGGAGGCCAGGCTGGCGGCCGTGGCCGGCGATGCCGGGTGTCACAATTGCCACAGCCTGCAAGGCTGCGTGGCCCATTGCCCCAAGGCGTTAAACCCGACCGCCGCCATCGCGGGCCTGAAACGCGCGGTTTTCCGGGCGGCCCTGAGTGGGGACCTCTAGGCGGTGTGGAGCTCTTACCTCTATGTGGCGCAGCGGCTCACCGCCTTTGTGCTCGCGCCGCTGGTGCTGGTCCATCTCGCGTTGATCGTCTTTGCGGTGCAGGATGGCCTGTCCGCTGCCGAGATCCTGGGGCGGACCCGTGGCAGCCTTGGTTGGGGCTGTTTCTACGGCATCTTCGTGGTGGCCGCCGCGATCCATGCCGCGATCGGCATGCGCAGCGTGGCGGCGGAATTTCTGCGCTGGCGCGGCTGGGGTCTGGAGGCATCCGCGACGTGCTTCGGCTTGTCTTTGATTGTCCTGGGCGCCCGCGCGGTCGCGGCGGTGGTGCTATGACCCACCCGCATCGGAACCAGCCCCTTTGGTGGGCCTTCGCCCTGCATCGTGTGTCGGGCTTGGGGCTGGCCTGTTTCCTACCCTTACATTTCCTGGTCCTGGGCAGCGCCTTGAACGGGGACGCGGCCCTGGACGGCGTTCTGGCCTGGACCGAGTCCGGGCCGGTGAAGCTGGCCGAAATGGGTTTGGTCTTCTTGCTGGCGCTCCACCTGCTCGGCGGACTTCGCCTGCTGGCTTTGGAATTCCTGCCCTGGCGCGACGGCCAGGCGACCCTGGCCGCGCTCGCTGGCAGTGTCTCGCTCGTCTTCGCATTTATCTTTATGTTCAACGTGATATGAGCCGATGCTATATCGGTACGATACGGATATTTTAATCCTGGGCAGCGGCGGTGCCGGCTTGTTCGCGGCCTTGCACGCGTGCCAGACCAATCCGGACCTGCGGGTCACGGTCGCGGTCAAGGGTTTGATCGGCAAGTCCGGCTGTACCCGCATGGTTCAGGGCGGCTACAACGTCGCGCTTCTGCCCGGCGATTCGGTCGAGCGTCATTTCATGGACACCATCGTCGGCGGCAAGTGGCTGCCCAATCAGGCGCTCGCCTGGCGCCTGTGCACAACCGCGGTCGAGCGGGTGCGCGAGTTGGAGAACGAGATCGGCTGCTTTTTCGACCGCAAGCCCGACGGCACCCTGCACGGCAAGGCCTTCGCCGGGCAAAGCTTCGACCGCACGGTGCACAAGGGCGACCTGACCGGGATCGAGATCATCAACCGCCTGATGGAGCAAGTCTGGGCCCGGCCGGTCGAGCGCTTGGAGGAACACCGGGCCCTGGCCCTGATTCCGACCGCGGACGGCGCGGCGCTTGCCGGGGTTCTGCTGGTCGATATGCGCGCCGGCGCGTTCCGCTTCGTGCGCGCCAAGGCGGTGCTGTTGGCGACCGGCGGCGGGCCGACCATGTACCGCTATCACACGCCATCCGGCGACAAGTCCATGGACGGCCTGGCCATGGCCCTGCGCCTGGGCCTGCCGTTGCGCGATATGGAGATGGTGCAGTTCCACCCGACCGGCCTGCTGGCCGGCGCGGAGACGCGCATGACCGGCACGGTGTTGGAGGAGGGCCTGCGCGGCGCCGGGGGGTATCTTCTGGACGGCGAACGACGGCGCTTCATGCTCGACTACGACCCCCAGGGCGAGCGCGCGACCCGCGACGTGGTCAGCCGCGCCATGTACGCCGAGATGCGCAAGGGCAAAACCACCGAAAACGGCGGCCTGTTTATCCAGATGAACCACCTGGGGCCGGACAAGGTACGCCGGGCCTTCAAGGGCATGGTCGAGCGCTGCGCGGATTGCGGCTTCGACCTGGCCGGCGGTTTGGTCGAGGTGGTGCCGACCGCGCACTATTTCATGGGCGGCCTGGTCTGCGACAGCGACACACGCACGGCGCTGCCCGGCCTGTTCGTTGCCGGGGAGGACGCCGGCGGTATGCACGGGGCCAATCGTTTGGGCGGCAACGGCGTCGCCAACTCGACCGTCTTCGGCGGCATCGCCGGCGAAGTCATGGCGGAGGCCGCGGCGCGCGATTCCCTGCGCGATCCCGACGAGGCCTTGATCGAGGCGGAAGTCGCCCGGGCCAACCATCCCTTCGGCCGGCCGGCCGGCGACCTCAACGTCCTGCGCGAACGCCTGCTGGACGTCATGTGGGAGGATGTCGGGGTGATGCGCACCGCCGAAGGCTTAGGGCGCGGTATCGCCCGTCTGAGCGAATTGAACGCCGAACTCCTGCAAACCGGCCTAGCGGACCAGGACCGGGTCTTCAACCTGACCTGGCACGACTGGCTCAACCTGCGCAGCCTGATCGAGGTCGGCGAGGTCATCGCCCGCGCCGCCCTGGCCCGAGAAAATTCGCGCGGCGCCCACTTCCGCGAGGATTTTCCGGAACCCGGCGACCTGGAAGGTTCGTCCTTTACCCAGGCGCGGCGGCGCGACGGCACACTGGCGGTCGAGCAGATGCCGGTCGAATTCACCATCGTAAAGCCCGGCGACTCCCTGATCGAGGGCGACGCGGGCGCGCCGGCGGCGGTGATGCCAACCTAGGTCCAGGCCGGTGGTGTCTTGTCTTCATGCTTCGACAGGCTCAACATGAGGGTTATGTATGAGTCCTCGTCCTGAGCCTGTCGCGGGACGACGCCAGTTTAGGATCGGATCCATGATTCCGACGCAAGCATTGCAAGGCGTGGCCGAGCAGCTCATGGCCAAGGCGGCGATCGAGATTCCGGACGACTACCTGGCCGGGGTCAAGGCCATGGCGGACACGGAGGAGGGCGACCTGTCCGCCTTCGTCTTGCGCGCCATGTTGGAGAATTACGAGGCGGCCAAGGAAGATCGCCGCGCCATGTGCGCCGATACCGGGGTGCCGCGCTGGTACGTGAAGTTCGGCAACGAGGCGCGGGTCGATGGCGGCCCAGTCGCGCTGGAAGCCGCTTTGCGCCGGGCCACCGCCACCGCGACCCACGAGGTGCCGCTGCGGCCCAACCGCGTTCATCCCCTGTGGCGAACGGATCACAATAACAACGTCGGCATCAACGCGCCGGAGATCGAGTACAGTTTCGAGCCTGACGCCGATTGGGTCGATTTGACCACCGTACATAAGGGTGGATTGTTCGGGACCGACTACCGCATGTTGTTTCCGGGCGATGGGATTGACGGTATCAAGCGCTTTACCCTGGATACCCTGATCGCCTTCGGCAAGCGCGGCCTAGCCTGCCAGCCGGCCATCGTCGGGATCGGCCTGGGCGGCTCCAAAGATATTTGCATGACCTTGGGCAAGCAGGCGGCTTGCCTGCGCAGCGTCGGCGACCGCAACCCGGACCCGCGCGTCGCGGAGCTGGAAATGGAACTCAAGGATCTGGGCAACAGCATCGGCATGGGCGCCATGGGCTTTGTCGGCAGTTCCATGGTGGTCGATTGCCACATCGAGGTCGGCTACACCCACACCGGCGGCATGCCCATGAGCGTGCATGCCTTTTGCCTGTCGTCGCGCCGGGCGACGGCCCGGGTCCACGCCGACGGCACGGTCGCCTACCGGAGCGATCCGCAATGGTTCACCCCTTACATGCGCCGGGAGACGGTGGAATGGCAGACGGTTCAGAAAAGCGGCGCACGCTCCGCCTGAAAACCCCGGTCACGGCGGCGGACATCGCGGGCCTGCGGCTGGGCGATGTGGTCTATCTGGACGGCGTCGTCTACACCGGCCGGGAAGGAGTCTATAAGCGCGTCGTCGACGAAGGCGTCGAACTGCCGGTCGATCCGGCCCAGGTCGGCAACGTGAATTTCCACTGCTCGCCCGCCGCCGCCGTGCGGGACGACGGCAGCTATAATGTCGGCGCGGTGACGGCGACCGCGTCCTTCCGCTTCGCCAAGTGGCTCGACCGCTGGTTCGAGGTCTCCGGCTGCAAGATCATCATCGGCAAGGGCGGTATGACCAGCGAGGCCTACCGCAAGCACTTCGTGCCCCAGGGCGCGGTTTACCTGACCACGGTCGGCTATGGCACCGGCGCGCTGCTGGGCCGCGGCATCAAGCGGGTGGCGGCGGCCCATTGGCTGGAAGACCTGGGCATCGCCCAGGCCATGTGGGTTTTCGAGGTCGAGAACTTCGGGCCCTTCCTGGTCGAGAGCGACCTTGCCGGCAACAGCCTGTTCGAGCGCGCCAACGCGGAGGTCGCGAAGAACCTGGACCGCCTTTACGAGGGCCTGAAGCCGCCGGCCTTGCACCGCTACGGCGAAACCGACGAGCGCAAGGACGAGCTGATTTAGCCCGTCGCCGTCACCATGATCCTCATCGCCGAATCCTTGCTGTCCGTTTTCGTGACCATTCTGCTCGGCTATGCCCTGCGGCGCTTGCTGTTGCCGGACCGGGTGGTCTGGACCGGGCTGGAGCGCCTGGCCTATTTCGTCCTGTTTCCGGCGCTGCTGGTGCATTCCCTGGCCACCACGCCGCTCGCACCCGAAGCGGCCGGGCGCCTGATCACCGCGATCCTGGCCGCGATCCTCGTGACCGGGGCCGCCGGCTTCGCCCTGCGCCGGCCCCTGGGCCTCGACGGCCCGGCCTTCGCCAGCCTGTTTCAGGGTGCGACCCGCATGAATTCCTACGTCATCCTGGGCGTGACCGGCAGCCTGATCGGGCCGGGCGGACTGGCCATGGCCAGCCTGGCGCTGGCCTTCATGATTGTCCTGGTCAATTTCCTCGCGGTCGTGGTTCTGATCCGCTATGGCGCGCGGGCCCGCGGCTCCAAGATGAGCCCCGCGCACTTCCTGCGGTCCCTGGCCGGCAATCCCTTGATCCTGGCTTCCGTGCTCGGCGTTCTTTGGAACCTGAGCGGCGCACCCATGCCGGCCCTGATCGGCGCGCCCCTGTCCTTCGTCGGCTCGGCGGCGGTCGGTGTCGCCCTGCTGTCGGTCGGTGCCGCCTTGGAGCCCGCGCGCCTGTTCGCCGATCCGCGCATCATGGCCGCGACCTGTGCCCTCAAGCTGGTCATTCTGCCGGCGGTCTTTCTGGCCTTGGCGCGGGTCCTCGCGTTGGACGGCCAGGCGACCCTGGTCGGGGTCGTCTGCGCCTCGGTGCCGGCGGCCACCTCGGCCTATGTCATGACCGCGCAGCTTGGCGGCGACGCCGACCTCATGGCCCGCTTGATCACGGTCACGACCTTGGCGGCCATGGCGACCATGTTGCCCTGGCTCTATTTGGTCAGCCCGATGGGTTAAGGGGTTTTGACGATCGCAGCGTGAACTGGCGCCAAAGAAAAGGATTCGTTGGGGCCAGCACCCTCCGGCGGTTGTTAGAAGCGGTCTAGTTCCGGCATATTGGGGCCAATGGAGCGGCGGATTCGTTCCCCCGAACGCCTGCCGGATTTTCCAGTCATATTGGAGAGCCAAGGAATGGCCGAGCGCCGCGCATCTGGCGAGCCGCAAGTCGAGACCTCGCCGAACATCGCGGACGAGGTCAAATTCACGACCTGTTACATGTGCGCCTGCCGCTGCGGCATTAAGGTCCATCTGAAGGACGGCACGGTCCGCTACATCGAGGGCAATCGCAATCACCCGGTCAATCGCGGCGTGCTGTGCGCCAAGGGCTCGGCCGGGATCATGCAGCACTATTCCCCGGCCCGCCTGCGCAGCCCGCTGAAGCGGGTCGGCCCGCGCGGCAGCGGCGAATTCAAGGAGATTTCCTGGGACGAGGCACTCTCGACCGCGGCCGGCTGGCTCAAGGACGTGCGCGAACGCGATCCGCGCAAGCTCGCCTTCTTTACCGGACGAGATCAAAGTCAGGCCCTAACCGGTTGGTGGGCAAGCCAATTCGGAACGCCGAACTACGCCGCCCACGGCGGCTTCTGCTCGGTCAACATGGCCGCCGCCGGGCTTTACACCATCGGCGGCTCGTTCTGGGAATTCGGCGAGCCGGACTGGTCCAACACCCGCTATTTCCTGATGTTCGGGGTCGCCGAGGACCACGATTCCAACCCAATCAAGATCGGCCTGGGCAAGCTCAAGCAGCGGGGCGCCAAGTTCGTCTCGGTCAATCCGATACGCAGTGGCTATTCCGCCATCGCCGACGAGTGGGTTGGCATCCGCCCGGGCACCGACGGCCTGTTCGTATTCGCGCTGATCCACGAATTGCTGAACGCGGGCAAGGTCGATCTCGATTATCTGGTCCGCTACACCAACGCACCCTGGCTGACGATCGTCGACCCGGGCGCTGCCGACGACGGCCTGTTCGCACGCGACGGTGAGGGCAATCCCCTGGCTTGGGACCGGGAGACCGGTGCCCCCGTCAATGCCTTGCTGCCGGATATCACACCGGCCATGAGTGGCGAATTCACCTTGCCCGACGGCCGCAAGGCGGTGCCGTCTTTGAACCATCTGGTCGCGCGCTATTCGGACTCGCGCTATGCGCCGGACGCGGTGGCCGAACAGGTCGGCATTCCCGCCGCGACCATCAAGCGCATCGCCGCCGAGTTGGCCGAGGCGGCCTTCGAACAGGAAATCGTGCTCGACATTCCCTGGACCGATTGGGCCGGGCGCCGCCAGGACAAGATGATCGGCCGGCCGGTCGCCATGCACGCCATGCGCGGTATCTCGGCCCACTCCAACGGGTTTCACACTTGCCGGGCGATCCACCTCTTGCAGCTCTTGCTCGGCAGCATCGATTGCCCTGGCGGGTTCCGCTACAAGCCGCCGTTTCCCAAACCGGTCCCGCCCGGACTCAAGCCCGCCGGTCACGCGGAGCAGGTCGCGCCGGGCAAGCCGCTGGGCGGGCCGCCCCTGGGCTTCCCGACCGGGCCGCAGGATCTGCTGATCGATCCCGACGGCACGCCGCGGCGGATCGACAAGGCCTATTCCTGGGAGGCACCGATCGCCGCCCACGGTCTCATGCACATGGTCATCACCAACGCGGCGAAACGCGACCCCTATGGGATCGACGTTCTGTTCATGTACATGGCGAACATGGGCTGGAACTCCTCCATGAGCGTTTCCAGCGTGCTCAAATCCCTGACCGAGACCGACCCGGAAACCGGCGATTACGTAATCCCCAAGATCATCTATTCAGATGCCTACTTTTCCGAGACGGTGCCCTACGCCGATCTGATCCTGCCGGACACGACCTATCTGGAGCGCTGGGATTGCATCTCGCTGCTCGACCGGCCGATCTGCGAGGCCGACGGGCCCGGGGATTCGATCCGCCAGCCGGTCGTGGCGCCGGACCGCGACGTGCGGCCGTTCCAGGATGCCCTGATAGACCTGGGCGCGCGCATCGGATTGCCCGGTTTCACGGCCGAGGGCGGCGGCGCGAAGTATCCCGGCGGTTATGCGGACTACCTGGTGAACCACGAGCGCGCGCCCGGCATCGGCCCCCTGGCGGGCTGGCGCGGCGAAAACGGCGAGTCTCACGGGCGCGGCGCACCGAACCCCAAGCAACTGGAAAAGTACATCGAGAACGAGTGTTTCTGGCACATGAAGCTGCCGGAATCGCAACGGTACTTCCGTCACGCCAACAAGGAATATTTGGACTGGGCCGTCTCCTTCGGTCTGATCGGTCACGCCGACCAGATCGTCATGCAGATTTATTCCGAGCACCTGCAGAAATTCCGCCTGGCCGCCCGGGGCCACGGCGAGCGCCAGCCGCCGGCGCGCGACCGGGAACGGATCGAGACCTACTTCGATCCGCTGCCGATCTGGTATGCGCCTCTGGAGGACGCCGGCGTCGAGACCGACGAGTTCCCGCTGCATGCGGTCACTCAGCGGCCCATGGCCATGTACCATTCCTGGGGCTCGCAAAATGCCTGGCTGCGTCAGATCCATGGCGCCAACCGCCTGTATATGAACCGGGAGACGGCGACCGGCCTGGGCATCGGCGAGGACGATTGGGTTTGGGTGACCAGCACGCACGGCAAGGTGAAGGGCCAGGTGCGGCTGATGGACGGGGTCAATGCGAACACCGTGTGGACCTGGAACGCCATCGGCAAGCGGGCCGGGGCCTGGAACCTGGACCCGGATTCGTCGGAGGCGACCAAGGGCTTCTTGCTCAATCACCTGATTTCCGAGCTCTTGCCGGAACGCGAGGGCGGCTATCGTTATTCCAACAGCGATCCGGTGACCGGCCAGGCGGCCTGGTACGATTTGCGGGTCAAGGTCGAGCGGATCGGCGCGGGCGAGGCGGAGCGCAGCGAGCCGGTGCTGGCCACCTTGGAGCGCTTGCCGGGCTTGCCGGGCACCCCGAAGATTTCGCGCTTCGGCAAGCAGTTCCTGAACAAGGCCGGGGGCGGGGGACGCTCATGACCAGCCTGCCCGAAAACACCACCGGTAAGAAGCTGGGTCTGGTCATCGACCTGGATACCTGTGTCGGCTGTCAGGCCTGCGCGGTCAGCTGCAAGGAATGGAACACCACTGGGCACGCCGCGCCGCTGACCGATAATAATCCCTACGGCGCAGGGGCAACCGGCGTTTGGCTCAACCGAATTCACAGCTATGAGGTGAGCCCCGGAACCGCCGGTTCAGGCGGCATGACGGTCAATTTCCCGCGCTCGTGCCTGCACTGCGAGGAGCCGGCCTGTGTCACCGTTTGCCCGACCGGCGCGTCCTACAAACGTGCCGAGGACGGCATCGTCCTGGTCAATCCGGATACCTGCATCGGTTGCAAGCTGTGCTCCTGGGCCTGTCCCTACGGCGCGCGCGAATACGACGAAGACCACGGCGTGATGAAGAAGTGCACCCTGTGCGTCGATCGTATCTACAACGAGACCTTCGAGCCTGAGGATCGCCAACCGGCCTGTGTGCGGGCCTGTCCGACCGGCGCGCGCCACTTCGGCGATTTGGGCGATCCGCAAAGCGCGGTGTCCACACTGGTGCGCGAACGCGGCGGCGTCGACCTCATGCCGGGCCTTGGCTACCGCCCGGTGAACAAATACCTGCCGCCGCGCGAGCGGCGCGTGGGCGCGGAAGACACGCCGGCGGCCTTGGCGCCGGTCGAAGCGACGGGCGGCGCGGCCGAGGGCGACGGCATATTCCGTTGGCTCGACCGCGTCTTGACGCGCTAGGGGCGGGAGGCGCGTAGACCCAATGCATCCGGCTTATTCGGTCCTTCTGTTCACAACCCTTTCCGGCGCGGGTTACGGCCTGTTGATCCTGCTCGGCCTGTTCGGCGCGGCCGGTGTGATCCCGGCGGCGCCCTGGCTGGGCGCGGTCGGGTTTGTGGTGTCCTTCGGCTTGGTGACGGCGGGCCTTTTGTCCTCGACCTTGCACCTGGGCCATCCGGAGCGGGCCTGGCGGGCGATCAGTCAATGGCGTAGCTCTTGGTTGTCGCGCGAGGGTGTCATGGCCCTGTTTACCTACCTGCCGGCCGGTCTCTTCGCGCTTGGCTGGGTGTTTCTCGGCCGGACCACGGGGGTGTGGGCGGCGCTCGGCATCCTAAGCGCGGCCGGGGCGCTGCTGACGCTCTATTGCACCGGGATGATCTACCAGTCCCTGAAGACCATCAGCCAGTGGCACAACGACTGGGTCACGCCGGTCTACATTCTGCTGGGCATGGCGTCCGGTGCCCTATGGTTCAACGCCCTGCTCCAGGCCTTCGGCGAGGGCCGGACGTTTTTCACCTGGCTGGCGATCGCGACCTTGCTGACCGCCCTGGTGGCGAAGTTCGGGTATTGGCACAGCATCGACACCGCGAAACTGCTGCGCAATCCCGGCCACGCGACCGGGCTGGGGCGCCTGGGCCAAGTCCGTCCGTGGGAAAGCGCGCACACCGAGGCCAATTACGTCCAGCGCGAGATGGGCTTCCAGATCGCCCGCAAACACGCGGAAAAGCTGCGGGTCTACGCCATACTCGCCGGCTTCATCGTCCCGCTGCTGCTTTGTCTCGCGGTGGTTGCCCTGAACGGGGGCTTGGCGGCGAGCGTTCTCACCGTCCTGGCGGCGCTATCCGGCATGCTCGGCCTCTTGATCGAGCGTTGGCTGTTCTTCGCCGAGGCCAAGCATGTGGTGACCCTGTACTACGGGGCTGACTCGGCCTAACCGCTCGCCCGTGCGGCGACCGCGCGCTTGTCCTGGGTCAATTTCCATTGGGCGGCGTCTGCTCTAGTATGCGCCCAAGGCGCGACGGACAGGCAGGAGGCGGGCAGTGGACGAAAAGCGGCAACTCACGGTTTCGGCGGTTCAGATCACCGCGGTGGATGGCGAAAAGGCGGCCACCGTGGACAAGATGGCCGGCTGGCTCGACGTTGCCGGCGCGCGCGGTTCGGACTTGGTGGTGCTGCCGGAATTGTGGACCGGCCTGGGCTTCAGCGAAAAGGGCCTGCACGAGAAGCTCGCCGAGCCGTTTCCGGGCCCGACCACAGAGATGCTGGCGGATAAGGCGCGGCGCTATGGCATGTTCGTCGCCGGCTCCATGTACGAGCGCGGCGACGACGGGCATTACTATAACTCCGTGCCCCTGATCTCGCCCCAAGGCGAGATTATCGGCGTCTATCGCAAGACCCACCTATTCGACGCGCCGAACCGGACCGATATCAAGGGCGGCATCCGGGAATCCGACGCAGTCTCCCCGGGCGGAAACCTGGACGTCTATGGCACGAACTTGGCGCGGATCGGCCTTTCGGTTTGTTCCGATCTGCGCTTTCCCGAGGTCTACCGGGAAATGGCGCTGAACGGGGCCGAGATTTTGGTTTGCGCCTCGGCTTTCCTCAGTCCGCGGTTCGATCACTGGGAGTTCTTCCTGCGCGCCCGGGCGACCGAGAACCAAGCCTTCGTGGTCGCCTCCGGCCAATATGGCGTGGAGCCCAAATCGGGTATCGGTTTCGTCGGGCGCAGCATGATCGTCGATCCCTGGGGCGTGATCGTCGCCACGGCCTCGGACACGGAGGATTGCGTCACCGCCTTCATCGATTTGGATTTCATTCAAGAGGTCCGCGATCGCTATCCGCTGATGACCCAGCGCCGGCCGGAGCTGTACCGGACCCTTGCGGCCGGGGGGTGAGTCCAGGGTTTGTCCGTTGCCGATCCCGAAGCGGGATCGAGACCCAGAGCGCTTCAAGCCTGAAGGGAATGGCCTGGCCCCGGGGCCGCCTTTGGACTTGATCCAGGGCAATGACAAAGGGGTCGGGTGACGGCAAGTCCTCTTGAAACGATTTCGGGCCCAGCAATCCGATGACTGGAAATACGTCCCCTGGCGCCACCGCGAGGACAGCGGCGTCGACCCCGGCCTTGCACGCGCGCGGTGTCACCAAGGTCTATCGCAGCGGGACCATGGAGGTTCATGCCCTGCGCGGGGTCGATCTGGATCTGATCGTTTCGGAACTGATCGTGTTGGTTGGGGCCTCGGGCAGCGGCAAGTCGACGTTGCTCAACATTTTGGGGGGCCTGGACCAGCCAACCTCGGGCGACGTGCATTTCGGCCAGCTCGACCTGACGGCCTGCGACGACGCGGCCTTGACCCGCTATCGCCGCGACCACGTCGGCTTCGTGTTTCAGTTCTATAACTTGATTCCCAGCCTGACCGCCGAAGAAAACGTCGCCTTGGTGACTGAGATCGCCGACGACCCCATGGCGCCCGGCGAGGCGCTGGACCTGGTCGGACTAGGCGATCGACGGAACCATTTCCCGGCGCAGCTTTCCGGCGGCGAGCAGCAACGCGTGGCCATCGCCCGCGCGATCGCCAAGCGCCCGCAAATTCTTTTGTGCGACGAACCGACCGGTGCCTTGGATAGCCAGACAGGCGTTCGCGTGCTGGAGGCGATCGAGCGGGTCAATAAGGAGCTTGGCGCCACCACCGCCTTGATCACGCACAATGCGGGTATCTCGGACATGGCGGATCGTGTGGTTTCCTTCGCCGACGGCCGCATCGCGCAAGTGCGTGTGAATGCGCACAAGCGTCCGGCCCGGGAGATCACGTGGTAACGCTCCAGATGAACGCCCTGAACCGCAAGCTGATGCGCGACCTTTGGCGCCTGCGCGGGCAAATTATCGCGGTTGCCCTGGTCATCGCCTCCGGCATTGCGGTGATGATCATGTCCTTGAGCACCATGGAATCGCTCGACGAGACCGCCCGGGCCTATTACGAGCGCTATCGCTTCGCCGATGTCTTCGCCACGGTTAAGCGCGCGCCTGAGCACCTGTCCGGGCGGATCGCCGAAATTCCTGGCGTCCAGAGCGTCGAGACCCGCATCGCCCAGTCGGCGATCCTGGATATTGACGGCTTCGAGGAGCCGGTGCTGGGCTTCATCGTCTCGATTCCCGAACGCGGCGCCCCGCTGCTGAACCGCCTGCACTTGCGCGCCGGGCGCATGGTCGCGCCGGGGCGGCCGGACGAGGTCGTGGTCCGCGAATCCTTCGCCTTGGCCCACGGTCTTGCCCCCGGCGATTCGCTCGAGGCGATTTTGAACGGGCACTTGCGGCGCCTGACCGTGGTCGGCATCGCCTTGTCGCCGGAGTTCGTCTATGCCATCGGGCGGGGCGCCCTAATGCCCGACGACAAGCGATTCGCCGTCCTTTGGATGGGGCGCGAGTCCCTGGCCGCCGCTTTCGACCTGGACGGCGCCTTCAACGACGTCGCCTTGTCGCTGTTGCGCGGCACCCGGCCGCAGGAGGTGATCGACCGGCTCGACCGCATCCTGGCCCGTTACGGCGGGATCGGCGCGGTCGAGCGGGCCGATCAGATCTCCAATTGGTTTCTCATGAACGAGATCGAGCAGCTTCGCACCATGTCGGGGATCCTGCCGAGCATCTTCCTGACCGTCGCCGCCTTCCTGACCAATATGGTAATGGCCCGTCTGATCGCGACGGAACGCGAGGAGATCGGCCTGCTGAAGGCCTTTGGCTACACCAACTGGGCGGTCGCCCGGCACTACATGAAAATGGTCGGCGCCATGAGCGGACTGGGCATCGCGATCGGCTGGGCCGCCGGGTTCTGGCTCGGCCGCCTCAACACCCGGCTGTACGCCGAGAATTTCGATTTTCCCTTTCTCCTCTATCGGCCGAGCACCGCGGTTTTCGTCAGCGTCGCTTTGCTCAGTCTGGCGATTGCCTTGCTTGGCGGCCTTGGCGCTGTGCGCCGCGCGGCCGCGCTGCCGCCGGCCGAGGCCATGCGCCCGCCGGCGCCGCCGGCCTATCGGCGGACTTGGGTCAGCCGCATGCCGGGCCACTGGTTGGACCAGCCGACCCGGATCATCTTGCGCCAAGCCCTGCGCTGGCCGCTGCGCTCGTTCATGACCGCGGCCGGCATCGCCATGTCGGTGGCGGTCATGATCACGGCCCTGCAGTGGCTGGACGCCATCGACCGCATGATCGACGTTCATTTCATGCAGGCCCAGCGCCAGGACGTTTCACTGGCCCTGGCGGAGCCGCAATCGCGCGAGATCGTGCGCGATATCGCCCGGCTGCCCGGGGTTCTGTCGGCCGAGCCGTTCCGCTCGGTCGCGGCCCGTTTGCGCGCCGGCACCCGGCACAAACGGGTCTCGATCGAGGGCGTTCCCCAAGTTCCGAACCTGAACCTGGTTTACGATGCCGCCGAACGTCCGCTCAGCGTGCCGCCCGGCGGTTTGGTCATGTCGACCAAGCTGGCCGAAGTTTTGGGCGTCGGCCGGGGCGACATGATCAGGGTCGAGGTTCTGGAGGACCACCGTCCGATCCGGGAGGTGCCGATCCTGGACCTGTTCGAAACCTATATCGGCACGCCGGTCTACATGGAGATCGGCGCGCTCGGCCGCATGATGCGGGAGCGTCCGGCGGTGAACGGCGCCCACCTCCTGATCGATCCGCTGGACAAGCCGGCGTTTTTCCGGGCGGTGAAGGAAACGCCCGAGGTTTCGGGCCTGGCGCTGCGCCAGGCCGCCATCGACACCTTCGACGAGACCATGGGCGAGATGCTCTTGATCTTCGTCTCCTTCTTCTCCGGCTTCGCCGCCACCCTGGCGGTCGGGACCACGTACAACAGCGCCCGCATCGCATTGTCGGAGCGCGGCCGCGACCTGGCCACCCTCCGGGTCCTGGGGTTCAGTCGGGGGGAGGTGTCGTATATCCTCCTGGGCGAGGTTGCGATCCTGACCCTGCTGGCCATGCCGCTGGGGTGCCTGGCCGGATATGGCTTGGCCTGGGTCATGACCAATGCCTTCGATACGGAATTGTTCCGGGTGCCGCTGATCCTGGCACCTTCCACATACGGCTTTGCGGTCCTCTTTGGGCTGGCGGCGGCGGTCGTGACGGCGGCCTTGGTTCGCCTGCGGGTCGATCACCTGGATCTGATCGCTGTTCTCAAAACGCGGGAGTAGGAGCGGCATGTCGAACACCATGCGGCGGTTGGCATTTTGGGCGGTGTTGCTTGGCGCGCTGCTCGTCGGCCTGTTTTTTGCCTTCCGGCCCCAAAGCGTGCCGGTGGATTTGGTTGCCGCCGCGCGCGGTCCACTGGTCGTCACCGTGGACGAGGAGGGCGAAACCCGGGTCAAGGACGTCTACGTGCTGTCGGCCCCGGTTTCCGGCCGTGCCTTGCGGATCGACGCCGAGGTTGGCGATCCGGTTGCCGCTAACGAGACCGTTCTAGCGCGCATCGAACCGATCGA
>JAJFGO010000098.1 GCA_021776095.1 Kiloniellaceae bacterium | reverse complement strand
GCGCACGAAGGGGCTGGATCACAATTCTGGCCTCCAAGGAGCCTTCCGTGATGCGGTCCACGAGCTGGAAGATCTGGCCGGAGAGTTCAAGGTCAGCGGCCCCTACCTGCAACTGCTGCAAGTACGCCGGAGAGAAAAAGATCTCGGCCTGAGACGGGAAGAGGTTTATCGGAACCAGGTCTTGGCTCTCCTTGCGGAGCTCCGACAGGACGTCGAGGACTCGGGCTTGGCGCCGGACATCAAGGCTTCGCTCCTCAGAGAAGTCGGTACCTATAAGCGAAGTTTCGAGGCGTATAGTCAAAAGGTCTTGGCGCAGGAGGACATTCAGGGCGGAAAAGGGCCGTTTCGCCAGGCCGCGCACCGGATCGAAGCCATCCTGCAGGCGCACTATATCCCCGACATGGAGACCAATATCCTTCAACTTCGACGCCGCGAGAAGGACTACCTGCTCAGAAACGACAAGCAGTATGTCGATATGGCGCTGCAAGAATGGCGACGCATCACCGAACAGGTCGAAGGATCCAACATTTCGCAAGAGGACAAATCCAGGCTTACGGTCTTGCTGGATCGATATCGCAGGGATTTCCTCGCGCTCGTTGAACAGAACGATCGAATCGACCGGCTGTCGAGCGAGATGCGTGAGGCGGTCGGTCGGATCGCGCCTATCGTAAAAAGCAAAGTCGACGCGGTCGATCGGCTGGAGACCGAGATGACGGCGAGGATCGAGGCTTCGACGCTGGCCAATGCGAGGTACATGTTCTGGATCGTGCTGGCCGCGACGGCGCTGGGCATCCTTTTCGCCGTGGTGATCACACGCCAGATCACGCGGCCCTTGCATCGCATGATGGGTTTGCTCGGCCGCCTGGCCGATGAGGACCCCACGGAGCGGATCGCGACACGGCCTGGCAGCCGTGACGAAGTCGACCTCATGGCACAGTCTGTGAACGCGATGGCCGATCACAAGCATGGGCTGATCAGGTGGTGGAAGAAGGAGCACGGTCTTACGGAGGCGTCCTAGCCTATGCGGATGCAGGATCCTGATCGTCACCCACGAGATGGCTCAGGCAAGTAGGGCGATCAACGAACGCATTTTCATGCTGATGAGCAAGATCAATGAGCATTGAGAGACTGCGGGCATACTCGTGACCCCGGTCCATAAGGAGACTGCCGACTATATCGAGGGTCGCTACGGCTGAGACGGGCGGTCAGTCAAGACGTCCTGGAACGAAGCGATGTCGATTTGGCACGCGCCCACAGTGCCATGGTTTAACTTGGGTGTGGCCAATATCTTCTCTACATGCCTACTTTGCCATCCCAGACTTGACCAACCAACGGGATGATCGATATGACCGCTTAGGGTCATACCTCGCCATCCGAACCGCCAGCGCCGAAGGTCCGCAGTAAGGGGTTAAACTGACACGACCAAACAGAAAGCTGACATTCCGGCCCTGACTTCCGGTGTTGAAGGTAGCGCTGCCGTGGCTGACCCCAGCTCGGAACAGTCGGGATGTGCCAAAATCGGTCGTGTCAGCTTTGCATCCTTGAGTTTCAAATTGTGAGAGCGTCGCCGTTCGTCGCGGTTTGGAAGGATGGCAATTGCTTGCACGAAGCACTAACTCGAGTTGAGAGCATCCGGGTACGATTATCCTGTCTCGAGAAGGGATAGTATTTCGGAGCAGTTCTCCAGGCGACCATCGCAGCAATCCGCCAGCAGGAAGCCGATTAGGTCATTTACGACGTTCAGATCCGCGGCATAGTGGATTTCCCGTTGCTTCCTCGTAGCCGCCAGGAGGCCGGCGCTTTTCAGTACCGACAGATGACCCGACAGCGTCGAGGGCACAATGTCCAGCCTGCGCGAGATTTCTCCGACCTTCAGGCCCTCTGGACCTGCGCGGACAAGCAGGCGGAATATCGTCATGCGGGATGACTGGGCGAGAGCAGCGAAGGCGTCTATGGCTAAGTTCTGATTCACAATTCGTTATTGCCCGAATTACCGAAACTTGACAAGGCCCCAGCGGCCGTATAACCCACCTGATAATTCGGCAAGTGCCGAAATGAGGAGAAATCATCATCGGGAGGGCGATATGGGTATTTTGAGCGACGCATTTGGCGAGTTTGGCGCGGCATTGAATCAGGTGGATGAGGTTCTGAACAAGAATCGACCGTTCGACCTCAAAACCGATGAACTCCTGCGCTTTGCCCTGTCCATCAAGGCCCGATCTGCCCCTTGCGTCCGCAAGCATTTCAAGGGCGCGAGGGCCGCAGGGGCCACAGATGCCGAAATCGCTTATGTCTTTGCCTTGACGACGCGTGAAGCCGCAGGCGCCGATGATTGCTGGACCCATGGCGTGATCAACGATCTCGAAGGCGCTGTTGAGATCTCCTCGTGTGGCGCCGGATGCGGCTGAGACCCGGTTCGGTTCGATGGCCGAGACTTTAATCACCGCCGAAGTCGATTTCGACATTCAGGGCAAGCAGACCGGATTCCTGCGAGTGCCGCATTCGGTGCACCGCTCTGCCTATGGCTGGATTCCGATGCCCATCGTGGTGATTGGGAATGGAGAAGGGCCGACGGTTCTGTTCATGTCCGGCATTCACGGGGATGAATATGAAGGCCAGATTGCGCTGACCAAACTTGTCCGCGAGATTTCACCGGAAGAGATCCGCGGCCGAATCATCATCCTGACCATGGCGAATTTCCCCGCGGCGCAGGCGGGGTTGCGGGAGTCCCCTATCGACACGGGCAATCTCAACCGCACCTTCCCCGGGGATGCCCGCGGCACAGCGACCGAAATGATCGCGCACTACATCGAAGAGACGCTAATGCCGATCTCAGACTACGCGATCGATCTGCATTCGGGGGGCACATCGCTTACCTACCCGCCGACGCTCCTACGCGGACGGGGGCATTCGCCGAAAGAGGGCGCAAAGCTCGAGGCGCTGCAGACGGCCTTCGACCTGCCTTATGCCTGGCTCTTCACCGGCGGCGGCGGCCGGACCTCGACCGCCCGCACGGCCATGGCGGCAGCAAATCGCAAGGGCGTCGTTTCGATCATGGCAGAGCTAGGCGGTGGCGGTCCGGTCGTGCCGGATATCCTGCACCGGACCGAACGCGGGCTGCGCCGGATCCTGCATTCCCTGGACATGCTGCCGGGCTACCGGCCGGACGAGGCGCATGGTACGCGGGAACTGAATGCAAAGGGATCGGTCTACGCCTATCACAATGGGCTGTTCGAACCCTTCAAGGGAATTGGCGATCCTGTCGCGAAAGACGAGATTGTCGGCGCGATCCACCATCCCGATACGCCCTGGCAGGAGCCTGACCTGGTGCCCTCGCCACATGAGGGTATAGTCCTTAGCATACGCGCTCTGGGACAGGTTGAGCGCGGGGATGCGGTCTATCAAATCGCCGCCGATGCGATTTCCTGATGACGGAAACAGGCCGAGCGGCAAGGCACCCGGTCACGCTCGGTGACGTCGCTGAGGCCGCAGGCGCGCTCCGTGACATCGTCTCCCGCACGCCTCTTCTGGAGAACGCGGACGTCAACGCAGCGCTCGGCGGCCGCCTTCTGATCAAGGCGGAATGCGCCCAACGCACCGGGGCGTTCAAGATCCGTGGCGCCTATAACTGCATCCGGCAGTTGAGCGAGGCCGAGCGGGCACGCGGGGCGATCACCTATTCCTCGGGCAACCATGCGCTGGGTGTTGCCTTGGCCGCGCAGCTTCTGGGTTCATCTGCACTGATCGTTATGCCCAGCGACGTGCCGCCCGCGAAGATGGCCGCGGCTCGTGCGCTCGGGGCCGAAATTGCAACGTTTGAGCGGGACAGCGAGAGCAGCGATGACGTGGTCGAGCAGCTGAGGGCCCGGACTGGCCGGATCGTCGTGCCCCCGAGCGCAGACCCCCACGTTCTGGCCGGAGCCGGCACCGTGGCGCTCGAAACGCACGAGCAGGCGCAGGAACTCGGTGCCGGTCTGGACGCGGTGCTGGTACCTTGCGGGGGCGGCGGGCTGACGGCCTCCACGGCCGTCGTCATGCACGCGCTGTCTCCAGAGACGCAGGTTTATGCGGCAGAGCCGGAGCTCTTCGACGACACGCGCCGCTCTTTGAAGGCCGGCAAGCCTATCCCGAACCCGAAGGGACGACGCACCATCTGCGATGCGATCATGACGCCGATCCCGAATGATGTGACCTTCCCGATCAACCTCGACCTCCTGGCAGGCGGTCTGGTTGCGAGCGATGAGGAGGTCTGCGCGGCCATGCGATTCGCCTTCGATCACTACAAGATCGTGGTCGAGCCCGGTGCCGCCGTGGGTATTGCCGCCGTCCTGAGCGGCGGGATCGACATCAAGGGCAAAGCGATCGCGACGATTGTGACCGGCGGCAATGTCGACCCTGCCAGGTTCTGTGCACTCTTGAACGGTGAAATGATCTCGTAAGGACCAAAGATGGGACGCAGATTGATATCCGAATGGCTGGGCACGTTTTCCCTTCTGGCAACGGTCGTGGGATCTGGCATCATGGCCGAGCGACTCGCAGGCGGCAATGTCGCCATCGCCCTTCTGGGCAACACCATTCCCACCGGAGCAATCCTTGTCGTGCTGATCACGATCTTCGGACCGATCTCGGGCGCGCATTTCAATCCTGCCGTGACGCTGAGCTTTGCATTGAGAAAGGAGATCAGCGTGCAGGTTTCCTGCCTCTATGTGGCGGCCCAGGTGATCGGAGGCATCGTGGGGGTGTTCGCCGCCCATATCATGTTTGACAATCCGCTGTTTGATCCTTCCACCACCATGCGAACCGGATTAGGCCAGTGGGTGGGTGAGTTCGTCGCCACGTTTGGATTGGTCGGCACCATCATGGCCTGCCTGAAAGCGCGCCCTGACGCTGTGCCGATGGCCGTTGGCCTCTACATCACTGCGGCCTACTGGTTTACCTCGTCCACATCTTTCGCCAACCCTGCAGTGACCATTGCCCGGGGGTTCTCAGACACGTTCGCGGGCATCAACCCCGCCAACGTCGCGGCCTTCGTCGCAGTGCAATTGATGGCTGCCGCTCTCGCTACCGGGTTCTTCAACTGGTTCCTTGCCGAGGAACCGAGCACCTGAACCCAAGGAAACGTCATGTCCGCGCCCGTCTTCGACTTCGACGAAGAGATCGACCGCCGCGAAGTCCCGGCGCTGAAGCCGCACCGGATCGTGCTGGGGACGGATGGTGAGCATCTCTTCCCTGCCGGGGTGGCGGACATGGATTTCAAAGCCCCGCCAGCGGTGCTGGACGCGATGCGGAAACGGCTGGCGCATGGCGTCTTCGGCTACGAGACCATGCCCGACGGGCTCATGCCCGCTCTGACAGGCTGGCTTCGGTCCCGCCATGGTTGGCAGGTTGAAGAGAGGCACATATTGCGTGCGCCCAACGTGCTGAACAGCCTCGCCATAGCGGCCTCGCTCTTCACCGGTGAAGACGACGGGATCATCGTGCAGCCGCCGGTTTTCTTCGATTTCTACGACATCATCTCGGAGAATCGCCGCCGCCTGGTATCCAACCCGCTGATCGAGAATGACGGCCGGTATGAAATGAATTTCGACAGGCTGGAGCAACTTGCCGCGGATCCTCGGGTCAGGATGCTCTACCTGTGTAACCCGCACAATCCGGTGGGCCGGGTTTGGAGTCGCGATGAGCTTCGAAGGCTGGCCGGGATCTGTAGCCATAACGATGTGCTCGTCGTCTCCGATGAGATCCACGGCGACATCACCTTCCCCGGCCACCCGTACACGCCATTCGCCTCGCTCGGCGAAGAGGAGGCGCTGAACAGCATCACCTGCCTCTCGCCGGCCAAAAGCTTCAACATCGCTTCCTGTTGCTCGGCCTTCACGATTATTGCCAATGAGGCGCGTCGCAAGGCGTTTCAGGCGGAGAACAGTCGGCTGACCGTCAACAAGAACAACGCTTTCGCCAGCGTCGCTATGGAGGCCGCGTACTGCGACGGCGGCCCCTGGTTCGACGCGGTGCTGAAGTACATTGGCGAGAACCTGTCTCTATTGCGGGAGCGACTTGCGGAACTGCCCGAAGTCACATTGATCGAACCTGAAGGTACTTTCCTGGTCTGGCTGAATTTCCGAGCCCTTGGGATGTCTCCCGAGGATTTGACCGCGTTCCTGCGCGGTGAGGTCGGTTGGGCGGTCACGCGCGGCCCGGCCTTTGGAGAGCAAGGGATCGGCTTTGCCCGGCTCAACATCGCATGCACGCGCTCAAGACTTGCCGCGGCGCTGGCCGGACTCGAGACAGCAATCACGTCGTTGCGCCAATCGTCGTAAGATCCGCCTATTGGACGAGCAACGCCGTCGATCCTCGGCACCTCTATAGCTTGATTTCCCATCACCGAATGACCGGGTTGGGTCAAAACTTGCCGTATCTAAGCAACACGGATTACGTCCGGAGTTGCGCATAAAGCTGTCCTAACTCTTTCCGGACTGACCAGCCCTCGGAAGCACGGTCATGACAGAATCAATCCTGCATTGACAGTTTTGCGCTAGAGACGTCTTTCTGCGGCCATCGTACTTGAACGGGATGCCCTAAGTGGAGGCTCTAGTCTGTTTCGGATTCCGGTGGCAGCGATTCTGCTGCCACTCGCAGCCATTTCCGCACCGTGTCAGGATCGAGATGGAGACCCTGCTTGTCGAGATCGCTGACAATTTCAGTTACGGTGTCGCTGCGGATTGCCCTGGGATTGTACCCATAGCCAGAAACGGCCATCCCGATAATTAACCTCAAGAGGGTATCGCGCTCCCTTGTCCCCAACGGTTTTTCGTTGGCAGCGCTAGCCTCCATTGCTCGCGCAAGCTCCGCCTGTCGCTCTCGCGATTCGGTAAGTTCCCGAGTTAGCCGTTCTACATCGCCATTCAATTCCGCGACACACGCTTTTGCAACGGCCGTATAATCGTCGTGTTTTTTCTTGAGTTCGTCATATAGAGATTTCCAGTCCGCAACCTGGAGCCCTCTTGCGGTCAACTGCTTCTCAAGTTCAGCCGGATAAGAAATATCGGTCCGCTTTGCCCAAGCCAGGAAAATCGTAGGCAGGACGGGGTCATAGAGTTGCTTCCAGGCCTTTGCGCGAAGCGTCAGATCGCGAATGCGCGCGTATTGTGCAGCGAATGCAGAGATTTGGACGAGCGGTTTAACGGAGGCCCATTTCACGTTTTCCGGTGCCTTGCCAAAGGAAAGAGCAACAGCCTCGTCGAGCGTCCAGTGCGCTGCCTTGCTCCAATGGACGAAGTCGGCATTGACGTATGGCTGATTGAAAAAGCGCTCTTGCTCTTCCCTGTCTCGCCTTAGCTGCGCTAATTCGATGGCTTTTTTCTGCTCCTGCTCGACAAGCGCAGTTAGTTCGGCGCTCGGCAGCGCCAAAAGCTCTTCCTCGTATCGTTTAGCTTGATTCTTGATTTCCTGCCGTTGCTCGCAGGACATCCCGCCGCCACGTCCCGACAATGTCAGGGATGGGGGAAAACTGGCCGCTTTCAAAAGCGGAAATTTACGGTTTACGAGATATTCGATTGGATCTTGATAGCGCGAGACCATATCCGAGAGATGCCAGGCCTTAAGCGGTTCTAATGGAAATAACCTCGGCCCGCGCGGTTGTGGCAAATGCCGCCCAGGTCGCCATCAACTCGCGCCTTTTCTCGAATAAGTCGCCACGGCGATAAGCGGCCTCGACTTTGTTGCCGATACTATGAGCCAGGGCCAGTTCGCAGACTTCACGCGGGAAATTAGTCCGCTCGGCCGCCCAGTCGCGAAAGGCGGACCGAAATCCGTGAGCCGTTATTGGCGACCCCAGGCGGCGCAATGCCATCAGGAAGACCATATTTGACATCGGCTTGTCGAGAGACCGCCCAGGAAAAACAAACTCCCCTTCGGCGTTGATCTCCCGTGCCCGCCGCAGAATATCAATACAGCGCAGGGATAGCGGAACCCGGTGCTCTTGATTGGCCTTCATCCGGCCCGCCGGAACGGTCCAAGTGGAACTATCGAAATCAATCTCGTCCCATGCCGCATTTAACACTTCGCCCGTCCGTGCGGCGGTCAAGATCAGAAACTCAAAGGCCAGTCTGGTGGGCTCGCCGGTTTCGCTAGCGCGTAAGCTTTTGATAAATTGGGGAACGTCGGAATACGGCAGGGCCGCAAAGTGATTTTTCCGGTCCGGCTGCTTCGGGAGGGCCTTGGAAACGCCATCGATTGGATTTTCACCTTCCCTGAAACGGCGGGCCTTTGCCCAATCCAGTATGGTCCCAATTCGCTGTTTAAGCCGACGGGCCGTTTCCGGCTTTGTCAGCCAAACCGGGGATAGGACCTTCAGCACATCGGGCGTATCGATCAGGTCAACGCGGCGATCTCCCAAATGAGGAAAGGCGTACTGGGTCAGAGATTGCAACCATTGCGCAGCGTGCTTCTCATTCCGCCATGCTGCCCGGTGTTCCGCATGTACCGTTCGGGCAGCCTCGCGGAATGTTGGGACAGCGATCTGAGCCTTCCGTTTCTCGGCAAGGGGATCGCCTCCGCTTCGCGCTAATTTCCGATATTGGGCAGCCGCCTCCCTTGCCTCGGCAAGTGATACAAGCTGAAGCCCACCTAAGCCCATATCTCTGCGCCGCCCGTGAACGACGGTGCGCAGCATCCACCGCTTCGCGCCTGACGGATCGACAACCAAATAGAGGCCATTGCCGTCCGCATAACGACCCGGCTCAGTAAGTCCGCGCACCCTGGTGGCAGACAATGCTCGATCAGGATGGCGGCCTGTCGGCTTCATCGAATACCCCACATTTCATTCCACAATTTATGTGGGATGTCGCTGGACGTCAATAGTTCGGTCCGGACTGTGGAAAGCGGGAACGATCTGAGAAATCATGTCTTTTGGACTGTGTCGGACGGCACGAGATTTGGATCAGGCGGACACCCCATCCGCCACTTTTTGCGCCAAAGCACGACAAGGCCTGATACTGCGCGACGATTTTACCTTTCCTCACCGCATCGCGCTGTTTGTGAAAACGCATCCGTTCGACTCGAATACGCGGCGTTAAGCCATCGCGATATCGAAGTGCGTTGGCGTTAGCTACCGGACACCATCCGCCACAGCCTGCCCAGGCTTTCGCGGGCGTATTCGCGGTGGGTTCGGTAGCGCGCGTGCGCCGTCGGCGGTGCTTCGGGCGCGAGTTCTATCGACCAGAGCGCACTTACGTCGTTCGGCACGAACGAGTACCTGACATCGATGATCCGGTTGGGGTGTTCCGGGTCTTCCGCCACGAATCCGTCGCTGAACCAGCCGAAACGCTCGAGGTCGCGGGCTTGCTGCGAGGCAGGATCGAGCCACGGCAGGTCACGGCCGCGATCGAGTTTCGGCACCGAAACGCCGGTAAACACACGCGGCAGGACGCCCGCGCGCACCGCATCCACGTAAAATTTATCCGGCGTCTCGTAGATCGTTTTCCAAACCAGTATATTGCCGAAGCTCGGCTTCACCTGGAGACGGATCGGCGCATGCCCGCGGGATGCCGCGATCTCGCCGCCCATGGCCAGCGCCGCATGATGCTGCAGCGCGCCGACCGCCAGATAGATACCCGCCCAGGCGAGGGCGATGCGCGCCAGCGCCGGTTGTCGCCGGAGCCCGGCAAGGACGACCAAGACCACGACCGGTACCGTGACCAGCGGGTCGACGATGGAAACGATGCTCCACGAAAACCTCTCGTTGCTGAAGGGCCAGAACAGCATCGTGCCGTAGGACGTGGATGTATCGAGCATTAGGTGCGTGGCGTAGCCAAGCGTGCAGAAAAGAAAGGTCTCCGCAAACGTCAGTTGCCAGCGTCGACCCAGAATCCAGTGCAGTGCCAGGGCGCAGAGCAAGCCGCCGACCGGTATGAAGATCAGCGAATGGGTGAACTGGCGATGATATTCGAGGAACATCAGCGGGTCGGCCTCGGAGCGGATGAGAACATCCACATCCGCCGCCATGCCGGCGACGAACCCAAGGATGCCAGCGATTCCGACGTGGGTCTTATTGCGCGTTGCCTGCGGCAGAGCCGCCCCCAACGCGCCCTGTGTCAGTGGATCCATTTATCGGTGATGCCTACTTGTTTCCCGAATGCGTGGCACATAATTGCCCCGCCCGCCGGCGTCGATGCAACCGCCACTGCAGACCGCCTCCCAGAGCTAGCCGGCCGTTTCGGAGGACCGCTCCGTTCCTTAAGCCGCCATAGTGCTATCGTGAAGACATATTGCGCATCTTCATCCGGCGTGGCCCGCGAAAGCCAGCTATGATTCCTCAAATAAACGGAATCACATGGAAATTCGCCCGGCTATTCAGGGGATTAGTACCATCTGGCCGAAGAACTTCCGGTCGGCGGCGAGCGAGGCCGCTTCGCGCACGTCCTTGAGCGGCCAGGTCGAGTGAATTACGGGATCAAGCTTACCTTCGGCCACCAGCTTCAGGACCTCGCCAAATCCGGGCTCCGGTGTGTCGATATCTTCGTAAAGCAGCTTGTCCACGCCACCGTACTCATGAAACACAGCCGCCTTCATGTTCTACCCCTTTTCGATCGACTCAGTCGTTGCGCCTGAAATGCAACACTTCAATCGAGCCGATCCTTTGCAGGTGATCGGAGGTTTTCAACGGTGCGACATACCGATCCCTAGCCGCCAAAACTTTCCGTCCTTACTCCTATTGGACAATTTCCCAGTTACCATCGGCTTGGCGGCAGGCCTGACCATAGACCTGTCGGACTTCGCCACCGACAGTCGCGCTACCTTGGTACTCCCGGCAGTAGCGGCCGTCGGGTCCGGGCTCGGGCTGGACTTGGGTCGGCGTCGCGGCGCCGGGCTGGTTCCAGACGATGGTGTCGCCTTGCTGCACGGGACGGTTGTCTTGAACGGTATGGATCGCCGCGGCGGGCGGCACCCAGTATCGTCGCTGGCCAGGCCATACAGCCGGGCCCGCATGACCATAGGAATGGGGGCGACAGCGCACGACCTCCTTGGTGCGGTGGCCGCGCCGCTTGATCACGTGGCGGCAATGGCCGTCATCGTAGACGTACTTGTGAGCTCCATGCCCGCCATGATTGTGGCTGTGATAGCCGCCGTGGTGGCGCCAGCCGTCGGCCGAGGCGGTTCCGGCGGTTCCGGCGACAAGGCCGGCCGTCAGCACGGCCATGATCCATTTCGTTGCGCGCATTTCCCTCGCTCCTTGGCTAAACCGGGACACAGCGGGACCGGAGGTGCCGTTCCCGGGTCCCTTGGGCTCATGGCTGTAATACGAGGGGCACGGGCGGACATCCCCGCCCGATCGAAACGGCCGATAATAGCGGATTCCGTGGGCCTCGACCCCCGGGGGGCTAACCCAAGCTAACTACGGATTTTCCAGGCGCCGTCGGGTTGACGGCAGGCGGTCCCGTAGGTCCCCTGCTCTTGGCCGCTGACGGTCGATGTCGCGGTGTATTCGCGACAGTACTGCCCGTCCTCAGTCTGAATCGTCTGTACCGGGGCGACCCGGTATTGCTGGTTCGATTGCGCGTCGGTCCAGATGATATCCTGGCCGTCAGGCGCGTGCTCGAGCACTTGCCCAACGCAGTTCTGATCGATGTTGTCCATCGCTTGGCCAATGCTGCCGCCCACCAGGACGCCCAGGATAGTGCCGCCGATAATCGCGGCGGTGCGCCCATCGCCGCTGCCGATCTGCGAGCCGAGGACGGCACCAGTGCCACCCCCGATCGCCGCGCCCAATGCCGCGCGGTTACACTTCCCGATGCTGAGGTCGAAGGGCGGCACATAGGGCTCTCGGGTGTAGTGGCGATCCTTCTTTTTCTTGTTCGTGCGGTAACCGTGGGCCGGTGCCCAAGGTGGCGGACCACCGCCGAAGCTGGCGCCACGCCGGCATTTGACCTTCTTGCTATGGCCCTTGGCGTTGCCCTTAATCTTGTAGGTGCAGTCGCCGGCCCGATAGTGCTCCTCGTACTTGCCCTTCGATTTAGCCTTAGTGGATTTCCAAGAATCGGCGGCGGCCTCCAAGGGCACCAAGGCCAGGGAGCAAGCCAAGAGTAGAGCGATCAGGCGGGCCATCAGTATGAGCACGACACATCCTCGTTTAGTTTTGTACGACGGTATCGGCGGCGGCGCGGCTGCCGCGACTTGGTTCAGGTTCGGCCGGAGACGTAATCGCGCAAGGCCGAAGCTTCGGCCTCCAGTTCCTCGAGCCGATTCTTCACCACGTCGCCGATACTGATCATGCCCCGCAACGCATCGCCGTCGACCACCGGAACATGGCGAATTCGGTTCAGAGTCATTTGCGACATGATGTCCTGAATGTCATCGCCCAAGCCGCAGGTCCTGACACTCGCGGTCATGAAGTTGGCGACCGGCATATCAAGGAGGCCCGCGCCATGCTCAACCAAGCCGCGCACCACGTCGCGCTCCGAGAGAATGCCCTGAACCTTCGAGCCGTCGTCGCTAACGACGAGTGCGCCAATCTTATTCGTTTTCAGGGTTTCGATCGCCTCGGCGACCTTAGCGTTGGATGAAACGGTTATGACCGCGTCACCTTTCTCGGCGAGCATCGTTCTGACCTTCATCGCTTTGCCCTCTCCTCATCGAACCGGGCGGCCCCAAAAGGCCCCGCGTTCAATCAACCGCCCGGGTCACGCGATTTCCACGCCGCGGCAGGGTAGTGGACTTTCGGCAGTCTGCCGCGACACCCGGACGTAGTATAAACGGATTCACAGGCCCTGGGGAAGTGGAGGACGTGGCCTCGAGAAACCGGGGTCGTCGGGCCTGCCCTGCCCCCCATCGCCGGATCAGCCGGATTCTTTGCCCTGGGAGACCTTCTCGGCCCGCATACGGTCGTCGAGGTCTTGCATGATTTTCGGCATAGCCCACGGCTTATACCCGGCAATGCCGCATTGTTTCATAACCCAATTGCGGCGCATATGATCGCGCCGCCACTGCATGGTGCGCTTGAAAGCAAAGACCAGGCCCAGCACGCAACCGCCGCTGGTCAACAGCGCGAGGCTGAGGGGCCAGGCGAGAAGCCATTCGATCAAGGCGTCGAGGACCGGAGTCGAAAGGCTGGGCGAGCCGAAAAAACCTTCCCAGGCGCGACGTACCGGAAACGGCGTCCAGTTGCCGGCGGTCAGCCATCCGTGCATCTGATAAAGGATCAGCGCAATGCCGTAGTATATTAGACAGATACCGAAAGTGATCATGAAGATCCTCTCCACTACCCTCCATGATGTAGCGGCAAACAATCAACAACAGGTTACATAAGACATTACGGATAATTTATTGAAAACTTTAGTTCTTTTTGGTTTTAGGCCGTGGCGTCTTTGTGTCAATTTTTGAACGGCTCGTCGTAACACTCCATTAAAACCGCATAATCAGCCCTTCGGGGCGAACCTCGTAGCCGGACAGGCGCTTGAGAAAGCTCATGCCTAGAAGGGATATGTTGAGTGGGGCCCGGGTTACCGTCGCTTCCACGTCCGAAACTCCGAACTGATCCAGGCGCACGTCCCGCAGGGTTACGGGCGCGGCCTTAATTTCCCCGTTCGCCGTATGAAAGCTCAGGCTGTAATCGAGGGCGTGAACCGGCAAGCCGATCCTTTGAGCGTCTTCGGCGGTCAGGGTTACGCTCGATGCGCCGGTATCGACCAGAAAGCGCACGGGCGTGCCGTTGACCTCGGCCATGACCAGGAAATGCCCACGGGGGCCCGAGGATACAACCAACTCGTCGCCCATGTACTGGGCCCTCCGGGTCAGGTCGTCCGGGTCTTGGTCCGCAGGGAGGACGCCCTGCTGTATCCCGGTGTCCGCAGCCGGCCCGCCCGCGACGGCGGGTCCACTTTGGTCGGAATCCATACCGGACATCATGTAGACCAAACCCAGACATAGGGCGATCAGGATGGCTGCATTACGCACAGTCGCACCGAGCAGACCGGTGCCAGACGACTCGTCGTAGATGGCTTCGTAGTTCTCGGTGTCGCGTGGGTCATCCATGGGCCGACCCTCCGTTGCTCCGCGCCTGACCTGATTTTCCGCCCTTACAGGATCGGCCCAAATGCCTAAGGGATCGCTAAGACGTTGAGCCTTTCGCAATTAAGGTGAAGAGCGCGTTTACCATGAAATCGACCGGTCCCACTGAATCGCAGGCCGGCCAGCGGTCTATTCGCCGCCAGACGCTGAGCCACGCCCGAGGGCGCGTGGATTGACGATCTTCAGGCGCGCGAGCGCGGTCTCGCGCAGCAGCTCGTGAACCTCGGGGTCTGCGTCGCGCCCGCCGGACCTAATCTCGGCGGTCAAGCGCCAGTTCAGGCGCTGAAGGGCCTCGTCCGAGGTTTCGGCCAGGCTTAGCGCTTCGGCCTCGTCCGGTTCTTCGCCCAACAGGGTCTCCAGGGCGGCCCGGGCGGCAACCTGCGGTGCGTCGCCGGTCCTCAACTCGCGGGCCGCGATGGCCATGGCGTTGGCAACCAAACGCGCAATGTACCGCTGCTCGGCGGGCAAGTGCGCCGACAAGTCCTCAAGCAAGGTCTCGCGCGCCAATTCGAGCAGCCGCACGCCGCTGGGCCGATCACCCATTGGCCGGGCTCTCATGTTGCCGGTGCGCCGCGATATCGCGCCAATGCCCGGGGGCGGTCATATCCAAAATGTCGCGTTCCAACTCCGGCGGATAGACCCGCCCGGTCAGGGCCAGGTCGAGGGAGAACTCACCGCCGCTTAGGGTGCGTTCGCCTTGTTGCAGGGCAATGACCGCCCAGCGGACATGCGCCATGACCTCCCAGAAGGCGACGGCCTCCGGATCGATCCGGCGCCCCGAGGCTTGCTCATAACCGTCATAGAAGGCGGCGCGCGGCGCGATGCCTCCGGCCTCCAGATCGTCCCGCCCAAAGCGCCAGCATCGGGCGCAAAACCAGGCGATATCGCTCAAGGGATCGCCCCAGGCGCAAAACTCCCAATCGAGAATGCCGGTCAAACCGGACTCGTCGACCATGTAATTGCCGGTCCGGAAATCCTGATGGGACAGGACCATGGGACCCGTCGCCGGGGCATGGGTTTCGCACCAGCGGAGGCCCCATTCGAGCGCCGGCGACGGCATACCCAAGATGTCCAGGTGGCGGCGATAGCGGACCACCGCATCGGCCACGGGGTCGGCCGCTGGCGAGCCGAGGAAGCCAAGATCGGCGTGGGGCGGGGTAATGGTGTGAATCCGCGCCAGCTCCTGCCCCAAGCGCATCGCCAACGCCGCGCGATCGCCGCCTAAGGTTGTGTCCTTCACAATGCGCCGGCCCATAGCCGTGCCTGCGACCCGGCGCATGACATAAAAAGGCCGGCCCAGAACTCCGGTATCGGAACACAGCCACAGGGGCTCCGGAGCGGTCACGCCGGCCTGGTAGGCGACTTTCAGCAGGGCAAACTCCTGCGGCCGGGTGAGGCTAACCGCGACCCCCGAGGGCGCGTCGCTGCGTAAAACCAGCGCCTGCCGGCCAGCGTAGGGGCCGTCGCTGAAGTCCGCCTCCAGCAACCAGTTCTCCTGGATCGCCCCGCCGCTCAAGGGGCGCACTTCGAACAAGCTCACTTTTTCCGCTCCGGCCTGTTCGGCAAGGAAGGTTTCGATTAGGGGCTTGGCCTCGGCAAAACGGCGCTCGGCTAGGGCCGCCTTGCGCTGGCCCCGTTCGCCATCGCTCACGGCCAACTCCAGAAATCCAAACCTTCGGCCAGGAAACTTCGCGCCAAGACCATCTTGTGAACTTCCGAAGCGCCGTCGACTAACCGCGCCTGGCGGGCATAGCGGTACATCCACTCCAGCGGCGTATCCTTGGAATAGCCCTTGGCGCCGCACAGCTGGATCGCCGTATCGACCGCTTTGTGCAGGGTATCGGCGACCTGGATCTTGGCCATGGCGACTTCTTTACGAGCGAAGTCGCCGCTGTCCAACTTGACCGCTGCCTTCATGGTCAAAATCCGCCCAATTTCGATGTCCATGGCGGCCTGCCCCAGCAGCCATTGAACGCCTTCGTGGTCCTTGAGCTTGCTGCCGAAGCTGTCGCGCCCGGCAACATAGGGCGCGGCGATCTCCAAGGCGCGCTTGGACATGCCGAGCCAGCGCATGCAATGAGTTAGGCGCGCCGTACCGAGACGGATCTGGGTGACCTTGAGGCCATCGCCGATTTCCATCAGCCGGTCGCCACCGGGAATCCGCAGATTATCGATTTCGATTTCGCAGTGCCCGCCGTGCTCCTCCGGGCCCATGATCGGAATCCGCCGTTCGATCTTCCAACCCGGCGTGTCCCGGTGCACCAGGAAGGCGGTCAGGCCCTTGCGCGAGTCGTCCGAGGTGCGCGCGATCAGTATGATGTGCGCGGCCTCCCCGGCCCCGGTGATGAACCACTTGCGGCCATTAACGATCCAGTCATCGCCATCGCGCACCGCGCGGGTGCGCATCAGATTGGGGTCGGAGCCCGCGCCCGGAGCCGGCTCGGTCATGGCGAAGGTCGAGCGAAGCTTTCCGTCGACGATCGGCTGCAGCCATTTCTCCTTCTGCGCCTCGCTCGCAACCTTATTGAGAGCGATCATGTTGCCGTCGTCCGGGGCCGCGCAATTGAACACGGCGGGCCCAAAGATCGAGCGCCCCATCTCCTCGTAGCAAGCGGCCATACCGGCGACCGAAAGACCCAACCCGCCGCGCGACGCCGGCATTTGCGGCGCCCAAAGGCCCTGAGCCTTTACTGCCCCGCGCAAGTCATCGAGCAGCGCCAGCTTTATATTTTCGTGCCCATCGTAGGAGTCCGGATCGGCCTCCAGCGGCATGACTCGCGCCTCGACGAAAGCGCGAATGCGCCGACACAGATCCTCGGTTTCCGGGGGGAGATTGAAATCCATCTAAGTGGTTACCTTTTAGCGTTGGGTCACACGCGTGCGCTTAAGCCGCCATCCACGACAACGACGCTACCGGTCATATACCGCGAAGCCCCCGAGGCGAGGAGCAGCAAGGCGCCGTCCAGGTCGTCCGGCTTGGCGAAACGGCGCTGGGGCACGCGTTTGACCAGGGCGGCACCGGCTTCGCTGGCCCGAAAATCGCGATTGATCTCAGTCTCCACATATCCGGGCGCGAGCGCGTTGACCCGGATGTCGTGGCGCGCCAATTCGACCGCGAGCGCGCGGGTCAGGTTGATCAAGCCACCCTTCGAAGCACAGTAGCCGGCGACGCCGCCGGTCCCGGCGAGGCCGAGAACCGACGCAATATTGACGATTGAGCCGCCGTGGCCCAGGCGCGCCATGTGCCGGCCAACTTCCTGTGCCATAAGCCAGGCGCCTTTCAAGTTGGTATCGACTACATTGTCCCAATCCGCCTCGTCTTGGTCCAGGGCCGGCTTGTCGATGGCCACGCCGGCGTTATTGACCAAGATCGAGATCGGGCCCAATTCGGTTTCCGCTTCGCCGACGCAGGTTCGCACGGAATTGGGGTCGGTGACGTCGAGCACCACCGGCAAAGCACGGCCGTCGAAGGATTCGATTCGTCGTGCGGTCTCGGCCAACTCGTCGACCCGCCGCGCGGCCAGGGCGACCTTGGCCCCGGCGCGGGCCAAAGTTATGGCGAAATGCCGGCCCAAACCACTCGATGCGCCGGTGACGATGGCCGCTTGGCCGTTCAAATCGAAGGGCGCGCTTGGCTCGGTCATGGCTTCAAGTCTTTCGTTTGATCCCGCAGCACAAACTTTTGGATCTTCCCGGTCGAGGTCTTGGGCAAGGGGCCGAAGATGACCGTCTTGGGCACCTTGAAGCGGGCCATGCGTTCACGGCAGAACGTCATGATCTCCGCCGCCTCGGCCTCTTGGCCGTCTTTTAGGGCCACGAAAGCGCAGGGCGTTTCGCCCCAGGTCGCGTCGGGCCGGGCAACCACCGCTGCCTCCAGGACCTTGGGATGACGGTACAGCACTTCCTCGACCTCCAAGCTGGAGATGTTCTCGCCGCCGGAAATGATCACATCCTTGGAACGGTCTTTGACCTCGATATATCCGTCCGGATGGCGCACCGCCAAATCGCCGCTCCAAAACCGCCCTTCGCGGAATGCTGCCTGGGTGGCGCCGGGGTTCTTCAGGTAGCCTTTCATCACGGTGTTGCCGCGCAAGACCAACTCGCCGAGGGTCTGGCCGTCCCAAGGGACTTCCTCAAATGTGTCCGGGTCGGCGACCGAGGCTTGGTCCAGGGTCAAGTAACGCACGCCTTGACGAGCAATCTTGCCGGAACGTCCCTGCTGGTCCAGTCCGGCCCATTCGTCCTGCCAGGCGCAGACCGTGGCCGGCCCGTAGCTTTCGGTCAGGCCATAGAGGTGGGCGACGTGGAATCCCTCGGCCTCCATGGCCTCGATTACCGCGCTGGGCGGCGCCGCGCCACCGGTCGCAACCTCGACGGTTTGCGGAAAGACAACCTTGGCCGCCTCCGGTGCGTGCGCCAGCATGGTCAGGACCACCGGGGCGCCGCACATATGGGTAACGCCGTGGTCCGCGATCTGGCGGTAAATAGCGCCGGGCTCAATCTTGCGCAGGCAAACATGGGTCGCGCAGGCCGCGGTCACGCCCCAGGTGAAGGTCCAGCCGTCGCAATGGAACATGGGCAAGGTCCAGAGGTAGACCGCGTCCCGGCCCAGCCCAAAGGTGATCATGTTGCCGAACGCATTCAGATAGGCGCCCCGGTGGCTATAGACGCAGCCCTTGGGATTGCCGGTGGTGCCGGAGGTGTAGAGCAACGAAATCGATTGCCACTCGTCTCTGGGCTCGTCGAAATCGGCTTCGGGGTCTCCCTCCTCCAGGAGGGTCTCGTAGTCGATCTCGCCGATCAGCTCGCCCCCTTCCGCCAGGGCGTCATCGATGTCGATCACGAGCGGCGGGTTTTGCACCCGGGCCAAGGCGGCACGCACGATGGGCGAAAACTCTCGGTCGGTCAGTAAGACCTTGGCCTCGCCATGCTGCAGGATAAAGGCGATGCCGGCCGCATCGAGACGGAAATTCAGCGAGTTCAGAACCGCGCCGGCCAGCGGGACGCCATAGTGCGCCTCCAGCATCGCCGGGATGTTGGGCGCCATGATCGCGACCGTGTCGCCCCGACCAATACCCCGCCCGCGCAGGGCCGAGGCCAGACGCCGGGCGCGGGCCCACAGGGTGCGATAGCTAAAGCGCGCCTCGCCATGAATGACGGCGGTTTTGTCCGGATAGACCGCCGCAGCCCGGCGCAGGAAGGTAATCGGCGTCAGGGCCGTGAAATTCGCGGCCGTGGCCTCCAAGTCCTGGTCGAAGATGGCGGCCCCGCCATCGGGTCCCGTCATGGCCTAACCCACCTCATCAGCAACATTTTACCGGCGGGAGCTTACGCCCAGCGTCGGTTTCGCGCTATGGTCCCGGCGGGACCAGTATAGGTCAAGCCCAGAGGCTCATCCCGGTGCCGGCAAGGGACGGAAAACCATGGAAATAGACATCTTCTCCGACACGGTCTGCCCCTGGTGCTACATCGGCAAGCGGCGGCTCGAGCGGGCCTTAGAGGCGCGGCCCCAGATGGGACTGACGGTGCGCTGGCGCGCCTTTCAGCTCAACCCGGACATGCCGGCCGAGGGCATGGAGCGGGGGCATTACCTGGAAACCAAGTTCGGCGGCGCCTCGAACGCCAAGGCGATCTACGACCAAGTCCGCGCAGCCGGCGAAATGGAAGAGATTCCCTTTGCCTTCGATAGCATCGCGCGCACGCCCAACACGGTGAACTCGCACCGCCTGATCCGCTATGCCCGGACGCACGACCGGCAGGACGAGATCGTCGAGGCCCTGTTCAAAGCCTATTTCCTGCGCGGCGAGAACATCGGCGATCTGGAGGTCTTGACCGCCGCCGCAGCCGAAGCCGGGCTGGACCAGGAAGCGGCCCGCACCTTTCTGGCCAGCGACGCCGAGGCGGAAATCATCCGCGAGGAAGATGCCCAGGCCCGCAAGGCCGGGATCAACGGGGTGCCTTGCTTCATCTTCAACGGCAAGTACGCGCTGGCCGGCGCCCATCCACCGGACGTGCTGCATCAGCTATTCGATCTGGCGCTTCAGGAGGAAGAGAAAGAGGCCGGCGCAGAGGCTGAGGTCTGAGGCGCGATGCCAAGGACATCACAGGCACAGGGCAAGCTGCGCCGCGACTTGAAAGCCCGTTTTATGGACGGGGGCGAAATTCATACCGGCGAGCTTCCCGGTCTCGAAACCCTGGCCGGCATGGCCGGACACGCGAGCTGCCGGGCTTTCGCGAATAGGCCGGTCGATCAGCGCTTGATCCAGCTTTTGTGTGCAGTCGCCCTCTCCGCTCCCAGCAAGAGCGATTTGCAGCAGCGCGATATAGTGATCGTTTCCGATACTTTCCAGCGCCAGAAGATCGACGATTTGGTCGGCAGCCAAGCCTGGATTGGCGGCGCCCCGGCTCTGCTGGTGTTTTGCGGCAACCACGCGCGCCAAAGGCTACTGCACGATCTGCGCGGGCGGCCCTTCGCCAACAACCATATGGATGCCTTCTTCAACGCCACAGTAGACGCCGCGATCGCCCTGGGCGCCCTGGTGACCGCCGCCGAGGCGGTAGGCCTGGGAACCTGCCCTATCAGCGCAATCCGCAACGAGGCCCAGGCCGTGAGCGACCTCTTGGCCCTACCCGACCGCGTCTTTCCGGTCGCGGGGCTGGCGCTCGGTTGGCCGGCTGCGGCAACCGACATCTCCATGCGCTTGCCGCTCGCCGCCACGGTGCACACCGACATGTTCGACGAGGAGAGTCAGGGAGCATCGATAGAGGCATACGACCGCGCCCGCACCGCCGAGCAGCCGTACGGCACCCAGCGCAGCGAAGCCGACTTCGGCACGTCTGAGGACTATGGCTGGTCCGAAGACAAGGCCCGGCAGTACGCCAAGCCGGAACGCGCCAACTTCGGCGCTTTCGTCCGCGCCAAAGGCTTCAAACTGGATTGAGCGCCACTAGGCCGCTAGCCCGGCCAACTCGTCCATCAGTTTGCGCACACCCGTGACCCGCTTTCGCGGGTCGTCCCAGTCGCGCTGGAAGACCAGCTTATGGTCCGGGCGCAACTTGACCATGCCCCGTTGTCGGCCGATGAAATGGACCAGGGCCTCCGGCTTGGCGAAGCGGTTCTCGAAGAAGGAGACCACCGCGCCCTTGGGCCCAGCATCGACCTTGTCGACCCCGGCGTCGCGGCACAGGCGCTTGATCGCCATGATCTGCAGCAGGTTCTCAACCTCTGCCGGAAGCGGCCCGAAGCGGTCGATCAGCTCGGCCGCGAAGCCCTCGATCTCGTTCCGGTCGACCAGGTTCGAGAGGCGTCGGTAGAGGCCGAGGCGAAGGTTCAGGTCGGCCACGAAGGTATCGGGAATCAGGACCGGACTGCCGACGTTGATTTGCGGTGAGAATGGCTCCGGCGCCGCCTCGGCGGTCGGGCCGCCGCCGCGTGCGACCGCCACCGCCTCCTCCAGCATCTGCTGGTATAGCTCGATCCCGACCTCGCGAATGTGGCCGGACTGCTCTTCGCCCAGCAGATTGCCGGCGCCGCGGATATCCATGTCGTGGCTAGCCAGGGTAAAGCCGGCCCCCAGGGTATCGAGGGTCTGCATGACCTCAAGGCGCTTTTCCGCCGCCGGCTTCAAGAGGCGCCCGGGCGGCAGGGTGAGGTAAGCATAGCCGCGCGCCTTGGACCGGCCGATCCGCCCGCGCAGTTGGTAAAGCTGGGCCAGGCCGAACATATCGGCGCGGTGCACCACAATGGTGTTCGCGGTCGGAATATCAAGGCCCGATTCGACGATTTGGGTCGAGAGCAGAATGTCGTAGCGCCCGTCGTAGAAGGCGGTCATGACCTCCTCGAGCTGGCTCGGCGCCAAGCGCCCATGGGCGACCGCGACCTTGCATTCCGGCACCAATTTTCGCAGGCGTTCCGCGATCCCGTCCAGATCCTCGATCCGAGGGCAAACGTAGAAGATCTGCCCACCGCGAAACTTCTCGCGCTGGATCGCCTCGCGCACCACCACTGGATCGTAAGGCAAAACGAACGTGCGTACCGCCAGGCGATCGACCGGCGGGGTGGCGATCAGGCTCATTTCCTTCACACCCGACATGGCCAACTGCAGAGTGCGCGGGATCGGCGTCGCGGTCAGGGTCAAGACGTGGACGTTTTCACGCAATTCCTTGAGGCGCTCCTTCTGTTTGACGCCGAAATGCTGCTCCTCATCGACAATCAACAGGCCCAGATCGCGGAATTTGATCGCCTTTCCCAAAAGCGCGTGGGTGCCAATGACGATGTCGGCCTGGCCGGCGGCGAGGGCCGCCTTGGCTTCCGCCGAGTCCTTGGCGCCAACCAGGCGGGACAACTGCACGATATTGATCGGCAGGCCAGCGAAGCGCTCCATGAAGGTCTTGTGGTGTTGCCGGCAGAGCAGCGTGGTCGGCACCACGACGGCGGCCTGCTTGCCGGCCATGGCGGTCACGAAGGCGGCGCGCAGGGCAACCTCGGTCTTGCCGAAGCCGACATCACCGCAAACCAGGCGGTCCATGGGTTGGCCGGACGCAAGATCGGCTAGGGTGTCCTCGATGGCGCGCAGTTGATCCTCGGTTTCCGGATAGGGGAACCGCGCGGCGAATTCGTCGTAAAGGCCGGCCGGCGGCGCAATCACGTCGGCCTCGTGGGTCGCCCGGGCGGCGGCGATCTTGATCAGCTTGTCGGCGATGTCCTTAAGCCGTTGCTTAACTCGCGCCTTGCGCGCCTGCCAGTTAGCGCCGCCCAAACGGTCCAGATCGACATTGGCGTCCTCGGAGCCGAAGCGTGAGAGCACCTCGATGTTCTCGACTGGGACGAACAGCCGGTCACCGCCGTGATAAACCACCTTCAAACAATCGTGGGGCGCCGTGCCGACCTCGATGGTCACCAGCCCGTCGTAGCGGCCGATGCCGTGATCGGCATGCACCACCAAATCGCCCTCCTGCAGGGCGGACACCTCGGTCAGGAAATTCTCGGAGCGGCGGCGCTTGGCGGCGGGCCGGACGATCCGTTCACCCAGGATATCCTGCTCGGTGACGATGCTGAGCTCGGGGGTCGCGAAACCCGCGTCCAGGCCCAGGGTGACTAGCCCCACGATCCCGGGCGCGAGGGCTTGCGCCTGGCGCCAGGTCTCGATCGATGCCGGTTGGGGAAGGCCATGCTCGCTCAATAGAGTGCCGAGGCGATCACGCGCGCCGATGCTGGTGCCCACCACATAAACCCGGCGCCCGGCGGCCTGTTCGGCCCCGATATGGGCCTCGACCGCGTCGAACACATTGCCGTCGGCCTGGGCCCGTGCTTCGGCGAAGTCGCGGCCGCGCCGGCCCCGCGCGTCAAGCACACCGGGCCCGCCGGGAACACCGTCCGGCGCGGCGAAGGGGGTAAAAACTCCAACCGAGCGTCCGTCGAGCACCGCATCCCATTCGGCTGCGTCCAGATAAAGGCGTTCGGGCGCGAGCGGTTTGTAGATCGCGCCATCGGCGGCAGCCGAACGCTGCAGGCTCTTGCGCGCCTCGTAGTAGTCGCGGGTCAGCTCCAGGCGGGCGTCGCGCGCCGCCTCGGCCTGATGATCGAAGGTAATCGCCGCCCCCGGCAGATAGTCCGGCAAGGTTTCGAGGGACTCGAAGAATAGTGGCAGCCAATGCTCCATTCCCGGGTGCAAGCGTCCGGCACTGACCGCCTCGTACAATGGATCGTCGCCGCGCACGGCCCCAAAGTCAGCGACATAGCCGGTGCGGAACCGTTCGATCGAACCGGCGTCGAGCACGATCTCGCTGACCGGTTTCAAACGAAAGAACTCACAAGTGCCGCTAGTGCGCTGGCTGAGCGGATCGAAGGTGCGGATGCTTTCCAGTTCGTCGCCGAAGAGATCCAAGCGCAACGGTTGGTCCGCACCCGGCGGAAAGACATCGACGATCCCGCCACGCAGGGCGTACTCGCCCGGCTCACCGACCGTCTCAGCCCGGAAGTAGCCGTTGTGGCCCAGATAGGCGGTCAAATCCTCGAGCGAGAACGGCGCACCGGCCCTGCCTTCCAGGGCCTTGCCGACGAAGGACGCGCGGGGCGGGACCCGTTGCAGAAGGGCGCTGACTGTGGTCACGACCACGCGCCCCGCCGCGTCTTCGGGTATCGGATCCAGAAGCCGGGTCAGGGTGTCGATCCGGCGCGACAGCACGTCGCGATGCGGGCCAACCCGATCGTAGGGCAAGCAATCCCAGGCCGGCAGGGCCAGAACCTCGAGCGCCGGGGCGAAGAAGCGGATCGCCTCGATCTGGCGCATCATCCGGACCTCGTCGCGCGCCACATGCAGAAGGCTTTTCGCTGTCGCAGCCTCGACGAAGCCACCGATCAGGAGCGCGTCGAGGCCCTCAGGCGCGTTGGCGATCAGCACGCGGCCCCGTCCCGGCAATTGAAGACCCGAAACGCTCAAGGGGTCCCCGGCAAACACTTGAATGCGAGCAAACGACGGGTGATCTCGTGATCGTGCGCGGCCGGCGGGGCGGCCTGTCCCGTGAACCAGGCATAGATCTCCGGCTCCGGCACCTCGAGAAGCGCCTCGAAACGGTCCATCTCAGCCGCGCTCATAGCGGCAAGCTCCCGGTCGGCGAAACCGCCCAGAAGCAGGTCCAACTCTTTGATGCCGCGATGCCAGCAGCGATAACGCAGTCGCTTACGCCGCGTGTCCAGGCCGTCGATCATAGGTCGCACTATCTCGTCAAATTCGCCAGGCTAGGATATAGAGCTTCGATGATCCCGTGTCAGGTGGCAAAGGCTCGAACTGCGCTTATTACCAGGCAGGATCTCACCGGCAGCGGCCCCCGCCATGGTACACGGAGAGATTGTCAAACCCCGGCAAGACAAATAGAGTTTTCCGGTGTTGCGGCGCCCCGAAAGACACGGGGCGGCACCCCTCCAACCGACAAGGCGGCTTGACCATGATGCAACCCCGACGCGTTTTTTTGGCAACGCTGGCCGCCGGTCTGGCCGCCGTGCCCCTGAAAATATCGGCCGCCCAAGCTGGTTTTCTTGATAAGGCCAAGGATGCCTTGGGCGGCCTTGGCAATTTGGACCCGAAGGAGACGCCAAGCGGATTGTCCGGCGAGGAGATTACGGCCGGCCTGCGCGAGGCCCTGAAGGTCGGCACCGAGAAGGTGGTGGCACAGCTCGGCGCGCTCGACGGCTTCAACGGCGATCCCAAGATTCACATCCCCCTGCCCGGCACCTTGCAGACCGTGCAGAAGGCGCTTGGCCGTGTCGGCATGTCCGACTTGGCCGATGACCTGGAGCTGCGCCTCAACAGGGGTGCCGAGGCGGCGGCGCCCGAGGCCAAAGCCTTGTTTCTGGATTCCATCGCCGGAATGTCCCTCGACGACGCCAAGGGCATCCTAGAGGGACCGGACGACGCCGCGACCCAATATTTCAAAAGCAAGATGTCGGCGCCCTTGGGCACGCGCATGGAGCCGATCATCGACCGCAACCTGTCCGAGGTCGGCGCAATCGCGGCTTACGACAAGATGATGGGGCAGTACGAGTCGATCCCCTTGGTTCCCGACGTCAAGGCCGATTTGACCGGTTACGTGGTGGACGAGGCCCTGGAAGGGATCTTTTTCTATGTTGCCCAGGAAGAGGCGGCGATCCGTAAAGATCCCGCCAAGCGCACGACGGAAATCCTGAAGCGCGTCTTTGGAACCTAGCCCGGCCGTAAGACTCGGTGCGTCACGTCGCGCGATCGCGCTATAAGAAATCCCCACCCGGGATCATCGCGAGGTCGCCGAGGAAAGCTGTGCGTCCGGAAATCCTGTTTCCTTTATTTGCTCCGGTAGCCACCTTGCCGGGCATCGGCCCGCGCTACGCCAAGCTTGTCGAGAGCCTGGCGGGCCCACATGTGGTGGACCTTTGTTGGCATCTGCCCAGCGGCATTATCGACCGGCGCTACGCGCCCAAGATCGCCGCGGCGGAGCCCGGCCGGATTGCAACCATCGTGCTGCGAGTCGGCCGCCACGAAGCACCGCACAGCCGCCGTCAGCCCTACCGCATATATTGCAGCGACGAGACAGGCCGCCTTGATCTGGTGTTCTTCCATGCCCGCCCGGAATACCTGGCCAAGATCCTCCCAGAGGGAGAGGAGCGTGTCGTCAGTGGCCGGCTGGAGGCCTACGGCGCGCGGCTTCAGATTACCCACCCGGACCATGTGGGCCGGCTCGAGGAGATAAAAAAACTCAAAACCGTCGAGCCGGTGTATCCCTTGACCGCCGGACTGACCTTAAAGCCCCTCAGCAAGGCGGCTCAGGCGGCCTTGGCGCGCGCCCCAGAGTTGCCCGAATGGCTCGATCCCGCTTATCAGCGGCAACAGGACTGGCCGAATTGGCTCGAGGCCCTGCGCGGCGCCCACGCCCCGGGCGGCCCCGGTGACCTCGACCCTTCGACACCGGCGCGATCCCGTCTGGCCTACGACGAGCTTCTGGCCAATCAACTGGCCTTGGCCCTGGTCCGGCACCATCAGCGCGCCCAGCACGGCCGGGTGCTCAAGGGCGATGGGCACTTGCGGGCCAAGGCCATGGCCGCCCTGCCCTTCGAGTTGACGGCCTCGCAGAATACCGCCTGGGCCGAGATCGCGGCGGACATGGCCCGCGGCGCCCGGATGCTGCGCCTGCTTCAGGGCGACGTGGGCAGCGGCAAGACTGTGGTGGCCTTGCTTGCCATGCTGAACGCAGTCGAAACCGGGGCCCAGGCGGCCATCATGGCGCCAACCGAGATCCTGGCCCGGCAGCATTACCAGACTATCGCGCCGCTGGCCGCCGCCGCCGGGGTCGCGGTCGAGCTCTTAACCGGGCGGGACAAGGGCAAGGCGCGCCGTGAAGCGGTCGAGCGATTGAGCCGGGGCGATGCGGCTATCGCCATCGGCACCCACGCCCTGTTCCAACAAGATGTCGCCTTCCACGATCTGGGCCTGGTGGTGATCGACGAGCAACATCGTTTCGGCGTGCACCAACGCATTGGCCTGGCCGCAAAAGGCACCGCGGTCGACATGCTGGTCATGACCGCGACCCCGATCCCCCGTACCCTGGTCTTGACCGCTTACGGTGATATGGAAGTCTCCCGTCTAACCGAGAAGCCGGCCGGCCGTCAGCCGATCGACACCCGGACCTTGCCCCTGGATCGCCTCAACGAGGTCGTCGAAGGGGTCGGCCGCGCCCTGCAATCCGGCGCCAAGGTCTATTGGGTCTGCCCTTTGGTCGAGGAGTCGGAGGTCAGCGACCTGGCTGCCGCGAAGGAGCGCTGCGCAACCCTGAGCGCGCGTTTCGGACCCCAGGTCGGTTTGATCCACGGCCGCATGAAGGGCAAGGAAAAGGACGCCGCGATGGCCGCTTTCGCCGAAGGCAACCTGAACCTGCTGGTTGCCACAACGGTGATCGAAGTCGGGGTCGACGTGCCCAAGGCCAGCATCATGGTGATCGAGCACGCTGAGCGATTCGGCTTGGCGCAGCTCCATCAGATGCGCGGGCGGATCGGCCGGGGCGCGGCCAAATCGACCTGCCTGTTACTCTACCAGGGACCGCTCGGCGAAACGGCGCGCTCGCGCCTGCGGGTCATGCGTGAAACCGACGACGGATTCCGGATTGCCGAGGAGGATTTGCGCTTGCGGGGTGCCGGCGAACTGCTGGGCACCCGGCAAAGCGGCATACCGGAGTTCCACCTGGCCGATCTGGCCGTGCACCAGGACTTGCTCGCCGCCGCGCGTGACGATGCCCGACTGATACTGGAGTGGGACGCTGAGCTTCAGGGCCCGCGGGGCCAGGCTCTGCGCGTTCTGCTTTACTTGTTCGAGCAGGATATCGCGGTACGCTATCTCAGGTCAGGATAGTGCGGTTCCGAACGTAAAAACGGCAGCCTCGTCACAAGGCTGCCGTTTCCAGTTAAAGGATGTCTCGGCGCGTCAGGCCGCCAAATCGCGCCGCCTGGCAGAGATAACGCCTAAGCCAAGCAAACCGATCGTGAAAAGCAGCATGCTGGCGGGTTCCGGCACTTGCGTTGGGTCGCCGACCAGAGCGACCTTAACCTTCTCGACCGTGTTGTACCCATTGTACGGACCCGCGGTGAACCGCAACTTAATGATAAAAGGATCGCCCAGGGGCAGGACACTCGCCAGGTTTACCAACAGTTTCTGACGGTTGCTGTTGGTTTCGCTTTGGATCACTTCAGGATCGCTTGCCTCGTCGATATAGGCGATCAGCGTCGACATATCCTGGTTGTAGACCGCGAGGGTCTCGAAGAACCCGAAAGGATCGTTGACCCCAACCAGGTCCAGATCCCGAAAGTGGAATTCGAGGGCGCTGCCGCCCGCGGTCGATGAGAAGCTCAGGAACATATCCATTGAGCCGCTACCGCCGCTGCCGTTGAAGCCGCCCCCGCTGAGGCCGACTCCGCCGACGCCATAGACGCCGGCATAGCCGCCGGAGAGGGGTACGTAAAACTTGATGGTGCCGTCAGCATTGACGTTTCCGGCCGCGACCGAGTTACCGGCGGAGTCGACCGGAGCACCGATGGCGATGACGCTTGCTTGCGAACCGGCGCTAAAGAGCGCCAATGCAGCGACGAACGCTGCGACAATTGATACCTTCAATTTAACCTCCCGCGCCCCCATCCTGGGTGACGGACTAGATCCGAAAACCGCCGCGCGCCGCAGTTCCAACAGCGCTTAACAGGCGAACCAGAATAATAGAGGTTATTGCGATAAATACAATTCGAACAAAAGGTTAATAACATTTTTCTATTCTTGATATATGCCAAACTTATTTTCACCATATATCAATATAAAATATCACATATCATCAATAGATTAGTATTCCGTTCTCTAGTCCCGATCGATAGCTAAGAAGGTTTTCTCCTGCCAAAGAACTTAGAGGTCACACCTGAAAATAGGCGCAACAGTTTGATAAATATGAAAAAATCTTTGTGTGCCATTCGGCCGGGCAACTTAACGTCAAGTTCGGGCATCTAGAATAGGATTTATCGCCCAATATTACGTACTAGGTGGTCAGCCGCCCGTGGCGCGTACCTTGGCCTTGGCATCTCGGGATTCGGCTGGGGCTGTGGCCGCCTCGTTGGCCGCGTCTCCGGTGTCGGGGGATGGCGCCTTTGGGGTGACAATGCCGCCCGAAACGACCATCTTGATCCCCTCCTCGACCGTCATGCGCAACGACTGGACCTCTTCGCGCGGAACGAACAATAGAAAGCCTGAGGTCGGGTTCGGGGTCGTGGGCAAGAAGACATTGACCACTTGGCGCGGTGTCAATTCCTGGATGTGGCCTTCGGTTTGTCCGGTGATGAAACCGATAGCCCAAGATTCGGCGCGCGGATACTGGATCAGGACGACCTCCCGAAAGGCCTTGGACTGCTCCTTGAACACTGTCTCGATGATTTGCTTTATGGTGCTATAGACGCTGCGCACGACGGGGGTGCGATTGAGCAGATGTTCGCCCAATTTAACCAGATTGCGGCCGATCAAGCTTGCCGTAACAAAACCGATCAAGGTCAGGGTCAAGACGGCAACCAACACTCCCAGACCCGGCAGACCAAAGGGCAGATAGGTTTCCGGGTTCCAGGTTGGCGGGATCAAGGGCGTCACCTTGTCGTCGACATAGGTAACGACCTCCCAGGTCAGCCAAATGGTTATGCTGATTGGCGCGGTCACCAGAATGCCGGCAAGGAAATAGTTGCGCAGGCGGCGCGCCAGACCCGGGCGCGCGTCGGCCTGCGGTTCAAGCTCGACTTGGCCATTAGCGCCATTCTGGGCCCTCCGCTTAGCCAAATTCTCTGGCGTCACGATGCCGCCCGAGATGACCAGCTTTATGCCCTCCTCCACCGTCATGTCGAGGCGGTGGATGTCGCGTTCGGGAATGAACAGCAGGAAGCCCGTGGTCGGGTTCGGCGTCGCTGGGATGAAGACGTTGTAGACCGTCTCCGCCGTCAAGTCCTGCACCTCGCCCTCGGTGCGCCCGGTGATGAAGCCGACCGCCCAGGTTCCGCGCGCCGGATATTCCACCAAGACCACCTCGTTAAAGGCGGATTTGCGTTGCGACAGAACCGTTTCAAAGACCTGTTTGGTCCAGCCGTAGACGCTGCGCGCGACCGGCACCCGCGCCACCAAGAGGTCGCTGAGTATGGTCACCAGGCGGCCCGCGTATCCAGTCGCCAAAATGCCAATAAGGATCAGGAATACGATGGCGATAATCAGCCCAAAACCGGGCACGGCGAAGGGCAGATAAGATCCCGGATTCCACTGGGGGGGGATCAGAGGCGTGACGCTGGCGTCGACAAAACCGATGACCCGCCAAATCAGCCAGAAGGTAATGCTGATCGGCGCGGTAACCAGAATACCGGCCAGGAAATAGTTGCGCAGCCGGGCCGCCGGGCGCAGCCGCGCGGCGCCGCTCTTCGTGGTCGATTTATCCAAAGGACCTATCCGTTTAGGAGCCATCACTTGATTGCGCGCATCCAGAATGTCTTGCGTTGCCGGCGCCGCCCGCGCGCGCGCAATTCGGGACGCAGTCCGGCAGGGGACCTCAGGTTATCAAAGGAGACCGGGCGTAAACAGCCCATTCCGCAAGCAAAAACCGAAGTGCCGCCCGGCTCCGGATTTGGAGTCGGTTCAAGGCTAACTCAGGCCACACTGGTTTCCCGCGCCTTCATTATGCGGGTTACGATCCGCAGCTTTTTGCGCAATTCGTCCATAGAGAACGGCTTCTTAATGTAGCCGGTCACCGAATGAGCTTTCGCCTCGATCACCGAATCGACGTCGGCTTGGCCGGTGATCATTAGGAAAGGCATGTCGGGATCGCAGGTCCTAACCTGCTTGAGCATTTCGATCCCGGACATTTTGGGCATTTTCCAATCGCACATGACGAGATTGATAAAATCCTCCCCGTCGACCGATCCAAGCAATTGCAGCGCCTCCGCGCCATTTTTGGACGTGAAGACATTCGTAATGCCCAAATCAAGCAGCATACGCCTGATCAGATTCAAAGTGCTCATGTCGTCGTCGACGACCAAGACTTTGATGTCCTTGAAATCATCTCGATTGTCTTTCATCTCATTCGACCTCAAATTGTCAACTTGCCTGTGAAAGTGCGACGTCTTCTTCGATTACCTCCCTTATGACCGTTGCCAACCGGTTTGAGTTCACAGGTTTCTGCAGAAAAACGGCGGCATCTGGAAGGCTGCCGGTCTTCTTTGACTCGTCGGTATAGCCCGACACGAAAATAGTCTTCATGAGTGGCCGGCTTTCAGCCATGGCGTTCGCCAGTTCGATGCCGCTCATGCCAGGCATGATGACGTCGGTTACGAGGAGATGGATGGTTTCGGAATAATCTTCGTCGATCTCCAGGGCCCAGAATCCCCCAGTCGCGCTCAAAACGTTGTAGCCAAGATCCTCGAGCTGGGTCTTCATCAGGTTCAACAGGGCTTCGTTGTCCTCGACCAAAAGTATGGTCTCCCCCATGCTGAATTGATCGGCGGCATCGGGCTCGGTGGCACGGATCACGGGCGCATCGGTGGTCGGGAACCGAACCAAGAATTCGGTGCCATTGCCCGGGGCGCTTGATACCTCAATTCGGCCACCACAGCTCTGAACAAACCCATACACCATGGCCAGGCCCAGGCCAGTTCCCTGCTCTCGTCCTTTGGTTGTGAAGAACGGCTCGAAGATGCGCTCCAGCGTTTCCTCGTTCATACCTATGCCGGTATCTTTGATACTGAATTCCACGGCACTTGGTTCGTCCGCTGCGGCCGCGATCTCCTTGGTAGAAATCAGGATATGGCCACCGTCCGGCATCGCATCCCGGGCATTGAGAACGAGGTTTAGAATGGCCTGTATGAACTCATTCGCATCGGTCTTGATCTTTGCGTCTCGGTCTTCGACATCGAATCGGATCTCGTAACGCTCGGGTATCGTATGTTTGAGCAGGCCCTGGATGCCGTCGATCAACTCCGAGACAGGGACGACGGCCTTTTCCATCACCTGACGGCGGCTGAAAACCAAGAGCTGCCGCGTCAGAGCGGCGCCGCGTTCACCCGCCGAGATGATCTGATCCAGGCTTTCCTTCGTAGCCTCTTCGTCATCGAGGTTGGCGCGGGCACGTTGTCCATAGCCGTCGATGATCATGAGTAAGTTATTGAAGTCGTGGGCGATCCCGCCAGCCAACTCGCCGATCGCTTTCATTTTCTGGACTTGCGTGAGTTGCGCACGCAGCGCGTCCCGGTCGGTTTCGGCCTCCTCCCGCTTTCGTATCTGGTACAGGCTGTCGCGCCACCGACGGTACGAAAACCAAGCGATGGCGATCGATGCAAGCACCACGGCAACAATCAATTGATCGATCCGGTAGGCCTCATACTTTTTAGCGAAGGGAACCAGGACGGTCTGGAAAAAATCGGCTTCGATCAGGACCGTGACAAACACGATAACCAGCGGCACTAAAATCACAAGATCTCGCACCGCTCGGTACCGCCGCAAGCCAACACGGCGGCGCATTTCGGCGGAGTCGCCCATGAGGAGGCTTTTCAGCTTGGTAAGCACCCTATCCCCTTATACTCCCCGGCGGTGGATCGGTTCCGCCACGCCAAAGGTGTACCCCCGCGCATGCACCCAAGAGGCGCAAATGTACCGATAAATCAGATAACTAAACGTGAATGACTGGTGCCGGCGGATATGGTGGATCGAAACGGGGCTGGGCCTGGGTTTGTCTTAGTTAATCAGTCCCTAAAAAACGATTTTAAGGCCGCCAAAGTCTCCTCAGGGGCTTCCTCGGGCAGAAAATGACCGCACGGCAGGGCATGGCCCTGGACCCGCTCGGCGCGCTCCCGCCAGACCGCCGGGACGTCGTAGGACCGCTCGACCACGCCCCGCGCACCCCACAGCACCAATAGGGGGCAGGTCACCTTTAGGGCCAAATCAGCCCGGTCGTGTTCCAGATCGATACCGGCCGCGGCCCGGTAGTCTTCGCAAGTCGCATGGATGGTTTCCGGGGCTCGGAAACATCGTTTGTATTCGGCCAGCGCCTCAGGCGCGAAGCACCCGTCGACCTTGCTCCAGGCGCCGATCTTTTTTTCCAAGTAGAAATCGGGATCGGCGCCGATCATGCGTTCCGGCAAATCGGCCGGCTGGATCAGAAAGAACCAGTGATAGTAGGCGGCGGCGAAGGCCATGTCGGTGCGCTCGTACATGGTCAGGGTCGGCGCGATATCGAGGACCGCGGCCTTGGCGACACACGCGCCGTGATCGAGGGCCATGCGATGGACCACGCGCGCCCCGCGATCGTGCCCGGCGACGAAAAATCGCTTGTGCCCCAGCGCGGCCATGACCTCAACCTGGTCCTGAGCCATGGCACGCTTCGCGTAGGTCGCGTGCTCGGGGCCGCCGGGCGGCTTCGCGCTATCGCCGTAGCCGCGTAGATCGGTCAGAACAACGCTGAAATCCTCGGCAAGACGCGGCGCGATCTTGTGCCACATGGCATGGGTTTGCGGATAGCCGTGCAACAGCAGCAGGGGCGGCCCCTCGCCCGCCGTTCGAACGTTGATTTCGGCGCCTTCGGTGGCGATCCGGGCGTGTTTGAATGTCTCCAGCACCAAATCGTGAAACTCCCGCTCTGGCAATTCGGTTATTCAGAGCCACGTCTACTTTAGGGCCCAACGAAAATAGCATGTCACATCCAGTTCGACTCCACGCCTTGGCAACCGCCGTACCTCCCCATGTGCTGGATCAGCACGAGGTGGTCGAGCGCGCCCACCGGATATTCATGGATCAGGGCACGGATATAACCCGCTTGCTGCCGGTCTACGGCAACGCTGGCGTTTGCCAACGCTATTCCTGTGTGCCCTTGGAGTGGTATGCCCGGCCGCACGGTTGGAAAGAGCGCGGCGAGCTGTTCGTCGGCCATGCCGTCGATTTGCTGCATCGGGCGGCGGAAACGTGCCTGGCCCGCGCCGGTATTGCGCCAGAAGCGGTCGACGCCGTGGTCACGGTCACCACCTCGGGGATGGCAACGCCCAGCCTGGACGCCTGCCTCATGGCGCGCATGCCGCTGCGCCGGGATGTGCAACGCCTACCCATTTTCGGGCTGGGCTGCGCCGGCGGCGTGTTGGGCTTAGCTCGCGCCGCCGCCTTGGCCCAGGCCACCCCGGGATCCCGTATCTTGTTCCTGGTGGTCGAGCTTTGCGGCCTAACGTTCCGGCCCAGCGATACCTCCAAGAGCAACGTGATCGCCACGGCCTTGTTTGGCGACGGCGCCGCGGCGGCCCTGCTGTCCAGCGACACGCCCGATGGATGCCCGGCGATTACGGGCTGGGGCGAATATACCTGGCCCGAGACCTTGGATGTCATGGGCTGGCGCATCGAGGAAGACGGCTTCGGCGTGCTCTTCTCGCGCGATATCCCCAGTATAGTACGACGCGACTATCGCGCCGCGGTCGAGCGGTTTCTGAGCGGCCAAGGGCTGAGCCGGGCCGAATTGGACGGCATCGTCTGCCACCCCGGCGGCGCCAAGGTCATCGAGGCCCTGGAGGATGCCCTTCAATTGGACCCTGGTGTCATGGTTGAGGCCCGTCAGGTCTTGCGCGACTACGGCAACATGTCCTCGGCGACGGTCATGTTCGTGCTCGAGGCCGCTTGGTCGCGCGGCCTCCGGGGCCGCACCTTACTATCGTCCCTAGGCCCAGGCTTCAGTGCCGGCTTTGCGCTCTTGGAATCGCCTTAGATCCCATGCCCTTGGGCTGGCCTCAAATCATTGTGCTCCTGGTCGCCGCCCAAAGGCTCGGCGAGCTGCTTCTCGTGCGCCGCAACACCCGCCAGTTGTTGGCCGAGGGTGGGGTCGAGCATGGCGCGGCGCACTATCCTCTGATCGTGCTATTGCACATCGCTTGGCTGGCAGCGCAGTTCCTGCTGATTCCGCCCGACACACAGCCGAACTCTTGGCTGCTTGGAGTCTATTTGGTGCTACAGGCCGCGCGCGTCTGGGTCGTGCTCAGTCTCGGCGCGCGATGGACCTTGCGCATCGTCGTGGTGCCCGGCCGGCCGCTGGTGCGCCACGGTCCCTACCGTTTCCTGCGCCATCCCAACTACCTGGTGGTTGTCCTGGAGATCGCGGTCTTGCCCTTGGCATTCGGCGCCTGGGGCCTGGCCTTGGCCTTCAGTATCTTGAACGCGGCTGTTCTCGCAATCCGAATTCGGGCCGAAAACAAAGCCTTGTCGATAACACCTGAGATTTGAGAAGAGAATTCGGCGGGCAATACTAGGAGAAAAGCTTGGTGCGGCTGAGAGGACTCGAACCTCCACTCCCTTGCGAGAACTAGCACCTGAAGCTAGCGCGTCTACCAGTTCCGCCACAGCCGCATCCAGGCGGGCGAGTTAGACTAGAAACCGCCCGCCTTTGTCAAACCGTATTCGCCTAACCATGCCTTGGTGCGGCTGAGAGGACTTGAACCTCCACGGGGTTTCCCCCACAGCGCCCTCAACGCTGCGCGTCTACCGATTCCGCCACAGCCGCCCCGAGGTCGCCCGGAGCGACCAGGGACCCAATAAGGCATGGGAGCCGGATTTATAGCGCGCGGAGCCGCAAGAGCAACGGGAATCTGGCACCGCACCCGGCATCGACCGGGCCGCCTGTCCTGGTCGGGCATTGATGCCTGGGCCGCTGGTCATCACGGCCCGACCGCACTAGGTTGGCACTGAAATGCGCAGCGTTTTGCTAATTATCTCACTCATCGGGCTACTCGTCCTGGCCATCGCCGGGGGCGCCTATGTCTGGTGGAGCATGGCCGATGTCGATATCGGCATCCACGGGCTGATCGCGATGATTCTCGGCGCCGTCTTCAGTCTGATTCTCGGCGGGGGTCTCATGGCCCTGGTATTTTACAGCAGTCGTCACGGTCACGACGACCAGCAACAGCCCCCCAGGGACTAGGAACCCAAGGCTGCGCGGTCCAGGGCGTCCAGATTGTTCTTTTCGATGATTGAAACCAGAGCGCGGATGTATTTCGGGCCCTGTTGGGAATAGGCCCCCAAGTGTTTCGCCAAGGCCGGCCCGGCGATCGCTTGGCCGGCGCTACGCATCTCGGCCCGAGCCGCGCGAAACCGCCGGTAGGCCCGGTGAGAATTGAGATTGCGCATATAGGCGGAGACAGAGTCGATCAGGCTGGAAAAGCTCTGAATGGCATAGGTGCGCCCGGCGTCGCGGCCACTCGGCACCATGCTGTCCTCGGATTCTTCGGCCCACTGCCCGAACAGGGCGTTGCCCTCGGTTGTGTAGCGCGACGTCCCCCAACCCGATTCGATCGCCGCTTGGGCAATCGCCAGGGACGGCGGAACGATGTCGATCTTGCGTTCCAACGCGGCCAGAACCTTCTCGGTCACCTCGGGCACCTCGACCTTATGGTGTGTGGCCAGTTCGAGAATCCAATCGCGGTCCTTCTCGGAGAGCTTTCCACCCGCCCCAAGGCGGGCGGATAGAGCCTGCACGCGGCCGCGCACGGCAAAGAGCATTTCATTGGTGCGTAAGACCAGAGGCAGAACGACCATGGTGAAGGCACGCTTTCGCTCCGCGGCTTGCGCCAAGTCGCGCCAATCGCGCGGCAAGGCAGTCAGGAATACACGCGGGACCTGCGCCCCGGCCGCAGCTACCGCGTCCAAGTCGAAGCCCTGACGGCCCAAATCGAGCAATACGTCATCGACCGAGCGGGGACCGGGCGTCGATATCCCGCGGGTCAGCTCAATGCCCAGATGAATCGGGGCCAGCGCGCCCAGAAACACCAGCATGGCCGCGACCAGAACCGGCCGGGCGTTATGGCCCGGGCCCAGGACCTGTCGATTCCAAGATATAGTCCCCATGATCCCCAAGGTTCTCAAGATCCTCACTGTGCTATCCCGCCGCTGGGAGGCTAGGCGAAAGGTCTTAAGACACCGGTAAATGGTCTGAGCCCTGGGGCCGCGCAAGTCCTATTTCATAGGTCGACCTACAACCTAAGACCATATAATGCTTGAAAGAAAAGCAATTTCCCGTTTAGGATTTCTGCAACCTTGTACGTGACGCAGCGATTAACCGGTGCGGAGGCAAAGATGATTCTGGCCAAGTTCCTGCGGTCATTCATCCGGCAGGGCGAGTTAACGCTAATAGATGCCCATGGGGTGTCGCATCGCATGGGCGATCCAACGTCCGGGCCGAGCGTTGTGGTTCGGCTGCACGATCCCAGCCTGCATCGAAAACTCTGGATGAACCCCCGACTTTATACCGGCGAAGCCTACATGGACGGCACCATGACGATTGAGCAAGGCTCGGTCTACGACCTGCTCGACCTGATCGGCCGCAATGTCGGCGAAGATTTCATGGGCACTTGGGATGCCATCACTTTGCGCCTCAGACAGCTGTGGCGCGGTCTTGCCCAGGCCAACCCGCGCGGCCGGGCGCAAAAGCACGTCGCACACCATTACGACCTTTCAGACCAGCTCTACGCCATGTTCCTCGATCCCGACCGGCAATACTCCTGCGCTTATTTCTCGGAGCCCGGGATGAGCCTGGAAGAGGCCCAGGAGGCAAAAAAGCGCCACATCGCCGCCAAGCTGCGTCTAGCGCCAGGGCAGCATGTGCTGGACATCGGCTCCGGCTGGGGCGGCATGGCCCTTTATCTGGCCCGAGTGGCCGGGGTTCGCGTGACCGGTATCACCCTGTCGAAGGAACAGTACCGGGTCGCCTGCCGGCGCGCCGAGGAAGCGGGCCTGAACGACCGGGTCGATTTTCAGTTGCGCGACTACCGCGAAGTTACCCAGGTTTTCGACCGGATTGTCTCGGTCGGGATGTTCGAGCATGTCGGGACTCCACACTACCGGCAGTTTTTCAGAAAGATGCACGAACTCTTGGCGGATGACGGCGTGGCTTTGCTGCACACCATCGTCCATCGGGATCCGCCTTCGAACACCAATCCCTGGATTCGCAAGTACATCTTTCCCGGCGGCTATTGCCCAGCTTTGTCCGAGATCCTTCCCGTGACCGAGCGTTCAGGGCTTTGGGTCACCGACTTGGAGGTTCTGCGCCTGCACTACGCCAAGACGTTGCGTCATTGGCGCGATCGATTCCTGGCCAATTGGGATGAGGCGGCGGCGCTCTACGACGAGCGCTTCTGCCGGATGTGGGAGTACTACCTGGCGGCCTCCGAGATGACCTTCCGCCATCAGGGTCAGATCGTTGCGCAGATCCAGCTGACCAAGTCGATCGACGCGTTACCCTTGACCCGCGATTACATGGCCGAATGGGAAGCCGCGCACGGCGCCGGCCGGCCGCACGACCGCCGCTTGAAATCGGTCGGCTAGAAAGGCCTCCCCCTATCAGACCGAGCGGGTGATGCCGCCGTCGACCCGAATGTTTTGGCCGGTGATGTAGCTCGATTTGTCGGACGCCAGAAAAGCCACGGTTTCGGAGATTTCGTCGACCTGGCCGTAACGCCCCATGGGGATACGGGCGCGGAAGGATTCCTTCTCCGGCAGGCTGTCTATGAATCCGGGCAAGACATTGTTCATGCGGATGTTATCGGGCGCGTAGCGGTCGGCGAAAAGCTTGGTGAAAGCGGCCAGACCGGCGCGGAACACGCCAGAGGTCGGGAACGTGGGATCGGGCTCGAAGGTCGCATAGGTCGAGATATTGACGATTGCGCCGCCACCCTGTTTTTGCATGATCGGCGTGACCAACCGGGCGGTGCGCACGACGTTCAACAAGTACACCTCCATCCCGGTGTGCCAATCTTCGTCGGATATCTCCAGAACCGGGCCCTTGGGTCCGTGACCGGCGCTGTTCACCAGGACATCGATTCGGCCCCAACGCTCGAACGCGCCCTCGATCGTGCGCCGTATGTCGTCAACCGAGCGGTTCGATCCGGTGACGCCCAAGCCATCGAGTTCCCTCGCCAAGGCCTCGCCCTTGCCCGATGATGACAGGATCGCCACGGCGTATCCGTCTTGCGCCAATTTGCGGGCCGCGCCGGCGCCCATGCCGCTGCCGCCGGCGGTCACCACCGCGACCTTCTTGTCCGTCATCCTGGTCTCCCCGGTTGATCTATCCTGAGCGCATGGTACCGATAAATGCGCCATCTTCTCAAGCCGGATCGGAGGCGCTAGGTTTGCAGCCATGATTCGTCTTCTAGCCATCGCTGTATTTTGTGGCGGCGCCTTCGTTTCCGCGGCAGGCCACGCCCAGGATACCGGTCAGGGCAACGGCAAGGGCGACGCTCAGGCCGGCCGGGACATCGCGATCGCGCACTGTACCCGCTGCCATGTGGTCGGCGACGCCAACCCCCACGGCGGTATCAACAGCACGCCATCATTTCAACTCCTGGCTCGCCGCGACGATTGGCGGCCCCGATTTCAGACTTTTTTCGACCGGCGACCGCATCCGGTCTTCGTGCGGGTTCCCGGCGTGCCGGCCTGGACCGACCTACCCTCAGTGGTCACGCCCTTCGAGATCACATTCGACCAGATCGAGGATGTCGTGGCCTTTGTCGAAACCCTGGTCCCCAAATGAGGCGGGCCCAACGGGCCCGGCTAACATGAGCGGTGAGGCCCTCGCCCGCGCGCCCGCCGCCGCCCGCAACCAGGCGCCGATACTCGCGGTCCTGCGCCGACACTTGCCGGACAAGGGCGTCGCGTTAGAGATCGCCAGCGGTACCGGCCAACACGCGGCGGCCTTCGCTGGCGCCTTCCCTGAAATCGACTGGCAGCCGAGCGATCCGAACCCGGAAGCTCGGCACAGCATTGCCGCCTGGCGCGCCCAATCAAACCTGACCAATCTGCGGGCGCCCTTATCAATCGACGTGAGCAACCCCGATTGGGAAACGGCCCTGCCTGGGCAAATGGCCGCGATCCTGTGTATCAATATGATCCATATCGCGCCTTGGGCGGCCGGCGAAGGATTGATACGCGGCGCCGGCGAGATCCTGTCCAAAACCGGTCTGCTATTTTTCTATGGGCCGTTTCGTCGCGACGGCAGCCATACCGCACCCAGCAACGCCGAATTCGACCGCGCCCTGCGTGCCCAAAACCCGGAGTGGGGCGTGCGGGATATGGAGGCCGTGACCGAACGCGCCCGGGCCGCCGGCCTTGAGCTTGCGGAAACCGTAGCTATGCCGGCCAATAACTTGAGCTTGATTTTCCGGCGACGGGCTTGAACGGCGCGGCGGAACCTAGTTCAACGTGCCGTGGGACGACGTCGCGGTGGAGGACGGGCGAGATGCCTTCCCGCCGTCGGCCGAAAGTTCCTGGGCCCGCTCCATGATCTCATGCAGCCAGCGCGAGTCCTTCTCGCTGGGGATGGCGGTACTTGCCATCGGGTCCGCGGCGGGGGCCGGTGTGGCGGCCACCGAACCGCCCAAGCGCTCGATTGCCGGACGCTTTGCCGTTCCGGCAGGCTTAGGGTCTTGCTTGGGGGCCCCCGTGGGCTGGGCCCCGACCTCGGCCACCGCCGCCAGAGGCGCCATGGCGCTGACGTCACCGGCCAATTCGCGCATCATCTCCTTAAGTGGATTGGTCGAGCGCTGTTCGATGGCGGTAAGCAGGCGATGGAGCATGCGCTTGAGTTGTTCGTTCTCGCCCCGAAGCTTGGAAACTTCTTCGCGGTGCCGCTCAAGCTCGCGGTAGCGCTCGGCGAGACCAGCGCGAACCTCTTTGACCTGCGTGTTGATGCCTTGGATTTGCTTGATTTGCGCCTCATCGGTAGCACCGAGGCGTTGTTTGGCTTCTTCGATACGCGCCCAGAGTTTGGCGACGCTACTCATTAGATCGTGGCCCCCAGGGAAATTTCACAACTCTGGGACGATCAAAGAGCCAACGTACTTAAAATACCGTTTAATTCACCGCAAGATATTGAGAAACATACAATTAGGCCGGCCATCGCCTATCGGAAAAAATCACAGAATTCACACTCTAGTGCGCCTCCCCGGAGGGCTAGAATTTGTCCCTGTAAGCCGCCTTGCAAGATGCTGGCGGTCTCCCCCCGCGGAGGGGAAAAAATGCCAAGATGGCTCTATGGCAGTGTGGTCGTGGTCTATTTGGCCGGAACCTTCGGTTTTGGCCTGGCCCGTCAGATATCTGGGATCGAGTTGGATATCGGCGGCGCCATGAGCTATGGCGCCGCCTGGCCCCTGATCATCCTAAAGGCGCTCAACATCCTGTGACGCCTCGCGATGTTTCCGGCCATGCCGGAGGCGGATGGCGTGGAAGCTGGACGGTGATTTCGCGTGACCGCGAGGGCACCTAAGTGGATGATCGGACCGAGACGACTCTGCCCCACTCCCGCCCCTCTAGGCCCCGCCTTGGACCAAAGCCTCCGCACTGTACGCGACAGCACCCGGCCGGGACGGGGCATTCTATGGATGCTCGTCGCCATGGCTTTGTTCATTGGCCTGGACACCATGGCCAAGTACCTCTCTCAGAGCTATCCGGTGCTGCAAATCGTCTGGGCGCGATATTTCTTCCATGTCCTGATTCTGGGTACCTTCCTGGCGCCCCGCCTGATCTCTCTCTTGCGCACCAATCGGCTTGGCTTGCAGATCCTGCGCTCGATCTTTCTGCTCGGCGCCACCGGGTTTTTCTTTACCGCCATCAGCTTCATGCCGCTCGCCAACGCCAGCGCCATCATGTTCGTCTCCCCTCTGCTGGTGACCGCACTTTCCACACCTCTGCTGGGCGAGCGGGTCGGTCCGCATCGGTGGGCCAGCGTCGTTGTCGGTTTCGTCGGCGCCATCATCATTATCCGGCCAGGCAGCGCGGCCATGGAGCCGGCGGCCCTGCTCGCCCTGGGCGCGGCCTGCTCCTACTCGCTCTATCAGATCACCACCCGGCGCCTGGCCGGAGTCGATCGGCCGCTTACCACCCTCGCCTACAGCGCCTCGGTCGGTACCTTGGTTACGGGCTTCGGCGTGCCCTTGGTTTGGGTGCCGCCGGCGGTGGAGGCTTGGATCGGCTTCGTCATGCTGGGGGTTTTGGGCGCCATTGGCCACTTCGCCCTGATCAAGGCCTTCGAGACCGCCCCGGCGGCCACGGTCACGCCGTTCAGCTATTCCAGCTTGATCTGGGCGACCCTGCTCGGCTTCGTCGTCTTTGACGAACTACCCGACGGCTGGACCGTGTTCGGCGCCGTAATTATTGCCGCCAGCGGCCTCTACATCGTCCACCGCGAGCGGGTCCGCAAATTAGCTGGCGCAGAACCGCGCTGACACAACAGCGGACCGCATTTCAGCGTTCACCGCATCATCGCGGCAACGTTTCCCCCATCCACGGTTATCACCGCACCGGTGCTCTTCCTCGCCTTTGCCAAATATACGAAAGCATCCGCCACATCCTGGGCGGATACTTCCCGCTTCAACAAGTTGCCCCGCATGTAGTCCTCCGGGGAAACGCCCCGCGCCACGCTGCGCTCGGCGATGAACTCGTCCGTCAACAAGCCGGTCCGGATTCGATCCGCGTTCACCGCGTTTGCAGTTATCCCCGCCACGCCATATTCGACCGCGTATTGACGCATCAGCGCCATCAAGGCCGCCTTTGAGGTTCCGTATGGACCGAAATCGGGGCCAGGATTTACCGCCTGTTTGGAAACATTAAAAACCAAAGCTCCACCTGTCCCCATTGTTTCCATAACCTTCACGCAGGCGCGCGCCACGTAGTGATGGCTCCAAAAATTCAGCGCGAAAGCCTGTTGGAACGTTTCGTCGCCGACTTCGAGCAAGCGACCTTGAAAGGCCGCCCCGGCGTTGGAAATTAGAATATCGACACCGCCGAACTGTTCCACGGTTCGGGCAATGGCCGCGTCCACGGCGTCCAGTTTGGTGACATCGCAGCAGACGGCGAACGCGCCCAATTCCGTCGCCGCGGCCGCTAATTTCTCGCCATCGATATCGAGCATGGCGACTTCGGCGCCGTCCGATCGAAGCGCCGCCGAAATCGCATACCCCAGTCCGCCGGCCGCGCCTGTCACCACCGCGACCTGGCGGGTGAGCGGTTTTTCCACTGCTTTCGACAACTTCGCTTGTTCTAAGGACCAATACTCGACGTCGAACAGGTCCTCTTCCGAAAGCGCCGTGAAGGTACCGATCCCTTCCGCCTTGGTAATGACCTCGATGGTTGCTTCCGCGATATCGGCCGCGACCTTGGCGTCCTTTTTCGTCTTGCCCGCAGCAAACAACCCAAGTCCAGCAACATAAAAAACCCGTGGCATCGGGTCGAGCATGACCTTCGTTCCGCCGACGCGCTCGTTATTACGTTTGAAGTATGCGTCATAGTCTTGCGCAAATTGCTCAACGGAAGACCTGACAGTGTTGGCGAACTTATCGAGCGTCAACTTCGTCGGCGGCGGTAGAGGAATCCCGGCGCGCTTTATGCGAAGAATATGATCCGGTGTCGCGTTTCCCTTGGTCGCGTAGTCTTCGATGGTCTCGCCGTTACAAAAGCGCAAGATGGCGTCGTCGGCCCGGTGCTCCAGCACCCAGCGCTTAGGCATCTCATCGGCCCCGCTATCGCAGGCCAGCGCGCCGCGAATGATCGGCGCGACCTCGGAGACGTTCGCAAGATCGTCCGGTAACTCGATTCCGCGAAACGGACGCTCGTTCCCTTTGGCCAGTTTCCGTTCAGCCCGATCTACCAGGGCAATCATGTTTTCGTAGGCTTGGCGCGGATCGTCGGAGTAAGTAAAGATGCCATGATTTAGAAGGATCATCGCATCGCCATTCGGTTGACCTTGAAGCGTTCGCAGGCAAACCTTGGCGAGTTCGAAACCCGGCATAACATACGTGACAAGGACCGCGTCCGGATAAATCTCGCGAATAATGTCTTCGCCATTGGGCTGGTTGGTGAGGGCAACAATGGCGTTGGCATGTGTATGGTCCACATGCTTGAACGGCAGAATAGCGTGCAGGATCGCCTCGACCGATGGATTAGGTGCGGCGGGATCTAACAATTGGCGCCGTTGCAGCGCCACCATTTTCTCATCGCTCAAGCGTTCGAATTCGGCGATTTTTTGCAGCGGGCCCAATCGAACTGCCGGTAAACCCTGCGGTTCGATCGTCGCCATATCCCAGCCGGACCCCTTGACGCACATCACCTCAACCTCGGTGCCGTCTTCATCGGTGAAAACCGTCTTGACCGAGGTATTCCCGCCGCCGTGAAGGACAAGTTGGGGATCCTGTCCCAACAGCCGCGTCGTGTAAGTCCGGATTGCCAGGTCCTCGTTCACGCCTTGCGCGACGTAGGAGTCCACGGTCGCCTTTGCAAGATCAGCGTCCCAACTCGATTTCATAAAGCTAGCTCCTGTAGGGAGAGAAAGCCGGACGGACATGGCGGGACACTGCGCCAGCACCAGGCCAAATTAAACCAGCTTGTTGCCGAGCACGGTATCTCGGGATCCACAGATTTCTGAGAGAGATACCCTAACCACATGATTTTCCTGGTGAGCCCGGAAGGACTCGAACCTTCGACCCGCTGATTAAAAGTCAGCTGCTCTACCACCTGAGCTACGGGCTCTCACCGGAAAACGGCCCTGCCGGGGCGAGCCGGCCGCGGGCGGCGCGACCATAGGCCGGGGCCCGCGCGCCGGTCAAGTCGAAGACGGCGAATCGCCTCGTCTCGCCGTCGGCCCTAGACCTTCCGCAGAGGCGGCCGGCGTTTGGCGACGGTCTTGGCCGGGGCCGGGGTAAAGCGCCCGGCCAGCTTGGCGACGACCGGTGCGCTGACGAATCCGGCGACGTCCCCGCCTAGGCGGGCGATCTCCTTGACCAGGCCGGCGGCGATGAACTGCTGGCGCTCCGACGCGGTCAGGAACAGGGTCTCGATCTCGGGATCGAGGCGGGAGTTCATGGAGGCCATCTGGAACTCGTACTCGAAATCCGAAACCGCCCGTAGTCCGCGAACGATGATATTGGCGCCGATTTCCTGGGCGAAGTGAATCAGCAAATTGTCAAAGGGTTGGACCGTGACGTCATAACCCGCGGCGCGCACCTCGCCCAGTTCCCCTTCGATCATTTCGACGCGCTCGGTCACGTCGAACAGAGGGCTCTTGCCCGGATTCGCGGCAACCGCGACCACTAGGCCGTCGAGCACCCGCGCGGCCCGAACGATGATATCCATATGGCCCTTGGTGATTGGGTCGAAGGTCCCAGGATAAACCCCGATGTGCGGCCCGGACATGGCGGTCCTTCCTTCCCTTATTGACCCGGCGTTAGGTGTCACCACCGGGCGCTGGTTCTTCAGGCTCCTCGGGGTCTTCGCCTTCGTCGGCCAGGCGGGCGACGGAGACGACCCGCTCGTCCTCGGCAACGTCGAACAACCGCACACCACGGGTCGCGCGCCCGGCGATCCGCACGTCGCTGACCGGACAGCGGATTAGCTTACCCGCGTCGGTCACCAGCACCACCTGATCGCTCGGCTCGACCGGGAACGCGCCGATCACGCGGGAGCTAATGCCGCGCCCGCGCGATAGTTCCATGCTGACGATACCCTGCCCGCCCCGGCCGATGACCCGGTATTCGTAGGCCGAGGTCCGCTTGCCTTGGCCATCCTCGGCGACTGAGAGGATAAACTGCTCGGCCGCTGCCAGTTCCTCCAGGCGCGCCTCGGACAGCTCAATGCCGAGGTCATCGGGGGCGCAGGGCGCCTCTTCCTCGTCGCCGCTCTCGGCCCGGCGGCGAGCCGCCGCATAGCGCAGATATGCGTCGCGCTCCTCGATCCCCAGATCGACATGGCGCAGCACGGTCATGGAAATGACCTCGTCGTCAGACGCCAGCCTGATCCCGCGCACCCCGGTCGAAGTGCGGCTAGAAAAGACCCGCATGTCGGTCACCGAAAAACGGATGCACTTGCCGAGCGCGGTAGCCAGCAGAACATCGTCGGCCTGGCCGCAAACCCGGACGCTGACTAGGCGAGCATTGGCATCCTCCAGTTTCATGGCGATTTTGCCATTGGCCATGACGTGGGTGAAATCCGACAGAAGATTGCGTCGCACGTCGCCGCGCGACGTCGCGAAGACCGCGAACATATCGCCCCAAGCGGCCTCGTCCTCGGGCAAGGGCATGGCGGTGGTGATGGTCTCTCCAGCGCGCAGCGGGAGGAGGTTGATGAGGGCCTTGCCGCGCGCCTGGGGCGAGCCGAGCGGCAGGCGATAAACCTTCATCTTGTAGACCATGCCGCGCGAGGAAAAGAACAGAACCGGCGTGTGGGTGTTGCACACGAAGACCTTGCTAACGAAATCCTCGTCGCGGGTCGCCATACCGGCGCGACCCTTGCCGCCGCGCCGTTGCGCCCGGTACATGCTGAGCGGCACCCGCTTGATGTAGCCGCCGTGGCTGACCGTGACCACCATGTCCTCGCGCTGGATCAGGTCTTCGTCGTCGTGATCGGCCGCCGAGTCTTCGATCGCTGTGCGCCGAGGCGTGGCGAAACGCTCTTTCATATCCAAGAGTTCGCTTCGCAGGATATCCATCAGCCGGGTCCGCGAGTCCAAGATCGCCAGGAAGTCGCTAATTTGCGCCGCCAGGGTCTCCAACTCCTCCGCGATCTTGCCCCGTTCCAGTCCGGTCAGGCGCTGCAGGCGCAATTCCAGGATGGCCCGGGCCTGGATCTCGGTCAGGTGGATCGTGCCGTCGTTGGCGATGGCGCAGCCCGGTTCGTCGATCAGGGCAATCAGGGAGGCAACATCGGCAGCCGGCCAGGCGCGCGCCATTAAGGCGCTGCGCGCGGCAACCGGGTCCGGCGCCGCCCGGATCAAGGCGATAACCTCGTCGATGTTGGCGACCGCGATGGCCAGCCCGACCAGAACGTGAGCCCGGTCGCGCGCCTTACCCAGATCGAAGATGGTGCGCCGGGTAATAACCTCTTCGCGGAAGGCAACGAAGGCGGAGATGATCTGCTTGAGATCCAGGGTCTCCGGCCGGCCGCCGTTGATCGCCACCATGTTCATGCCGAAGGAGCTCTGCAGCGGCGTGTAGCGATAGAGCTGGTTCAGGACCACGTCGGGTTCCGCGTCGCGTCGCAGTTCGATGACCACCCGCAGGCCTTGCCGGTCGCTTTCGTCGCGCAGATCGCTGATGCCCTCGACCGTCTTGTCGCGCACGACCTCGGCCATGCGTTCGATCATGCGCGCCTTGTTGACCTGGAAGGGAACCTCTTCGACCACGATCGCCTGGCGGTCCTTGCGGATCTCCTCGACATCGACCTTGGCGCGCACCCGCACCGAACCGCGCCCGGTGTGATAGGCGTCGCGAATGCCGGCGCGGCCCATGACGATGGCGCCGGTCGGAAAATCCGGACCCGGCACATGCTCCATCAAGCCGTCGACGCTGATGTTGGGGTTCTCGATATAGGCGGTGCAGGCGTCGATCACCTCGCCCAAATTGTGCGGCGGAATGTTGGTCGCCATGCCAACCGCGATGCCGCCGGCGCCATTGACCAGGATGTTCGGAAAGCGCGCCGGCAGCACGCTGGGCTCTTTGGTGGTCTCGTCGTAGTTGGGCTGGAAATCGACCGTGCCCTTGTCGATATCCTCCAGCAGGGCGTCGCTGGCGACCCGTTGCAGGCGGGCCTCGGTGTAGCGCATAGCCGCTGGCGGGTCGCCGTCCATGGAGCCGAAATTGCCCTGGCCGTCGATCAACGGCAGGCGCATGGAGAACTCCTGCGCCATGCGAACCATGGCGTCGTAAATCGCCTGGTCGCCGTGAGGATGGTAGATACCCATGACGTCGCCGACCACGCGCGCCGACTTCCGGTAGGCCCGGTTCCAGTCGTAGCCGGCCTCTTTCATGGCATAAAGAATGCGCCGGTGAACCGGCTTGAGACCGTCGCGCACGTCGGGAAGCGCCCGCGACACGATGACGCTCATGGCGTAATCGAGGTAGGAGCGGCGCATCTCGTCCTCGACGGTGACCGGCGTGATGTCGAAATCTGGCGTTGTCGTATCGCTCAAGGGATGGTCCTAAATACCTGAAAACCGGTTCGGAATTGGCTGTGGGCCCAGGCCGCACCCGACGTCTCGAAAAACTGCGCCCGGCCGCCTGGATTCGGCATGGAATTGACTCAAACCTGTAGCAAATTTCGCAGGTGCGAACAACCGCGCACCCCGGCGCGTAACTGGCCGAAGTGGCGTCGATTCCGCCCGCTGCACAATATTTCACATCAGGATGTGGACAAATCGGCGCGAATCCCCACAAGCTATGGTGCAGAGATCGGGTCTTGGGGGATCTGAATGACAAGGGACGCTTTTAAGGGGACTTACGTTATGGCCGAAACAGGGGCGGCGAGCGCGCCAGCGCCCGCCCAAAAGGCCCGACAAATTGGGGTTCCGGCCCGGGCCGGAACGACCGGAGGATTGCCGCTTCATAATCTCCGGGCACTCGCCAGCATTCTGGCCCTCGGCGGCACGACCCTGGCGGCGGAGGTTTTCCTGCCGGCAGGCGTCTGGGCCGCCGCCTTGCATCTTACCATCGTCTTCCTGGGCCTCTGGCTGGCCAAGCCGCGCGATGTCTACGTCTTGGCGGCGATTGCCAGCGCCTTGGTAGTGATCGGCGCGGCCTTAACTGGCGCGGCCGGCGCCTCGGTGTCCGCACTGCTGGCCGGTCCGGGCCTGGCAAACCGCCTCATCGTGCTACTGGGCATTTGGGCGGTTGCGGCGGCTCTGGCCGAGTCGAAGCGGCGCGAGACATCGCTTCGGATCCGCCTGGCTCGAGAATATGCGCGCCGACAGGCAGTCGAAGCCGAGATCGAGCAAAGCCGCAGCGTGACCAAGCCCTCGGACCTGGCCGATCGGATCGGGGACAGCCGCGACCTGGGTCACGAGGTGCGGACCTTGTTGAACGCAATCGTCGGTTTTTCCGAGGCGGCCAAGGCCGAGATCTTCGGGCCGATCACGGACCGGCGCTATCGCGATTACATGGGGCACGTCAATGAATCGGGCTGGGCCCTATTGCGCGTTTTCGAACGGCACTTGGCGGCTGGGCCTCAACCTGAAAAGCGGCCCGATCCGGGCACCCGCCGTGCCCAAGACGAATCCGAGCCGGCTGAGGACGACCAGTCCAAGGCCGCCACAGCCATAAACGAATAGGGACAGGTTCGCCCCGCGGGCATCCGGCGCGGCCACTTCAAACCGGCGTTTAGAAGGGTATCTCGTCGTCCAGGTCGCCGCCCGGCCCTGGACCACCGCTGCTACCACCCCCGCCGCCCTGGCCGCCGAAATCACCCCCGCCACCGCCGCCACTTTGGCCACCGAAATCGCCCCCGCCCTGCCCGCCGCCTTCACCGCCGCTACGGCCATCGAGCATGGTCAGTTCGCCACGGAAGCGCTGCAGCACGACCTCCGTCGAGTAGCGGTCCTGACCGTTTTGGTCGGTCCATTTCCGTGTTTGAAGAGCGCCTTCGACGTAGATCTTCGAGCCTTTTCTTAAGTATTTTTCGGCCACGTCGGCCAAACGCTCATTGAAGATCACGACCCGGTGCCACTCGGTGCGCTCGCGCCGCTCGCCGCTGTTGCGGTCGCGCCAGGTCTCGGAGGTCGCGAGCGACAGGTTGACGATCTTCAGGTTGTCCTGGGTCGTGCGCACTTCAGGATCGCGCCCCAGGTTGCCGACCAAAATCACCTTATTCACGCTGCCCGCCATCGCCTTACCCCGTGTTTGTATCGCACTGTTCGGAAACGGCGGGCACCTTAGACCGAAGCCCCAGACAGGCCAAAGGGATTCTCGAACCACGAGCGGCGATCTGTGCTAGACTTTCAGTTTGATTTTCCCTCATTTCGGGAATCACCGCCATGGCCAAATTCACGCCAACGCAATGGAACAAGGTATTCGCGCTGCTGGATCAAGACGAAGCGCGTTTCGACATGCCGCAGCGGCGCGACGGTTCTGTCGTGCTCGCCTCTTTCAACATTCGCAAACTCGGCAAGGTCAAGAACCGCAGTACCGGGGCCTGGGAATTCCTCCGCCGCGTCGCTGATCGTTGCGACCTCCTGGCCATTCAGGAGGTCAGCGACAATCTGGTGGGTCTCAACCATTTGAAAAGCTTGCTGGGCGAGCCCTACGGCATGGTCACCTCGGACATCACCGGAGGCGTGCCGGCCTCGAAACAGGGCATGACCGAACGCCTGGCCTATCTGTTCCGTTGGGAACGCGTCGCGCGCAGCGAGGTGGCCTCGGATCTGACCTTCGACCGAAGCTCCTTGGCCGAACGCCTGCTGGCCAGTCGTAAAGCCTTCGGCAAGGCCCTGCTCGCGCGCGAAAAGGAATTGACCGGCTGGGAAGATGAATTTCAGGACCGTATCGAGGCCTGGGAGGCCGCCGGTCGGCCCGGCAGCCGTCCACGGCGGAAAAAAAAGCCGCCGTTCCTGCTGCCCGAGTTCCTGACCTTCATTCGCACACCTCATTGCGTTTCATTCCAAATACTTGGCGCAGCGAGTTCCATCGACTTTCTGGCGGTCAATGCGCACCTCCTCTTCGGCCATAAGGAAAAGCAGCGGGAGGAACGATACCAGGAGTTCCTGGCGCTCATGTCGTGGTTGGTCGACCGCGCGCGGCAGGTCAAAAACCTCTACCACAAGAACCTGATCCTGTTCGGCGACTTAAATTTGGATTTCACCAAGGCCGACGCACGCCGCACGGAAATCGAGGCCGACCTCATGGCTTTGAACCAGGGCCAACTTGCCGGGGCGAAGCGCGCCAAGGTCAATTTCCCGTTCCTGGATATCCACCCCTCACGGGCCCATATTGCGGACCCGAACAAGGCGGTCTGGCGCTCGACCGCGCGGCTTAGCGAGACCTACGACCAGATCGCCATGTTCCTGGGCGACAAGCACCTGCCCAACGACAAGGCGAACGAGACCGCCGGGGCCAACCCGGACGGCTTTGACTACCGGGTATTCCGCTTCACCGATCTTTTCGCGGAGGCCCTGCACGGCAAGGCCTACGATGCGCTCACCAAGACGCAGAAGAAGGCGCTGATCGCCAAGTTCCAGCACGACGTCAGCGACCACCTGCCGATCTGGATCCGGCTGCCGATTCCGGCCTAACGGGCGGCTCGTGTCAGGAGATTATCCGAGGCGCACCTTTGCCTCTCGATTCCGGCGCGGGAATCGGCCATAGTAAGTTCAGGTTTTGTTCTAACTCCATAACCCCGCCAGACCGGACCTGGAAGGGGAACTCGTGTGTCCGCCATGGACTCCTTGCGCGCGGCGGTTATCTTGCGATCAACTGCGGCGCGGTCCGGCGCTCGCGCGAACTACCCGAACCCGAAATGTATTGAGTACCGATGCCTGAACCAACGATATCCGTGCGCGGCGCGCGCGAGCATAACCTGAAGAACATCGATGTCGATCTGCCGCGCGACCGGCTGATCGTCATCACCGGGCTGTCCGGTTCGGGCAAGTCTTCGCTCGCCTTCGATACCATCTATGCCGAGGGTCAGCGGCGCTATGTGGAATCCCTCTCGGCCTATGCCCGGCAGTTCTTGGAGCTGATGCAAAAGCCGGACGTGGACCACATAGAGGGCCTGTCGCCGGCGATCTCCATCGAGCAGAAGACGACCTCGAAGAACCCGCGTTCGACGGTCGGCACGGTCACGGAAATCTACGACTACCTGCGCCTGCTGTTCGCCCGGGTCGGGATCCCCTACTCGCCCGCCACCGGCCTGCCGATCGAAAGCCAAACGGTCAGCCAGATAGTCGACCGGGTCATGGACATGCCCGAGGGCACTCGTCTCTACTTGCTCGCCCCCATCGTACGCGGGCGCAAGGGGGAGTATAAGAAAGAGCTCGCCGAATTGCAGAAGCGCGGTTTTCAGCGGGTCAAGATCGACGGCAAGGTCCACGAGATCGACGCCGCCCCCACCCTCGACAAGAAACGCAAGCATGACATCGAGGTGGTCGTGGACCGCTTGGTGGTGCGTGAGGGCGTTGAGGGGCGTTTGGCCGATAGCTTCGAGACCGCCCTCACCCTGGCCGATGGCCTGGTCTTCACGGAGGAGGCCAAGAACGGTGGCAAGACCGGCGAGCGCACAACCTTTTCGGCGCGCTTTGCCTGCCCGGTGTCCGGCTTCACCATCGATGAGATCGAGCCGCGCCTGTTTTCGTTCAACAACCCTTTCGGCGCCTGCCCGTCGTGCGACGGTCTGGGCATCACCCTCTATTTCGATCCGGAATTGGTGGTACCCGACCCGGCGAAATCACTCTACGAGGGGGTGATCGCACCCTGGGCTAAATCGACCACGCCCTATTACCAGCAGACCCTGGAAAGCCTGGCCCGGCATTTCAAGATCTCGACCCGCACCCCCTGGGAGGAGCTGCCGGCCCGGGTCCGCAAGACAATCCTGGAGGGCTCCGACGGCAAACCGATCACCATGCGCTACGACGACGGTGTGCGCGCCTACGAGACCACAAAGCCATTCGAGGGCGTGCTACCGAACATGGAGCGGCGCTGGCGCGAAACCGAAAGCGATTGGATCCGCGACGAGCTAGCGCGCTATCAGGCCAACAAGGATTGCGCCGTTTGCGGCGGTTACCGCCTGAAGCCGGAGGCCCTGGCTGTCAAAATCGACGGCCGCCACGTCGGCCAAATCACCGAGGTTTCGATCGCCGAGGCGGCCACCTGGTTTGCCGGCCTCAACGATCGCTTGCGCCCGCAACAGCGCGAGATCGCGGTGCGGATTCTGAAGGAAATCAACGATCGCCTGAAATTCCTCATGGACGTAGGCCTGGACTATCTAACCCTGTCACGCGCCTCGGGCACCTTGTCAGGCGGGGAAAGCCAACGCATCCGCCTGGCCTCACAGATCGGCTCGGGCCTGACCGGTGTGCTTTACGTGCTCGACGAGCCCTCCATCGGCCTGCATCAGCGCGACAACGCGCGCCTGCTGGAAACCCTGAAGCGCCTGCGCGATCTGGGCAATACCGTGATCGTGGTCGAGCACGACGAGGACGCAATCCGCAGCGCCGAATATTTGGTCGATATGGGGCCGCGCGCCGGCACCCACGGCGGCCAAGTGATCGCCGCCGGCACGCCCGATGAGGTCCTGAAGGTCACCGACAGCCTGACCGCACAGTACCTGACCGGCGCCCGGCGGATCGAGATCCCGGCCCGGCGCCGGCCGGGCCACAAGGGACAAAAAATCAAGATTCGGGGCGCGAGCACCCACAACCTGCGCAACCTAACGGCAGAGATCCCGCTCGGCACCATGACCTGCGTGACTGGGGTGTCCGGCAGCGGTAAGTCGACCCTGATCATCGAAACCCTGTACCGGGCGATCGCCCGACGCCTACACGGCTCGCGCGGCCAACCCGGCAAGCATATCGCGATCGAGGGACTGGAATTCATCGACAAGGTGATCGATATCGATCAATCGCCCATTGGGCGCACGCCGCGCTCCAACCCCGCGACCTATACCGGCGCCTTCGGACCGATCCGCGAATGGTTCGCCGGCCTGCCGGAGGCCAACGCGCGCGGCTACAAACCGGGGCGGTTTTCTTTCAACGTCAAGGGCGGCCGCTGCGAGGCCTGCCAGGGCGATGGCGTCATTAAGATCGAGATGCACTTCCTGCCGGACGTCTATGTCCAATGCGACGTTTGCAAGGGCAAGCGCTATAACCGCGAAACCCTGGAGGTCACCTTCCGCGGCAAAAGCATCGCCCAAGTGCTTGATATGACGGTCGACGAGGGGGCCGAGTTCTTCAAGGCGGTCCCAACGATCCGCAACAAGATGGAGACCCTGCGCCGGGTCGGTCTGGGCTACATCCACGTCGGCCAGGCGGCCACCACCCTCTCGGGCGGCGAGGCCCAGAGGGTCAAGTTGGCCAAGGAACTCTCGCGCCGCTCGACCGGCCAGACGCTCTACATCCTGGACGAGCCGACCACGGGCCTGCATTTCGAGGACGTGGGCAAGCTCTTGGAGGTCCTTCAAGCCTTGGTCGACCAGGGCAACACGGTGCTGGTGATCGAGCACAATTTGGAGATCATCAAGACTGCCGACTGGCTTCTCGACCTGGGTCCGGAAGGCGGCGACAAGGGCGGGCGCATCGTCGCCGCCGGCACGCCCGAGGCGGTCGCCGCCACGGCGGGCAGCTATACCGGCCAGTTCCTATCGGCCTACCTGCCGAGGGCCGACAAGCGGCGCAAACGGGCTTGAGGCTAAGGGGCCCGGTCCCCACATGATTTGAATCGGCGAACCTAAGAACCGGCAGGAACATGAACCCTTTGGTGTCCACGAAAGCGGACGATTCCCGGACGCGCTCCGACGAGGCGGCGCGGCTGCAGGAGCGAGCCCGCACGATCACCTATTGGTTGCTGGGCGAGCAACGCCTGCGATCCGGACGCATGACCTTTTTGATCGACAGCTTCGCGCGACGCCTGAGGGATGCCGGTATGCCATTGGAGCGGGCAAGCTTGCATATGCCGCAGCTTCACCCGCAGATGGCCGCGCGCAGCTTTATGTGGGATGTGGAGGCCGGCGGTGCGGCCGAGATGGGCTTCCAACACAGCGCCCGAGATTCCCAGGCCTATACCGCCTCTCCGGTGCGGCTCATATTCGAGGGCGGGGGCGCCGCCCGCCACCGCCTGGACGGCCAGAACGCCGAGAACGGCCCGGCGGCCTATCCGATCCTGGACGATCTGATAGAGCGCGGCTTTACCGACTACGTGATCCTGCCCTTGCCTTTCGGCGGCGGCATAAACAACGCCCTGAGCCTAGCGACACGGCGCCCAGGCGGCTTCGAGGACGAGGACCGGGCCTTGGTGGAAGCGGTCCTGCCCGCTTTCACCGCGCTGATCGAACTTCAGCAGACCCGCCGCACGGCGCGCGACCTGCTCAGCACCTATGTCGGGCCCAATACCGGCGAGCGTATCTTCAACGGCACCATCCGGCGCGGCGACGGCGAGGTCATCCACGCCATCCTTTGGTTCTGCGATCTGCGCGGCTTCACCGCCCTGTCGGAGACCATGCCCTTGGACCAGGTCATCGAACTGCTGAACACCTATTTCGATTGCATGGCCGGCCCGGTCACCAATCGGGGCGGCGAAGTCTTGAAATTCGTCGGCGACGCCATGCTGGCCATCTTTTCCTGCGATGCCGAAAACGCCACCGAATGCGACGCCCTGGGTGCGGCACTCAGCGCGGCGGAAGAGGCCGCCACGGGCATCGCCGCCCTCAGCGAAGTGCGCCGCGCGGTCGGCCAAGTACCCTTGGACTGCGGCATCTCGCTTCATATCGGCGATGTCATGTACGGTAATATCGGCGCCGCAGACCGCCTGGACTTCACGGTCATCGGGCCGGCGGTAAATCTGGTCTGCCGTTTGGAATCGCTGTGCGCCGAGCTGGACCGCCAGATCCTGGTCTCGAGCGACATCGCCCGCCTGGCCCCGCACCGCTTCGATTCCCACGGGTACCATCAGTTCAAAGGCATGGCGGAGCCGCGCGAAGTCTTCTCCCTAGTCGATCCGCGCCCACCGGTCTAATCTTCGGCCACGGGCACCCCGTCCCGGCAACGAAAGGGGATCCGGCTATGTATTCCAACAGACCGCTCTACCCCATGGTCGGGACCGGTGCCTTCATCGCGATGTTTTTGGCCGGTTTATCGGCCGGCCATCAATTGGGCCTGCACATCCTAACCACACTGCTGCTTGGCTATTTGGCGGGCTGCGCCGGCGTCAGCCTGATCGCGCGCTTGGAACGCAGCGACCGGGGCAGCTGACTCCGACACGCCCTGCTCTGAAGCTCGTACCGCTATTGCACAATAGGGGCGCGGAAACGTTCCGGAACCTGTTCGCCGGTCAGCTCCTGCTGTGCGGCCCGGTCGTGAGCAAAGGCGACCAGATCGGCTAGGTCTTGCCCGCTAAGATCAATGATCTCACCCAAAAGTTCCTCTTGCATCTGGGCCATGGCGGGGGCGCCGCGCCACATCCTGGCGGCGAACTCGAAGGCGCTCATAGGCTGGGGCATGTCGGTGGCATTCAAGGGCGGTCCCACTGTTCCGCCAACGCCGTTGACCGAATGACAAACCACGCAACCCTTGTTCAAGAAGGTTTCCCGTCCCCGATGGCTGTCCATCGGCGGCATCGCCAGACCGATATCCATCATAAGTCCCATCACACGGCGCATTTCGTCCGGTGACATCTCGCTCATGGCATCGAAATCATGCCCGTGGGCGTGATCGCTATGCATTCTGCGCATTTGCTCCAGCATCTCTCGCTGACTCGCCGGACCGTGCGTGTGGCCGCTATCGGCCCAGGTTGGGGTCTCGGGTACGTTTCCGAGGAAAGCTAGACCGAGGACGGCGACATATAAGATGGCGCGGTGCTTGTTCATGACTTCCTCCTGGTCCGGCAGTTCCCCTAAAGATACCGGATAGACCCGTTTTCTCGCTCCCGATCGCGTGCTATAGCGCCATGGCGGCGGCGCCGGAATCATAAAATGCCGTTGGCATTCTGAAGTTCGCGCACATAGCGGATGATCAACGGAATATGCTCGTCGGTGACTCCCTCGACAGGCTTCATGTTCCCGAAGGACCAATGATGTTGCCGCGCGCCGTTACGTATCGCAGCCCAGAATGACTGGTCCGAATGGTGCCCGGGGCGATAGTAGGGGTGCAAAAGGGGTGGCCCCTTTTTCGTCCCCTGGCCATAATACCCGTGACACCCAGCGCACTTACCCATAAAAAGCGCGCCGCCCTGGCGGGCTTCTGCCGATAACTCCGGCACATTCACGTCTTGGGACTGAGATGGCCCTGCAGCCAAGGTCATCGCGACCGCAATGCCAATTATGGTCAGATAAAAACGCCGCACGAGTCACTCCACTCTTGCATGTCGATCCCGTTACCGCATGCCAAGCCAAGTTTATCATGGATTCCATCCGAGATCGGTAAATGACCGAGATCAATTCCGCCGCTCGGTTTTCGCAGTTACAGCTTGCCCCCAATCGCATAGGCCAGCAGCTTAACGACCTGCTGCGGCGTTTCCGCCACTGCCAGGGCGGCGCCATCGACCTCTTTGAGGGCATGGTTCAGGGCGGGATCGTGCAAGATGATGACCGGTTTGCCGAGGGTGCTGGCACATCCGGCATCGAAGGCCGCGTTCCACTGCTTGTATTTATCGCCAAAGCGCACCACCACCACATCGGCCCGCTGCATCAAAGTGCGGTTGCGGATGGCGTTCACCCTGGCACCCTTATGGTCCTGCCAGAAGGCCGAGGGCTCTTCGCCCAATATGGCGACGCCGCAGCGGTCGCTGCGGTCGTGATCGGTCACCGGCGAAAGAAGATCGACCGGCAGGCCCGCGGCCTCGACCCCGGCGTGGATCTGCTCGCGCCAGTCACTGTGGATTTCGCCCGATAGATAAACCTGCCAACGCTTCTCGGCCATTTTCCGCATTTCCCACTGTTTAGATTATAAATCGGCTGGGCGATCCTAATCGCCGGGCTCAATAATGGAAAGCAGGTGCCGCAATAGCCGGTCCTCGTGGCCTTATGAGCGGCTTGTCAGCAGTTTAATCCCCGCGAAGCAAAAGAAAGCACCCAATACACCCTGAATTCCTCGCCGCGCCTTCCCGTAAATACGCACCATGATCTCGGTCGAGAACGCCAATGCATAAAGGCAGTGGATTACAGCGGAAAGAACTGCGGTTCCGGCCACAATGGACAGACCGACCCAAATAGGCGCATTACCCTGCAAGCCAAGCGAGATGACCGCGATCCATGCCAAGGCGGCCTTTGGATTGGTCATCTGAATCGTCAAACCCCGAAGAAAATACCCGAAGGCTCCACGCTTGCCGTTAGAAAGCGCGATTGTCTCAATGTCGTACGAGGACATTGCTGAACGCATAGACTTGAATGCCAACCACAAGAGAAATAGACCGCCGACGATTTTGATGATCGTCAGCACGGATGCGTAAGCCGCCAACAATGCGGATAAACCTGTCACAGTTAAGCTGGCCCAACACAACGAGCCAGCCGCAACCCCCAGAGCCAGGAGAAACCCCTCCATTCGGCCGATACTCATTGAGGTGCCGATGATCGCCAGGATGTTCGGGCCCGGGCTCATGATCGAAAGCAAGAACGCGGAATACGCAAGCAGGATGCCGGGCAGATAATCCATTGTCGTCTCCATTTCCCTGTCCCTGAACCCAAAATTAACTCGAATAGGGTTTTCTATCAGGGTCCTCCTGACACCATTCTGTCAGGAGAGGCGCTCCGCCGCTTCCAACGCGAACTCCTTTGCCAGGATTTCATAGCTCTTGCGGCGCGCAATTTCGTCCGTGGCCCAGGTGACGATCGCGATCTCCTGCACGCCCTGTTCTTCTGCCAGGTTCCGAATGCGCGCGGCGACGTCGGGGCCCGTGCCGATGAAGGCGCGGCGTTTCAGATCCTCTATCTTTGCCGCCTCTGCTTTCGTGTAAGAATGCGCGAGCGCCACATCGGGCGGGTCGAGCGGACCGAAAACCCCTTGGCTCCGGTAGAGCTGCCACTTGGCGCGAGACGCATAGTGATACTCGGCCTCTTCGCGCGTCTCCGCGGCCATGGCCCAAACGCACAAGGCGGAATGGGGTTCCCGGTGCCGGTCGCTCGGCTGGTAATTATCGCGGTAGAGCTTGAGGGCCTCGGCCCCGCCACGCCCGTCGGTGAAGAACCAGGCAAAGCAATAAGGCAGCCCGAAATGGGCCGCAACCTGGGCACCGTAATCGGAACTGCCCAGCAGCCAGAATTCCGGCACGGTATCGCCTTCGGGAAAGGCGCGCAGGCTGGCGAAGGGGTGCCCCTCGGGCAGCGGCGTGGCGCTGACCCAAGCCATAAGGTCGCGCACGTCGGCTGGGAATTGCGCCGGGCGTTCGTTCGCCATGGGATTGAGCGCGAAAGCAGTGCGACCGTCCGACCCGGGCGCGCGGCCAAGGCCCAGATCGATCCGCCCCGGTGCCATGGCATCTAGCACACGGAACTGCTCGGCAACCTTGAAGGGCGAGTAGTGCGGTAACATGATGCCGGCCGCGCCAACCCGAATACGCTGGGTGGTCGCGGCAATCGCCGCGATCAGAATCTCCGGCGCGGTGCCTAGGATGGTCGGGTGGTTGTGATGTTCGGACACCCAAAATCGATCGTAGCCCAGCTCATCGCACAACTTCGCCATGGCCAAGGTATCGCGGATCGCCTGGCCGTGCGGCCGGCCGCTGGTGCCAATGGACTGATCGAGGATCGATAGGCGCAACACTCGGTTCTCCTTTACATTTCTCAGGACTTACCCAAGTCTAGCTCAAGTCTGTCCGACTTGCCCACGCGCCATGCGAAGAGTACTTCTGCCGTCGAAATGTCAGATCACCCCAAGACTCCAGTTCACGTTGTCGGCGGCGGCCTGGCCGGCAGCGAGGCCGCCTGGCAACTGGCCCGCTCCGGGGTCCCGGCGGTCCTGCACGAGATGCGCCCCCTGCGTGGCACCGAGGCCCATCAAGGCGACGGCCTGGCGGAGCTGGTCTGCTCTAATTCCTTCCGCTCCGACGATCTCGACTACAACGCCGTCGGCCTGCTGCACGAGGAAATGCGCCGCCTCGGCTCACTGATCATGACAGCCGCCGATGGTCACAAGCTGCCGGCTGGAGGGGCCCTTGCAGTCGACCGCGACGGCTTTTCAGGCATGGTCACGGAACACCTCGAGGCCGAACCTCTGATCGATATCCGGCGCGAGGAAATCGACGGCCTGCCGCCCGAGGATTGGGATTCGGTCATCGTGGCAACCGGTCCCCTGACCTCACCGGCCCTGGCTGAAGCGGTGCGTGGCCTGACCGGTGCCGCGGACCTGGCCTTCTTCGATGCCATCGCGCCTATCGTTCACAAAGATAGCGTGAACCTGGACATCGCCTGGTTCCAGTCGCGCTACGACAAGGTCGGCCCCGGCGGGGACGGCGCCGACTACATCAATTGCCCCCTGGATCAGTCGCAGTACGATGGCTTCATCGCCGCGCTCCTAGCCGGGGAGAAGACCGAATTCAAGGAGTGGGAAGGCACGCCCTATTTCGAGGGCTGCCTGCCGATCGAAATCATGGCCGCGCGCGGGCCCGAGACTCTGCGCTTCGGCCCCATGAAGCCGGTCGGCCTCACCGATCCACGCACCGGCCGCCGTGCCCATGCCGTGGTCCAACTGCGTCAAGACAACGCGCTCGGCACGCTCTACAACCTGGTCGGTTTTCAAACCAAGCTGAAGTACGCCGAGCAAGTCCGCATCTTCCGGAGCATCCCGGGCCTGGAAGAGGCCGAATTCGCCCGGCTGGGCGGGTTGCACCGCAATACCTTCCTGAACGCGCCCGAGATGCTGGACGCCCGCTTGCGCCTCAAGGCCCAACCGCGCCTGCGTTTCGCCGGCCAGATAACCGGCGTCGAGGGCTATGTGGAATCTGCCGCCATCGGTTTACTCGCGGGCCGCTTCGCGGCGGCCGAACGCCTGGGCCAGGTCCTCAGCGCGCCGCCACCCACCACCGCCCATGGTGCCCTGCTCGGCCACATCACCGGTGGTGCCGACGCCAAGACCTTCCAGCCCATGAACGTCAATTTCGGGCTGTTTCCGCCCCTCGAAGGCCAAGAAGGTCTCAAAGGCAAAAAGCGGCTCAAGGGCCGCGACCGCAAGGCTGCCCTCAGCGCCCGCGCACTGGCCGAACTGGCGGCTTGGCAAGCCGCCCAAAGCCAAGAGGCGGCGGAATAACAGGTTAGTCTCGAAGGATCTCGGCCTCGGTTAGGCCGAGCAGTTCCACCATGGTTTTGCCGGCGGCAATCTCGCGCAGCCAGCCCTGCTCCTGCTCCAACTTGTCCCGGCAGGCCGCATAGACAGCCCGCCAGCGCGCTAGAGGCACCACGGCAACGCCATCGTCGTCGCCAAGCACGATATCCCCCGGCGAAACGGGACAGCCGGCACAGGCGATCGGGCCGTCGATGACCCCACCGAATCCCTTATGGGGGCCGCCGGGCACAACAGCGCGAGTAAAGCAGGCAAAACCCAGTTCGCGAATTTCGGCGACATCGCGGACAGCGCCGTCGATCACCACGCCGGCCGCGCTTTTGACCATGGCCGCGCGGGTCGCGACACCGCCCCAAACCGCGATGTCGGCATAGCCCCGGGCATCGATCACCAGGACCTCGCCCGGACGCAGTAGGGCGGTCGCCACATGGCTGACCCCATTGTCTCCGACCATGCTGGTAACGGTGCGCGCTTGACCGGCCAGGCGGGTTCCGGCGGTGACCGGCTTAATGGCGGCGGCCATAAACTGGCTCCGGTTCATACAATCGCTGGCAATCGCCGGCGGAATTTCGCGCCAGGCGGCGATCTCCGCTTCGGTCAGAGGTCCGAAGTCAATCTCGTGACGTTGGATCGGCATTCCGGCCCTCCCCAGCTTTCCCTTTTGGCGCTCTAGGTCCCGCCGAAACCTTGGCCGGTTTTCTTGTACTCCTCGCGCGGCGGGGCAAAAACGTCGAGGACTTTGGCGCCCTGGACCCCGGCCCGTAGGCCGTGCGGCACTCCTCCCGGCGTGCGCCAGAAATCGCCCGCTTTGACCAACACCTCGCGACCGTCCTGAATGCGAACACCGTCTCCTTCCAGCATGACGCCCCACTGCTCCTCCGGATGGTCGTGGATCTTGCCTTCGGCGTTGGGCACCAGGGTAACCAGGGAGAGCATGGCCTGGTCGCCGGGGAAAACCCGGGCCGAGATTCCCGTCGTCAATTCACGGGCGATGCCTTGGTCCAAGTCGGACAGGTTGAAGAAATTGCGTTCGGTCATGTGTGCTCTCCTCGCCTACGCACCCCAATTCAAATCCGCCGGCGCAAACGGGCCCAGGTCAGGCGCCAAGCCGCTGCCGGATCCGGGTGTTGAACCCGTGCGTCGAAAGGATCGTAACCGGCGCGCTCCAGAATTGCCAAATATCCTCGTGCGAGAGTCGCCGGCAACAGGGCTGCTTGGGCCGCCTTGGGCGGACGATCCAGGATCGCAAGATGCTCCCAGGCCCGTGCCGCGATCCGCGCGACGGTCGCGCGAAGTTCCGGCGACGAGCGCAGTTCCAAGAGCGCGCCCGGCCGGGCGCCATGGGCGGCCATAAGGTCACGCGGCAGCCGGATCCGCATTTGGCGGGCATGGAAGGGAACCGCGCGCACCAAACCGGTCAGAGCCCAGGCCATGCCGACCGGTGCCGCAGCCGCCCGAGCGGCTTCGCCCCCCTGGCCTAGTATCTCCAGCGCCAGCGAAACCAAAGGCACCGAAGTCTCGCGGGCATAGTCCTCCAATGCCTCAAGCGTATCCGGCTGCCAATCGTCCAAGTCGATTTCGCGGGCCGCGATCAGGCGCTCGAAATAGTCCCGAGTTAAATGGCACTCGCGGATCGATGGGGACAGTGCGGCGACGACCTCGTGGGCGCGCGGTTGGCCTTCGTAAATTTCCGCGATGGCCTCGCGCCACCATTCCAGACGTATGCGCCCGATCATCGGTTCACTAACCAATTCGGCGGTCTTTGCGATTTCCAGGTTGAAGGCATAGAGCGCGAAAATATCGGCGCGCCGGCCGGCCGGGGCGAATAGGCCGGTCAGATAGCGATCATGATCCAAACGGCGGACCTGATTTCTGCAATACGCGCTCGCGCGACCGGTCATGACGGCGGCGCGGCCACTTGGCAAATTCGGTCCCAAGACCTAAATTCCCGGCATGGGATTCGGCGCCGCCAAACAGTGTTGGAAGACAACGCCGCGCCAAGAGTCCATAGGAAAATCATGGGCTAAATAGCCGCGAATCCACAAAAACTTATGATAGTGTTGCGCAGCGACACTCTCGGGGGAAGGACCTAAACATGGCTGCCATCTTAACTGATCTCAAGAAGACCGTTATCGCGGGGCTGATCCTCGCGGTCGGCCTGTTCATCCTCTACTACGCGCAGCAGGGATACAGCGGCGACCAGTTCGGCGTGTTTTTCTTCCGCTGGTTGCACGTGCTCAGCGGCGTGATGTGGATCGGGCTGTTGTGGTACTTCAATTTCGTCCAGATTCCGAACATGCCGAAAATCCCGGACGAACAGAAGCCCGCCATCGGCAAGGTAATCGCGCCGGCAGCCCTGTGGTGGTTCCGTTGGGGCGCCATGGGCACCATCGTGACCGGCCTGATCGTGGCCATGCTGAACGGCTATTTGGTCGACGCCCTAACGCTTAGCGTCGGCGGTGGTGTGGCCAAGCATACGGCGATCGGCATCGGCATGTGGCTGGGCATCATTATGTGGTTCAATGTCTGGTTCGTCATCTGGCCAAACCAGAAGCGAGCGCTGGGAATCGTTGAGGCCAGTGCGGAGGAGAAAGCGAAGTCGGCCCGCACGGCCATGCTGTTCTCGCGGACCAACACCCTGCTGTCGTTCCCCATGCTCTTCGCCATGGTCTCGGCACAGAACATCTACTAATCGCCTCTGGCCGCTAAGGCTAAAACAAACGGGGCCCTTCGGGGCCCCGTTTCGCGTTCGTGCAAAAGTACATACTGCCAAAAAATAAATTCGTCACCCCTGGTCAGGTTCGGGATGACGGCCGCATGGGAAATGGGCCTGGGGTTGCTTGATGCCTGAAGGCGAGGGCCCAATAGGTCGCTCAGGACCCCCGGCGCGCCGCGAGCTCTAACTCTTCTCCGCGGCCTTGGTTTTCTCTGCCGGATCGTCGGTCGCTCCGGTCACGCCGACCCGCAGGTTGGTGTAGCTGAGGATCGGGACCGCCAGGCCCCAGGACGAAAAGGTTCCGATCACCACGCCCCATATCAGCGCGATCGAGAAACCGCGGATCACCTCGCCGCCGAAAACCGCGAGCGAGATCAGGGCCAGCAAGGTGGTGACGCTGGTTAGGCTGGTGCGAATCAGGGTGCCGTTGACCGCGCGGGTCAAGAGATCGAGGATCGGCAGCTTCTTGTATTTGCGCAGGGTCTCGCGCACGCGGTCGAAAATGACCACGGTATCGTTAATCGAATAACCGGCCACGGTCAGGATCGCCGCCAGGGTCGAGAGGTTAAACTCAAGCTGGATCAAGGCCATCAGCCCGATGGTCGAGATCACGTCGTGGAACAGAGCGATTAGCGCGGCGACCGCGAACTGCCACTCGAAGCGGAACCAGATATAAATGGTGATGCCGAGCATGGCCAAGACCGTGGCCAGCAAGCCGGCCTGCTTAAGTTCGTCGCCGACCTTGGGCCCCACAAACTCGGTCCGGCGGTATTCGGCAACTTGATCGCCCAGTTCGGACTTGATCAGATTAATGGCCGCGATTTGCTCTTCTTCCGCGCCGTCCTGGCGTTGCACGTTGATCAGGACGTCCTTGGGATCGCCGAATTCCTGCAGGGTGACCTCTCCCAGGCCCAGGCTGCCCAGGCGGGCCCGCAAATCGCCGAGGTTGGCCGCATCCCTGGTCTCGATCTCGATCAGGATGCCGCCGCGGAAATCGACCCCCAGATTGAGCCCCCGCACCGCCAAGATGGTGAGCGACGCCACCACCATCGCAACGGAGAAGGCCATGAAGACCTTGCGCCCCCGCATGAAATTGAAGTTCGGGGCAATCGGGGCATATCGGATCAGCGCCATCGTGGGGTCCTCAGATCGCCAGGGCCTGAGGCCGGCGGCGGCGCAACCAAACCACGATCAAAAGACGGGTCAGCATGATCGCGGTGAACATGGAGGTGATCAGCCCGATCGCCAAAGTCACGGCGAAGCCCTTGACCGGGCCGGTGCCGAACTGAAACAGCAACAGGGCCGCGATCAGGGTGGTCAGGTTGGAGTCGATGATGGTCGACATGGCGCGCCGGTACCCGGCGTCGATCGCCGTGACCGGTCCCCGGCCTTCACGCACCTCCTCGCGGATACGCTCGAAGATCAGCACATTGGCGTCGACCGCCATGCCGATGGTCAGGACAATGCCGGCGATGCCCGGCAGAGTCAGGGTCGCCTGCAAGCCGGACAGGGCACCCAGGATCAGAACCAGATTCAGGATCAAGGCCACATTGGCCATGAGTCCGAACAGGCCGTAGATGATGCCCATGAAGACCACCACGAAGACCATGCCCAGGATGCTGGCGATCTTGCCGGCGGCGATCGAATCCGCGCCCAGACCGGGCCCAACCGAGCGTTCTTCGAGAATCGTCAAGGGGGCCGGTAAGGCACCGGCGCGCAGCAGAAGGGCCAGATCCTGCACCTCCTGGGTGGTGAAACTGCCACTGATGATGCCGCGCCCGCCCAGGATCGGCTCGCGGATCACCGGGGCGCTGATCACTTGGTTGTCCAGCACGATGGCGAAGGCCCGGCCGACGTTCTGCCGGGTCGCGTCGGCGAAGCGCTTCGCCCCAACGCCGTCGAAGTTGAAACTCACCACCGGCTGGCCGTCCTGAAAGGTCGCCGCCGCATCGGTCAGGGAATCGCCGCCAACCATAATCCGCTTCTTGATCACGTAGCGGCGCGGGTTGCCGTAGGGGTCCAACTCGTCGGACAATAGAACCTCGGACCCGGCTGGCACACGCGATCCGTCTGCTGCGGCGGTCTCATCAACGAATCGGAAAGTCAGCTTTGCGGTCTTGCCCAGCAGGGACTTGATGCGCTCGGGATCGCGCACCCCAGGAAGCTGCACCAGAATGCGCTGTTCGCCCTGTCTTTGGATACTGGGTTCGCGGGTTCCGGTTTCGTCGATCCGCCGCCGGACGATCTCGATGGATTGCTGGACGATGCCGACCCGGCGCTCCTCGATGGCTTGCTTGGTGAATTCCGCGCGCAAGCCACCGCCGCCCGAGCTCTCGATCAGAAGTTGACCGGCCGAGCGGAACAGGATCTCGCGCGCCTGATCCAGGCTGGCCTCGTCGCGCACCGTAAAGACCACCGCGTCGCCGTCGACCCCCAGGCCGGTATAGCCGATCTTGGCCCGGCGCAGATCGATACGCAGGCTCTCGACCAGATTGTCGAGTTGCTCGCGCATGACTTCGGCCAGGTCGACTTCGAGCAACAGGTACGATCCGCCCTGCAGATCGAGACCCAGGTTGATTTGCTGCGACGGCACCCAGCCAGGCAGGCCATCCGCCGTCTCCCTCTTCAAGAGATTAGGCGATACGAAGGCTAGGCCGAGCAGGATCACGGCCAGGACCAAGAACAACTGCCACCTGGGATATTGGACCATGATTTATCGTTCAGTCGAATTGAGGGAGGCCGGAGAGGCTGAAAGGCGCCACAATGCCCGGTTCGCGTCCTGCCCTATTTGTTTTCCGGCTTCTTGCCACCGCCCAGCAGCGAAGTTAAGCCGGCGAGCGGGCCCTTCGGCCGGTTTACCGAAGACTCGTCATTGGCCGGCTTAGCCGTATCGGCGCCGCCCTTAGATTTGCCGGCCGGTTCGGGCTTGGCCAGGACATCCTGGATCGTGGCGCGCACGACGCGCACACGCACGCCATCGGCGATTTCCACCTGAAGCTCGTTGTCGTTGACCACCTTGGTCACGTTGCCCATCAGGCCGCCCGCGGTCACCACACGATCGCCCCGGCGGACCGCCCCAATCAAGGCTTTGTGGGCCTTCATCTTTTTCTGCTGGGGCCGGATCAACAGGAAGTAGAAAACCACGAAAATCAGGACCAGCGGCAGTAGCGACACGAGCCCTCCCGCGTCCCCGCCCCCGGCAGCCTGGGCGTAAGCCGGCGAAATCCACATAAATTACTTCCCTTGCCATTTCCCGGCGCACGGCGCCGCGCGGACTATACTGGCCCGACAAGGAATTGCAACGCCGCTCCCTCTTGGAAAATAGGGCCCCGGACCCAGGCTCGGCGCGCGATTGACGCCCCTGGGTCGGGGCGGATAGGGTTTGCCGCCCAACAGGCCCCGATCACATTTGGATGAGCGCATGACGGACGATTTTCGGCACCTGGAACCGGTTCTGCGGCGTATCGCGGAGAGCCTGGAGCGCCTGGCCCCGCCGGCCCCGGCGACCGCCGCCCTGGACAGCGCCGAGGCCTTCGTCTGGCACGCGGAAACCGGCACCCTGAGCGCCGTGGCAAAGGTCAGCCGGGTCGACTATGGCCTGCTCGAAGGCATCGCCCGGCAAGGCGATATCCTGCTCGAAAACACCCGGCGCTTCGCACGCGGCCTGCCGGCCAACAACGCCCTGCTCTGGGGCGCGCGCGGCATGGGGAAAAGTTCGCTGATCAAGGCGATCCACGCCCGGGTCAACCAGGATTCGGTGGCGAACGGCCACGGGCCTCTGGTCCTAGTCGAGATCCACCGGGAGGATATCCCGTCCCTGCCCCATCTACTCAAAATCCTGCGCGGCGCCAGCCAGCACTGCATTTTGTTTTGCGACGATCTGAGCTTCGACGACGCGGATACCAGCTACAAATCCCTGAAGGCGGTCCTGGAAGGTGGGATCGAGGGCCGGCCGGCCAACGTGATCTTCTACGCGACCTCGAACCGGCGCCACCTCATGCCCCGCGACATGATCGAAAACGAGCGCTCGACAGCAATCCACGCTTCAGAAGCGGTGGAGGAAAAAGTCAGCTTGTCGGACCGCTTCGGGCTGTGGCTCGGCTTCCACAACTGCGACCAGGATACCTATTTTGCCATGATCGAGGGCTACGCTCGCCACTACGACTTGGACTTGCTGGTGCCGCAGCTACACGCCGAGGCCAATGAATGGTCAATCACCCGAGGCGGCCGCTCCGGTCGTGTCGCCTGGCAATTCATTCAGGATTTGGCCGGCCGCCTGGGCAAACCGTTGGATTGACCGCAGGCGCGGCACGGCAATATCGGCCTTTTTCCGGCAATTAGTCGGCAGGGTTAGGGGCGTGAACACCAAAAGTGGCTGGGCTCCCGGAAACTTAATAGCCCTGGTGTAGCGGCCCTAAAATTTGAAAATCTTCAAACGTTCAGCTAATATCGGTGGCTATGCATAAGATTTTGCTGCCAGGCGTTGTCATTTTGGGCTTTGCCCTAGGTGTTCCCACGGCCAATGCAGGCGGCTGGCACGGCCACGGCCATCACCACGGGCATGGAAGTTACGGTGGGGAAATCCTAATCGGCGCCGGGATCATCGGCGGTGCTATTCTCTTGAGCAACCTCTTGGCGCCCCGCGTGTATTATCCACCGGCGCCTGTCTTTTATCCGCCGCCGCCAAGACCTGTTTATTACGTGGCACCGCGCGCGCCTTATTGCGTCCGAGACGACGTGTATCGGACCCTACCGAATGGGCGCATTCAGTGGGGCGTGCGGACACGGTGCTACTGACCGTAGGCGCGGTAGATTAGGCGCGCGACTTACCCAGAAACCGTTTCGGATCGACGGCGCGGGAGCCCTTGCGGATCTCGAAGTGGAGTTGCGGCCGAGCGACGTTGCCGGTGCTGCCGACCGCAGCGATGGTCTGGCCCCGCTTGACCCGCTGACCGCGCCCGACCTTGATGTCTTGGGTGTGAGCGTAGGCGGTCACCCAGCCTTCGGCGTGTTTGATCAGGATCAGGTTGCCGAAGCCGCGCAACTCATTACCGCTGTAGACCACAACGCCGTTCTCGGCCGCGCGCACTGGCGCGCCGCGCGGTGCGGCGATGTTGATTCCGTCATTATGCAGCCCACCCTTTTTGGGCCCAAAGCTGGCCAATAGCTTGCCTTGGGCGGGCCAAAGAAACTTGCCGCCCGCGCGCGGCGGCGGCTGGGGAATTTTCGCCAAGCGAGCCGGCTTGGCGGCCGGGACCGCCGCCTTTTGAACCGCGCGCGGCTCGGTCTTGGCCGGTGGACTCAGCTTGCCGCTGGGCACCGCGATGGCGCCGGCCTTTTTCGTCACCGCGACCCGCACCGGCGGCGCTCCGGGTGCGGCGGGCAAAACCAGACGGGCGCCGAGCGAAATAGTGTAGGGCGGCGCGATCCGATTGAGGCGCACCAACTCTGTCATCTCGACCCCGTAATGTCGGGAGATGCCGTAGACGGTCTCCTTGGGCCGGACTTGGTGCCGGCGCGGGTTGGGAATGCGCAGGCTCTGGGCGACGCTCAGGGTATAGGGCGGGGCCAGGGCATTGCCGTCGATCACATCGCGCAGCGGGACCCCCAGCTTGCGCGAAATGCCATAGACCGTATCGCCCGGCTGCACCACATAAGCGAAAGGTATCGCACGGTCCGGTTTCGCCACTGGGGCGGGCGCTTCGCGCGGTGCCGGACGGACCGCCTGACGGGGCACCTGAACCACAACCACCGATGGAGACGCAGCCGTATTCAGCGCCTGGGATGGTGGCGCGGGTTTGCGCGACGGGATCGGCGGTGGATCGGGCGGCGGCAGGTAGGTTACGCGAGAATTGCCACTTACACAGGCGGCCAGCGTCAGGGCAATCAGAGGCCAGACGATCGGCAATAAGGCGTCCAACCGCCCACCACGCGCGGCACCCCTCCAAAGCCTTGGCTTGCCTGTCAGCATCTTCCCGAATTCAGGATCGCCGGATTCCTCATGCCAGAGTCCTGCCTTGGGGTCCAGCCCCGCCCGCTACCCGGCGCAATTCGACCACGGCGGGAACCCCCGCCACCAGCGGGACGAAACGCACGCCGCCCAGGTGCTCCTCGAAGATCTCACCGTCCTCGCCCCGGGTCAGGCGCAGCAGGATTTGCTCGCGGCCGGTTTGGCCGACCGGCAGGACTAGGATGCCACCGGGGCTAAGCTGATCAACCAAGGTGCCGGGGACCTCGTTCGCCGCCGCGGTCACAACGATGCGGCTGAAGGGTGCCTGTTCCGGCCAACCCTTGTGGCCGTCGCCGACCCGGGTCGTGATGTTGTGCAGTCGCAATTCGTGAAACCGCGCCTCGGCGTCGCGCGACAGGTCGCGGTAGCGCTCGATGGTGTAGAGGCGCCGGCACAGCCGCGACAGTATGGCGGCCTGGTAGCCGGAGCCGGTGCCGATCTCCAGAACCTTAAGGCGCCGGTCGGCCTTGAGCGCCTGGGTCATGTTCGCGACCACGCCTGGCTGGCTAAGGGTCTGGCCGAAGCCAATCGGCAGTGCCCGGTTTTCGTAGGCCTGGTCCTGGAACGCCTGGGGCACGAAGGCTTCGCGCGGAATCCGCTCGATGGCGGAGAGCACGTGGGTATCGTTGATGCCGGTACGGCGCAATTCCATGACCAGGCGGATCTTGCGTGCCTCGACCGTCACCCGAAAACCTCCTGCAGCCCGGCCAGGCTGCGCTTATGGGTCAAGTCCAAGTGCAACGGGGTGACCGCGATGGCGCCTTCCATAACCGCCGCCAGATCGGTGCCGTGGTCGGAACTGGCGTCGCTCAGGAAATTGCCGATCCAAAGATAGGGCCGGCCCGAGGGATCGATCCCTTCGGTGACCGTGGTGCCCGCGTCACGGCGCCCCTGGCGGCAGGCGCGCACGCCGGCCACCGAATTCGGCGCAAGCGGCGGGAAATTCACATTGAGCAGCAGATCGCGCGGCCAGTCGATCGCGACCGCTTGGCGCACGATGTCCGGCGCGAAGCGTTCCGCCGTGTCCCAGGATATCCGCCCCTCATCCGGCCGCATCTGACTGAAGGCGATAGCCCGCACGCCCAGGATCGCGGCCTCCATGGCCGCCGCGATCGTTCCCGAATAAGTCACATCCTCGGCTAGGTTGGAGCCATGATTGATGCCCGACAACACCAGGTCCGGCGGCCGCGCCGACAAAATATTGCGGTGCGCCACCAGGACGCAGTCCGTCGGCGTGCCATCGACCGAATAGCGCCGTTCTTCCAGCTTTCGGGCGCGCAGGGGCCGGCGCAAGGTCAGGGAATGGCTGGTCGCGCTCTGCTCGGTCTCCGGCGCCACTACCCAGACATCGTCGGAGAGCGTCCGCGCGATGCGCTCCAGGGCGGCCAACCCTGGGGCGCGAATACCGTCGTCGTTGGTCACGAGGATGCGGGCCGTCTCGAGCGCGAGGGGCCCCTCAGCCATCGGTCCCGATCTCGGCGCGTCCGCCCATGTAGGAACGCAGCACCTCAGGAATCTCGATCGACCCGTCGGCGCGCTGATAGGTCTCCATGACCGCAATCAGGCAACGCCCGACCGCGACGCCCGAACCGTTCAGGGTATGCAGGAAGCGCGTGCCCTTATCCTCCGCCGGGCGGAAGCGGGCCTTCATGCGCCGGGCCTGGAAATCCCACATATTGGAGCAACTGGAGATTTCCCGGTAGGCGCCCTGCCCCGGCAACCAGACCTCGATGTCGTGAGTTTTCCGCGCGCCAAAGCCCGTGTCGCCGGTCGACAACACCATGACCCTGTAGGCCAGGCCCAGGCGCTTTAACACCTCTTCGGCGCAAGAGGTCATGCGCTCGAGCTCGTCGTCCGAGTGGTCCGGATGGGCGATCGAAACCAATTCGACCTTGTCGAACTGATGTTGGCGAAGCATGCCGCGGGTGTCCTTGCCGGATGCGCCGGCCTCGGAACGAAAGCAGGGGGTGAGTGCCGTGACCCGAACCGGCAGTTCCAATTCGTCCAGGATATCCCCGGCGACCAAATTGGTCAGGGGCACCTCGGCGGTCGGGATCAGCCAGAAGCCCTCCTGGGTTCGGAACAGATCCTCACCGAACTTGGGCAACTGCCCGGTGCCGTAAAGCACGTGATCGCGCACCAGATACGGCGGCGCGACCTCGGTATAGCCGTGCTCCGTCGTGTGCAGGTCGATCATGAACTGGGCCAAGGCCCGGTGCAGGCGAGCGACCGCGCCGCGCATGACCACGAAGCGCGCGCCGGACAGCTTGGCCGCCCGGTCGAAATCCATCAGGCCCAGGTCCTCGCCCAACTCGAAATGTTGCTTGGCCTGGAAGTTCGTCCTGCGCGGCTCGCCATGATCGCGCAACAGCGCATTGGCGGTTTCGTCGGGACCGTCCGGCACATCGGGCCCAGGCAAGTTGGGCAGACCCGCGAGCAGGTCGTCGAGCTCATCGCTCAGATCGCGCGCGCGGTCCTCGAGCGCGGCCATGCTGTCTTTAATCCGGCCAACCTCGGCCATTTGCGCGCTGGCGTTCTCGCCCTTGCGCTTAGCCTCGCCAATGGCTTTGGAGGCCTCGTTGCGTGTGGTTTGAAGATCCTGCAATTCGGTCTGCGCCTGACGGTGCCTGGCGTCCAGATCCAGTATCGCGGCGGCCATGGGGTCCTGTCCCCGGCGGCGCAAACCAGCGTCGAGGTCGTCCGGATGGTCGCGAATCCACTTCAGGTCAAGCATGGCCCCAAGTCAGCGAATCGGCATGTTGCGGAAATCCCGGCGGCCCTTATACGGCCTCGACGCGCGCCCGTCCATCGCCCAAGTCGATCGAGCGGCGCGGCGGGCCCTTAGGTTTCGGTCAGCGCGTCGCTTGGCGCATCGTCATCCAGGTCGTCGTCGTCTTGATCACTCCGCTTCTTTTCAACCAGGCGCGCCATAAGGATCGAGACCTCGTAAAGCAGGATGATCGGGATCGCCAGGCTAAGCTGACTCAAGGGATCGGGCGGCGTGAAGATGGCCGCGACCACGAAGACGCCGACGATCGCGTACTTCCGTTTTGCCGCCATCCCTTTGGAGGTCGCCAGGCCGACCCGCGCCAGCAAGGTCATGATGACCGGAAGTTGAAAGCAAATCCCGAAGGCGAAGATCAGCTTCATGACCAGGGACAGATACTCGTTGACCTTGGCCTCCAATTCGATCGGCAGGCTGTTAGGCCCACCCATAGTCTCGAAACTAAGGAAAAACTCCCAAGCTAGTGGGAATATTACGAAATAGACCAACGAACCGCCGATGAAAAACAAGATCGGGCTGGCGATCAGAAACGGTGCGAAGGCGGTTTTCTCGTTGCGGTACAGGCCAGGCGCAATGAATAGCCAAAGCTGAGTCAAAAACACCGGGCAGACGAAGAAGGCACCGAAGAAGAAGGCGACCTTGAGGTGGGTGAAGAACACCTCGGTTAGGTCGGTGAAGATCAAGCGGCGCGCGCCGTTAACCCCTTCGCGCTCCTTCAGGATCGCGGCCAGGGGCTCGACCAGGAAATCGAAAAGTTGCTGCGCGAAAAAGAAACAGATCAAAAAGGCGACCAGCAGCGCGAGTGCGCTGTACAGCAACCTCTGGCGTAGCTCGATTAGGTGATCGAGCAAGGGCATCTTGTGGGCTTCGGCGGAATCGGCCACGGCGCTCATGCCCTCTTGGATGTGTCTTCGGCACCCGTCTCAACCGACGCCGTGTCTTCAGCCGGTGGACTGAGGGAATGAGCCGGCGCGACCTGAAGCGGGTGCTCAACCACCGTGGCCTGCATCTCCGGCGTCGCCGGCTCGTCACTGGTGCTAGCTTGATCGGCGACGGCCCGATCTGGCTCCGGCGGGTCCGAACGAGCGGTGCGCTCCAAATCGGCGGCCTCGCCGCGCACATCCCCGGTCGGATCGATGGTTTCGTCCAGGACCTTGGTCACGTCGAAGTTCTTGGTGGTTTCAACCGCCTTGCGCGCGTCATCCAGGTCGGCCTCACGGATCATGTCGTCGACCCCCGACTGGAATTCACGTGCAAGCGAACGGGCCTTGCGGACCCACTTAGACGCGGCCCGCAGAGCTTGCGGTAATTCCTTGGGACCCATGACGATGAGCGCGACCAGCGCGACCACCGCCATCTCCGACCATCCGATGTCAAGCATGACGGCGTATCATTCTTTCGCGGACCGGCCCTATGCGGGCCGGATTCAGCCGCTGGCCGCCTTGTCTTTTTCCTCGATCCGCGACGCTGTTGCGTCCGCGTCCGGGTCGGCGTCGCTGGCGACCTTGTCCTTCTTCTTATCTTCCTCCTTCAAACCCTTCTTGAAGGCGTTGATGCCCTGACCTAAATCGCGCATCAACTTCGGAATTTTGCCGCCGCCACCGAATAGAACCAGCACAACGGCAAGAACAATGAGCCAATGCCAGATACTGAAAGTACCCATACTGGGCTCTCCTAAACAAAAAATGGGTTTCTTGAGGGGGACTATCGCAAAAAGGCCCCGGCACCGCAACGTTCGCCAGCGGCCCCGGGGCCGTCAATTTCCAGGCTGAACTCGGCCCGTGGCGCCGGGCGGGCCGGATTCGACCTCGCCAGGGGTAGATAGAGGAAAAACAAAGGCTTGAGTGCGATCCAATTCGACCGCCATAACCTCTTCCTCGGCCGGCAGGTGGCGTCCAGGCATGCGAGCATGCAGGTGGAGGTGGTCGCCGTGGGCGCCATGCACGCTCAAATGGATCATGCTGCTACGCCCCAGCATGCGCGAGGCCAGAACGTGGGCCGGCCGCTCCCCAGCCCGGCAACCGGGACCCATGGTGCGCAAATGAAGGGCCTCGGGCCGGATTAGCACCTCGACCGGGGCGCCTTCGCCGTGGCCTGGGGCCAGAACCCAGCCAAACGGCGTTTGCACCCGCCCCTCGCGTACGACCCCCGGAAGGCGGTTCACCTCGCCGAAGAACGAGGCGACGAAGGCGTCGCGCGGCGCCAAATAGAGCTCCGCCGGCTGGCCGACCTGGGCCAACTGGCCGTCCCGCATCAAGGCGACCCGGTCGGCCATGAACATGGCCTCCTCGGGATCATGGGTAACCATCAGGGTGGCCGCGCCGCTTTTCTTGAGCACATGGAGCGTCTGGTCGCGGACTTGGTGGCGCAGGGCCCGGTCTAGGCCGGAAAAAGGCTCGTCGAGCAGCATGATCCGGGGCTTTGGCGCCAAGGCCCTGGCCAGGGCCACGCGCTGCTGCTGACCACCGGAAAGCTGATGGGGATAGGCCTCGCCCAGATCGTCCATGCCGACCTGCGCCAGAACCTCCTCGGCCCGAGCCCGGCGCTCGCGGACCGCCAGTTTATTCAAGCCGAAGGCGACATTGGCCCGCACACTTAGATGCGGGAACAAGGCGTAGTCCTGGAATACCAGGCCAACGCTGCGCTCTTCAGGCGGCAAGTCGATCTTGTCCCCGGCCACGACCCGCCCGGCCATGAGTACCCGTCCCATTTGCAGGGATTCCAGCCCAGCGGCGATGCGCAGGGCCGTGGTCTTGCCGCATCCGGACGGGCCCAAAAGGCAGACTAGTTCCCCCTCGGCGACCGAAAGGGTGAGGTCCTGGACCGCCAGGACATTGCCGTAGGCATGGCTGACCCGATCCAGGAAAAGGGCGCTCTTGTCCAGGTCCGATACGGTCGAGCCTTTCGGCCTGGGCACGGCGCCGCTTGGATTGCTCATGGGCCAGAAGCTATTTCGCCTAGGGCGTCATGGCAACCGGGGCTCAGGGATCTGGCGGCCCGGCATAGCGCTGGATCGGAGCCTCGTCCGCGCCGTCCTGATCGGCCGGCCCCGGCTCCATATGGCCGCCGCTCATGGGATCGTGTTCTTCGACAGCGCGATCCCCCGCCTCAAGTTCATCCGAAGCCGGATCTTCAGGGCTAGGCTCTTCGGAGGCGGTTTCTTCGGATGCCGGGGCTTCATCGGGCGCAATCATATCCTCGCCAAAATCGGCGGCCAGGGCCTCGGCGAGGTTCAATTCGTCGCCCTCCAGCTCCCCGTCCCGATCCTCGTCCTCGGTTTCGACGTCCTCGCCAAGTTCGCCGGGCTCGAGCAGGTGGCCCCGGGTGCCCAGGGCCGTGACCGCCGGACGCGTATCGATCAGGCCGGCGGCCTTCAGTTCCGCCACGCCGGGCAGGCTGTCCAGGCTTTCCAGGCCGAAATGGTCCAGGAACGCTTCGGTCGTGCCCCAGGTCACCGGCTTGCCGGGGGTGCGCCGGCGGCCCTTGGGTTTGATCCAGCCCGCCTCCAGGAGTGTGTCGAGAGTGCCCCGAGATAGGGCGACGCCCCGGATTTCCTCGATCTCGCCACGGGTCACGGGTTGGTGGTAGGCGACGATCGCCAGGGTCTCGATCGCCGCGCGGGTCGGCTTGCGCTCCGCCTTGGTCTCGATTTGCATCATCGATGCCAGGTCGGGGGCGCTGCGGAAAGCCCAGCGCTCGCCCAGGTGGACTAAGTTGACACCGCGGTTCGCGTAAAGACCCGTCAGTTCCTCCATCAACTCGTCGAGGTTGGTCTCCTCCGGCAAATGACGCAGGAGTTGGGCCCGGCCAAGCGGCTCGGCCGAGGCGAAGAGCAGCGCCTCAATAAGACGCAGTTGCGCAAATCGGTCGATCATATTGGCTCCATCGATTGCTGGCTCAGGCTGCGAAGGTAGATCGGTCGAAACGGCCCGTCCTGACGCAAATCCACCTTGCCTTGTTTGCTCATTTCCAAGCTCGCGGCGAGGGTCGCGGCGATGGCAGAGCGCCAAACTAGGCCGCCGCGCAGGTCGCCGGGCAGAAAACTGACCAGGGTCTGCCAGTCCGGGACTTGGCCACCAAACAGAACCGACAGGCGGTGGATCGCGTCGTCCACCGAAAACAACTCGCTCGGGTCAATCCGCAGGCTGGCATCCTCGCGCTGGCGCCGAATATTGCCGTAGCTCTTGAGTAGCTCAAAAAGGCTAACCCGATAAGTCGTTGTGGTCACGACCCTGAGCGGCGCCGGCTCGCCGCGCGGGAAGACCTCGCGACCCAGGCGCGGCAGTGCCATCAGGCGCATGCCCGCGTCTTGCATGGCCTGCAGGCGTTGCAGTTGAAATTTCAACGCGGCCGCCATCTCGGCGCCGCTGGGTTCCTCGTCGCCCTCCGGCGCGGGCAGCAACAGCTTGGATTTCAAATAAGCCAGCCAAGCTGCCATCACCAGGTAATCTGCGGCCAGCTCCAGGCGCAACTTACGCGCCTGGGTGACGAATTCGAGATACTGGTCGGCCAGCGCCAGGATCGAGAGCTTGGCGAGGTCGACCTTTTGATCACGCGCAAGCTGCAGCAAGGCGTCGATCGGTCCCTCGTAGCCCTCGAGGTCGAGCACGAGATCTGCGACCTCGCCACCGCCTTGCGGCTGGTCGTCCTCGAACTGAACCTCGGTCTCGTCCATATGCCTGCTCTTGCCGCGGCGGATTTCAGCCCAAAAAAACCAACCGCCCTAAATTAACCCAAGCCGCTCAACATCCAAAAGAACGGCAACAGCCAGCCCAGCGGGGCCAAAATTAGCCAGTCGAATACATTCAGGTCGACCCCAATCCGATCGCCCAGCATCGGCAGCAGAAAGATCGCACCGACCACAATAAAGAGCCCATATCGCTCGAGTCGTGCCAGAGGTATCGCGAGTTGGCGCGGCAGGAGCCCAACGGCGACCCGGCCGCCATCCAAGGGCGGCAGTGGCATCATATTGAAGATCGCCAACAAAAGATTGATCAGGACGGCATGTGACAAGTTCTGGATCACCCAGTCGGACAAGGGCGCCGGCAGCCAGACGGCAAAATTGACCAGAAGCGCCGCGGCCAGCGCCAGGGCGAAATTGATCCCAGGCCCGGCGGCGGCCACCAGGATCATGTCCCGGCGCGGCGAACGCAGCCGGTGAAAGGCGACCGGCACCGGTTTGGCCCATCCGAAAATGAAGGGCGCCGGCGACAGAAATAGCACGATCGGCAAAATCACGGTTCCGATCGGGTCGATGTGGCGCAGGGGGTTGAAGGTCACCCGGCCACGGCTATAGGCGGTATCGTCACCCAGCCGCCAGGCGACATATCCATGCGCCGCCTCATGAAAGGTAATGGCGATCAGGACGGGCAGCAGCCAAGTCGACGCGGTATAGGCCATACCCGCCGCATCGACGCCAAACAATTCGCCCATGTTCAGGCCGTGCCCATGAGAACGTTCAGCCGGGCGGCTGCAGCGGCCATATCAATCGATGCAGGCGCCACTGGCCGCGCGGCAGCGGCGGCGATGCGCGCCAATCTATCGGCGGACAGGGCGCCGCAAGCCTCGGCCACCTCGGTCATTTCATCGGCCCTGCCGTTGCAGTGCAATGCTAGATCGCAGCCGGCCCCGAGCGCAGCCCGGGCCCGTTCGCCGATGGCACCACCCAGCGCCTTCATGGACAGATCGTCGGAAACCAGCACCCCCTCGAATCCCATATCCCCGCGAATGACGTCGGCGATCACACTGGCCGAGGTCGTCGCCGGATGGGCTGGATCGACCGCCCGGTAAACCACATGTGCGGTCATGGCCCAGGGCATGTCGGCCAGAGCCTTAAAGGGCAAGAAATCGCTCGCCTCCAACTCGGCGCGGCCGGTCTCGACCATCGGCAAGTCGTGGTGGCTGTCCACCGAGGCCCGGCCATGACCGGGGATATGTTTGATGACGGGCATGACCCCTCCGGCAAGCATGCCCTCGCAGACCGCCCGGCCTAACATGGCGATAACCTTGGGATCGCGGGCAAAGGCCCGGTCGCCGATCACGTCGTGAGCGCCGGGGACCGCGATATCCAGGGCCGGTACGCAATCCACCGTGATGTCGAGTGCGCTGAGCTCCGCCGCGATCATGCGGGCGTTAAGCCGGGCCGCCTCGATCGCCGCCTCTTGGTCGCGCGCCGCTAGAACGCCGAAGCGCGCGGGCGGCGGCGCGGCGCGCCAGTGCGGCGGCTTCAAGCGGGCGACGCGGCCGCCTTCCTGGTCGATCAGGACCGGCGCATCGTCGCGCCCAACACAGGCCCGCAGATCACTCACCAGGGCACGAACTTGCGCCGGCGATTCGCAATTGCGGGCGAAGAGTATGAAACCGAAGGGATCCTGGCGCGCGAAGAAATCACGCTCCCAGGCAGTCGGAGACAGGCCTTCGCAGCCGAAGATAACCGCCTTGGGCGCCATGTGACTCTGTTCTGGGATCAGGGCTTGATCACGATGCAGGCTTGGTTCTTCGCCTTGATCGCTTGGCATAGGGCGGCGGCGGCGGCCCGGTCCGTGAAGTAGCCGGCACGAACCCGGTGGAATATACCCCGGCTGCCCAAGTCGGCTTGCTGCAGCACCATCTTCTTGTCCTTGAGCAATGTGGGAAAGGCCTTCTGCAGCCGGACCCATTCGCCGCCAGCGAGACGCTTGTCCTTGAGAGAGGCGAACTGCACCAGATAGCCGCCCGCGATGGCCGCGGTCTGGGTTGCCTTGGGCGTCTTAGGCTCCGGCGCCTTGGGCGCGGGCGCCTTCGGCGGCAACAAGGTCTCGACTTGGGCTGCCTTCGGCGCAGCCACGGCCGGCGTCGCGGGCGCGGCTGTCTCGGAACCTGCGGCTGGCGCCAATCCGCCGGACGCGTCTGCCGGGGCCGTCCTAGCGGCATCTTCGGTCCTCTTAACCGGGCCGGCAGCCGTGACCTTGGGCGCGAGGACCTTAGGGGCCGGCGCCGCGACCGTGGGCACCGGCGCGGCCGCTTGGCTCTCCGCCGCTGCCTGACCCTGGGCCGTCGGCGCGGCGGTGGCCAGGGCGTCCGGTTTCAAGACCGGCGGTTTCGGCACCTCTTGCGGCGGCAAGAGGCGCTCGACCTGGGGCTTGCTGGGGTCCGGCGACATTTGGTTCAGAACCAATTTATCTTGGTACGGCACCTCCAACCCACCGGGCGATGCGGGGCGCGTCTTGATGGGTCCCGCGTCGGCCTGGATCAGCGGCATCATCTCTTCATCGGCGCCGCCCATCACGTTCTGATAAGCGTACCAGGTAATGGCGCCGAATCCGGCTAGGGCGAGGCTCGCCAAGCCGAGCGGCAAGAGCAGCCGGCGCCGGGGCCGTGCTTCGCCATCCTCGTCTTCGAATTCGTACTCCATCTCGTCTTCCAAGCGGCCAAGGTCGATCGTATCTTCGGGCCGCACGTGGCCGTCCGGGTCGCCATCCTGTGCCCTGTCGCCGCCGTCGTCCGGTGGCTCGATGACCAGCCGAATGCGTTCCGCTTGTGGGTCAGAGGCCATTATCTCATCTCCTCGACGGGCTGGACCCCAAATACGCCCAGTCCGGATGCGACGATTTGCGCCGTGCCCTGGATCAGGGCTAGGCGCGCCGCAGTCAATTCCGGATCGTCCTCGACCAGAAACCGCAAGCGCGCCTCGTCCTTGCCCTTGGTCCAAAGGCCGTGAAAGGCCGCCGCGATATCATAGAGGTAAAAAGCGATACGGTGGGGTTCATAGGTCTCGGCGGCACTTTCCACCAGACGCGGCCACTGCGCAAGCAACCTAATCAGAGCAAGCTCGCCCGAGTCGGTCAAGCGATGTAAAGGGCCGTCGGCCAGGGAGTCCGGGGCCTGGGATATGGCCGGAAAACCCTCCGCCGCGTGGCGCAGTACCGAACGCGCCCGGGCATGTGCGTACTGCACATAGAAGACCGGGTTGTCCCGGCTCTGCTCCATAACCTTGGTCAGGTCGAAATCGAGCGACGCGTCATTCTTGCGGGTCAGCATGATGAAGCGGACAACGTCCTTCCCCACTTCATCTATCACTTCGCGTAAAGTCACGAAAGTGCCCGCCCGCTTAGACATTTTCACGGGCTCCCCGTGGCGGGTCAACTTGACGAGCTGGCAGATCATGACCTCGAGCCGGGCTTGCCGCTCGGTCAGGGCCTCGACCGCCGCCTTCATCCGCTTAACGTAGCCGCTGTGATCAGCACCCCAGACATTGATCATGATCCGAGCGCCGCGTCGGAACTTATCGAGGTGATACGCCATGTCACCTGCGAAGTAGGTCCAGGTCCCGTCAGATTTCCGTATGGGCCGGTCCACGTCGTCGCCGAAGTTGGTCGCCCGGAACAGGGTTTGCGGGCGCGGCTCCCAATCCTCCGGCGTCTTGCCCTTGGGCGGCTCCAGCGTGCCGGTGTAGATCAGGCCACGCGCCACCAAGGTCTCCAGCACGGCGTCGACGCCACCGGCCTCGACCAGGGCGCGTTCCGAAGTGAAGACATCTTGGACGATACCGAGGCCGGCCAAATCTTCACGAACTAAATCCATCAAGGCATCGATGGCGAAACGCCGAACTTCCGGCATCCAATCTTCCTCAGCCCGGTCGAGCCACTTGGAGCCGTCGCGGGCCGCCAGCGCCTGGCCGACAGCCTTCAGGTACTCTCCCGGATAAAAGCCGGAGGGGATTTCCCCGATTTCCTCGCCCAGGGCTTCGCGGTACCGCAGATAGGCGGAACCAGCCAAGGTATCGACCTGGGACCCCGCGTCATTGATGTAGAATTCGCGGGTCACGCTATAGCCCGCCTTGGCTAAGATCGCGGCGACCGCATCGCCGACCACGGCGCCGCGCGCGTGGCCCACGGTCAAGGGACCGGTCGGATTGGCCGAGACATACTCGACATTGACCTCGACGTCTTGGCCGATATCGGAGTCCCCGTAAGCGGGACCGGCGCGCAGGATCGCGCCCAGGCAATTGTGCCAATAGCTATCGCGCAGGCGCAGGTTGATGAAGCCTGGCCCCGCGACCTCGGCCGCCTCGATTTCGTCATGACCGCGCAGTTCCTCGGCCAATGCCTCGCCCAGATCGCGCGGCTTGATGCCAGCAGCTTTGGCCAGAACCAAGGCCGCGTTGGTCGCCAGGTCGCCGTGCGCCGGATCACGCGGCGGCTCGACCGCGACGCGTGCTAGATCGAGTCCCTCAGCAAGGTTTCCGGCCTTGGTCATAGACTCAAGCCCAGCCTTAACGACGGCTTTGAAATCTTTGTAAGGGTTCATAGATTGGATCTTAGGTCTGTCAGATTGCCGGTGCCGAAGATGGCCCGGTGCTCGTCCATGGCAAAGCGGTCGGTCATGCCCGCGATATAGTCCGCGACCAGGCGTGCAAGATCGTCTTCAGCCATGCCGCGAGCCGTTTCGTGCCATTCGCCAGGCAAGCGTTCGATCCGCTCGAGGTAGGCGCCGAACAGATCGCAGACGATGCGTCGGGCTTTTGCGGTCATGCGCTTGACGCGCTCGTGGCGATACATACGCGCAAAGAGGAAGGCCTTAAGCGCCCGGTGGTTCTCGCTCATCGGCGCGGAAAAGGCAACTACGGGATACCCCAGGGCGCGCAGCGCGGCCGCGTCTTTGGGATGGCCGCGGTCAAGTCGCCGACGGGTCTCGGCCAGCAGGTCCTCGACCATGTGGGTCATCAGGCGGCGGATCGATTCGTGGATCAGCCGAGGCCGTTCCAACCCAGGGTAGTGCGCGGCAACCTCACCGAACACAGGCCCGACCATGGGCACGTCGTTCAGATCCTCCAGCGCGAAAAGATCGGCGCGCAGGCCATCGTCGATATCGTGATTGTTGTAGGCGATATCGTCGGCCAGGGCTGCGACCTGGGCCTCGGCCCCGGCGTGGCCATCGAGGCCCAAAGGAAACTCGGCATCGAAAGCCGCGATGCTGGACGGCACCTCGTGCTTTCCGGCCTCGGGACCGGCGATCGGCCCGTTGTGCTTGACCACCCCCTCGAGGGTTTCCCAAGTCAGGTTGAGGCCGTCGAAGCCGGCGTAGCGGCGTTCCAGTAGGGTCAGGACCCGAAAGGTCTGCTCGTTATGGTCGAATCCGCCATAGGGCGCCATGGCTTGGTTCAGGGCATCCTCCCCGGCGTGGCCGAAAGGAGGATGACCCAGATCATGGGCCAGGGCCACGGCCTCCGCCAAGTCCTCGTCCAAATCCAGGGCGCGCGCCAGGCTTCGCGCGATTTGGGCGACCTCCAGGGTATGGGTCAGACGGGTCCGGTAATGATCGCCCTCGTGGCTGACGAAGACCTGGGTCTTGTATTGCAGGCGGCGGAACGCGGTCGAGTGAATGACGCGGTCCCGGTCGCGCTGAAACAGGGTCCGGGTCCGGCTTTCCGGCTCGGCCATGACGCGGCCCCGACTGTCTTTCGGTCGGCACGCGTAAGCCGCAAGATGAAGGTGTTGCATCACAGGCGGACCCTAGATGTTGTAAGGTGCCGAGACAATGGCGTCCGCTTTGGCCAATTTCCCCGCACCATGCTTAACGAAGGGTTAAGTCGCGACACCTACGCTAAGGGAAGCTTTGAAATCGGCGAGAAATGGCTTACATCTAGGGGAGTGTCCGCCGCCGGTGGACCGCAGCAAGGAAGCGCCCCCGATCATGGCAGCAATGTCCGAAATGTCGATTACCCTAAGCCAGAGTGCGGCGGCGCGGATCGCTGAGTTGATGGTCCAGGAGGGCCGCGATAGCCTGATGCTGCGCATTTCGGTCAGCGGCGGCGGCTGTTCCGGCTTTCAATACGGCTTCGACTTCGACGACACGGTCAACGACGACGACCGCACCTTTCAGCGCGACGGGGTGACCGCCGTGATTGACGAGATGTCGCTCGAACTCCTGAACGGCGCCCAGGTCGATTTCGTCGAGGAGCTGGTCGGCGCCTCCTTCCAGATCAAGAACCCCAACGCGGCCTCGTCCTGCGGCTGCGGGTCCTCGTTCTCCATATAGATCGTTAGGGCCGCCCCTTAGGGGCACCCAATTTCCCTTTTTATGCGGCTGTCGGCAACGCCAGCGCACCGAAAATCGTGGTTGCGGAATCGGCTGCGCGCGCCATTCTCGGCATTGCCTAATTCCGAGAGAGGGCCGGCCGTGAAGATCAAAACGATTGAGAGTTTCTGTACCGAGTTTGTCGGTTTTGTCCGGGTCACCGCCGAAGACGGAACCCAGGGCTGGGGTCAGGTTTCCACCTACAACGCCGACATCACGGTCCAGGTGCTGCACCGCCAGGTGGCGCCCTGGGTGCTGGGCCAGGACACAAGCGATCTGGACGACTTGCTCGATCGGGTCGCCGAACGCGAGCACAAATATCCGGGCTCCTACTTGCGCCGCGCTATGGCCGGGTTCGACACCGCACTATGGGATGCGCGCGGCAAGCGGGCGGGTCAGCCGGTAGCGGCGCTTCTGGGCGGTACGGCCGGGCCGGTCCGGGCCTATGGGTCGTCTATGAAGCGCGACATCACCCCGGCGCAGGAAGCGGAACGGCTGAAACGGCTGCGCGACGAACAGGGCTTCGACGCCTTCAAGTTCCGCGTCGGCGCCGAGTGCGGGCGCGACCAAGATGAATGGCCCGGGCGAACCGAAGAGATCATCCCCACCATGCGACGCGAATTGGGGCCGGACGTTGAACTGCTGGCGGACGCGAACAGTTGTTTTTCCCCGGGGCGGGCCATCGAGGTGGGTCGGATTATGGAAGACAACGGCCTGTGCCATTACGAAGAGCCTTGCCCCTATTGGCATTTGGAGCAAACCAAGGCGGTCGCCGACGCACTCACCATCGACGTGACCGGGGGCGAGCAGGATTGCGACCTGACCGTCTGGGCGCGGATGATCGACATGCGGGCGGTCGATGTGGTGCAGCCGGACGTCTGCTATCTGGGCGGGCTCTCGCGCACCCTGAGGGTCGCGCGCATGGCCGGGGCGGCAGGGCTGCCGGTGACACCGCATTGCGCCAATTTATCCATGGTGACTCTCTTCACCATGCATCTACTGCGCGCGATTCCCAATGCCGGGAAATACCTGGAATTCTCAATCGAAGGGCCGGACTATTACCCTTGGCAAGACGGGCTGTTCGTCAACTCGCCGTATGAGATCGTGGACGGCAAGGCAACGGTCACCGACGCGCCCGGCTGGGGCGTGGACATCGAACCGGGCTGGCTGGAAAACGCCAGCTATCGGCAGACCTCGATCGGCTAGCGCTTAGGCTTGGCCCCCAGTAATTTGGGGGCCCTTTTTTCTTATCGGTCTGGAACTTGCTGGAGCCTTTGATGCCTTACAACTAACACCCCGGTGAAGCTTCGAATTGAGTCGCCAGTGCACTTGCCCGTGGGCCCAGAGCGGGGCATGGTCAGGTCATGGTCAAGATCGCCACCTGGAACGTCAATTCGATCCGCGCACGCTTGGGCAATGTGCTCGCGTGGCTGGAGAGTGTCCAACCCGACGTGCTGTTGCTGCAGGAACTCAAGGCAACCGAAGACACCTTTCCGTCGATGGAAATCAAGGCGCTCGGTTACGAGGTCCTGATGGTCGGCCAGAAATCTTATAACGGCGTTGCCATCCTCTCGCGCGCACCCCTAACCGACCCGATCACCCGCCTGCCCGGCGAGCCCGAGGACGAACAGGCCCGCTATGCGGAAGCGACCACCTTCGGCGTGCGGGTTGCCTCCATCTATCTGCCGAACGGCAATCCTGCGACGACCGAAAAGTACGATTACAAACTACGTTGGATGGCGCGCCTGCGCGACCATGCGTGCGGCCTCTTGACCGGCGAGCAGCCAGTAGTCCTGGGCGGCGACTACAACGTCATCCCGGCGCCGGAGGACGTTTACGAGCCGGCGCGTTGGACCACCGATGCGTTGTATAAGATCGAGACCCGGCAAGCCTTCCGCACCATTTTGAACCTTGGCTACACCGAGGCCTTCCGGGCCCTCCACCCAGCCAAACACGCCTATACCTATTGGGATTACCAGGGCATCGCCTGGAGCGCCGACCAGGGCCTGCGAATCGATCACCTGCTGCTCTCGCCTCAGGCAGCGGACCGCCTGAACGCCTGCGAGATTGACCGCAAACCGCGCGGCAAGGAAAAAGCCTCTGACCACACGCCGATCTGGTGCGAACTGGAGACCGCGGCATGAGCGAAACCGAGCCCCCCAAAGGCGGCTGCCTGTGCGGCGCGCTGCGCTACCGAATCGACGGACCTATCGATCACGCGGTCCATTGCCATTGCACCATGTGCCGGCGTTGGAGCGGTGCCGTGGCGGTGACTTGGTTCACAGTGCCACTCACGCAATTCGACGTCACGACCGGCCAGCTTGCGGCCTATAAATCGTCCGACCACGGGGAGCGACGGTTTTGCCCCACTTGCGCGACTCAAGTTGCTTTTTGGTCCAGCAAACGGCCGGACGAGATCGACATCACCATCGGCACTCTTGACCATCCGGAAAAATACCCGGCCAACCGCCACGTCTTCGCGGCGAACCGCCTGCCCTGGCTACATCTAGACGAACAACTACCGGGTTACGAAACCACTTCGTCCGGCACCGCACCCTAACTGACCCCACCGGCAACGCCGGCAAACAAGATCATGTGATTGGTTTTGGCGACAGTCGGGCCCTAGATTCCGGCCTCGGTCTGGCGTCCGGCCGGCCAAATTGAAAAGGACATGACCTCAAGATGCTCGTTCCCCGCCAAGAGACCCCGGCCCTCGCGGTCGAAACCCTGAACCACGGCCCCTTCGACCTGGCCGCCGACAACGCCGAGCGCTTCACTCTGGTTGTGTTCTACCGCGGCCAGCATTGCCCGATCTGCGGCACATACCTGAAAGAGCTGGAGCGCCTAACCCCCGAATTCGCCGCGCGCGGCACCAAGACCATCGCGATCAGCTCCGACCTGCGCGACCGCGCTCAGGCCATGGCCGAGACGGTCGGTGGGTCCAACCTGCGTTACGGTTACGGTTTGCCGCTCGCGGTCGCCCGCAACTGGGGCCTGTCCATATCGACCTCGCGCGGGGTCACCTCGATCGGAGTCGAGGAGCCGGCCCTCTTCGCGGAGCCTGGTGTATTCCTGGTCCGCCCGGATCGCACACTCTACTTCGCCTCGGTCCAGACCATGCCCTTCGTACGCCCGCACTTCTCCGAGATGGTCAAGGCGTTGGATTTCGTGATCGACAAGGACTACCCGGCGCGCGGCGAATACACCGGCCCGGTGTGAGTGAAATTAGTACGACCACAGAGACTCAGAGGCACAGAGATAGCCACTTCTTAGAGCGTGTCTCTTGAGTAAATCCCATCCTCTGTGCCTCGGTGTCTCTGTGATGAATCCTGTTTTCGGTTAGCGGTCCTTAAGTGCCGGAGACGGGCCCTTTGGGCATGACCCGCAAGCCGGGGCGCAGATTGCGGTAGGGTAGTTCCGTGTAGTCCAGGGCATTGGCGCCGGGCGCCTTGACCACCAGGATCTCCTCGGCGATCGGGGTGAAATCGGCCCGGAAATGGACCGAGCTTTTCAGCCCCAAAATCTTCTGCGCCTCCGGTTCGATCCCCAGGTGGCGAAAAATCTGCCGGTCCGAGGCCTGAACCTTGCGCGAAGCGACCACGACCCGCACCCCGCCGATTTGTAAAGCGGCCATGGGGCCCAGGTTCATGTGCAGACCCTTGTCGAAGGGGCCGGTGCAGGTGAAGCGGCCGTCGCCCAGGCTCTCGACCGTGAAACTGGCCTGGTAGGGGCTGTGCCCCGCCATGCCCGACTTGGCCCCTAGACCCAGGTTCAGGGTCGCGGCGAGTCCGGCAGCGTGGGCCGCCGCCGCGGCTTCGGGATCGTAAAGAATGGCGAGCGCGGCGTCCTCGGCCCCGCCCGCGACCAGTGCGGCGAGCAGACCCACCGTATCGCTGCTGCCGCCACCGCCCGGGTTGTCCTGAGAATCGGCCAATACCATCGGTTTGCCGGCGCTCGCCGCGCGCGTCCTGGCGTGGCTGACCGCGGCCGCCGGTTCCCAGATCCGCAGTGTGAATTCCGCCTCGCGTTCGAGGATCTCGTCGGTCAGGGCATCGGCTGCACGTTCCGCTGCCGCTTGTGTCGGCGCGTAGGCCATGACCGCCGGACCGCATTCCCAAATATCGGCCGGGCCGAACCCGGCAGCGAAGGATACGCTGGCCGCACGCCCAGCCTCGATCTCGCCGATCCGGCCATAGAGGCCTTTCGCCGGCTCGACCATGGTGCACCCGGCCTGAATCGGGATCAGGAACGGCAGCTTGCGAAACGCTTTGCCGGGCAGGCTTTCGCCGCTCAACACCCGGTCCAGCAAGACCGCCGCCCGTCCTCCGGTCTCGGCCATGTCGATATGAGGATAGGTTTTGTAGGCGATCAGAAGGTCAGCCTCGGCAACCATCTGGGGAGTGACATTGGCGTGCAGGTCTAGGCTGGCGACCAGCGGCAGATCCGGCCCCACCAAGGCGCGAACTCGGGCCAAGAGCTCACCCTCGCCGTCCTCCAGGTGTTCGCAGACCATGGCGCCATGCGAATCGAGGTAGACCGCATCGACCGGCAGCGCCGCGCGCAAGTCCTCCAGGATCGCCCCGGCGATCCGCTCGAAGGCGTCCTCGGTGACATGGGCGGCGGGGGTTGCCTGGGCCCAAGTCAGCGGCACCAAATCGTGCCGGCCGCGCGCCTCCGCGATGAAGCCGGCGATGGGCAGGTTCATGCCGTCGAAGGTATCCAGCATATCCGCGCCCCGGGTTAGGCCTGGCCAACCGCCCGGCTCCGCGAACGAAAGATAGTCCGCCTTGACCGGCGCGAAGGTATTGGTCTCGTGCTGAAATCCGCCGATCGCGATGCGGGGCATTTCCATTCTTCCTCTCGTTAGGACGCGACCTCGGCCGCTGATCGCCGCAACGCCAACATGCCGTGCACGCCGATCGCCGCGAGTACGATGATTCCGCCGATCAGGGTTAGATTGCCGGGCACCTCGTCAACCGCGAACCAAACCCACAGGGGCGCCATGATCAAGGCCAGACGGCCGACCAGGGCAACCTCGGCCGCCGGCACGTAACGGGTCGCGGTGGTCACCAGAATATACTGGAAGCCGAGTTGCACCACGCCGAGGGTAATGGCGATCACGAGATCATGCCCGCCAATCGAAAGGTCACCGGCGGCCAAGCCGGAAACCACCGTGGCGACGACCCCGGCCAGGCAAACCGCTGGCAACATATCGCGCGCGCGCCCGCCGCGCATGGAGACGATCCCGGCCGAGTAACATAGGCAGCAAATCAGGGCCAAGATATTGCCCAGCCAGGTGCCCGCCGCCAGGCCGTCGCCGAACATGAAGCCGACGCCCACGAGGGCCAGGACCATGGTGCCCAGAGTCGCCGGCCGCACTGATTCCCGTAGCACCACCCAGCCGAAAAGTGCGGCGAAAAAGGGCGAAAGGCTGACCGTGAAAACCGCATTTGCGACCGTAGTATTCAAAAGCGCGAAGATGAAAATTATAAAGGCCGCGCCCAGAAATACGGCCACGCCCAGGCCCGCCCGGCCGATGTCGCGGAACGCAGCGGCGCTATGGCGGCCGTGGCGCCAAACGATAAACGCCAACATGACCGCGACGAAGGCGAGTGCACGGTAGAACACCACCGTCCAGCCGTCCGCCGACTCGACCAGGCGCAGCAGGACCCCGGCCAGGCTGGTAAAGAAGGTCGCCGTGACCAGGCATGTCAGGCCAAAGCGGTATTGGGCCGCCCCCTCGCCCGCTTTTTCGAGAGCCCCGGAAGGGTCTAACCCGCTCATCCTTTTGCCACCCGCCCGCGCACCCTCAATCCAGCGACGGCTTGTCTTGCCGCCGGCGCTTGGTCTGACCGCGCTGCGCCTTGGCCTTGAGCCGGCGCTCCACAGCGCCCCGGCTCGGCTTGGTCTTGACCCGGAATTTTGGCGCGACGGCGGCGCGGCGCGCCAAACCGATCAGCCGCGCGCGGGCATCGGCGCGATTTTCTTCCTGGCTGCGAAACCGCTCAGCGCGGATCACCAGGACACCGTCCTTGGTCAGTCGGCGCCCGGCTAGGCGCGCGAGCCGCACCCGCACCGGCCCGGGCAGGTTCGGCGTGCCGCGAACGTCGAAGCGAAGCTCGACCGCGGTCGAAACCTTATTGACGTTCTGCCCGCCGGGCCCGGAGGCGCGCACGAAAACCTCCTCGATCTCCGACTCGTCCAGATGGAGACGATCGGTGATTCGAATCATGACGTTGTCAGCGCCAGCCTGGCGCCAGCAGAAAAAACGCCTCAGATATCCGCATAGACGTGGGTCTCGGCCTTGGCGCCCGGGTGGGTGAGCGCGCCCAGGTAAGCCGGACCGACGGTCTGGGCATAGCGCCACAGAGCGCCGGCTTGGAAATCGTGACTGCGTGGTATCCAGGTCTTGGCGCGCGCCTCCAACTCCGATTCCGATAGCTCGACGTCCAAGGTGCCGGCGACCGCGTCGATGGCGATGATGTCGCCATCCATGAGCAAGCCGACCGGGCCGCCGACCGCGGCTTCCGGCCCGACATGGCCGATGCAGAAACCGCGCGTCGCGCCGGAGAAGCGCCCGTCGGTGATCAGCGCCACCTTGTCGCCCATGCCTTGGCCATAGATCGCCGCCGTGGTCGCCAGCATCTCGCGCATGCCGGGGCCGCCCTTGGGACCCTCGTAGCGGATGACCAGAACTTCACCCTCCTGGTAATCGCTCTTCTTGACCGCCTCGAAGCAATCCTCTTCACAGTCGAAAACCCGGGCGGGGCCACGGAACTGCTGCTTCTCCAGGCCGGCGACCTTCACGATCGCCCCTTCGGGCGCCAGGTTGCCGCGCAAGCCGACGACGCCCCCGGTCGGGGTCAGAGGATTGCTGGCCGGGCGCACCACGTCCTGATCGCTGGGGAACGACACTTCGGCTAGGTTCTCGCCGATGGTCTTGCCGGTCACCGTGATGCAGTCCGGATGCAGGAAGCCGCCGTCCAGCAGTGCCTTCATAATCACGCCGACGCCGCCGACCTCGAACAGGTCCTTGGCGACATAGCGCCCTCCCGGCTTCAAATCGGCGATGTAGGGGGTCGAGCGGAAGATATCGGTCACGTCCTTCAGGTCGAAATCGATCCCGACTTCGTTAGCAATGGCCGGCAGATGCAGCCCCGCATTGGTCGAACCGCCGGAGGCCGCGACGACTCGCGCGGCGTTTTCCAGGGCCTTGCGGGTTACGATATCGCGCGGCCGGATGCCAGCCGCCAGGCAGGCCATGACCGCCTCGCCCGAGGCCTCGGCGTAAGCGTCGCGCGATTCGTAGGGCGCCGGCGCGCCGGCCGAGCCGGGCAGTGCTAAACCGATCGCCTCGGACACGCAGGCCATGGTGTTGGCCGTGAACTGCCCGCCGCACGACCCGGCGGAGGGGCAGGCCGCGCACTCGATGGCGCGAAGTTCTTCGTCCGACATGTTACCGGCCGCATGGGCGCCGACCGCCTCGAACACGTCTTGAACCGTGATGTCCTTGCCCTTCAGGCGCCCGGGCAGGATCGAGCCGCCGTACATGAAGACCGAGGGCACGTTCAATCGCACCATGGCCATCATCATGCCGGGCAAGGACTTGTCGCAGCCGGCCAAGCCGACCAGGGCATCGTAGCAATGGCCCCGCATGGTCAGCTCGACCGAATCGGCAATCAGATCACGACTGACCAGGGACGACTTCATACCCGAATGGCCCATGGCGATACCGTCGGTCACGGTGATGGTGGTGAACTCGCGCGGCGTGCCATAGGCCGCCTTGACCCCGCGCTTGACCACCTGGGCCTGGCGGGCCAGGGAAATATTGCACGGCGCCGCCTCGTTCCAGCAGGTCGCGACCCCGACAAAGGGCTGGGCGATCTCCGTGTCGGTCATGCCCATGGCGTAATAATACGAACGGTGCGGGGCCGAGGCCGGGCCGACCGAGACGTGGCGGCTGGGCAACTTCGATTTGTCGAAACTGGAGGTGGGCTTGTGGTCGAGCGGCATAGCGTACGCATCCTCTAGGTCTGGCGGCTTTATCCGGGCAGCGAGGATAGCGGCGTAGAGCCAGGGCCACCAATGCTTTTTCGGCAGAGCCCCCACGCAACGCAAGTAGATGACGGGGGGCGGAGCTATGGGTGGCGCTCGAATTCCAGACACTCAGCGCAGCCTTGGTCTCGTTTCATAGGCACGCTATCTTCTTTCGCGATCCTATGGATAGTGCCGTTTCCGCAGGCAAGGGACGAACCGAAAATGAGCAATCAGATTCGCCACATAACCATCGTCGGCGGCGGCACCGCGGGCTGGATGTCGGCCGTTTACCTGGCAACCCGTTTCGCGCCCCGGCCCGGTGGCCAAGGCATGCGAGTCACCCTGATCGAATCCCCGAACGTCCCGACCGTTGGAGTCGGTGAGGCGACGGTGCCCACCATGCCTCTATGGCTGGAGCAGATGGGCATCGACGAGGACGAATTCTTGCTGCGGTGCAACGCGTCCTTCAAGCTAGGGGTCCGCTTTGTCAATTGGGACAAGGATCCGGACGGCAAACCCTGCGATTACATCCACCCGTTTCAGGGGGTGGACAGCGAAATCCGCGACATCAACACCGGGTACTATTTCCAAAAGTTCGCCAACCAAGACGGCCGTGCCGACGCCTCCGATGCCCTGACGCCCTGCCGGGCCGTGATGGACGCCCGCCGGGCCCCGCGCGGGGCCAATCGCGACCCGAACCAGGACATGAGTTATGCCTATCACCTGGATGCCGGGCTGTTCGCCGGGTTTCTGAAGGAAATTGCGCTGCAACGCGGGGTCGAATTCATCCAGGATGACGTCGACGAGGTGAAGCTCGGCGAGAAGGGCTTCGTCGATGCCCTGACCCTGCGCGCGCACGGCCACTTCCCGGTCGAATTGGTGCTCGACTGCACCGGCTTCAAAGGCCTTATCATTCAGCAAGCCTTGGGTGAGCCTTTCGAGCCCTACAGCAAAAGCCTGCTATGCGACCGGGCCTTGGCGGTCCAAATCCCGCACCAGGACGTGACCAGGCTCGACCCCTTCACCCAATCGACCGCCCTCGGCGCCGGCTGGTCCTGGCGGGTGCCGCTCTTTTCGCGCATCGGCACCGGTTATGTCTTCTCCAGCGCGTTCAGAACCGACGACCAAGCGGCGGAGGAGTTTTTGGCTCACCTCGGCCCGGAGGCGAAAAATGCAACGCCGCGCGCGCTGGCCATGCGGGTCGGTAGGTCGCGGCGCACCTGGGTCGGCAACTGTGTCGCCATCGGCTTGTCGAGCGGCTTCATCGAACCGCTTGAATCGACAGCCATCTTTCTGATTCAGCGCTCCCTGGCCTATCTTGGGGCCTATTTCCCGGACCGAACCTTCGACCCGCGCCTAGCTCGCCGCTACAACAGCCTCATCGAGAACGCGTATTCCGAAATCCGCGACTTCGTCGTTATGCATTACTGCGTTTCGAACCGCAGCGATTCGGCGTTTTGGGAAGCGGCGCGCGGCGACATCGAGATCCCGGACTCGCTGCGCGAAAATCTCGAACTTTGGCGCCACGTCCTGCCCGGCGACGACGATATCGAGCACGGCCACCTGTTCAACTACCTCAGTTACATTCACGTGCTGTTCGGCAAGCGCTGCTTCGAGGGCATCTCCTTCCCGGTCGAGGACATCCTCTCGCCCGAGGATTGGCGAGGATACACGAGGGCCATGGACGATTTGAAGGCTCGTTTGGTCGCGCAGCTCCCGGACCACTATACGCTCGTCAGCCAGTTACGCGCCCGGGCGGAGGCTCGCGCCGCCCAACGGTCGCCGGGCATACAGCTCCCCAGTGTGCAGCATGCGACCGTACCCTTACCCGGCGAGGCCATGCGGCCCCAAATCCGCTTCAGCCCCGGCGCGCTAGCCGAGGCACATATACTTTAGACCGCCGCGCCATGGCCTTCGCGCTGTCACCGGCTGCCCAGAATTGCAATTTGCTCGCATGCCGTGCTGGACGACTCCGGGCCCGTGACATTATTGTGACATTCTGCCAGGTATGGTCCGCAGCGCGAATTTCGCCGTTACACTCGCTGCTGAGTAGACGTCATGTCAGGGTTGGAATGCTTTAATGATCCAAGGTAAGGCTCCTTCACCAAAATCCGCCGCCGCGAGCACGGCGCTCACGGCGCGACGCGCGATGTTTTTTTGGTTTGCCGCCAGCGGGGTTGTTTGGGTTGCCATCGCCCTGTCTGCGTCCTGGCTCTTCTAAGACCGAACGACAACCCGAGTTTTCATTGCCGCGCCGCCCCGCGCGCAGATTTTGATTTGATCGCCCGATCGTGAAGTGCGAAGGCCCTGACGCCGGTTAGACTGCCGGCCATGTTCACCTCCGCCCCAAACCGCGCCCGCCCGGCGAAATTTCCGATCTGTCTCCCGGTTCTGCTTGTCCTCGCCCTGGCTGCCTTAAATGCCGAGCCGGCCCGGGCCCAGGCGCCCGACGGCGGCGCCCTGCGCGCGGCCATCGCCGGCGCCCCAGCCCTGCGCGGCGCCACGCCCGGCACAGAGGCCCTAGCCGGCAAGGCGCTGTTGGTCACCTTCTACGCCTCTTGGTGTCCGCCCTGCACGGTGGAGTTCCGGGCCTTTAACGAGGTACGTGCGGCAATCGGCACGGACCGCCTGGCAATCGTCGCCGTGAATGTGCATGAAAGCCTGATTGCTGATAGCACCGGGCGGATGGAGCGGTTCCTGGCCCGCACCGCACCGCGCTTTACCGTATTAGGTGAAAATCCGGAGGCCGTCGGCGCCGCAGGCGGTGTGCAGCGCATCCCCAGTGTCTTTCTTTTCACCGCCGACGACCGCATGACCTTCGATTTCGTCCATGCCCAAGGCGCGGAAAAAATGAACACCAACGCCGAAGAGGTCCTGGCCGCCCTCGCGGCGATAGGTCTTTTGCCGGATTAGAAACCGGCGGCGGAGCCGTCGCTGCGCGGATCGCAGGCGCCCTCGATCAAGCCGTCCGGATGGTGCACAAGCGCGCCGGCGTGGCCCATAACCTCTTCATAGGCGCCAACCACCTCGACATCGTGCCCGGCGGCCCGCAGGGCTTCGATGACCTCGGGCGCCAGGCGATTCTCGACCCGCAGGTTGGTGTGTGCCGTGCCCCAAGTCCGGCCGAGCAGCCAACGCGGTGCGCTCACAGCTGACTGAAGGTCCTGGCCAAACAGGGCATGGCGGGTGAAGACCATCGCCTGGGTCTGCGGCTGGCCGTCGCCACCCATTGTGCCATAGGGCATGACCTGGCCATCCGAAAGCCGCGCCAAGGCGGGCTGGATGGTATGAAACGGCCGGCGGTGCGGTTTCAGGCAATTATGATGAGTCTCGTCCAGGCTGAAGCTGGTGCCCCGGTTTTGCCAGGTGATGCCGCTTTCCGCCAAGACGGTACCGGCGCCGAATTCCCAATAAACGCTCTGTATGAAGCTGACCGCCCGGCCCTCGCCATCGATAGCGCCCAACCAGACCGTATCGCCGCCGGGAGCCGCCTCCGGCCAGGGTGCGGCGTGCGCACGGTCGATTCCCGCCGTCATGGCGTCAAGCGCCTCGGCGTCCAGGAACGAGGCTGGATCGCGGGTCATATACTTCGGGTCGGTGACATACCGGTCACGGACCCGGAACGCGGCCTTGGTCGCCTCCACCAAGCCATGCACGTAGTCGAAGCCTTCTGCTTTGCCAATCCCCAGCCGGTCCAAGACACCGAGCAAAACCAACGACGCCAACCCTTGAGTGGGCGGCGGCATGTTATAGATCCGGTGCCCGGCGACCTCGAGGCTCAAAGGATCGACCCGCAGGGCCCGGTGCCGCTCCAGATCGGCCAGGGTGAGTGGGCTGCCGATACGTTCCAAATCGGCCGCGATGGTCCGGGCCAGATCGCCGCGGTAGAAGTCGTTTAAGCCCCGCGCCGCCAGATGCTTCAAGGTTTGCGCCAGGCGCGGTTGACGGAATCGCTCACCCGGGTCCAGCAGTTTTCCGCCAGGCAGGAAGGTCTCCGAAAATCCCGGTACGTCGGCCAATTCGGGCAGCTTGGCGCGCAAATTCCCCGCCAGGGTTTCGGTCACCGCCACGCCGTCTTCGGCGTAAAAGGCGGCGTCCTCCAGCAGGCGCCCCAAGGGCATACTCCCACCCCAGGTCTCAGCGCTCAATCGCAGCGCTTCTTGCCAGCCGGACACGGCGCCGCCCACCGTCAAAGCGGCCAAGGGACCGCGGCTTGGAATCGCGCTCAGGCCTCGGCTACCATAGAATTGGATGTCGGCCCGCGCCGCGGCGCCACCGCAGGCGTCGATGCCGATAACCTCTTGCCCGGGCGCATGGATCAGCCAAAAATTGTCGCCACCCAAGGCGTTCATGTGGGGATAGACCACGGCGATGGTGCTGGCCGCCGCGACCATAGCTTCGATCGCATTTCCGCCGTCTTGCAAGACCCGAAGTCCAGCCCGAGCAGCCAAGTGGTGCGGCGCGGTGACCATGCCGCAATAAGCGCGCGCTGTCTGGATCATAGTTTTCCTCGAAGTTCCCCTGGCACGCGATCAGGCAGCTTGGCGGTGCAGGTCTTGCTGGGCCCGCCAGACACGCAGGACCGCGACCAACCCGGCCAAAATATCCCAGCCGGAACTATGCCCGATCCGTCCGATCGCCATGAGATTCGCGTGTAATCTTGTATCATCGCCGTGCAGCAAGCCATGCAACACATCATGGATCGCCCCGCAACCTTGCCCCTCGCCAGCAGCATCAAGGTGCGCGGCACTAATGGCATTGCCATTGGCGGCGGCGGCACTTGCGGCAGCACCGGCCAGGCGCCGCGCCGCGCCGGCATAGCCCAAGGCGTGCAGGGCGATCGTGACCCCGCCCAAGAAGTCGTCGCCCGAGGGCGTCAGCCCGGGCCCGAGCCCGGCAAGATCCTTAACCCAGGCGAGGTCGCCGATCCCCTGCTCGCCTCCGGCGCAGCCCAGAACGCCGGCGAACCATCGACGAGACTCCGCCAGGGGCGCCCGCGCCGCCAGCGCGATGCCGGCACGTCTGTGGCCCGGCAAACCCAGGGCGGGCCGGGCCAAGCCCTCGGCCGGGGCCAACTGCGTCCATTCGCTTTCAAGATGGCTGAGCGCGCGCGCCAGCGCCGCCGGTACAATCCGCGTTGGCCACGGGGCGGGCCGCCAGGTTGCCGCGCCGTGCCACGACAGGGCGAATCGATTGGCCAAATAGAGCGTGCCCGCGCCGCGCCGGCATTGGGCCCCCGGGCGCAGGCCGCTGGCCGGCCAGTCCATTCCAAGGGGCGTTTCGATCTGAGCGTTGAGCGGCCCGGTGCCGATCTCCGGCCCGCCCAGGCAGGCCATGGCATCCGCACTCTGCAGATAAAAACTACGCGCAAAAACGGCGACGACTTTGCACGGTGCCTCCGCGCGTAAGAGCGCCAGCGCACGCATGCCACCGCTGCGGGTCGGAAATCGATATGGCGCACCGGTCTCAAACATCATCAGCCACAATATGGGTGCCGGTTTCGCCCCTCAGGGCCGCCATGGCCTGGTCGATATGGGCAATGATCACACGATCGCCACCGCCGTCCAAAAAACGGATCGCGGCGTCGATCTTGGGTCCCATGCTGCCGGCCGGGAAATGCCCCTCCGCGTGCAAGGCACGCAAATTGCGCAAGGTAACCCGGTCCAGGTATTCCTGGCGCGGCGTGTTGAAGTGGATCGCGACGCGCGGCACCGCCGTCAGGATCATCAACAACTCGATGCCCAGCACATTGGCCATGAGTGCCGAGGTCAAATCCTTGTCGATCACGGCGGCAACGCCGTGGCGCACGCCCTTGGGCCCGCGAACGACCGGGATGCCGCCGCCGCCACCTGCGATGACCACGGTACCGCGCCGCGCCAAGACCTGAACCAAGGACACGTCGCAAATATGTTTGGGCCTGGGCGAGGGCACCACATGGCGCCAGCCGCGCCCCGAATCCTCTTTCATGAGCCAGCCGAGTTCCATCCCGATCTGCTTGGCCTGCTCCGCGTCGAAAAACGGGCCGATCGGCTTGGCCGGATCTTCGAAAGCCGCGTCCTCGGGATCGACCTCGACTTGGGTCAAGAGGCAGGCCACATGGCGCCCGTTGCCGGCCTCGCGCAGGGCGTTCTCCAAGGCCTGTACAAGAAGATATGCGATACCGCCTTGGCTGTGCGCGACGCATATATCGAGCGGCATGGGCACGATCCGGTCCCGGGTCAGGGCCTGACGCATGAGGATCTTGCCAACCACCGGGCCGTTGCCGTGGGTGACGATCAGTTCGTTGTCGAGCATGGCCAGGGGCAGCAGGGCCTGCGCGGTTCTGGCGGCGATGGTCTTTTGCTCCTGGGAGGTGCCCTCGATGTCCTCGGGATGGGTCGCATTGCCGCCGATCGCAACCAGCAGACGGCCGGGTATTTGGGGGACCGCGTTCACGCGGATCTATTGGTTGGATCGCGACCCGGAACACAGCCCAGGCACGCTAAGGCCAAGGTGGCTGCATCGGCATTGGTGGGCGCGACCATAACCCCGGCCGCTTCCAGCTTGGCGGCCTGCGCGGTACGGCCCTGCGGGTCCGCGTCGGTCCCGGTGACCGAGGCAATCACCACCGGGCCATCAGCGCGCCGATGGGCCGTAAGGACAGGGGCCAGATGACCGGCCGGGTCCGCGTGCGCGCCAAAACCGACGACGACGTCCAAGAGGATTACGCCGACCCGCGACGACGCGAGTGCCTCTACCAGGGCGTCGTCGCGCACAGTCGGATCGATCATGGGATGGGGCCGGCCGCGCGTAAATTCGTCGGCGCCAAGGTCGATTAATTGGTGGCCGCTTCCGCCTGGATCGAGCGGACTCGCACCGGGGATCGGCGCGTTCGACGCCACGACTTGACCTGCCGCCTGAAAGATCACCTGTGCCTCGGCGCACAAGGTGCCGCCGGTGAAGAGTCCCCACACTGCGCCGCGTCCCGCCGGCGCACGCGCCGCCATCATCACCGGATCGAAACCGACGCCAAGCGCGACGCCGCCCAGGGCATCTTCGGCCGCCGCCTTGAGGGTGTCGACCGAACGCGCATTCGCTGGCAGCGTCAGGTCCGAGGCGCCAATGAAGCAGATCGTGAAGCTCTTCCCGCTGGCCCCGATGCGTTCGAGAAGGCGCGCCGCGACCCCGGCCGCGGGCGGCTTGGAGATCAAAACGATGTGCTTGGTGCCCGGATCGGCATCGAGTGCGTCGAGGGCCATCAAGGTGGTCATGCCGCCCACCTCTTCCTTGAGGTCACGGCCACCGACCCCAATCGCATGGGAGAGTCCGCCGCCGCCTTGAGCGATCAGGCAGCTAACTTCCTGCAGACCGGTACCCGAAGCGCCGATCAGTCCGACGGACCCCCGTGGCACCGCGTTGGCGAAGGCAAGCGGCACACCGTTGATAATCGCGGTACCGCAATCCGGCCCCATGACCAGGCGGCCCAGGGTCTTGGCCTCTTGTTTCAAGGCGACCTCAGCGGCCAGGCTGACATTGTCGCTGAACATCATCACATGCAGGCCCCGACGTAGCGCCTTACGCGCCTCGGCAGCGGCGAAATCGCCGGGCACGGAAATAAGCGCCAGGTTCGAGTCCGGCGCCTGCTTCAGGGCAGCGCGGGTCGTGCGCGGCCGCCACTGCACCGCCGCCCCACCATGGCCGGCGGGCTTGTCCAACTCGCTGAGCGCCTCTTGAAGGACCTCCTTCGCCCGGGCATGGGAGTCGGCCCGAATACCGATCACCAAGTCGCCGCCTTCCGCCGCCTGCCCCGTTGCCGTCAGCAGCCCGGCATCGTCCATGATCCGCTTGTTGGCCGGGGTTCCCATCATCAAGGCCGCCTCCTCGACTCCGTCCCGCTCCGCGATACCGCGCGACAGGCGCATCAGCGCAACGGAATCCAAATAGAAGCCCCGGCGCACCTCATTGATCACCAGGCCGCTCATAACACCCCCAAGGTCTCGGCAAAGGCCAACAAGGCCTCGCGAAAACAGGCGAGCGGCGCGCGCACAACCCCCGCCCCGACCTGGCCGATACCCGGTTCCTTGTGGGCAATGCCGGTGTTGATGGTCGGGGCCAGTCCGGTTTCGACCACCAGACGGATATCTATGCCGGTGGGCACGCCGAAGTAATCAAGGGCCGGGATGGTCCACTCCGGATTTTCGCCGAGGGTGATCTCGGCCATGGTCCGGGTAAAATTGCCGGCCTCCGAGGCAGCACCAGCACCGACAAATCCGGCAACCGCCGGTGCCGCACCCATGGCAAAGCCGCCCAATCCAATGGTCTCGACAATGGTCGAATCGCCCATGTCCGGATTGGCATCCGCGGCGCTGAATCCAGGAAAGTACAAGCCCTCAGGCATTTCCACAGGGGCGGTGAACCAGGTATCTCCGGTCCCGCTGACCCGGATGCCGAAGTCGGTTCCATTGCGCGCCATGGCGGTAACGACACTAGAGCCTTCGATGCCGCGCACCGGATCCATGATCGCCTTGCCCAGGGCCATGGCGATATTGAGGAAGAACTGATCGTTGCCGCCGATAAAGGCCAGGGCCCGCGCCAAGGCGTCGCGATCCTGTGTAACACGCGCCAAGGCGGGGGCGAGGTGGCGCAGGGTCAGGCCCGAGCAGGCAACGTTGCGCTGGTGCATCTCGTCGCCCATGGTCAGACCCCGCGCGACCAGGCTTTTCAGCGGGATACCGCCCATCTCGCGCAAGGCCGCCCCCATGGCCGGGCCGAAATCATCACGCAACCAACGCAGGCGATTGAGGACCTCCTCGTCGTTGCCGCCGAAGCGCATGACCTTTCCTAGGCCTTCGTTGATGGTGCAGTAGGCGCGATTGCCGAAGGCTCGGTTCTCGACCACCATCACCGGCTGGCTGCGCGTGGTTATGCCGGTCATGGGGCCCACCGCATCGAAATGGTGGTTGGGATGCAGGGCGAAGGCGCCGGCGGCAGCTTGCTCCGCCGCCGCTTCCAGATTCGCGGTCCAGCCTTCGAAGCAGGCAACGCCGGTTACCGCGCCGCGCATGGGACCGCACATCCGCGCCCAGTCGATCGGCGGTCCTGCATGCAGGATCATGCGCTCCCCCAAGGTGGGAATCGCCTGTTCGGCAGGGATCACGTCAACCAGAACGGGATCGCCCGCCAGCATGCGGCGGACGGCTTCTTTGTTGGCGCGTTCGATGAGATCCATGGGCGCGGCCGGGCCTGTGCCTAGGCGCCCAGTTTGGACAATAGATCGGCGAGCGCTGGATCGCCGCCGGCCGGCGGCGTCCAATCCACATGGACAACCGCCACGCCTTGCTGGGAAAGCTCCAACGCGAAGCTCTCGAGCCCGAGGTTCACGACTTTCGGAGGCGTGTTCAGAAGGGTTTTACCGATGTCATCGCTCATGGTGGATCCATCCATTTCTTAGGCTCAGGCCGTCGCGTCATCGTAGACGGCGTAGGCGGAATCGACCGCCGCGCCCGCTTCGCATGCGTATCCGTTGCGTCGCAAGACCGCTTCCATGGCGGTCAGGCAGCGCAGGATATTCGCCTTGCGGCAGACGTAGCCCATGGTGCCGATCCGCCAGATCTTGCCGTGCAGGGGACCGAAGGAGGTGCCGATTTCGATACCGAAGTCATTGAGCAATTCGCCGCGGAGCTTATCGGCCTCGACACCATCCGGGATATGAACCCCGGTCACGTTGGTCATGCGGTGCGCGGGGTCGCCATAGAGGCTCAAGCCCATGGCCTCGAGCCCGGCGCGCAAGGCGTTGCTCGCGGTCCGATGGCGGACGAAGCCCTTCTCAAGTCCCTCGCCCAGCACAACCCGCGCGCATTCGCGCGCCGCATAGAGCATGGAGGTCGATTCGGTGTGGTGGTTCAGGCGTTGCGGGCTCCAGTAATCCATCAGCATGGGCAAATCGAGGTAGTTCGATTGGATGCGCGGCCCGGCCGCATCGAGCATACCTTCCGAGCGAATGCCGGCCTCGACGTGCCGGCGGCGCGCGACCACGGCGGTGGCCCGTTCGTTGAAGGTGACGGGCGAGGAGCCTGGCGGCCCCGACATGCACTTCTGCAGTCCGGATGAAACTATGTCGAGGTTCCAGGCGTCGACTTCGACCGGCATACCGCCAAGGGTCGCGGTCGCGTCCACATAGAGCAGCGCATCGAACTCGCGGCAGATCGCGCCAATTTCGTCCAAGGGCTGGACCATTGTGGTCGAGGTATCGCCGTGCACCATGGCGACGAGTTTGGGCCGGTGACGGCGCATGGCATCGCGCAGGGCATCGCTCTCGAACACGCGGCCCCACTCGGCTTCAATAGTCACGACCTCCGCGCCGCAGCGCGAGGCGATCTCGTGCAGTAGGTGGCCGAAGCGCCCGAAGATCGGTACCAGAACCCGGTCGCCCGGAGAAATGAGCGACACCATGCAGGCCTCGATCCCGGCCCGCGCGGTGCCGTTAACCAGCAAGGTCCAGTGGTTCTCAGTCCGATAGACCTGGCGGTACAGCGCCATGACCTGATTCATGTAGTCGGTGAATTGCGGATCGAACTGCCCCAGCATCGGGGTCGACATCGCCCGCAAGACACGTGGATAGACGTCCACGGGACCCGGCCCCATGAGTAATCGGGGCGCGGGGTCGAGATCTTCGAATAGGCCTCCGGGCGACGGCTTCTGGCTGCTCATCTCGGTCCTGTTTCGTTGTGTCTGCGAAGCTCGTCAGGTTCGCCCGGCGCCAAAATTTCGGCAAGGGCCGCCGCCACGGTCTCGGTCGCCCGCCGCAAATCGTCCAAGACAAGGCGCTCGTCGGCGGCGTGGGCGTTCGCCTCCAAGATTGTGCGCGGCCCGGCTCCGTAAAGCACGGTGGGAACACCGGCCGCGGCGTAGTGGCGACCGTCCGTATAAAGCGGACTGCCCGTGGCCTCGACAGGCATGCCGAACACCCGGCTCGCCTGCCGGGTCAAGGGCCCAAGTAAGCGTTCCACGCCAGGTAGCGGTTTCAGGGACTCGGCCAGCATGATCCGCCGCACCTCAACCTTGATGCCCGGATGGTCGGCCGCGGCGGCAGCGATGACGTGGCGCAAACGGTCCTCGACCTCCGCCGGCTGCTCCTCGGGAATCAAGCGGCGGTCCAGGCGGAAGGTCGTGCGATCAGGCACCACGTTGGTGTTGATTCCGCCCTCGATCAAGCCAACGACCAAGGTCGGCGAGGCGATGCCCGCGATCCGGGACGTTGTCGCGCCATAGCCAGACCGCTCGGCATAAAGCGCGGAAAGAATGCCGGTGGCAGCCTCCAGCGCATCGTGACCGGTGGCGGGTTGCGCGGCATGGGCCGAACGGCCGCCGACCTCGACCTCCAGGTGCAGACAGCCGTTATGGGCGCTGACCACGGCATAGGAAAACCCGGCCGAAATGGCCAGGTCCGGCTTGCTCAGACCGCTATCGAGTATCCGTTTGGGGCCGATCGCGCCGCCGACCTCTTCATCGTAAGTGAAATGCAACTCCACAGTGCCGGACAGGGGGGCGCCGGATTCCTCCAGCGCCCGCAAGGCATAGGCATAGGTCGCGAAGTCGGACTTGGACACGGCCACGCCGCGCCCGTACATCATGCCGTCGCGCACCTCGGCCCCATAGGGATTGCCGGTCCAGCCCTCGCCCGGCGCGACCACGTCGCCGTGGGCATTGAGCGCCACGGTCGGGCCGGCACCGAAACGGCGGCGCACGATCAAGTTGGTCGCGCCGATCATGCCGTGGGCCCGACAGTCGGCCTCAGGCACCGGATGGCGCTCGACCGCAAAACCGAGTCCTTCGAGCAAAGCGGCGGCGCAGGCGGCGTGCACGACGCAATCGCCCGGCGGATTGTCCGACGGCGTGCGAACCAACTCGGCCAGGAAGGCAGCCTGATCCCGGCGGCAGCTATCGAGGTAGCGGCCTATGGCGGTGAAAGACGTCTCGAGCACGCGGGGTTTCCCTTTCAACAACATAGACACGGTATTCTATAGGGCCGCGACGGCGCGCCGCGCCTCGGGCTCAAAATCCCGAATAAAGCGCAATAGGGCGCGCGCGCCGCTGGCCGCGTCTTCCATTGTAATCGCCTCGGCCGGATTATGGCTGATACCGCCGGCGCAGCGCACGAACAGCATGCCGACGTCACACAAGGCGGCCATCGCCATGGCGTCGTGCCCGGCGCCGCTCGGCAGACGGCGAAGCGCAATCCCCTCGGCCGCAATCGCGCGGGCGATTTGTTCGATCAACCAAGGCGCGCAGGGACAGCTCGGGCTTTCGTGATTCCGTTCCAACTCGAGGGTCAGGCCACGGCGGGCGCAAATCTCCCGAATCTCGCCGATGACCGCATTAACCGCCCGATGCCGAGGCATATCCTCGGCGGCGCGAATGTCGACGCTGAAGCGGGCTTCGCCGGGGATGACATTGACCGCGCCGGGCGCAACCTCGAGCCGTCCGACCGTGCCGACCAACTCGTCCGCCCCGCAGCAAATGGTCTCGACCGCCATCACTGCCTCGGCCGCCGCCGCGAGCGCGTCCTTGCGGCCCACCATAGGCACGGTCCCGGCGTGGCCGCTGGTCCCGGAAATCGCGACCTCAAGTCGGGTCGCCCCGGCGATCGAGGTGACGGCACCAAGCGGCAAGCTCTCGGCCTCAAGGACCGGACCCTGCTCGATATGCAACTCGACATAGGCAAGAACCTGGTCGGGCCGCTTGGCCGCTTGGGGCACCCGCGCCGGGTCGAGGCCGAAGTCGCGCATGGCCTGCGCCATGGTCATTCCATCAACGTCGCGCTTATCCAGCAGACTCATGTCGAAGGTGCCGGCCAGGGCCCGGCTGCCCAGCAGCGTGGACTGGAACCGAACCCCTTCCTCATCGCCGAAGCCGACCACCTCAATGGCAAAATCCAGACGCTCGCCAGCATCCTTGAGTGCCTTGACGCAGGCAATCGCCGTGACCACGCCCAGCATGCCGTCGTACTTCCCGGCGTCGCGCACCGTGTCGAGGTGCGAACCCAGGATCAAGGCCGGCAGGCCCGGGCGCCGGCCCTCATAACGGCCAAGCGCGTTGCCGACCGGATCGACGCCGCAGTCCATTCCGGCCTTACCCATCCAGCCTAATACCAAGTCGTTGGCCCGGGCATGTTGGTCGGTCAGATAGGACCGGGTCAGGCATTCGGCAGATTCGCTGCAGGCCGCCAGAAGGTCGATTTGTGACATGATCTCTGGACCCAGATTGGGGCCCAAGGTAAGGGCGCCGCTATCCATCACGACGGCGCGCTCGGGTGATGGGCGTGCCAGTGCTGGGCGATATCGATCCGGCGGCACAGCCAGACCCGCTCGTGGTTCTGTACGTGATCCAGGAACCGCGCCAGGGCGGCGGCCCGTCCCGGCCGGCCGGCCAGGCGGCAGTGCAACCCGATCGACATCATCTTAGGCCACCGCGCGCCCTCGGCATAAAGTTGATCGAAGCTGTCGCGCAGATAGGCGAAAAACTGATCGCCCGAATTGAAGCCCTGGGCGGTGGCGAAGCGCATGTCATTGGCGTCCAATGTATAGGGGACGACCAAGTGCGGCCCCTTGGCCCCGTCTACCCAATAGGGCAAGTCATCGGCGTAGCTGTCCGCGTCGTAGAGGAAACCGCCTGTCTCTTGAACCAGCCGCCGGGTGTTCGGGCTGACCCGCCCGGTGTACCAGCCCAACGGCCGGGCCCCAGTGACCCGGGTGTGTATCTCAATCGCGGTTTCGATGTGCCGCCGTTCCTCAGCCTCACTCATGAATTGGTAGTCGATCCAACGATAGCCGTGGCTGGCGATCTCCCACTCGGCCTCCAGCATGGATGCGACCGCCTCCGGGTTGCGCTCCAAAGCCATGGCGACGCCGAACACCGTGACCGGGATGCCGCGCTCGCCGAGCAGGCGGTGGAGGCGCCAGAAGCCGGCCCGGCTGCCGAATTCGTAGATCGATTCCATGCTCATGTTACGCGCACCCGGCACGGGCTGGGCGCCGACGGTCTCGGACAGAAAAGCCTCCGACGCGGGATCGCCATGCAAGATGCAGTTCTCGCCGCCTTCCTCGTAATTGAGCACGATCTGGACGGCGATCCGCGCCCCACCCGGCCAATGCGGGTCCGGCGGCCGGGCGCCGTAGCCGGTCATGTCGCGTGGATAAGGCCGGTCGGTCACGAGCCTGCCCTCATTTCACCAGAGGCCGGGCGTAGGCGCCGACCTTGCTGGTAGAGAGGCCGGCGCCGATTAGGGCCTCGACCATCTTGACCGCCACGGCGACACCATCGATGACCGGCACGCCGGTCTCCTTCGTCAGCCAAGCGGTCAAGTCGGCCATGCCGGCGCAGCCTAGAATCACGGCGTCGCAGCGGTCCTCGCGAACCGCGCGTTTGATTTCTTCCAAGACCTTCTGGCGCGCGTTGCTGCCCGGCTCCTCGAGCGCCAAGACCGGAATATCGGCGGCGCGCACCCGCCGGCATCGCCGTTCCATGCCATAACGCAACGCTAGATCCTGGACGATCGGCACCGATCGCTCCAGCGTCGTCACAACAGAAAATCCGGTGGCGATCATGCTGGCGGCGTGCATGGCGGCCTCGCAAATCCCCAGCACAGGTCCACTGGCAATTTCACGGCACGCACCGAGCCCCACGTCGTCGAAACACGCCACAACGAAGCCGTCGGCGCCGGCCCGCTCTCCCGTTTCGACTTCCGCCAAGAGCCCGGCGAGCGACATGGCTTCATCGTATTGGCCTTCGATGCTGGCCGGCCCCGAGCCCGGATTGGTCGCAACGATCTCGGTCCCCGGACTGGCGATGGAGCGCGCGCAGGCGCCAATCTTGTCAGTCATGGAACTGGTCGAATTTGGATTGACGACATGAATACGCATCGGCGCCATAACTCCTATGAAACCTCCCCGCCCAGATAAAGGGATTTGACCCGTTCGTCCTCAAGCAGCGCCGTGGACTCGCCGCTCAGGGCCACCGAGCCCGTGGCCAGCGCATAGGTCCGATGAGAAATCCGCAAGGCCATGCGCGAGTTCTGTTCGACCAGCAAAACGCTCACCTTTTCGTCCCGGTTGATGGCAACGATGGAACGGGCGATGTCCTGCACCAACTTCGGGGCGATGCCGAGGGACGGCTCATCCAAAAGCAGAAGCTTCGGCTTGGCCATTAAGGCCCGGCCGATCACCAGCATTTGCTGTTCGCCGCCGCTCATGGTCCCCGCGGCTTGGGTATAGCGCTCTTTCAGCCTGGGGAAGCGGCCCAGGACCATCTCCAAGGTCGCATTGATCCCCCCCTTGTCGGTCCGAGTAAAGGCGCCCATCAGCAAATTGTCTTTGACCGACATAAAGGGAAACACCCGCCGGCCTTCCGGCACCATGACGATCCCCATCTTGACGATCGCGTCGGGGCCGAAGCCCCGGTCTATCCGGTTTCCGTCGAAGACAATCTCGCCCTTGCGGATGCCCTGCAATCCCGTGATGGCGCGCAGAATCGACGACTTTCCGGCGCCATTCGCGCCGATTAGCGCCACCGTCTCACCCTCGTTGAGCTCAATCGACACGCCTTTGAGGGCGTAGACGTGGTCGTAATACAATTCCACATCCGTGAATCGCAGCAACTGGCTCATGGTTCACAGTCCGATCGATTCATCTTCAATGCCTAAATACGCTTCGATGACACTCTCGTTGCTCTGAATCTCCTCCGGCGTGCCCTCGGCGATTTTCTCCCCAAAGTTCAACACGACGATCCGGTCCGAAATCTTCATGACCGCCGACATGTCATGCTCGACCAGCAGCAAGGTAACCCCGCGATCGCGGACCGAGCGGACCATCTCGACCGCGCGCCGGGTCTCGTCATGGTTCATGCCGGCAAAAGGCTCATCCAGCAGCAGTACCGTAGGATCGGTCGACAAGCCAATGGCGATACCCAAGGCCCGAAGGTGTCCCTGGGGCAAATTGCTGGCGACCTCATTCTTGATCTCGCCGAGGTCGAGGAATTCCAGAATTTGATCTGCGGAACGGCCGAATTCCTGCTCGTCGCGCGCTGCGGCCGGGGATTCTATGAAAAAGCCGAACAGGCTGGCTTTCGAGCGCAAGTGGTGGGCAATCACCACATTTTCACGCACGGTCATGCCCTTGAAGATGGTCGTTTCCTGAAAGGTCCGCACAATCCCTTTCCGGGCCGTGATATGCGGCGCCAGGTTCGATATGCGCTCGCCGCGAAACCGCACCTCCCCGCCGCTGGTCCGCAGAAACGAGGCGATCAGCTTGAACAGGGTCGACTTGCCGGCGCCGTTCGGTCCGATCACCGAGAGGATTTCGTGCTCCTGGACCGAGAATGACACATTGTTCACGGCCGTCAGACCGCCGAAGCGCTTGGTCAACCCGATCACTTGCAAAAGCTCACTCACGGCCCACCGACTCCTTCCCGGCCTTGCTGAAACGCAGGCTCAAGAGGCCGTTCGGTAAGGCCAGAATCAACGCGATCAGCACCGTCGAAAAGATAAGAAGCTGGAACTCGCCGGTTTGAAACAACAGGTCCCAGCCGAAATACAGAACCAAGGTGCCAAGCATCGGGCCAAAGACGTAACCAAGGCCGCCCAGGAAACAATTCAGCATGAAATTGATGGAATCGGCGATGGTGAAGCTGGATGGGTAAACCGATTGCGAGATTGCAGCGAAGGTCGCGCCCCCGATACCGCCCAGAAACGACGATATGACATAGGCAACAACGCGCAGGTAGGCGATGTTGACGCCTATGGACGATGCCAGTTCCTCGTTTTGTTGTAGAGAACGGCACAGCTTTCCGAGACGCGAATTGACCAGGCGGTAAAGCCCGGCAAAACAGAGAATCATCAAAACGATCGAGAGGTAATAGAACGCCGGTTTCGCGTTGGAGAGCGTGGCGAAATCCGGAATCAGGGTAAGGCCGAATACCTCCACGGCCCCCGGCAAGGGAATGTTGGTAATGCCCTTCGCGCCGTTGGTGATCGGCAACGCCAGCATCGACAGCCTAGCGACCTCGGTCAGGACCAAGGTGATCATGGCGAAGTAAACCCCGCGCAAGCGCAGGATGGGGATCCCGATCAACACACTCACGGCGCCGCAAAACAGGCCCGCGATGGGCAAGGTCAACCAGAACGAGACGCCGTACTTCACCACCAAGATGGCGGAAACATAGCCGCCCATCAGCGCATAGGCACCCTGGCCAATGTTGATTCGGCCAATGTAGAAGGTCAGCCATACCCCGCCGCTGGCAATGCTGAGCAGCGCCACCGAGGTCAAGGTGTAGTAGAGATCCCATCGTCCGCTGATGTTGATCAGCGCCGGAATGCCGACCAGCAATATGGCGAGAACGGCCCCGACTCCCACGATCTTGGTTGTCCGGGTCATGGCATCATCCCCAGGGCTTGCCCATCAAGCCTTGCGGCCGGATGCTCAGGAACACCATCAAGGAGGCGAAGATCATCAGGTAGGTTATGTCGCCATAGGAATGCAGGACCGAAAGGCCCACGGATTCCAACATTCCCAGAATGAACCCTCCGGCGATGGCCCCGGAAATAACCCCGGCGCCGCCAATCATCACCATCATGAAGGCCTTAATGGATATCGGCCCGCCGATGCCTGAATTGACCCCGGTAATGGTAACCAAAAGGCCGCCCACCACTCCGGCCAGCATGGCCCCCAAGGCGAAGCCGATCATCGAATAGCGGTCGACGTTAACGCCCATCAATTGGGCGGCGACACGGTCCTGAGCCAGCGCCCGCAGGGCCCGGCCGGTCTTGCTGTATTGCATATAGAGGACGAAAGCCGCGATAGCGAAGATGGCCAGAAAGCCGATCAATATCCGGTCGTAGGGCATGATCAGCCGGAAATCCCAATTGAAAACACCGTCGACGATTTTCGGTACGCCGCGCTGCTTCTCTCCGAAAATCAACAGGATAATTGCATCCAGGAAGAACGCGGTGCCTGCCGCCAAGAGCATGGTGCTTTCTTCACGGACGCTGCGTTTCAGCACCGTCCTGAACAAGAACCGTTCCATCAGTCCGCCGACCAAAGCCAGGGTCACCGCCGCCGCGAACAAGGCCGCCACGAACGGCATCTCCAGTTGCCCGTAGATGGTGTAGGTCACAAACCCGCCGAGCACGTAGAGCTGGCCGTGCGCGAAGTTCAGCACATTCATGAGCGCGAAGATCAGGGTCAGGCCCAGCGCAATCAATGCGTATTGCGCACCTAGATAGAGCCCGTTGGCGAGGACCTGTTCCATTGAATTTGCTTCTCAAGAAAAATGGGGCTCAGAGCTTCGACTCTGAGCCCCAGTCGTCGGACAGGGAGGTAAGATCAATCGACTTCGGCAATGAACAAGGTGTCGAACTTGCCGTCGCGATATTCGTTCACGACCATGGGCACGGCCACTTGCCGCTTCTGTCCGAACGAGGTCATGCCAACGTACTTCAGCGTGGCATCTCCCTTCATATAGGGATTCGGTGCCGAGAAGTTGTCCATGGTCTTCTTGAATTCGCCAATATCGTCAATGCCCTTTGGGTTCATCTTCAAGGTTTCGATGATGTATTCCAGGGCATAGACCTTGGTGTTGGACTCATCGTTGTATTCGCCGAACATTTTCGTGTAGCGATCGATGAATTCCTCCATGGCCTTAGACCGGATCTCCGGCGTCGAGGCGCCACCGACGGAAATGAAGCCGTTGGCCAAATCGCCGGCGCCTTCTTCCAAGACCTTCGCATCCTGAGCGGTTTCGGTGGAGATGAAACCGGTGTAACCCAACTCGCGGGCCGAGCGGATCAGCAGCGGCGCATTACCCGGCGCAACGCCCGAGAGCACCAGAAGGTCAGGCTTGGACCGCAGAACCGGTGTCAGAACCGGCACGAAATCGCGGGTGTCGTTCTGATAGGTATCTTTGTCGGCAACGACCTCCAACCCCAAGGCATTGGCGGCAGCCACCCCGCCGTCGCGCTGACTCAAGGGATCGGACTCATTGGCGGCTATGAAGGCGACCTTCTTCACACCCTTCTTGTCGCGAAGAAACTTATAGATCGCTGGGCCGGACTGATAGTTGGCGATCATCCCCAGGACGGCATTGGATGCCGGCTTCTGGTAGAGACTCTTGGGGAAGGCATAAGGAAAATACATGATGCCGTTGGACTCGGCGACCGGGCGCACCGCCGCCGCGCCGTCATCGACGTTCGGGCCGACAACATAGTGGATGCCTTCCTGGGCCATCTTTTCCATGCCGGCAATGGCGCGCTTTGGATCTTTCTGGTCATCGAAGGTGACAATTTCGATGTCGTAGGTGTCGCCACCGATCTTCACACCGCCGATTTCGTTGATCCAGGCGGCGCGGGTCTGCATGGACCGCACGTTCGAGGTCCCCCAAGCCGCAGCAGGGCCGCTGGTCACGCCGACAAACCCAATTTTCAGGACCTTATTGGCCGCCAGGGCACCGCCCGCGGCGCCCAAAGACAACGCACTAATCGCCAGCGCGGCCGCGGACGATTTCAAAAAGTTGCGCTTGTTCATCCAAACCTCCATGTGGTGTCGATCTTGTTATGTCGATTTCAGCCGTTCGATTTCGGCCTTTATAATTCCGGCGCCATGGTTCCTTGGCGGCGGGTCCAGCCCGCCTTGAAGGCACGACGTTAAGCATATTCGACAATCCTTCATTGAATTGTCAACAATCTTTTTCTCGATCATATACAATTCTATTGTATAATAATCCGGACAACCGAGGATCGACATAACCGTTCCAAACGCCAAATCGCAGGCCCCATAGCCATGGCCAAATTGCCAAACGCCAGACAGACAGCCACGGCAACCGCCACTTCACAGACCTTAGGTCGTGGTGGGCGCGGTCAGCCGGTCGCCGACGAGACGATTTTCGCCCGGGTGTACGGCGCCATCGTGGAGCGCCGCCTTGAGCCCGGCACCAAGCTTGGCGAAGAAGCCCTGTGCGAAACCTTCGGCGTATCCCGGGCTCAGATCCGGCGGGTTCTGCTCAATCTGGCCCACGCCAAGCTGGTCGAGTTGCGCCCGAACCGCGGCGCCTATGTCGCCCAGCCATCGGTGCGCGAGGCGCGCCACGTCTTCGAGGCCCGCCGCGCGGTCGAAGCGGCGGTGGTCGAGCGGGCGGCAGACCGCATGACCGAAGAAATGTTCGAGTCTCTGGCGGCGATTGTTCGAGAGGAGCACAAGGCCCAGGAGCGCAGCGACAAACAGGCCGCAATTCGCCTGTCCGGCGATTTCCATCTGCGTTTGGCACAGATCGCCGGCAATGAGGTGCTTTCGTCCTTCCTGCAGGAATTGGTATCGCGCACATCGCTGATCATCGCCGCCTACGGCATGACCAGCGATTCGGGGTGTTCTCACGATGACCATTGGACGGTCGCGAGGGCTCTGCGGGATGGCGACGCGGCAGCCGCCATAGCCCACATGAATCAACATTTGCGCTTTATTGAGGAGCCTCTGAATTTCGTTACCGAAGCCGACCCGCTGGTCGACCTCAAGACGATCCTCGGGCCGCCCGCCGAGTCATAACGCCGGGGCATTTAGCCGAAATCCTCGAAGTCCTCGTGCAGCGCCTCGATCGCGGCCAAGCGCTTCCGACCCTGGCCGCCGGCCTTGGCCACCACGGCGACGCTGAGGAAATGGAGAAACGACATGGCGCCGGCGTAGCGGTCGAAAACATCGGCCCCGCGGGTTTCGCAGCGCACGGTCCAGGTCGCGCCGTCCTCGCTACGCGAGGTCGGGTCGGTGATCAGCAGGGTTTTCACCCCCATGGCCCGAGCGGCGTCGAGCGCGCGGTGGACCTCCGGCATCCGGCGACGAAACCCAATGACGATAAAAAGGTCATCCTTCTCCAGATCCACGATGTACTCCGGCAAGGTCTCGCCCGCCTCCGGCAGCCGGTGCACGTCGCCGCGCACTTGCATCAATTGCCAGCGCAGGTAGCCGGCCAGGTAGCGGCTGTTGCGCAGGCCGAACAGCCAGACCCGTCGCGCGCCGCAGATAGCCTCGACGATCGCCTCGAATTGGCCCTCGCCCAGCCCCTCGAAGGTGCGCCGGATAACATCCATGTCCTGGGCGATATGGGCCTCGACCCGGCCGGCGAAATCCTGTTTCCGGTCCTCCTTGTGCAGCAGGTAAACCGGCGAACCCCAGCTTTGCGCATCCCGCGCCGCGCGGCGCGCGTCCTCGAAGCTCTCGAATCCCAAACGCCGGACTAGGCGCGTTACCGCTGCCTTAGAGGCACCGGAAAGCTGCGCCAGCTCGGTCGCCGAATAGGCCGCGATCTGCCCAGGGAAATCCAGGATGAGGTCGGCGACCTTGCGCTCGCTTTCGGGCAGGGCGCCGTAGTGGCCGCGCACATGCGCCTCTAGGGATCGCGTCCGCGCGCCGCGCCCGCCAGCGCGCGGCGCGCGTGCGATGCTTGCGCTAAATCTTTGGCCGCCTTTTGCCATATGTCCTTTCCTCGGTCCGCAAGGTTACGATTCGGCATTTTAAAACTCAAGTTTTAATATATTGACATAGAGAAACACGAGTTTCAGTATGGAGATAGAGTGTCAAAAGGCGGCGACAGTCCGCCACGCGGCAAGAGGGATGCAACGGCCGAAAAGGCCGGGGGACGGCAACCATGAAGCCGATAGCCGAGAAGGCGATCGTCGCGAGCCGGCGGCTCAACCGCTATGTGGAGCGGTTCTGTGTCGCGCTCATGGTCTTACTCGTTCTGGACGTGTGGCTGGGTGTCCTGGCCCGCTACGTCATTCCCCTGCCCCTGACCTTCACCGAGGAACTGGCGCGCTACCTGATGATCTGGATGGCCTTGCTGGCGGTTTCCTCGGGCATCAGCCACCGCGAACACATCGGCGTCTTGGTGGTCATCGAACGCTTGCCGCGAGAAGTGCGCAAATGGCTGGCGGTCGCCTTCGACGTGATCGCATTCGGCTTCTTCGCGGTATTGTTTTTCTATGGCTTAGATTTCGTCGAGCGCGGGTTTTCCCGTTACACCATGATCTACCAAATTCCCAAGGCATATCCCTTCATTACCGTGCCTCTGGCCAGTGCGATCGCGTGCATCCAGCTCTTCCTGGTCAGCCTGCACGACATTTATGCCGAAGACGGTGTGACCGCCGCCCACCGGGTGGAGATCTGAGCCTATGTTGATCGTGGCAATCACCTTCTTTGGTTTGCTGCTGCTCGGCATGCCGGTTGGCATGGTCCTGGGCGTCGCCGGGCTGGTCGGCATCTTCGAAATGGGCGGCGGGCGCTTTATCGCCATGGCACCCGACCGCATGTTCGCCGGTTTGGACCTCTTTCCCTTCCTCGCCATGCCGTTCTTCATTCTGGCCGGCGAGATCATGAACCGCTCCGGGATTACCACCAACCTGGTCAAGTTCGCCGACGCCTTGGTCGGCTGGCTGCGCGGCGGCATGGCCCACTCCAATATGGTCGCCTCGGTCATGTTCGCCGGCATCACGGGATCGGCGACGGCCGACGCCGCCGCCTTCGGCAACACCCTGGTGCCGGCCATGGTGCGCCAAGGCTATACCAAGCCCTATGCCTGCGCGGTCACGGCGGCCGGCTCGATCATCGGACCGACCATTCCGCCCTCGACCTTGGCGGTCATTTACGGCTCGATCATGGGCGTTTCCATCGCCGGGCTGTTCGCCGCCGGAATCCTGCCCGGCATTTTGATCTGCCTGATCTGCATGGCGGTGATCGCAGCCTCGGCGCGGCGCCTCAATCTGCCGAAATCGGACTCGCGGCCGAGCCTGATGGCGATCTTGATCGCCTTCAAGCAGAGCTTCCTGGCCATCGTTTTGCCGGTCTTCATCCTGGGCTCGATCCTGGGCGGGATCGCGACCCCGACCGAAGCCGCCTCGATCGCGGTGTTCTATGCCCTGATCGTCGGCGGCGTCATCTATCGCGGACTCACTTGGCGCGATCTCTACGAGATGCTGGTGCGCACCACCCGGCTGACCGGGATTATCTTCCTGATCATCGCCTCGGCCAGCATCCTGGGTTGGTGGATGACCTTCAATCAGATCCCCCAGGCGATCGCGGCCGCGTTCCTGGCGTTTTCCACCAACCCGAACGTCATCATCGGCATGATCATCGCGCTATTGCTGTTCATCGGGCTATTCATGGACATCAACGCGACCCTGATCATCTTGGCGCCGGTGCTGGCACCGTTATTGCTGAAAATCGGCATGGAACCGGTCCACGCCGGGATCATGATTATCCTGGCGCTCAATATCTCGCTGATGACCCCGCCCGTTGGCGCCTGCCTCTTCGTTCTGGCCTCGGTCACCAAGACCAAGATCGAGGACATCACCAAGTCGCTTTGGCCGTTCCTCCTGGCCGAAACGCTTGTGCTGATCGTGATCGCGTACTGGGAGGGACTGACCATGTCCATCCCGCGCTGGCTCGGCCTGTGAAGCGGCCGTGCTGGTACTGAGACCTGTAACAACCTCTAACGGCTAGGAGAACTGACATGACTCTACTTCGTACAGCAGCCAAGATGGCCGCCGGGATGGCGGCGGCCGGCCTCATGAGCGCCAGCGCGCAGGCCGCCGACGTGACCATCCGGATCGCCCACCTCAACCCGGCCGACGCTTTCGAAAGCCATTCCGGCGCCATGACCACGATCTTCAAGTCCCTGGTGGAAACAGCCAGCGGCGGCGGAATCGAAGTTCAGTTATTCCCCAACGGTCAATTAGGTAAGGACAACGAGGTCATCCAGCAGGTCCGCGACGGTATCGTGGAATCTGTCATTTCCTCGGCCGGCGGGATCGCGCAGCACTACCCGCTGGTCGGCGTGTTCGACATACCCTTCGCTTTCCCCAACATCGCGGTCGCGAACCGGGTAATCGATCAGCGCAGCGACTTCGGCCGCAAATTCTCCACCGACTTGGAGAAGACGACCGGACTCAAGGTCCTCGGCCTGATCGATAGCGGCGGCTTCTTCGCGTTCTCCAACTCCAAGCGGCCGATCACCAGCGTCAAGGACATGGAGGGACTGCGCATCCGCACCATGACCCTGCCGACCCATCAAACCATGGTCGGCTCGCTCGGCGCACAGCCCACCCCCCTGCCCTGGGCCGAGGTCTACACCGCCTTGCAAACCGGCGTCGCCGACGGGCAAATGAATCCGATCCCGATCATTGCCTTCGCCAAGTTCGACGAGGTCCAGAAGTATCTCTCGATCACCAATCATGTGATCACACCCTACATCTGGACCATGAACGGCGATTTCTACAAAGGCCTGACGCCCGAACACCGGGCGATCGTCGACTGGGCCTCGGAGGTCGCGACCGAAGCCGGGCGCGGCGTCTCCCGCGTCATCGAAGCCTCCGAGCGCGGTCTGCCCAAGCTGGCGGAGAAGATGGAAGTCAACGCGGTGTCACCCGCCGAGTTGACCAAGTTCGCCGCCATCGCCCAGCCTGCGGTACGCAAGCTGATCGACGAGAAGCTGGGCGCGGAAGGCACCGACATGTTGAACGCCATGTTGGACGCCATCAAGAAAGCCCAGTAAGTAGAGGCCTCACGACCTCTGGTCCGTGGACCGGGCCCCTTCGCCGGGGCCCGGTCGTTCGGCTCGTGTCACAATCTTGCATCGGTTCACTCATGACGACCCCATTGCCCCACTTTCCGTTCGAACTGGCCCTTAACCGACGGCACGACCCGGCAGCGGTCTACGGAACGGAACAAGCGGCGGTGCTCGATCAAGCCGGCTACCGCCTGGCCCGCGAGACCATTTCCGCCTGGCCCGGCTACGCCCCGACACCGCTGGTGGCCCTGCCCGGCGTCGCCGCCGCGGCCGGCGTCGCCAGCGTCCACTACAAGGACGAATCCGGACGTTTCGGGCTCGGCAGCTTCAAGGCTCTGGGCGGCGCCTATGCGGTTGCCCGCCTGTTGCTGGCACAAGTGGCCGCGCGCCTGCCCGGGACGCAGATCGAATTGCCGGATATTCTGGCCGGGCGTTACCGCGAGATCACAAGCGGCATTACGGTATGTTGCGCAACCGACGGCAATCACGGACGTTCGGTGGCCTGGGGTGCCCAGACCTTCGGCTGTGCCTGCGTCATCTTCATCCACGCCACCGTTAGCCAAGGCCGCCAGAACGCCATCGAGCATTTCGGCGCACAGGTCGTGAGAACCGACGGCAACTACGACGACAGTGTCCGCGTGGCGCAAGAAGCCGCCGAGCGCGAAGTCTGGTTTGTCGTCTCCGATACCTCCTACGAGGGTTACATGGACGTGCCGCGCGACGTCATGCAGGGCTACACAGTCATGGCGGCGGAGGCGGCCGAGCAATTGGGTGCGTCGGGTCCACCGAGCCACCTGTTTCTGCAAACCGGGGTCGGCGGCATGGCCGCCGCCGTGGTCGCCCAGTTCTGGCAGGATCTGGGTGCTGCGCGGCCGGCCACGGTCCTGGTCGACCCCAAGGATTCGGCCTGCTGGCTCGAGAGCATCAAGGCCGGCCGCCCGACCGGGGTCGAGGGCGAGTTGGATACCATCATGGCCGGCCTGGCCTGCGGCGAAATTTCCTTGCTGGCCTGGGCGATACTGGCGCCGGCTACCCTGGCCGCCATGACCGTGGACGACGACGCGGCCGCCGATTGCATGCGGATCCTGGCCGATGGCCGCTTCGGCGACCCGCCGCTGGTCGCCGGGGAATCGGCCGTGGCCGGGCTGGCCGGGCTGCTGGCCGCCGCCGGTGACGCCGATGCGCGCCGCGATTTCGGCCTGAACGCGGACAGCCGGATTCTGTTGTTCGGCACCGAGGGCGACACCGACCCGGAAGTCTACGAAGCGATCGTCGGCCGGCCGGCGGCATCGGTCCGCCAGAGCGCCCAGGCGGCGTCGGTCGTTGGAGCGGCTTGAGCCATGGCGCGGGATTTGAGGGTCGCCGCCGCCCAGTTGGGCCCGATCGCGCGGGATGAACCGCGCACTTCGGCGGTCGCGCGCCTGATCGCACTGCTGCGCCAGGCAGCGGATCAGGGCGCGAAGTTGGTGGTCTTTCCAGAACTGGCCCTGACGACGTTTTTCCCGCGTTGGTATTTCGAGGATCAGGCCGACATCGACAGCTTCTTCGAGACCGAAATGCCCGGGCCCGAGACCCGGTCGCTGTTCGACGCCGCCGCCGGTCTGGGCGTCGGTTTCTGCCTGGGTTATGCCGAGCGGATCCGAACGGCAGGCGGCGACCGCCATTTCAATACCGCGATCCTGGTCGACGGCACCGGCGCCATTGTGGGCAAATACCGCAAGGTGCATCTGCCTGGTCATTCGGAGCCCGAACCCTGGCGGCCGTTCCAGCACCTGGAAAAGCGCTACTTCGAGCCGGGCGACCTGGGCTTTCCCGTGTTCCCGGCCTTCGGCGGAACCATGGGCATGTGTATCTGCAACGATCGGCGCTGGCCGGAGACCTTTCGCGTGCTCGGGCTGCGCAAGGCCGAGATGGTGATGCTGGGCTACAACACGCCGCAGCACTATCCGTCGGCGCCCGAGCACGACCACTTGCAGGATTTCCACAACCATCTGGTCATGCAGGCCGGAGCCTACCAAAACGGGACCTGGGTGGTTGGGGTCGCCAAGGCTGGCCTGGAAGAAGGCTGCGATTTGATCGGCGGCACCTGCATCATCGCCCCGACCGGCGAAATCGTCGCCGAGTGTCAAACCCTGGCCGACGAAGTGATCGTCCACGATTGCGATCTGGACCGTTGCCGCGAGATCAAGGACAATATCTTCAATTTCGCCCTGCACCGCCAGCCGGAGAACTACGGCCCCATCGCCGCCCCCAAGGCGTAAAGGCATCCCCTTTGCTGCCTATTTTTCCGATCCTGCGCGCCGGTGTTAACCTGCCGCCATGAGACCGGCACTTGGCGCCCTGGCGTGGTTTGTCTGTACGATTTTGGCGGCCGGATTGGCCGGCTGTACGGAGGTGGCCCCCCTGCCCCCGGCCGAGCCGGAGCCCCATGCCCACACAGTGCGCGTGGTCAGCAATGGCTGGCACACCGCCATTGTGGTCGAGCGCGCCGATGTGGCAGCCACCGGCCTGTTGCCGGAGGTGGCCGATTTCCCAGTTGCGGCGGTCCTCGAGTTCGGTTGGGGCGATCGGGTTTACTATCCGGCCCGGGAAAAAACCATCGGCATGACCTTGGCCGCTGCCTTCACCGAAACCCCTGCGGTTATGCACCTGGCCGGCCTCGACCGGCCGCCGGAACGACGCAAAGGGGATGTTGACGTCGAGCCGGTCGGGCTGAGCCAAGCCGGACTCCGGGCCCTGATCGGAGCCATCGCGGAGAGTTTCGAGCGCGCGGATAACGGTCGTGCGGCGCCGGTATCGCGCGGACTTTATGCCAATAGCCGCTTCTATCGCGCGCGCGGCACTTTCCACCTATTCAATACCTGCAATACCTGGACAGGGCGCATGTTGCGCGCCGGCGGGGTTGATCTCTCGCCATCAGGTGTCATCACCGCGGACGAGCTCATGGCACGCCTACGAGCGGCGCTCGGTTAATGGACGCGGCAGATCTTGGGCCGCCCCGAAGACTGGCGCGCACAAAGAAATACGGCGGCCCCGAGGGACCGCCGTTTTCGACCCTAGACCGGATCGGCCGCCCCCAAGGTCGCTTGGAGGCGGCGCAAGGTGTGGTTACTTTATGACCGAAAGGTTCTCGGCCGAAGACTTGCCGTTCTGCCCGGGCTGAAGTTCGTAGGAAACTTTCTGCCCTTCGGTCAGCGAGCTTAGCCCAGCGCGCTCAACCGCCGAAATGTGGACGAATGCGTCCTTTGAGCCGTCTTCCGGCTCAATAAATCCGTAGCCCTTGGTCGGGTTGAACCACTTCACAGTACCAGTAGCCATAGTCACGTCCTCAACAAGAATCTTGATCTCGCACCTCGCACCACGCGATGGCCCGGTCGGTATAACGCTCACATCGTCAGGGGATAACTAAGCAAATCGATGCACCGGTTATCTAGGTAACACCAAACAAATGCGGCACGTATAGGCCGATAATCAGAGGATATCCCAGAGATGTCAATGACCCGAAGAGCCCTGCAGGAACAAAGCCAGGCCCTAGATTGGCGGCTCAAAGCCCTCAGAGGCTGGCCTAATGCCGTCATTTCTTTAGCGTTTTGACCCACGTCAAAGCAATTTCAAAGGCGATATGTTAGCAATTATACGTGGTTCGGGCGTGTGGGTTTCGCTGGCCGCACAGAAGGTACCAGGATGGACCGCCTTCCCTGCCCAGGTTCGATCAGGCGAAAAGTGAGGCGGGGAGATCGTGTCACCTTGGCTCGGTAAAATCAGGGTAGGCCCGAACCATTTTTCCCCATATCGTGAGCGGCCCGGCGCGAAATTCAGGCCTTTCTACCCCCCAGCAAGGCGGGGCAGGAGGTAAACTTCGCTGTCGGGCTTTATCGGAGCGAACCAGGCGTCGCGGAACAACACGCCGTCGATCGAGACCGAGACGCCCTGGTCCAGGTGTCCCTCAAGTTTAGGGTATTGTTCCACCAGTCTATCAAGGAGTTCACGCACGTTCTTAGCCTCGAGGTTGAGTTCGGTCTTGCCCCCAGCGGCTTGTTTGAGCGACCCCCAGAGCACAACCTTGACCATGGCTCAGGCCTCCCGCGGCTCGGACCCCATGACCTTAGACCCCGTCGCGCTTCTCCATGATGGATTTCAGAATCCGTGGCGGCGACATGGGTAGTTGGGTGTGCCGCACACCGGCAGCCGCCGAAACCGCGTTCGCGATGGCCGCCAGGGGCGGCACGATCGAGGTCTCACCGACCCCGCGCACGCCATAGGGATGGCCAGGGTTCGGGATCTCGAGGATCACCGTATCGATAAAGGGCAGGTCCGATGCAACTGGAATCCGGTAATCTAGGAATCCGGCGTTCTGCAAGCGGCCGTCCTCGCCATAGATGTATTCTTCGTTAAGCGCCCAGCCGACGCCTTGGGCCGCCCCGCCCTGGAACTGCCCCTCCACATAGCTGGGATGGATCGCCTTACCGGCGTCCTGGAACACCGTGTAGCGCAGCACCGTCACCCGGCCGGTTTCCGGATCGACCTCCACATCGACCATGTGGGTCGCAAAACTGACCCCGGCGCCGTCGGCGTTCGCCTCGCTATGGCCGGCGATCGGCCCACCGGTCGACCCGGCCACGGCCGCGATATCGGCCAAGGACATGGGCTTGAAGGTACCGGCGTTGGCACCGGCCGGCCTGGCGTGGCCGTCTTCCCAAACCACCGCCTCCGGCGAGATATCCCAGATCTTGGCGGCGCGCTCGCATAACTTGACCTTGGCGGCCTGGGCCGCCTTGATCGTCGCCATACCGACCGCGAAGGTGACCCGGCTGCCGTCGGTTACTTCGTTGTAACCGAGCGCCGCCGTATCCGCGATGATGGTGCGCACCCGCTCGTAGGGAACGCCCAGTTCCTCAGCCGCCATTAGGCACATGGAGGCGCGCGACCCGCCGATGTCCGGATTGCCGACCGAGAGACAAACCGTGCCGTCCTCGCCGATGTTGAGCGACACGCAAGTATTGCCGCCGAAATTGAACCAGAAGCCGCAGGCCACGCCCCGGCCCTGGTTGGGCCCAAGCGGCGCCAGATGATGGGGATGGCCCTTAGATTCCTCGAGCGTCGCCTCCAGGCCGATCGGGCCGAAGGTCGGCCCGTAAGATGACTTGGTACCCTCGCGCGCCGCGTTGAGCAGCCGGAATTCCAGCGGGTCCATGCGGATCTTAGTGGCCAGCTCGTCGATCACGCTTTCGATGGCGAAGGCCGCCAAGGGCGCGCCGGGCGCCCGGTAGGCGGCCTGCTTCGGCCGGTTTGTGACCACGTCGTAGCCGATGGTCTGCACGTTCTTCAAATCATAGCAGGCAAAGGCGGTCATGGCGCCAAACTGAACCGGCGAGCCGGCAAAGGCACCGCCTTGATAGCGCAGCACCGCCTTGGCCGCCGTGATCTGGCCGTTCTTTTTGACGCCGATCTTGACATCAGTGCTGGAGCTGGCGGTCGGGCCGGTGGCGCGGAACACTTCGTTGCGCGACATGACCAGCTTGACCGGCCGCCCGGCCTTGCGGGACAACGCCAGGGCGACCGGCTCAATAAACACCGTGGTTTTGCCGCCAAAGCCGCCGCCGATTTCCGAGGCGGTCACCCGCAACTGAGAAACCTTCATGCCCAGCAGGCCGGCACAGGCATTGCGCACCATGTAGTGACCTTGGGTGCAGCACCACAGATCACCCTGCCCGTCCGACCCGACGCTAGCCAGGCAGGCGTGCGGCTCGATGTAGCCTTGGTGCGTGGCCGCGGTTTTGAAGGTGCGCTCCACGACGATGTCGGCCTCGGTGAAGCCCCTGTCTACGTCGCCATGGCCGAATTCCCACTGCCGCGCCACGTTGGACGCCTTGCTCGGTTTCGGGTCGATCCCCTTGGTGCGCATGTCTTTATGCAGGATCGGCGCATTGGGCTTCATGGCTTCGTCAACGTCGGTCACGTGTGGCAGGATCTCGTATACAACCTTGATCCGGCGCAACGCCTCGCGCGCGACCGGCTTCGAGACCGCCGCCACCGCGGCGACCGCGTGACCGTCGTAGAGCGCCTTTTCCCGCGCCATGACGTTGTAGCAAATATCGACCAGGTCGCGGCGCTCGGGCAGGGCGAAATCGTCGCGGGTCACCACCGCCTTGACCCCAGGCAACCGCTCGGCCCTTGAGGTATCGATCGACTTGATCCGGGCGTGGGCGTGAGGCGAGCGCAGAATCAAGGCGTGCAGCATGCCCGGCGCGGTCATGTCGGCACCGAAACGCGCCCGGCCCGTGACCTTGTCAACCCCGTCGGGCCGTACCGGCCGGGTGCCGACGAGCTTGAATTTGCGTTTGGTGGCGATCTGGCCTTGGTCAGGCATAGCTTACGCGCTCCTCATCTCGGCGGCCGTGTCCAGCACGGCGCGCACGATCTTGTCATAGCCGGTGCAGCGGCACAGATTGCCGGCCAGCCAATAGCGGACCTCGGTTTCAGTCGGATCGAGGTTGGTTTCCAGCAGGGCCTTCGCAGCGATCAGAAAACCCGGGGTGCAGACGCCGCATTGCAAGGCGGCGTGTTCCAGAAACTTCTTTTGCAGGGGATGGAGGGTATCGCCCTCGGCCATACCCTCGATGGTTTCGACCTCCCGGCCCTCCGCCTCCGCGCCCAAGACCAGACACGAGCAAACCAGCCGGCCGTCGAGCATAACCGAGCAGGCGCCGCAATCGCCGGTGCCGCAACCTTCCTTGGTGCCGCTCAACTCAAGCCGGTCGCGCAGTACGTCGAGCAAAGTTTCGTCGGCCTCGCACAGGAATTCGGTCGCGTCGCCGTTGATCGTCGTTGTTACAGGAATCTGAGACATCATTCACCTTTTGCCCGCTTGAGCGCGATCACGGCGGCGCGGCGCGCCAGGACGCCGACCACGTGGGTTCTGAATTCCTTGGTGCCGCGTTTGTCGTCGATCGGCCGCGCGGCGGCGGAACAGGCGGCCGCAAGTTGGGTCAGAGCCGCCTCGTCAAGCGGCGTGCCGATCAGGGCCTTGGCCGCCGGTTTGACCAGAATAGCCCGCGGCCCGACCGCGCCGATGGCGACCCGGGCATCGGTACAAATGCCCTTGCGATCGAGGGTCAGGAAAACACCGGCACTGGCTGCCGCAATATCCATCTCGGTGCGCGGGATGAAACGCAGATAGGCGTCGCCGGAGCGCGCCGGGCGCTTGGGCAGAAAGATCGATTCGATCAGTTCGCCCCTCTTGAGCGCGGTTTTGCCCGGCCCAACCACCACCTTCTCAACTGGCAAGTCCCGTCGCCTGCCGGGTCCGGCAATGCGGGCCCGCGCCCCGGCGACCATCATGGCCGGCACGCTATCGGCCGCCGGCGAGCCATTGCACAGGTTACCCACGATAGTCGCCCGGCCCTGAATTTGGGTCGAACCGATCAAGCCCGCCGCCTCGACCACGCCGGGCCAAGCCTTGACCAGCCCGGCGTGTTCTCCCAATTCGGCGCTGGGCACCGCCGCACCGATCCGGAAACCGCCCGCTTCCCGCTTAATCGCGCCCATGGCAGCGATGTGCTTGATGTCGATCACCAGGGCCGGCTCGGGCATGCCGGAGCGCATTTGGACCAGCAAGTCGGTCCCGCCCGCCAGGATCCGCGCCCGGTCCCTGGATCCGGCTAGCAGCTTGACCGCCGCTTTAGTGGATTCCGGAGCTTCATACCGCATCATTTCGTTTCCCAATCCCACACCCATTTCAACGCGTCCTGCGCCGCCCTTCGGGACGCCGGAAAGCCAACCTGATTTAGCAGGGCCAAGACGCATTTCACAAGCCCGCCGGGACCCGGCAGGTCAGGAAACATCGTCCCTTCGCGAACTGAGGATTGGAGCGTTACTGGTTTGTTGCAGTCAAATGAAATCTGAGCACAACGAGAACCGGCCCCGCGGGATTTTCCCGAAGGGCCGGCTCAAAGTTCCGGAACCCGATTCTTGAAGATCGAGACCCGATGGCTATCCTAAGGTGCCTTAGTTGACGGATTGCACCGACGGCCTCGAGTTGCGCACGACCTGGCCGTCATAGCCATAGACGTAGGTCGCGCTCTCGAGAAACTTGAAGGGTATCTCCAGCCCGATCTCCCGCGCTTTGCGGAAATTAATGGCGATATCGGGCGGGGACACGATGCCGACCGGGATTTCGCCCGGATTGCGGCCCGCGAGCACGTCCGCACCATAGATCGCCGCAAGATGGGCATTGCTTTCGAAGCTGATTCCGATGGACATGACGGAACTATTGTCGCCGGCCTTGACCACTTCAGGCACCACGCTGAGCACCGGAACGCGGTCCGAATGGGCGTTGATGGTGGCGATCTCCCGAAAGACCGCAGTGCTGCCTGTGATCCAGAACAGGCTGTTGCTCAAGGTCGGGTCGCTCTTGCGCATGGTAGCGACCGCCGACTTGACCAACTCGCTTAACTCGTCCTTGGCCTTCTTCGGGTTATTCACCGCCAGCTCGTGAACCTGGATGCCGCGCTGCCGGGCGTATTCGGCGATGGGTTTCGCCTGGGTCTCGACCGCGCTGACGTTCTTGCTGTCCACCAGGATGGCGAAGTTTTTAACCTGCGGCATGAAATCAACCACATAGGCCATTTGTACGTCGACAGGCATATTCAAAGAGGTGAAAGCGAAGTTCGTTCCAGTGCCTTGATCGTAGGCACTAGCCTGGCCTAGCATGACCGGATCCTTGGAGCAGACGGAGACCACAGGCACCTTGCCGCCACCATAATTCCGAAAGAGCCAATCGGTCGATTCCGAGCCCATGGAGAACATCAACTCGTAGCCTTCTTTCTCGGCGCGCTTGATCAGGGCCTTACCGCGCTTGTCTTCCTTCAGGAAATTGACCACGGTAATGTCCGCGTTAATGTCTTTTTCGGCGAAGATAGCGAGAATTTTCGTGATCGCCACATCGTAGGCAGACGACGGGCGCGGATATACCACCATGATCTTGCGCTTGGGTCCGGACGGATTACTTTTTTGCGTGCTGATCCGCACCTGATTGGGATCGCCGTCCACCGCTTCGACCCGCCAAGCCTTCTCAACGTCTTCGCCATAGCGGAACCAGCTGGAAAAATCGGCCTTGGCAAGAACTGAATTCGGCACCGCTAGGGACACAAACACAAAGGCCGCCGCTGCCGCTATCAACCCTGCAAAACGCCGTATCGAAAATATTCTGATCATCGGAAACTCCTAACGCTCGTAACTGACCTGCGTGGGTGTGGGCTTTATCAGGAACAGGACGCCCAGGACGGCGACCCCTCCCCCGATCCAGGCAATCACCATCGGATCCTGCCCGCCGAAGAGAAAAAGCTGACCGACGATGATTGGCCCGGCGACGTGGCCCAGGCGCTCCAGGAACCGGTAGGCTGCGGTCGCCGCAGATTCGCCGGTTATTGCGGAAAGCTCGGAATTCGCCACATGGGTCACCACGGGCGCGTTGATAAAACCATGGGCGATGCCAACAATGGCGACGCCTGCGATCAGCAACACCGTCAGAAGGTTGGTGTTGCTGGCCTGATTAGCGAGCGGCGCCCATCCCGTCACCCCGATTAGGACCAGACCGGCGCCGCTGACGATCGACCCAAAGAACAACGCCTGATCGGTTCGTCCCGTCCGGTCGACGGAGCGTGAGGCATAGCCGCTCGCCAGCACTACGGCGCCGGCGTAGACCATAAGAACCTGGCCAATGTCCTCCTGAACGTATTGCGCCTTGGTCATGAGAACTGGCAGGGCAAATATGATCACACCGGTCATTACAGCCTTGGCTGGCACACCGATCAGAAACATGGTGCGGAGAAACTCGAAGCTTCGCATAGCCCGAATCAGATCCCTAAACAGCACGCGCAAGGACGCACCGCCCTGGGACTCTACTAAGGCCCGAGTCGAGACGTTCGGCACTACGACAAGAGTATAGAGCGCCATGAAAACGGCAATCCCGCCGGCCAACGCAAAGACCCCCTCCGGGCCCATCTGCGTCACCAATAGCGAGCCGATCGCCATGCCGGAGATCATGCCGCCTTGGAAACCAAAAACGATGATCGATGCACCTTGAGTTCTTCGGTTTTCTGCAGCCGTCGCCAAAATGTAGGACTGAACCCCAATGAAGAGCATGCCTTGGCCAATGCCCGATAAGGCGCGGGCGCCCAGCACCACGTAGAAGTCAGGATAAACGGACAGAAGCCCAAGCCCCAACGCGGCAAAGGACATACCGACGTACATGAGTGGGCGTGGGCTAAAGTGCTGAGCGAAATGACCTGCCGGCACCAGGCTCAACGCAAAGAACAGATAATAGGTTACGAACAAGGCCGAAGCCGACCCTTCGGGTAGACCCGAACTTTCGGTGACCCTATACATGAACTGCGGCAGAAACGCATATGTCAGGTGTTCCGCCACGACAGCAATGAAGAAGACCGGTTTGACTAGCTTCAAATCGGCTTCCTCAGCGTCCGGTGTCGGCGCCAAGGGGTCAGCGGCAGAATCGTCGTCCGCGCGCACGCGCCGCACCGATCCAGCGAGTTGAAGGAAGACGCCCGCCACGAAAGCGGACGCCACGAACAAGGCCGCGAAATTCTTGACGCTGCGCAAGACCTGGCGAAACACGATGTCCGCCGGCATGGCCACGGCAATCCGGATGTCTCGGCCGCCGGGACGGGTCAGATTGACGATGTATTCGTAATTGCCCCCGTCGCTTGTCCACGGCTTGCCGACGGCCGCTTCGTCGGTATGTATGGTGACAATCCGGTCGACGGTCAAACCGGCGGCGCTGATGTCCGGATTGAGACGTTGATAATCGCCGAGGACTTGGTCCAAGCCTTGAATCTCGGTGATGTTGAGGCCGAACTGCACAATGCTGGTCAAGCGTTGGCCAAGAGAATCGGCCAAGGCCTTGGTCTTGATCTGCGCCCCTTCCGAATACAGCGAGATGAGGGTCGCAATGACCAAGGCGGAGGCGCCCAGGAAGGTCAGCGCGTAGGTATACTGCAGCCAACGCCGCCGCTTGCCCGTGAGCAAGGGGGCCCCAATGCCGACGAAAAGACCGAACCCGACCGCCGAGGCGGCAACGACGATGAGCAGCGGCAGAAAACTCGCCTCGATACGCTCGACGATGACCGCCTTTGGCATGCTGATAGCAAGACTGCCAACCTGCTCGAAACGGTTGCGCAGCGGCAGAACGACCTGAAGATACCGTTCATCTTCGCGAAGGTCTGCCATGAGCGAAGAGTCGGCGTTCATGCTGGTCGATTTTGCCAATAGAGGTATCGAGTCGTCCCCGCCGGCGGAAACCAAGCGACCGGACTGGTCGAACACGGTCATGGCGGCGATCGTATGGTCGGACTCTAGGATCGGCGAGACCATGGTGGTGAATCCGACGAACTGCCGAACTGGATAGCCGCCACGCAAGAAGGTATCCATCGACTTTTGAATGATTTGGCCTTGCGCAGCCAACTTCTCGACCTGGAACTGCTGATAGGTGCGCGTGGCCTCGCCGTGGCCAACGTAAAGCAAAAGTAGCAGGGACAAGCCGGCGACGAAGGTCATCGTCACCGCGTTGAAAATGGCCCTTCTGATTTTGCTAACCTTACGCATTCTTTCTGGTCCTGACATTCCGCCGCGTGCCGCACTCAATCCAAAAGGGCCGAGAGGGTGGTTACCGTCCCGCGACGTTGACAAAACAGAAAATCGATTTGATCGACCAGCAGGGAAAAGATTAGATCGTCATAGTCCATGCCCACGGCTTGCAAACCCGCGCACACGATGCTGGTCTTGTCGCCAGTGGGGCGCTTCAGGTCCGGTTTCGGATTGGCCTCGAGAACGTTGAACCTGCCGTCCACATCCATCCTCAGGTCTAGACGTATCAGCGTCTCAAGATCCATTTGCGTGAAAACTTCTTGCGCGATCTCCACTAACTTTTCGTAGACATCCGGGTCGCTGTCCGATCCTAGCAGACGCAAACGGTCCTTGGTGATCGGGCGCAGGTCCATGGAGGTGAAGATCTTCTCGTCCGGCAAAAGGACACGCTCGATCGGCGAGAACACGAGCGGCTCCTTCAACTGAATCAGATTCTTTCCCTGGGCTATGATCGATCCGCAAACAGCGACGGTGTATTCCTTGCCCGGCAGAAACTTTTCGATCAGAACGTGGTTCTCGGTCGCCTGGTAAACCTCCGCCACGCAATCCATCAATTCTGCAGTCGTATCTACAATATTGACGTGCAGGGAGGCACGACCGCAGACCGGCTTTACAACGTAGGGGCCCGGGTAGTCCGCGAAGACCTCCTTGAACTGCCGACCGTTTACGAAATCGTGCTCGTCGCGCAATTCATGCCAGGTCATGAAGTCGGCGGTCGGAATTCTCAGCGCGTTCAACTGGCGCTTGAAGGTGTGCTTGTTGTCCAAGATGCCGGCGGTAAGCGGATGATGGCCAACATAGGGAATGCCGATCATCTCGAGCATGGCGGCGCAATGGGACATGGAATCGTAACCCTGTACGCCGCCGGTGTTCAGCCAGGCAAAATGAATATTGTCCTGACGCAAGCGATCGCCGAGCGTCATATCGTCCGGCATCAGACTCACGCTTTTGGCGCCCAGCCGTATTAGGGCATCCGCGATGTCTTGGGCGACGGCCTGGTAACTCTTCCACGAGCGAGGGTTCTGGGTCTGATTGATGACTGCGCCCTCGACAGACTTATCCCCGCCGTAAATGACCGCAATGTTCATTCGCTCCAGCAACTGGCTAACTTGGGACTCGAGTTGTTCCAGCCGCCCCGTCCGGCGCGCTTGGCGGAGCGGACGGCAGTCCGGGCCAACAGGAACTCCCTCTACGCCGGCCTGGGACGCCGGGGCATTCGTTTCAGCTGCTTGCGAAGGCATCCGGATACACACTCCATGCTGGTAGAAGCCGAATGATGGTGAAGGGATTGTCTAAGGCAGCGGTTAAAAATCGGTAAGCAACTATTATTATAGAAGTAAATTAACTAACAGTTTTTAAAAGTCTCTAAACTTTTTTACTTACCACTAATCATTAATGCTTTTTAAACCGGAAATTGCACAAACTGTTTGAGTTGCAACGGCCCGGTCTGTCCCGACGGACTAGCGTTACGCATTGGTTGAGGTGTCATGACGCCAAATCCAAACGAGGCTGTGCTCGCCACAGAGCAGAGCGCGGATTCACAACGAGATGCATCGGCCCCACATGGCGTTGGGCCGGCGGCCCTGCCCACGGGCTCTTCCTTGGAAATGGACGCCGCGGAGCGGGAGCGCCTGCTCACCCTGCTCCATGGGCAGACCGAGGTCCTCAGCCTGATTTCCACGCGCGCGACGCTCAAGGAAACCCTCACACGCATTGCGAATCTCGCCGAACAAGTTATTGAACAAGCGATATGTTCGGTGCAGGTGATGGACCCCGAGAGTAAACAACTGGTCCATGCTGCCGCGCCGAACTTTCCGCCGGGATATCTGCAGGCCGTCGATCAGGCCGGCACGGTGGAAATGTCCTCGCCCAGCACCTTGTCGGCGGCCACGGGCAAGCCGATTTATTTGCCGGAAACCCTGACCTCGAGCCATCCTTCCGAGGCCCAGTCCCCCAATACTGCTTTATCCTATGGTTTGACGTCCTGTTGGGCCCATCCCATCCTGGGCCGTATGGGCACGCCCGTGGGGGTGCTGGCGGTCTATTTCCGCACGCCACGCGTGCCGGGGCTCGGCGACAAACGTATCCTGGCCTCGCTCGCCGATCTCGCCCGTTTCGCCATAGAACATGATGGCTGGGCCGAGGCATTGCGCTCCGCCGACCAACGCTTCGCATCCCTCGCCGCGAACATCCCAGGCGTCGTTTACCAGCGCATGGTCACGCCAGCCGGTCAAATCCGCTACACCTACATCAGCGACGGCGTGATGGACATGTTCGGTGTTGCTCCCCAAGAAATCCTAGCCGATCCCAACGCCCTGTTCGACTGCCACGGCGCACAATACCGCGAAACCTTTCGTGACCGGCTGCTTGAGGCCACCCGGGCAATGAAAATGTGGGATGTCGAGGCGACCATTGTCAGCCGGGACGGTCAGCGAAAATTCACTCACGCCATCGCCCGGCCGCACAAGGAGCCCGACGGCACCGTCATGTGGGACGGCGTGATCCTGGACGCCACTCGGATCAAGGAAGCGGAACTCGAGGCCGCCGCGACCGAGGCGCGAACCCGAGAAGTCATCCTGGAGAGCATTTCCCAAGGGCTGGTGCTGTACGACAAGGACGACCGTCTGGTGGTCTGCAATAGTCATTTCCGAGGCCTTTTCCCGGAACTCAAAGACTTGATCCAGCCCGGCGTGAGTTACGAAACCATCGCGAGGGCCACAGTGGAAAGTTGCCTCGGCGCCGAGGCCAACGGCACCGACTCAGACGAAGAACTAAACCGTCAGATCGAGTCGCACCGCGCGCGCCACCACGTAGCGGAATGGCGCCTGCCGAATGGCCGCTGGGTCCTGACTAACGAGAACCGCACCACCGATGGCGGCACGGCTGTGGTGTACACCGACATTACCGAGTTGAAGGACCGCGCCGCAGCTCTGGAGCGCAGCAATCAGGAATTGCAGGATTTCGCGTCCATTGCGTCCCACGATCTGCAAGAACCGTTGCGCAAGATCGAAGCCTTCGGCGACCGGCTGGAGCGCAAGTGCAGCGACGAACTCGGCGAAGAGGCGGGGCTTTACCTGAACCGGATTCAATCCTCTACACGACGCATGCGTGACCTTATCAACGACCTCTTGTCCTACTCCCGGGTCACCAGCAAGGCGCAGCCCTTCGAATCCTGCGCCCTTAAACAGATCGCCGAGGAGGTTGTCTCCGACCTACAAATCCAGATCGAAGATTCTGGAGCCACGGTCGAAATCGGTGATTTGCCCGTGATCGATGCAGACCAAACGCAAATGCGCCAGCTGTTGCAAAATCTTATCAGCAATGCCCTCAAATTCCGCAAGAAAGATGCTCAACCCATAGTCAAGATCCACAGCCAGGTCTTATCGGGTGTGCGACGTCAATCGCTCGCGTCGCCGTTTCCGGGCGATGTCTGCCAACTCAACGTTTCGGATAACGGGATCGGCTTCAAGATGAAACACGCAGAACAGATCTTCAGCATCTTTCAGCGCTTGCACGGCCGCGCTGAGTATGAGGGCACCGGCATCGGTCTGGCAACATGCCGAAAAATCGCCGAACGGCACGGCGGCGAAATTTATGCCAAGAGCGAACTGGGTGCAGGTACGACGTTCACCGCCGTCTTGCCAGTGAATCAGACGGTGAAGGAAGCATAGACATGAGCAGGCATACCAAACCAATCACGATCCTGGTCGCCGAGGACGACGCCGACGACCGCATGTTGCTTCAAGACGCCTTCGACGAAAGTCGGCTTTCCAACGATCTTCGCTTTGTCGAAGACGGCGAGCAGTTACTGGCCTATTTGAACCGCGAAGGGGAATACGCCGATGCGGGCCGCGCACCTTTTCCCGGGATGATCCTGCTCGATCTCAACATGCCGAAGATGGACGGCCGCGAGGCGCTCAAACAAATCAAGGCCAACCCAGCGTTTCAACAAATTCCGGTGATTGTGCTTACCACATCGAAGGCCGAGGAAGATATCGTACGCACCTACGGGCTGGGGGTCAGCTCGTTCATCGCCAAGCCGGTGACCTTCGAGGGCCTTGTCAAGGTCGTTCAAGTGCTCGGCGCCTATTGGATCGAGATTGTCGAACTGCCGCCCGCGCGGGCGGCGGTCGCCTAGGCACGAAAGCCCATGTCCGGGAAGACCCTTCAAGTTCTGCTGATCGAAGATGACGAGGACGATTATCTTCTGACTCGCGAACTGCTGGGCGAAATTGAGGGCACCAAGTACAATTTGCATTGGGTTCCGGATTACGACTCAGGCCTCGAGCGGCTCAAGTCCGGGTACTACGATGTCATCTTGATCGACCACTATTTTGGCGGAACCACAGGGGTGGAGATGGTGCGCGAAGCTGTCGCCGCCGGCTGTGCGACACCCATGATCCTGCTCACCGGCCTCGGCGACCGGGAGATCGATTTAGCCGCGATGGAGGCCGGCGCCGCCGACTACCTGGAAAAGAGCAGCCTGACGGCCCCATTACTGGAGCGATCCATTCGTTACGCGGTCAGCGCCGCAGCGGCGCGCAAGGCGACGATGAGTCGCTCCATGCTGCTCCAAATGACGCTCGACAACACGGGCTCCGGAATTGCCGCGTTCGACAGGTCTATGCGGCTGATCGCATGGAACGACCGGTTCCTGGAAATGTTGGCAATCAAGGACGGATTCGAGAATTTGGACGGTTTCTCGGGCCAGTTCGAGGCCGAGATGGGCCCGTTGAGCGAACGGGCGGTCAAGGCGCTGAAACTTGTCTGCCTGCCCGAAGAAAAGCACCGAGAATACATCCGGGACGATGGGCGTGCGATCGAAATTCGCTATAACCGAACCGACGACGACGGCCTCGTTGTGGTCTGCCTCGACGTGACCGAGAGAAAACGGTCGGAAGACATGTTGGTCAGAGCCAAGGAAATGGCGGAACTAGCTAGCCGCGCCAAATCCGAGTTCCTAGCCAACATTAGTCACGAGTTGCGCACGCCGCTCAACGCGATCATCGGCTTTTCAGAGCTTATGACCCACGAGATCCGGGGGCCAATGGGCAATGACGAGTACACAGATTACGCTTACGATATCCATTACAGCGGCACCCACCTGCTCAGCTTGATCAACGACATCCTCGACCTCTCGAAGATCGAGTCGGGCAAATTCGAGCTTCACGAAGATCAGATGGAGCTCGCCGATATCGTCAAGAGTTGTTTGCGCATGATTCGGGATCGAGCCAAAGCGGCCAGAATCACGTTCGATTGCACCATCGTTCCTGACCTCGGGGATCTTTGGGCCGACGAGCGGGCCATGAAACAGATCCTTTTGAATTTGCTCTCCAATGCAGTGAAATTCTCGGACGCCAACAGCAAGGTCAAGATAATCGCGGAGAAAACCGGGGAGGGCGAACTCCGCCTGACAGTTAGCGACACGGGGATCGGTATCGCGCCGGAAGATGTGAGCAAGGCACTAGAACCCTTCGGTCAGATCGCCAGTGCGTTCAGCCGCGAAACCGCGGGGACCGGGCTTGGGCTGCCATTGGTGTTGGCTCTGACCAATCTGCTGGACGGCCGATTCGAGCTCAACAGCACCCCTGGCCGGGGAACCGACGCAATTGTCTACTTGCCGCGCCGACGGGTTCTCGCCAAACGGGTGGCGCACAAGACAGGTTAGTAGATTTGATCGGCTGAAGGTCCTTGGGCCCTCAAGCCCATCATACTAGTAGATATGGGTCCGTCAGGTCATGGTGCCCTATTTCGGAAGCGAGAGACTAACCTTCGTGCCCTGCCCGAGTTCGCTGTCGATCTTAATCGAACCGCCATGCATCTCGGCCATCGCGGCCGCCAAGGGCATCCCCAAACCGAGCCCTTCGTACTTCCGGCTCAATTCGCAATCGATCTGAGTAAAGGGCTCGAAAACCTTCGGGATGTCCTCCGCCGCTATTCCGATACCGGTGTCGACAACATCGATAACGACGGTTCGACCTCCATTTTGACGACCCTCTATGCGTACCTCGCCGCCATCGTTGGTGAACTTCACAGCGTTCGAGACCAGGTTTTGAAGAATATATTCAAGCTTTTCTTCGTCCCCCATGACCGGGCAGATTTCGGGTCCGATATTGTTGTGCACTCTTATGTTTTTCGATTTCGAAATAGCCTCGGAATGAACGATGGCTTTGTCGGAAATCGCCCTCAGGTCGACGGCGCTTTTCTGGCCGGAGACGCTACCGCTCTCAACTTTTGTAAATTCTAGAATATTGTTGATCACATCTAGAAGTTGCCGGCCGCTTTTCTCAATGTCGCACGCATACTCCTCGTACTTGTCGTTTCCCAGCGGGCCAAGAAACTGCTGCACGAGCATCCCTGCAAAGCCGATCACGGCATTAAGGGGCGTGCGAAGTTCGTGACTGACTTGGGCGAGGAAGAGCGACTTGGCCCGGTTCGCAGCGTTGGCCGCGTCCATGGCTTGGCGTAATTCGAACTCGGCCCGCTTGATGCGCGTGGCATCGAGGATGACCCCGTCCCAGAGGACAGAACCGTCGCTCTCCAAGTGCGGCCGGGCAATCGCGTGGGTCCATTTCTCCTCGCCATTCGCCGTGATGATCTGAGCCTCGACATCCCACATTTCCAGATTGCGAGATGCGGTAAGAAGACGCTCCCGGAAGTCATCCCGATATTCCGGTCCATGACGATCGAACAGCGCCTGTGGATTCGCCATGATCTCCTCGGCCGTCGCGCCGAAAAGGTCCCGCGCGCCGTCGCTGATGTAGGTATATCCGATATCCCCCTCGAGGGTGACACGACGCTGATACACGACCCCGGGTATGGACGCCGCCAGAGAGGCAAAGCGTGTATTGGCGCTGCGCAACTTTTCGAGCAGCTCGGCCTGAACTCGGTTGGCAGCCTCGGCGGCCTCTTTGGTCTTGCGCAGCTCCAACTCAGCTCGTTTTATACGCGTTGCGTCAAGGATGACGCCGTCCCAGAGGACAGAACCATCGCTTTCCATGTGCGGCCGGGCAATGGCATGGTTCCATTTTTCTTCGCCATTCGCCGTGATGATCTGAGCTTCGACGTCCCACATTTCCAGGTTTCGGGAAGCGGAAAGAAGGCGCTCGCGGAAAGTTGTCCGATACTCTGGCCCAAAACAATCGAACAGCGCCTGTGGATTGGTCATGATCTCTTCGGCGGTAACGCCGAACATGTCCTGCGCACTTTCGCTAATGTAGGGGTAAGAGATATCCCCCTCAGGTGTGACCCGTCGTTGGTACACGACCCCTGGTATAGATTCAGCCAATGAGGCGAAGCGCATCTGCGCCGAATTCAGCGCCGCCTCGCGCGACGAGGATTGGATTACGAACTGCGCCATCTCGGCCACGGCATCTAGGACCCACTGGTCGTCCGGTTCCGGCTCCCCCGGCTTGCGACGATAGACCCTTATGGTGCCTTGGGGCCTGCCTTCCGATGACAGAATGCCGTGCGACCAACACGTGAGAATCCCGTCCTCTCCGGCGAGCTCGACGGATCCATCCGCACCTGGACCTCTGTCCCGACTATCAGTTCCGCCTGTCGCGGCCCTAGTGGTATTCGGTGCCATCGCTTGGCACTGCGCAATGCCACCGGTATCGATGACTTCAATGAAACAATCGGCTGGCCCCAGAAGGCGCGCCGCCAGGTCAGCCAGGTGCTCAAGGAGTGTCTCACGGCCCCCCCCCTTGTTGCTGAGCCTAAGAAGTTCAGTCTGACCCTCGAGAAGCCGTGTGACGAGGTTCCGAGGGGTCGTTTGAAGCCAGGGATCGTCTGTCCGCGTTCTCTCGGACGCCGGACCAAGAAAGCGGCTCTTCAGCCGCTCGATCTCCTGCGCCGACAAACCAAGGTCGTCCGGCCGGCTGGCCGCCGGGTTGGTGGATCCCTGGTCTACGGCTGGTGAATCACGTCGCTCCGCGATTCGACTGCTACCGGCCTTTATGACCTTCGAGTGATCTCTTGATGCCACGTCGCAGCCGGTCATTATTTGGAGGCGGAACGCATTTTCTCTCTCAGCGGTTGGGCCTGGCAGTGCTCCGCAATTGACCGTGCCCTAACTCCGCGTGAGACGTATTAGTCTTCCCTCAAATCTAAAGTATATGAATTAACAATACCTTATTAACTATCTGAGCGTGTTCTCTCGCGCCCGAGTTCAACCCGCCGGGCCTAAGGCGCCGGCGTCGATACCCGCATAGCGGGTGTCACACGGCCGATAATTGGCCGGAGCTTCTGGATAAGCCTAGCTCGCGATCCGTACCCGACAAAGACGGGCTCAACTCAGCGCGTTTCGTACCTCTTGCATCAAACCGGCACGATCGTGCCGGGCCGACAACGCCGCCGCCATATCGACGGAAACGAACTTGGTCGGCGTGTTGGGCTGCAACTGGCCAATCAGATCCATATCCGCCGCGATCACAGTGCCGAGCATGAAATAGCCCCCGCCCGACACCGCATCGCGATGCAAGATGATCGGTTCGGTTCCCCCCGGCACCTGAATCGAGCCATAGGGATAGCAGCTATCGACAATGTTCGAGGGGTCCGAGCCGGCCCCGAAGGGCGGCACCCGGTCGACGAACGACAGGGGTTGACCGCCGCGAAAACGATAGCCGATGCGGTCCGCCTCCGGCGCGACCTTCCATGTATCCTCGAAAAAGTTGCGCCCCGAGTCCTCTGTGATCCGATGCCAATAGAGCCCGGTCAACACGCGCAGTTCCGCCGGCGTGCCGGGCGCGCGGCGCAGCTTCGCGGGCACGCTACGCCCCTCGGCGGCACCGCCGGAAGCTTGACCGAGCGGCAAGGCGTCGCCGGCCATGAGGTTGCGGCCCTCATGACCACCCAGCGCACCCAAGGTGTAGGTCGAGCGGCTGCCGAGCGCTGGCGGCGTATCGATCCCGCCCGATATGGCGATATAGGCTCGCGCGCCGGACTTGAGGAAATCGAAGCTGAGCACCTGCCCTGCCTTGACCGCGAAGGCCGCCCAGGTTTCGCGCGGTTCGCCGTCCAACTTGGGCGGCAGATCGGCCCCGGTAACCGCGACCGTGGCGTCCTGGGTGAACTCCAGTTCCGGTCCCAAGAACACGGCCTCGAGAACCGCGGCGCCCTCGTCGTTACCGACCAGGAGATTGGCGGCTCTTAGCGAAAAACGGTCCATGCCACCCGAGATCGGAATCCCCAGGTGATAATAGCCCGGGCGGCCCAGGTCTTGAACGGAGGTCGCTAAGCCCGGCGATAAAACCCTAATTCCCATGGAGAACCTCCCCGATCTTTTTGTTGTAGCCGTCGATATCGCTATGGTGCTCTTTCAAGGAGAACGTGAATTCCCGGATCCGCGGAGCGAACTTGTCCGCCTCCACATCGGCAACGGCCGCATCGTAGGCGGGCCGGTCGATCGGCTTAAACTTGACGATGTCACCCGGCCGGAAAAACACCATGAAGTCGCGCAGGTAACTAATCTCCTGCTTGGGATCGAAGATCGGCATGGGCGTGATGCCGAACATCTGATAGCCCCCCGCGCCGCGCACGGAATAGATGCACGCAAAACACCCGCCGTAGCCAACGGTCAGTTTGGGGGTGTCGGTCCGTGGGCGCAGGTATTTCGGCACCTCGATCTGGTGGGTGCGTTCGGCCATTTGGTACATGAACGGCAGGCCCGAAACGAAACCAACCATGGTCACGAACCAGGGCGCGCCGGAATGGGCCGCGATGAACTCATCGACCGACGTGAATTTGTTAATCCGCGCGGCGTATTCGAGATCGGTACTATCCGGATCCTGGTGACGCTCGCGAAACCGCATCAGGGTTTCGTGGGTCCAAGGGTCGTTGTAGAAAACCGGAACCTCGATAATCCGCGTATCGATGATCGATTCCGACTTTTCGGCGGCGGCTTCCAGGCTTTTCAGTTCCGCCAACAGATCGTCGGGCGCGATGACGTCGGGGTCGTACTTGATCTGGTACGAGGCGTTCGCGGGGCAGATTTCGGTCACGCCCTTGATCTGGCTCTCCCGCACCGCGTTGGTTATGGACAGGCTCTTGAAAAAGGCGTCCAGCGACATTTCTTCGTCGACTTCGACGAAAATATGCTCGTCGCCGCCAAAGGAGTATCTCGTCTTCATGGGTGGTCCACCTCCCCGTATTGCGCTAAACGCGGCGCTTCGCGCTCAAGCCATTGCTCCAGAAAACTCGTATGAACTTCGCCCGCCCTGACGGCCGCGTCCTCGGCCAGCGCCCGGTGTAAGGGCGCCGTGGTCTTCACGCCTTCGATCCTAAATTCCCGTAAGGCCCTTCTCAATCGGCTTAGCGCGCTGGCGCGATCCTGGTCGTGCACAATCAGTTTGCCCAGAAGCGAATCGTAAAAGGGCGGAATGGCGTAACCCGGATAAAGCAGCGTATCGAAGCGCACGCCCGGTCCCCCCGGCATGTTCAAGGCCTCGACCTGGCCCGGATCCGGCGCGAAGCCGTTCAATGGATCCTCCGCATTGATCCGGCACTCGATAGCATGGCCGCGCACCCGGATATCTTCCTGACGTAGGCGAAGCGGCTCGCCGTCCGCGATCCGAATCATCTCACGCACCAAATCGATGCCGGTGATCATTTCGGTCACCGGGTGCTCGACCTGAATGCGGGTATTCATCTCCAGAAAATAAGACTTTCCGGTTGCTTCGTCATAGAGAAACTCCAGCGTGCCGGCGCCCCGGTAGTTGACGGATTTGGCCAGGGCAACCGCGGACTCGCACAGGGACTGCCGCGTGGTATCCGATAAGGTTGCCGCGGGAGCCTCCTCCCAAACCTTCTGTCGCCGCCGTTGCAGGGAACATTCGCGCTCAAAACAATGCACCACACGCTCCCCATCGCCCAGGACCTGAACCTCGATATGGCGCGCGCGCGCGATCAGCTTCTCGATATACAAGCCCCCGTCGCCAAATGCCGCCCGCGCCTCGGCGCTGGCCTGAGGCACAAAGCGCTCGAACTCCGCCAGGTCGTGAGCAATCCGTATGCCCCGCCCGCCGCCGCCGGCCGCGGCCTTGATCAGAAGGGGAAAGCCGATCTCCTCCGCCAGAGCGCCCGCCGCCTCACCGGGTTCGATGCGGCCCTGGCTGCCGGGCACGGTCTTCAGACCGGCCTTGGCCGCCGCCTCGCGGGCCGAAACCTTGTCGCCCAAAAGCCGGATCGTCGCGCCCGTGGGTCCGACGAAAGCTAGCCCCGCCGCCTCCACCGCATCGGCGAAATCGGCGTTCTCGGCCAGGAAACCGTATCCCGGATGGACCGCATCCGCCCTCGTCCGTTGGGCGGCGTCTAGAATCGCTTCGATCTTCAAATAGGACTTGGCAGCCTGGGGCGGACCGATATCGATAGCTTCGTCCGCCAGGCGAACCGCCAGGGAGTCGCGATCGGCCTGGCTGTGAACTTGAATGCTATGCAAGCCCAATTCGCGCGCCGCACGGATAATGCGCACCGCGATTTCGCCCCGATTGGCGATGAGCAAGCGTTGAATGGCCATGACCCCGTCCCGGACCCGGTTCAGCCGTCCAGTTCGAGCAAGGGCTGACCGGCCATGATGGCATCCTCGTTCTCGACCAGGAATTTCGAGATCGTGCCGGCGCTATCGGCCTTCACCTCATGGAATGACTTCATCACCTCGACCAACCCGACCACATCCCCGACAGCCACGGTATCGCCCTTTTCCTTGTACACCGGCTGGTCCGGCGCCGGCTTGCGGTAAAAAACACCCGGCAAGGGCGATAGAACCTGTTTACTCGCCATGGATTTCCCCTTCTTCGTCTGTGTGGTGTTGCAGTGTGCCCGCGCCCTAGGCAGCCTTTTCCAAGTATGGCTTTACCGCCTCGCGCACGGCGCGCGCCACCTCAATGGCATTAGGCGTATCGGAGTGCACACAAATGCAGTCCGAGCCGACCTCGACATCGACGCCGCCGACCGATTCGGTCTTGCCCTCCTCGATTGCCCTTAGGGAGCGCGCCGCGGCATCCACCGGATCGACCGGATCGTGCACCCGTGTGATGATCAGGCCGCCATCGTCGCGATAGTGCAGATCGGCGTAAAATTCGGCCACGAAATCATGGCCTCGTTCCTTGTAGATTTTCTCGTGCAGGGTGTTCTTCATGCCGAACAGCGGCACGCGGTAGATATCGGCCGCATCGCAAATGGCGTGGGCGATTTTCTCGTCGCGCGCGGCCATGCCATATAGCGAGCCATGCGGCTTGATGTGATTGAGTTCCATCCCCTCGGCCTTCAGGAAGCCAACCAACGCGCCGACCTGATAGATCACGATATTAGCCAATTCGTCCCGGCCGACCTTCATTTCCCGTCGGCCGAAGCCTTGCAGATCAGGCAGCGAAGGATGGGCGCCAACCCGAACGCCATGCGCCTTGGCAAGCTGCACCGTCGCGCGCATGTGGTTCGGGTCTGAACCGTGAAAGCCGCAGGCCACGTTGGCGACCGAGATGAGCGGCATCATCATCTCGTCCTCGCCCATCTTATAGAGGCCGAAGCTTTCCCCCATATCGCAGTTGATCGCAGTCCCCATCTTACGGTCCTCCAGTTTGTGCCGCCGTGTTCAATTCCCTGCCGCCGCATCCAGCACGACCGGGGCCATACCCGTGGCCGCCGAAGCGGTGATCGCCTCCATGACCGCGACGTTGTGTATGGCTTCCTCCGGGCGCACCCGGAATGCGGGGCCGCCCGTGCAGGCCGCCGCGAACTCCTCCAGCTCCGCCTTCAAGGTATCGACTGGCGCGACCTCGCGCGCCGGCGCTTGGCCACCCGCGACCTCCAGTTCAAGTTCGTTGGCGTCGACTCTGGCAAAGGCGTTGGCCTTGGTCCCGTAGAGGTTCAGGAACGAAGTGTTGGGGCAGGCCATGGACGTGCCCAGGTACCCGGTCGGGCCCGAAGCGAACTCGAACAGTGCCGAGGTGGTGTCGTCCATATCGACCGACACCGCGCGCCGCTTCGCCTGTGCCGAGACGCTGACAACCGGCCCGGCCAGCCAGCACATGAGGTCGATCATATGGACCCCCAGGCCGGCGAGCCCGCCGGCCGGACTCTCGATCCGGTTCGCGCGCCAGCGATCCGCCGTATAGGCTAGGGCGCTGGGCACCGAAAAGTTCGATTCCAGGTGCAGGACTGTGCCGAAATCGCCGGCCTCCAGCATGGTCTTGAGGATCTGCCCGACGGCGGAGAAGCGTCGGTTCTGCCCAACCGCGAGGACCACCCCGGCGGCCGTGCAGGCCATGGCAGCGCGCCGGCCGCTCTCGGCGGTTAGGGTGAAGGGTTTCTCCACGAAGACATGCTTGCCCGCTTGGGCCGCGCGGGTGACGTGTTCGCCGTGCAGGGAATGGGGTGTGGACAGGATGACCGCGTCGAGCGCCGGGTCCGCCAGGAGGTCTTCAAAGGTCTCGTGCTGCCCGGTTCCGAATTTCACCGCGAAGGCGTTTCGTTTGTCTTGCGACCGGGAATAGCACGAATCAATCCGCAGGAGGTCAGTCTTTCCTTGAACCGCGCCGGCCAGTTCGTCCGACCACCAACCCAATCCTATAGATGCGGCACGCAGCATGGCTTCAGTCCTGAAGATTCGCGACATAGCGCAGACGGAATTGATCCGCTACCACCGCCAGGATCAGAAGTGACCCAATCACGACCGTTTGCAGATAGGACTCGATACGCGCCAGGTTCATGCCGTTTTGCACCAAGCCAATGAACAGGGCGCCGAGAACCACGTTCTCCAACCGGCCGACGCCGCCGCGCAGGCTGACGCCCGCGATAACGCAAGCGGCGATGGATTCGAGCGGCATGGTCGCTCCGATGTTGGCCTCCCCGGTATCGAGCCGGGCGGTCAACAGAATTCCCGAAATCGACGCCATGAGCCCGCAAAACACGTAGGCCAGAAATAGTGTGAGCTTGGTATTGATGCCCGAAAGCCGCGCCGCCTTGATGTTCCCGCCCACCGCATAGAAGTAGCGGCCCAGCCGGGTCCAATTGACCACGAAGAACAGCGCCGCGATCAGAACCAGGGTCACCAGCACCGGCGTCGGCAATCCCAGGGTGTTACCGAACCCGAAGGTGTCGCCGAATTCCACCGGCATGCCGTAAACCGGCGTACCGCCGGTCATGTAGAGGGCGATCCCGAAGCCGATAGAGGCCATGCCCAGGCTCATCATGAAGGGCGAGACGTTGAAGATGGACACGCCGACCCCGTTGACCACCCCAATCGCGGTGCCGGCGGCGATGCCCGCCAGGACGCCGATCAAGATCGCCAGACCGGCGGAATCTGGCATGGCAGCATAGGTTCCAGCCATGGCCGTCGCGCCGACCACGGAGGTCAGCGCCAGGATGGTGCCAACCGAAAGATCGAAGCCGCCAGTCAGCAGGGCGAACATCTGCCCCATGGACACCAAGGTCAGATAAGCCGACTGACGCACGACATTCATCAGGTTGCGGCCGGTCAGGAAATGATCGGACAGCAAGGTGAAGACCACCAGGGCGATCAGCAGCAGGAACGGCAAGACGCCAAGTCGGACAAAGCCGAGCTGCACCCAATAAGTCAGCGAGCGCGTCCTGGCCGGTGGCTGGGCGCCGGTTTCCTTGGGCTCCTGGTCCGCCATCATGCCGCCTCTCGCTCGAAGCAATGCCGCAGGATGTTCTCCTGGTTTATCTCCTCGCCGGTCACCTCCGCAGTCAGAACGCCGCGGCACATCACGTAGACCCGCTTGGTCAGGTGCAGGATCTCCGGCAGATCTGAGGAGATCAGCAATACCGCCGCACCATTCTCGCACAGATCGCGGATGAACTCATAGATCGCCACCCGGGTGCCGACATCGACGCCCACGGTCGGCTCGTCGAAGACAAAGAGATCGACCTCGCGAGTCAGGCTCTTGGCCAGCATCACTTTTTGTTGGTTGCCGCCGGAGAAATGATCGACCTCGCGTTCGATTCTGAGCGGTTGCAGGTTCAGGCGCTGCGCCAGTTCCTGGGCCTTGGCCGCCTCCGCCTTGCGGCGCAAAAACGGCCCGCGCGAAAACTCCGGCTCGGACAGGGCCGAGAGGACGATATTTTCACGCACGCCGCGCATCATCATCAACCCCTCGTCGCGCCGGTCGGGCGGCACATAGAAGAATCCGCGGTCGAGCATTTGGCTTGGCGACAGTCCGGTGGTGTCCGCGCCCGCGAACACGACCCGCCCGGCGGCAACCGGAATAAGGCCGAAACAGGCCCGCGCCACCTCCGACTTGCCGGAGCCCACCAGGCCCGCGAGGCCAACGACCTCGCCCCGGCGCAGGGTCATGCTGACGTCGCTCACGGTTCCGTCGGCGGTCGCGAGATGCTCGATTTCAAGCATCGTTTCACCGGGTTCGAACCGGACCTTGGGGAACAGTTCGTCGATCACGCGGCCGGTCATGAGGCGGACCAACTCGCCTTCCGACGTGCTTGCGTCGACGGTGGCGACATAGCGCCCGTCGCGCAGCACCGTGATCCGGTCGGCAATGCGCCGGATCTCGCTCATGCGATGGGTGATATAGATGATGCCGACGCCGCGGGCCTTGACCTGATTGATCAGGGCGAAAAGCTGCTCGGTCTCCCGGTCGGTCAGGGAGGCCGTCGGTTCGTCGAGAATCAATATCGAGAGGTCGGAACGAAACGCCTTGGCGATCTCGACCATCTGTTGCTGGGCGCGGGACAGAAACGCGACCTTTTGAGTCGGCCGCAGGTCGAAGCCAAGCCGTTCCAAGATCTCCTTGGCCCGGTCGTGCAGGGCGGTTTTGTTGAGCATTCCCAGGGTCGTTTCCTCGGCCCCCAGGAAAAGGTTTTGCTCGATGGTCAGCTGGGGCACCAGGGAAAATTCCTGAAACACCGCGCTGATGCCTAGCGAGCGGGCATGATGCACCGAGTTCATATCGATGGTTTGGCCACGGAACTGGATCCGCCCACCATCGGGAGTCTGGGCGCCGGCCAGGATCGATATCAGAGTCGACTTGCCGGCGCCGTTCTCGCCGAAGAGGACGTGCACCTCCCCGGCCCGCAGGTCGAATTCGACCCGGTCCAGCGCCAAGACGCCCGGATAGCGCTTGGTGATATTTTCAAGCTTGAGAAGTGGCGGGGATCCGTCCACCGGACCCCCGCCATTCATAACCTCGCCGTTCATTCGAGCAGAGGCCCGCGGCCTCAGTTCACGGTGAAGGTCGGCTTGAATCCGTCCGGCGCCAAGGAAGAGCCCCGGTCGAAGGTATCGATGTTCTTCGAATCGATCACGTAGAGGGCCGGTCCGACGTGCTTCTCGTAGGGTTTGCCTTCCAGGATGCGGACCGCCTGATCGATCGCGACCCGGCCTTGAACCACAGCGGAATCGGTGGGCGCGGCGAGTATCTGGCCCCGCTTGATGCCCTGAAACACACCCGGCGTGAAGTAGTACGACATGATCTTGATCTTGTCGGTCAGGCCACGCGCGCGCAGCAGACCGGTGGCCGCCTCGGCGGTCACCGCGGTGCCGACCACGTATTGAATGTCCGGGTGGGCTTCCAAGGTGTCCTCAACCAGCTTCAGCTGCACTTCCTTGCCCGTGTCGCCGTATTTGGTCTCGACGACCTGAATATCCGAACCGGCCACAGCCTCTTGGAAGCCCTTGTTGCCGGCCTCAACCCAACCGGCGCCCGGAGGGCCCGGGAACCAGGCGACCTTGACCGCGCCCGAACCCTTTGGATGCAGCTTGGCGATGTGCTCGCCGGCCTTGAAGCCCATCTCGCCGAAGGAAACCAGCGACTTGGCGGAAAGCTCCGGCGACGACATGCCGTTGATCACGTCGATCACCGGAATGCCCTTGGAGCGGACCTCCTTGACCAGATTGTTCAGGCCGTCGAAGGAAATCGCCCCAATGATGACCGCATCGGAGCCGCGCGCGACACAGTCCTCAATCTGCGATACCTGGGTGTTGAGGTTGGTGTAGCCGCCGGCCTCGACCAACTGCATCTTGACGCCCTGGCGCTCGGCCTCGGCCACCACGCCGTAATCGACAGCCAGCCAATAAGCATCTTTCATGTGCGGAAAGGATACGCAGATATCCCAGGCCTTGGAGGCCTTGGCGACGGGCGAATAATCCACCGTCTTGCGCGGGCTGGCCATGTCAAAGGGCGGGTCCCAGACCTCAACCGGATAGGGAAACCATTTTTCCTCGGCCTGTGCCGAAAGCGGCAGGATAACCGCCAAGGCAAGCGCGCCACCGGCCGCGGCAAGCGGCCCAGTCCAGCGAAATTTCATTGCTAGTTCTCCCTGTTAAGTGTTCTTCGCGGCTTGCCGCCGGGGAGGCCCAAAGATCGTGAGGGCCCCCGCCAGCAATGGTCGGGGCGCCTTGTGGCGCATTTCCGACGCTGTACTCCGCTCCGTATCGTCACTTTACGAACGCTGAGACTATTGTAAAATATGAAAAACAGAAACACGATATCGGAAAAATTGATGGCATTTTCATTTCGCCAAGTGCGTTATTTCATCGCGGTCGCGGATGCTGCGAAGATTTCCTCGGCGGCGGCGGACCTCAACGTTTCGCAGTCGGCCGTGACCGCCGCGATCAAGGCCTTGGAAGACGAGCTTGAGGCTCGCCTGTTCGAGCGCCATCCCAGCGGCGTTACCTTAACCTATGAAGGACATCAATTTCTTCAGCACGCCCGCAGCATAGAAGCGACGGTATCGGAGGCTACGCGGGCCTTGCGCCGCACCGGTTCGGCCGAAACCGGCGAGGTCCGGGTCGGCCTGACCTACACCGTGGCGGCCTATTTCCTACCGCAAATCTTGGCCCGCTTCACGCGGGCCTTCCCCGGCATCACGGTCCATATGCAAGAACTGGCGCGCGAGGATATCGAGTCGGGCCTCATGAACGGCAATTTGGATATCGCGGTCATGCTGGTGTCCAACCTGCAGAATAGCCTGTCAATCGATTCCGAAATCCTGGTGCGTTCGCGCCGCCGGCTCTGGGCCTGCGCCGATCACCATCTCGTGGCACGGGAAACCGTGTCGCTGGCCGAGATCGCCGCGGAACCCTACGTCATGCTGACGGTCGACGAGGCCGACGACACAGCCATGCGGTATTGGCGGAAGACGCCGCACCTCCCGAAAGTGATCTTCGAAACCTCCTCGGTCGAGGCGGTGCGCAGCATGGTCGCCACCGGCATGGGCGTGTCCATTCTGTCGGACATGGTGTATCGGCCGTGGTCTCTGGAAGGTCAGCGGATCGAGGTCCGTCCGGTCAGCGACGAGGTGCCGAGCATGGACGTGGGCCTCGGCTGGCGCCGGGACTCCAACCTCTCAGCCCCTGCCCGGGTGTTTTACGAATACCTGAGCCTGACCTATGGCGGCTCCGGTCATGGTTTCGTGAACGCCAAACCCTGAAAGGCCGTCATTTCGATGAGTGATTCTTTGCGGTATCGTCGCCCCTCTTCGGTCCGGAGGTACGGGGCGTGGCCCTTTTTGATAACCTGCCCTTGAGCCTGAACGCGCTGGTCTTGGTCTCGTTGGTGGTCTGCGCCGGCACCACCCTGCAAGTGGCGACCGGGGCCGGTCTCGGTTTGCTGGCGGGACCGGCCTTGATTCTCACCCTGCACAGCCAGACGGCGGTGTTCGTCGCCATCATCCTAAACCTCTTGGTGTCCCTCGCGCTCTTGCCGCAGGAAAGGGGCGAAATCTCGTGGCCGCCCCTGCGGTTACTCCTGATCGGTACCGTGGTCGGCGTGCCATTGGGCTGGCTTGTGCTGCAGCAGTTCGATGCGACTACCCTGAAACTCTTTGCCGGCGCGGTGGTGCTGGCGGCGGCCGTACAGTTGCTGCTGCTGGACCGGCGGGCGGCAGTCGCCGACAGCGGTGCGGCGGCGCGACGGCGCACCTTGGTGGGCGGCGGAGTATCCGGTTTCCTAAGCGGCTGCCTGGCGATCCCCGGTCCGGTCGCCCTCTGGGCCCTGTTGCACCAGAATGTCGCGCCCGCCCTGGTGCGCGCGACCCTGCGCGCCCTCTTCGTCTTCTCCTATAGCGCGGCGTTTCTGATTCATTTCGGGTTTGGCGAAAAGACCACGGGCGGTTGGAGCGCGGTCGCCGCCCTGGTCCCGGCCCTGGCGCTGGGGATCGGCTTGGGCGTCGTCGTCAAGCGCAACATCGGGGAGGTCACCCTGCATGTCGCACTCAGGGCGCTGCTCCTGATCATGGGATTGTCGCTCTTGTGGAAAGGGGTTTCGGATGTCACAGCCTGAACCGCAACCGGACGCCGCACTGCCGGAACTGGCGGCCCATCCCAAGGTCGAGCTCTGGCAGGGCGACACGCCGTTGGAGCAGTTGAATAACCTTGGCCCGTGCCTCGGTATCACCCTCTGGGCCAAACGCGACGATTGCAACGGTTTGGCCATGGGCGGCAACAAGGTGCGCCAGTTGGAGTACTACCTCGGCCGCGGCGCGGCCGAGGGCGCCGATACGGTCCTAATCACCGGGGCGGTGCAATCGAACTTCGTACGCCTGGCGGCGGCCGCGGCCCGGCGCCTGGGCTGGCAGCCCGAGGTGCAACTCGAGGACCGGGTCCCCAAGGACGATCCGTTCTATCGCGCCTCGGGCAACTTCTTGCTGGACCAATTGCTGGGCACGCGTATCCACCGCTTTCCCCAGGGCGAGAATGAGGCGGCGGCGGACCGGAATCTGGATGAGATCGCCGCGCGGTTGCGGAGCGAAGGACGCCGCCCCTATGTCATTCACCTGGGTCTAGACCATCCGCCGACCGGCGGCCTTGGATACGTCGAGGCGGCCTGTGAAACCCGGCGGCAGTTACAACGCATGGGACGCGAACCCAGCCACGTGGTGATCCCTTCGGGCAGCGGCCTAACTCACGCGGGATTTCTGGTCGGCGCCCGGGCCCTCGGCTGGCGAGTGCCGGTCCTGGGCATCTGCGTCCGCCGCGACGCGGCGCAGCAGCACCCGCGCGTACTCCGCCGCGCGCGAGAGATCGCCGGGCTGCTGGGCACCGGCCTAGAGATTGCGGAGCAAGACGTCATAGTCGACGATTCGGTCCTGGCCCCTGGTTACGGCCAAATCAACGAACAAACCCGGACAGCGATTCGCCTGGCAGCGGAAACCGAGGCCCTATTGCTCGACCCGGTTTACAGCGGCCGTTGCATGGCCGGGTTGCTGCACTTCGTCGAGCAAGGCCGCATTCCCAAGGGCAGTGAGGTTCTTTTCGTGCATACCGGCGGGACACCGGCGATCTTCGCCTATCAGAGCGATCTAGCGCCGCCCGCGATCGATAGCGCCGCCGGCTGATCTTGCACCATTAAGACCCAACCATCGAACTGACCATTGCCAGCGAACCGATCCCGCTCCAGCCTCGAATCCACCGTTTTGCCCACCAAATCAAGATTTTCCGCCGTCCGGCTTATGGGCTAGGTTTATCGCCCGTGCCGTCGCCTTGGCGGCAGCTCCAACCCGACCGGCGCCCTGGGCTATGTCAACTGCGCCTTGGAACTGGTCTACCAGGCGAACGAGCGGGACTTGCGCATCGACCACTTATTGCACGCGACCGGCAGTTGCGGCACCCAGGCGAGCCTAGTCGTTGGGCTGAAGGCCATGAACGCGCATATCCCCTTGATGGGCATTACGGTGCGCCTGCCCAAAGCCGAGCAGGAAGAGATAGTCTACAACCTGGCCCAAAAAACCGCCGAGAAAATCGGCTGCCCCGGCGTGGTCGCCCGGGACGACGTGACGGCGAACAGCGACTACGTGGGTGAAGGTTATGGCATTCCGGCGCCCAGCACCCTGGCGGCTATCGACCTTTTCGCCCGGTTGGAGGGCATCCTGCTCGACCCGGTCTACTCCGGCAAATGCGCGGCAGGCCTGATCGATTTGTGCCGCAAGGGCTTCTACGAGAAAACCGACCGGGCGGTGTTCCTGCACACCGGCGGCTCGACCGCACTGTTCGCATATCTGTCGTCCTTCGGTACCAGTGCGCCGCGCTAGCGTGCTTTGCCCGTGACCCAAGGCCATCCCGGTGTCCGCGACTACGCGCTGCTCGTTTGCCTGTCGGCGATCTGGGGCGCCAGCTTCCTATTCATAAAGATCGGCGTCGAAACGGTGCCGGCCGCAACCATGACCCTGGCGCGTCTGGCCATAGCGTCGGTGCTGCTAATCGTTGTGGCGCGCATGGCCGGCCAGACTCTGCCCCGCGGCCTACGTCTTTGGGGCCTGATCACCCTGGCCTCGCTGTTCGGCGCCGCCCTGCCCTTCACCTTGATCGCCTGGGGCGAGGAGCACATCGATAGCGGTCTAGCGGCCATACTCATGGCGGTCATGCCCCTGACCACCCTGCTTCTGGCCCACGCCTTCACCAAGGACGAGAAGATGACGCCGCGTAAAGCGCTGGGCGTCGCCATGGGCATCGTTGGCTTGGTGGTCCTGATCGGCCCAGCCAATCTGGCCGCCTTGGGGGAAGACGCGATACGTCAATTAGCAGTCGCCGGCGGGGCGTTTTGCTATGGTGTCAACGCGGTGGTCACCAAGTCCCTGACCGAGCAACCGCGCCGCGCCATGGCGGCCGGACTGATGATTGCCTCGACGCTCATGCTGTTGCCAATCAGCCTCATGCTGGATCGGCCCTGGACCCTATCGCCCAGCACGGCGTCCCTCGTTTCGATCCTGGTGCTCGCTGTTCTTCAGACCGCCATCGCCACCTTGATGATGCTCGCACTGGTCCGACGCCAGGGGGCATCGTTCTTTTCTCAGATCAATTTCATGGTGCCGCTGTTCGGGGTGCTGTTCGGCGCCTTGGTGTTATTGGAGCGGCCACCGCCGAACGCCTACGCCGCCCTGGCGATCATCCTGCTGGGGGTCGCTATCGCGCGCGGGCGTAGGCAGCCCCCGGCGTAGATCCCCGCTTAGCGCCTAGGGTAGATCCGGGTTGAATGGATTCGCTTTCTCCGTTCTTCGTCCCGCTCCCTTTGGCTGCTCTGCGCCCATTGGCATAGGCTCGTCAACCGCCCATATTAAACTTCGCGGGCCGTGAAGAGTGCCCAATGTTGAGATCCACCCCGGACCAAATGTGTGAGGTCATGGCTTGCCAAGCGATACCGTCAACCAGCAGGCCTATCTCACTGAGACCTTTCGCGAAGCCGAGCAGGCCGGCCTGCGTATCGCCATCATGGGTCGCCTGGTGGCATTGGTGTTGCTCGGCGCCTTCTTGGTCCTGTCGCGCCTGGCGAACCCGGAGCATGCGCTAGATCTCGGTCTCGCCATCGCCGGCTTTGCCGCCCTCGGCCTCATCCATTTCGCTCTAATTGGCTCGCGTTACGACCGAGCCTGGCTCAAATATGCCTTCATCACCTTCGACATCGCGATCTTGTCGCTGCTCATGGCCACGCAGCCGATCTTTGACACCATCGATGTGGCCCAGGCGATGTTGTTTCGCAATTCCATATTTCCCTTCTATTTTCTGATCCTGGGCATCGCTGCCTTCAGCTTCTCGCCGGGCCTGGTGCTTTGGTCGGGGGTCATGGTGGCGGCCGGTTGGCTCGGCGCCTTCGCCTGGGCGATTCGCGACATGTCGGAGCGCCTCGACTGGACCGACATCGGCATCGCGCCGACCACGGAGCAGTTCCTGTCGATCTTCCTCAGCCCCAACTTTGTCGGCACCGGCAGCCGAATCCAGGAGTCCTTAGCCTACCTTCTGGTTGCGGTGCTGATCGGCGGGGTCGTGTGGCGCGCGCGCCGCACGGTGCACCGGCAGCTGGAACTGGACGAGGAGCGGCGCGCGCTCACAGACGTTTTCGGCCGCTACGTCCCCAAAACCATAGCCAACGCGCTAATCAGCGACCGCGGCCTGCTGGAGCCGGTTGAGGGCACGGCGACGGTGTTATTCATCGACGTCGCCAACTTCACCAGGATGACCGAGGCGAGCGGACCCCGGCGTGTGGTCGGCGTGCTGAACGCCTTTTTCGACCAAGCCACTGAGACCATCAACCGCTACGACGGGGTCGTGACCCAGTTCATCGGCGATGCCATCATGGCAACCTTCAATCTACCGACCGAAGACCCGAAGCATGCCGCTAAGGCCGTATGCGCTGCCCTCGATATCGTCGACCTAACGGCAAACCAAACCTTCAGTGGCGAGCATCTCGCGATCCGCGCCGGCATCGCAACTGGACCGGTGATCGCTGGCAGCGTCGGCGGGGGCGGCCGGCAGTCCTATTCGCTGTACGGCGATACGGTCAATCTCTCGGCCCGCCTAGAGGCACTCAACAAGGAGCACGGCACGCAGCTTCTGATCGACGCGGCTACTGTCGAGCACCTTCCCGATGTTCCCGTGCGCGAGATCGGTCGCATCGCAGTGCGCGGATTTTTAGAACCAGCAGCCGTCTTCACGCCGATTGCCGAGAATTGCACAGAATTGCGACTTCGATTCGGCCGAACCGATTGACCCGTCGGCGCTCACGGAACCGGTCACCCGCTAGTATTTCACCATAGGCCTAGCCGAGCTTAGTGTTATGAAGCGACGCCGCCGTCAGCCTGACGCGGCGCAAAGCGGCTCTGGATTGACGAAGATTCGCGGCGATCTTTGAGGGTCGCCGCCGGGGGCGTCGTTCTCTTCCCAGATCAATTTCATGGTGCAGCTACTCGGGACTCTCGTCGTCGTCGAACAGGATCCGATGGGCGGCACCGTCCAGATCGTCGAATTGCCCGGACTTGAGCGCCCAGAGAAAAGCCGCCAGGCCGAGCAAGCCCAAGAACAGGGCGATTGGGATCAGATAGCCGAGCACATTCATAGTCGCGCCTCCCGGCGGGCCAGGCTCAGGCGCAAGGCATTGAGGGTGACCGCGATCGAGGACGCCGACATGGCCAGAGCGGCGATCAAGGGGGTCACCAAGCCAGCCATTGCCAGGGGCACGGCGATGGCGTTATAGCCCAGTGCCAGGGCGAAGTTCTGCAGGATCAGCCGGCGCGAAGCGACACCGACCCGCATCGCTTCGGCCAGGGGCGAAAGACCATCGCCCTGGATCACAAAGTCGGCGGCGGTCTGGCTGATATCCGCCGCCTCGGCCGGCGAGGCGGACGCGAAGGCCGCGGCCAGGGCCGGCGCGTCGTTCAGGCCATCCCCGACCATCAGGACCTTGTGGCCGTCGGCGGCCAGGACTTCCAGCCGGGCGATCTTGTCCGCCGGCCGGCGTTCGCCAGCCCAGCGGTCGATACCCAGGGCCCGCGCGATTTCCCGTGCCGCCGGTTCCCGGTCGCCGGACAATAACTCGACCGCCAGGCCACGATCCTTCAGCCAGGCCACTGTGCGGGCGGCATCGGCGCGCGGCGCATCCCGGAACGCGAAGCGCACCGGTGCCCGGCCCGGCACCGCCAGCCAAAGCTCGCTCTCGACGGCGCTGCTCTGTGACGTGGGAACGCCGCACCATTCCCGATTGCCTAAGCGAACCTCCCGCCCATCCAAGATCATTGCCAAGCCCAGGCCCGGTTCTTCACGGACCTCAGTCTCAGGAATCCCAACCGGGCCCACGGTCCGACACAGGGCACGGGACAGGGGATGGCGGCTGGCAGCCGCCATACTCGCCGCCAGGCGCTGGTCCGCCACCGCGATCTCAGTGAGGTTGGTCGGCTCGGGCCAGCCCTGGGTCAAGGTCCCGGTCTTGTCGAAGATAACCGTATCGACCTGGGCCAGGCGCTCCAGGCCGTCGGCGGATTTGACCAATACGCCGCCGCGCAGCAAGCGGCCAACGGCGGCGACCTGAACCGCCGGAACCGCCAGACCGAGGGCGCAGGGACAGGTGACGATCAAGACCGCCACCGCGATCAGCAAGGCCTCCTGCCATCCCAAACCGCCAAAGGCGAGCCAGCCCAGAAAGCTGACCGCGGCCAGGATATGGACCGCCGGGGCATAGATTCGGGCCATGCGGTCGGCCAAGCGGACGTAGCGCGCGCGGCACTGCTCAGCCGCTTCCATGAGACGGACAATCTCGGCCAGCAGGGTACCCTCGCCTACTGCCGTAACTTCGACCTCCAAGAGGCTCGTTAAATTGAGCGTTCCGGCAAAAATCTCCGTGCCAGGCGCGGCAGCGCGGGGCACGCTTTCCCCGGTCACCAGGCTGGTATCAAGGTCTGAGCGGCCCCGGGCAATCCGGCCGTCGACCGGCACCCGCTCGCCCGCCGCCACCAGAACCCGCATGCCGGGGCCGATTTCCGCAATGGGCAGCGCGCGCCTTTCGCCGTCGGCGGTCAGGACGCTGGCCCCCTGGGCCCGCAGGAGCATCAAGTTCTCAGCCGCCGAGCGGGCCTGTCCGCGCGTACGCAGGTCCAGGTAACGGCCGATCAACAGGAAAAACAGCAACATCACCGCGGCGTCGAAATAGACGTAATCGCCGCTGGCCAGGGTTTCGACCAAGCTCATGCCCGAGGCCAGGATGACGGCAAGCGAGATCGGCACGTCCATGTTCAGCCGGTGCCCGCGCAAGGCGGTCAGGGCGGAGCGGAAAAACGGCTGCCCGGCAAAGGCGACCGCCGGCAAAGCGATCAGCGCCGAGACCCAATGAAACAGGTCGCGGGTCGCCGGCCCCATGTCGGAAACCAGACCGCTCCAGACCGAGACCGATAGCAGCATGACATTGCCAGCCGCGAAGCCGGCCACGGCCAGGGCACGCAGCAGGGCCTTGGTATCGTCAGCGCCGCTGCTGGCGAGCGCGCCCGGATCGTAGGGCGCGAGGCGGAATCCCTGCCCGGCGACGGCGCCGAGCAACGCCGACGGCTCGACGGCGTCCGGCCGCCAGTGCAGATGTAGGCGCTTTGTGCTCAGATTGACCCGGGCGTGCAGCACGCCGGGCAGGCGCTTCACCGCGCCTTCGATTTTCGGAATGCAACCGGGGCAATGCAGGTTTTCGACCACCAGGTCGAGCTCCGCCGTGCCATCGGCCCGGACCCGGATATAGGCGGACGGGTCGGAAAACCCGCGCCAGGAGTCTTCCGGCAAATCAAAGGCATCGCGCCGCGCCAGGGTCACTTCAGCCATAGACGCCGCTCCATCTCGAGACGCCTGCCGTCGCGCGCCTCAGCGGTCAGGCGAACGTCCCACTGTCCGCGCAGAGGCAAGGCCAACTCAACCGCGTAAACGCCGTCGGCCGCGCGCGCCAGGGTCACGTCTTGGTCATAGCCGCTATGGGTCGGACGGCGGATCTGCCCCCTCACCTGCAGGTCTTCCAAAGGGGCGCCGTTGCGATCGCGCAGGGTGGCATGCAGCACGCCCTTGCCATCGCTCACCTCCTCGAACGCGACCTCGGCGCGCCAACCCTGGGCACGCTGCGCCGCGCGCGCCCTCAGGGTTTCGTTGTAGGCGACCCCGCGCTGATAAGGATTGTCGGTGCTGAGCCCAGTAAAAGAATCGATCGCCAGAAAGATGAAAACCGCATTGGCGGCGGCCACGACCCCGAAAAAAGCGAGCAAGCCGTACAGTACGTGGCGCCCGGTAAGAGTACGCGCAGCCATGGCGCTCACGACCCCGGTCCGCGGAAGACCGCGTCGTAGACGATCTCGCTACCATCCAGCGTGTCCGTCACCCGAAACACAATGGGCACAGATTCGTCGATCAAGGATTCGCGTGGCGCGCTAAGGAAAACCCGGTAGGCAGCCAGCTTGTCGGCCTTGACCCTGAGCACCGGCGGGCCCTCGGATTCCAGGCCGACCACATCGATCCGGCGACCGGCAAGGCCCTCCACGTCCAAGCGAAATTCGCGGGCTTCGTGCTGCTTGTTGATGACCTTGACCGTATATCCGTTGCGGATCGCCCCATCCGACAGGGTGACGAATAACGGGTTTCGGTCCCGCAAGACATTGAGATCGAGCGCCGACCTGGTCGTCAGCCCGAACAGCATGAGCGAACCGACGACGACCATCAGGCCGACATAGATCAGGGGCCGGGTCCGCAGCAGGCTGTACCGCGCGTCCTGCCCCGCCGCGCGCCGGTCTACGTTCGCGAAGGTATCGTAGGCGATTAACTTCAGTGGCCGCCCAACTTTACTCATAACCTCATCGCAAGCGTCGATGCACAGGCCGCAGTTGATGCATTCGAGCTGCGATCCGTCGCGAATGTCGATCCCCATGGGGCAGACTGCGACGCAGGCATTGCAATCTATGCAATCACCCCGACCTTCCCAAGGTTCGCTCTTGCGATGGGGGCCACGCGGCTCGCCCCGGTAGTCCCGGTAGGTGACGATCATCGAGTCGACGTCGGTCATCGCGGCCTGTATGCGCGGCCACGGGCACATGTAAGTACAGACCTGTTCGCGCGCGATACCGCCCAGCAAATAGGTGGTGCAGGTCAAGACGCCGATGGCGATATAGGCGATGGCAGGCGCCTGCAAGGTGGCCAGGGCAACCAGCAGACTGGGTGCGTCGGCGAAATAGAACACCCAAGCGCCGCCGGTCAGCACCGCGATAACGATCCAGAGGGCGTGCTTGACCACCCGCAACGCGATCTTATGGGCGCCCCAAGGCGCCTTTTCCAGCCGGATGCGCGCGCCGCGGTCGCCTTCGATCAGGCGCTCGACAAAGATAAAGAGATCGGTCCAAACCGTTTGCGGGCAGGTATAGCCACACCAAACCCGGCCGAACAAAGACGTTGCCAGGAACAAAGCCAAGCCGGAAAGAATCAAAATGCCGGTCAGGTAATAGACTTCCTGCGGCCAGATCTCGATGAAGAAGAAATAGAAGCGGCGAGCCGGGATATCGATCAGGATTGCCTGGTCCGGCGCGCTCGTGCCCCGGTCCCATCGTAACCAGGGCGCCACGTAATACACCCCCAGGGTCATGGCTAGGACCGCCCATTTCAGCTTTCGGAACGCGCCCCGGGCCCGTTTGGAAAAGATCTTGATTCGCTTTTGATAAAGCGAGCGGGTTTCCTTGCGGTTGACCGCGGCAGCGTCAACGCGCTCGACCCCCGCCGCCGCCTGCACCGGAGAGGCGTCTGCTCCGGCCGCCGGGGCCGGTTTCTGCGCGCTGACGATCTGTTCCATCTAGCGTTAATTTGGCCCATCTCATCCATAAGGCAAGACTAATACAAAAGACTTGCGGACAAGAGCCTACTGGCCGCCGCCCAACGCGTGAACGTAGACCGCCAGCTGCTTGATGGTGGCCGGACTCAAGCGATCGCCCCAGGTCGGCATGACACCGGCACGGCCGGCCATGACGGTCTCGACGATGGCCTCCCTCTCGCCACCGTAAAGCCAGATGCCGTCGGCAATATTAGGCGCGCCGAGCTCCGTGTTCCCAAGGCCACCCTCCTGGTGGCAGGCCACGCATTGTTCGGCAAAGACGGCGGCGCCTCGCTCGGCGGCGGCGCTGTCCTCGGCGCGGCCGCCCAGGGACAGTACGTATTCGGCGACATCGTCAATCTGCGCCCGGTCCAGGATTTGGTCGCTCAAGAACCCGGGCATGGGGCCGAACCGCGCCTCGTCGTGGCCGTTTCGCACGCCGTAGGTAATGGTGTGGGCGATATTCTCCAGGGTGCCGCCCCATAACCAGGAATCGTCGTTCAGGTTCGGGTAGCCGATCGCGCCGGCCGCACCGCGTCCATGACACTGCGAACAATTGACCGCGAAGGCCGAGCGGCCGCCGGCGAGGGCGAATTCCAGAAGCTCCGGATCGCCTTCAACATCTTCCAGGGTGGCATCGGCGATTCGCGCCACATACTGTGCCTGGGCAGCCTTGGCTTCGTCTATGCGCGTCGCCACCAGGGCCCGGCTGGAATAGCCGATGACGCCGGTCGTGTAGCTGCTGACCAAAGGCCAAGCCGGCATGACGACCCAATATCCGACCGACCACACGATGCAGATATAGAATGTCCACAGCCACCAGCGCGGCAATGGGTTGTTCAGCTCCCGAATGCCGTCCCACTCGTGCCCGGTGGTTTCGACGCCGCTGTGGTCGTCTATATGCTTATCTCCCGCCACTTCAGTCCTCCTTAAACGGGATGCGCGCCGCATCGTCGAACTTGCGCTTGTTGCCCGGCCTCAGGGCGTAGATCAGCACCACCGCGAACAGCACCATGAAAAAAATCAGGCCGGCCGAGCCTGAAAAGGACACAACGTCGTCGTAGGTCATCCAATCGGCCCTTTCTAACGCAAGTTTTCGTCGGCTTGGTAGGCCTCAAAATCGACCAGAGTGCCAAGGATTTGCAGGTAGGCGATCATGGCGTCGAGTTCCGAAATCATGCTGGGATTACTGTCGAAATCGCGCACTTGCGCTTTCGGATAGCGCGCCAACATTTCGTCGACACCTTCGCCATCGGGATCGACCTGCGCCTTCAGGTCCGCCGCTGCATTTTCAATCATCACGTCGTCATAGGGCACGCCGACGGTCCGATTGGCCTTTAATTCGGCCTCGATGAGCGAGAAGTCGAGCGGCGTCTCGGCCAGGAAGGGATAACCCGGCATGACCGATTCGGGCACCAAGGCGCGCGGGTCGATCATGTGAGCGACGTGCCAGTCGTCGGAATAGCGCCCGCCGACGCGTGCGAGATCCGGTCCGGTACGCTTCGAACCCCATTGGAAGGGATGGTCGTACATGCTCTCTGCCGCCAGGCTGTAGTGGCCGTAGCGCTCGACCTCGTCGCGCATGGGCCGGATCATCTGACTGTGGCAGTTGTAGCAACCCTCGCGGATATAAACCTTGCGTCCAGCGAGTTCGAGCGGCGTATACGGGCGCATGCCCTCGACCTTCTCAATCGTGCTTTCCAAATAAAACAGGGGCGCGATTTCGACCAGGCCGCCGATCGACACCACGATCAAGGTCAAAACGGTGAGGAGGATGGAGTTCTTCTCGATGGTTGCGTGCTTGATCATGATGCCCTCCCCTACTCGGCCGGCGTCGCGGCGAGCGACGGCTGGGAGGAGACGGGGGCCTCGTCGCGCAAATCGCCGCGTATGGTCCGCCAAACGTTATAAGCCATGATCAGACCGCCAACGACGAACAGCGCCCCGCCGGCCGCGCGGATGACATAGAAGGGGTGCATGGCCTCAACCGTCTCGACAAAGGAATACTCGAGGAAGCCGAGTGAATCGTAGGCCCGCCACATCAAGCCTTGCAGGATACCCGAAACCCACATGGCCGTGATGTAGAGCAGGATGCCGATGGTCGCGACCCAGAAGTGCAGGTTGACCAGCTTCAGCGAATACAAGCGCTGGCGGTGCCACAAGACCGGGGTCAGGAAGTAAATCGCCCCGAAGCTCACGAATCCGACCCAGCCGAGTGCGCCGGAATGCACATGCCCGATGGTCCAGTCCGTGTAGTGGCTGAGCGAATTGACCGCCTTGATCGACATAACCGGCCCTTCGAAGGTGCTCATGCCGTAGAACGCGACGGAAATGACCAGCATGCGGATCACCGGGTCGGTGCGCAGCTTGTCCCAAGCGCCTGAAAGGGTCATCAAGCCGTTGATCATGCCGCCCCAGGACGGCATCCAAAGCATGATCGAAAAGGTCATGCCCAGGGTCTGCGCCCAGTCCGGCAGGGCGGTGTAGTGCAAGTGATGCGGCCCCGCCCAGATGTAGAGGAAGATCAGGGTCCAGAAATGGACGATGGACAGGCGGTACGAATAGACCGGACGCTCGGCCTGCTTGGGAATGAAGTAGTACATGATGCCCAGGAAGCCGGCGGTCAGAAAGAAGCCGACCGCGTTATGCCCATACCACCACTGGGTCAGTGCGCTTTGCACGCCGGCGAAGAGCGAATAACTCGCGGTCCCGGTCCAGGATACCGGCACGGCCAGGCCGTTGACGATATGCAGCATGGCGACGGTGACGATGAAGGCGAGATAGAACCAGTTGGCGACGTAAATATGCGGTTCCTTGCGCTTCCACAGGGTCGCCAGGAAGACCAGCAGATAGACCACCCAGACCACCGTTAGCCAGAGATCGGCGTACCATTCCGGCTCGGCATATTCCTTCGCCTGCGTGACCCCCAGAACATAGCCGCTGGCCGCGATCACAATGAAGAGGTTGTAGCCCCAGAACACGAACCAAGACGCTGAGTCGCCGGCCAAGCGCGCCCGGCAGGTCCGTTGCACCACGTGGAATGAGGTTGCAATTAGGACGTTGCCGCCAAAGGCAAAAACCACCGCCGAGGTATGCAAAGGTCGCAAGCGCCCAAAGGTGGTCCATGGCAGGTCGAGGTTGAGGACCGGAAAGGCCAACTGCAAGGCGATAACCAGGCCGACGGTGAAACCGACAACGCCCCAAAAGGTCGAGGCGATCACCCCGGCGCGAACCACCCCATCGTTGTAGCGGGCGTCCTCGGTCGCCGCCCGCCCGGCGTCTTTCTCGCCACCGAATTGCCTGGCTATCAGCCAATAGACCCCTAGGACGCAAAACGCGACGAAGAGGACGCCATGAAAACTCATGACGGAATCGGTTGCCCCGGCCACTAGGAACAGGCCGAGTATGGCCCCCAATACCAAAAGCGCGCCCGTCCCATAGGTTGTCCCGGCCACGGCTCGCGTATGTCCGTCGGTCATGCGTCCCGATCCTTGCTAGAAATCTAATCCCCCAATACGGCGGCCGTCAGCCGACAAAGGCTCGCCGCCTCGCCCATCGTCGCTGCGGGCGTCACTTATCTGATATTAAATGCCGCAATGCAGCAATGTTTTGATTTGGATCAAACCGCTTTGATCCACCGGACCACAGGGCAACGTAGGATCCGAGATGCAATTTGGAATCAAAATGTCAATAATATTGTATTTTTGAATACAAAGGCAGCACTTAGTGTCTTTTGCTGTGACATTTGAAGCATAAGTAATTTTATTATCAAGTTATTAATATTACTACAACTACAATATATTGAAATATTCACGGCCTATTAACCATCTCCTGCGGATTGGTCCGGCAAGAACGACTGGTTCGAATGTTCAATCTGCTTCGCTACTTTTCTCTGACCAGCGCTGTCGTCGTGGTGATCGCCACGGCCTGTGTGATCGCGACCTATCGCTATGTCGCGGTGGACGAGGTGGTCGCCGCCGCCGAGCACGAGAACGCCGGGCTCGCCCAGTCGTTTGCCGATCAGATTTGGCCCGCTTTCGAAACTCATTTCCGCTCCGTGGACGGCACCGACCTGCCGGCCTTGCGAACCAGCGTCGAGACTCATGCCTTGCAGCTTTCCACGGAGGGCCTGACCCGGGGCCTGCCGGTCCTGCGGGTTCGCATCTATACCGCCCAGGGACATTTGGCGTTCTCCTCGCTGATCGACGAAATCGGCCAAGAGGTAGCGGAACAAAGCCAGGCGGTCACCGAAGCGATCGACGGCACCGTATCCAGCGACCTGCAGCGGCGGCCCGAATACCTCATGCCCTCGGGCGACGCGCGCGATCGCTACCTGGTCGAGACCCACCTGCCCATACGCAGCGACGACGGCGAGGTCGAAGGTATCTTCGAATTGCACACCGACGTGACCGAGCTGATGGTCGGCATCCGCGAGACCATTTCCGGCATGGTCGTGGTGATCCTGATCGCCTTCGCTTCGCTTTACGGGGCGCTTTATTTGATCGCACGCCGAGCCGATGGAATCCTGAAGGTCCAGTACAAGGACCTCCTGGCCAGCCGCGAGAGCATCCAGGCCCGAAATCAAGAACTCCAGCGCGAGATCGCAGAGCGGATACGGGTCGAAAAGGCCTTGATATCCGCCAGCCAGGCCGCCGAGGCCGCCAATCAAGCCAAATCAGAATTCCTGGCCAACATGAGCCACGAACTGCGCACGCCCCTAAACGCAGTGATTGGGTTCTCGGACAGTATGTTGCAGGAGATCTTCGGCCCGATCCGGAACCGGAAGTATGTCGACTATTTGAAAGACATCAGCGGCGCCGGGCGGCATCTGCTGGCGATCATCAACAATATCCTGGACCTCTCCAAAATCGAAGCTGGCCAGGATGAGTTGGTCGAGGTCGATATGGTGGTCGCCGACAATATCGTCTCGTGCCTCGCTTTGGTCCGCGGTTGGTCGGAAGAGGCCAAAGTAAACCTAGCCACCGAGTTGCCGGAAGACCCGCTGACCATCCGTGCTGATCCGCAAAAGTTCAGGCAGATCCTGCTCAACTTGGTATCCAACGCGATCAAGTTCACGCCCAACGGCGGTACGGTCGCCATCAAGGCCTGGCGCGATAACGCGCTAGGCTGCGTAATCCAGGTCTGCGACAATGGGATTGGCATGGCACCGGAGGACATTCCCAAGGCCTTAGCGATCTTCGGTCAGGTCGACAGCGGGTTGGCCCGGCAATTCGAAGGCACCGGCCTGGGCCTGCCGCTCGCCAAGCGCTTCGCTGATCTACACGGGGCAACCTTGGATATCGAGAGTACACTGGGCGAAGGCACGACAGTAACTGTCCGTTTCGACCGGTCGCGCACCGCAGTGCCGGAGGCGAAGAGCGAGTGCGGACCCAATCCCCCAGGTGAAACGGTCAGCCAAGTGAAGCGACAAGCGAGGCGCAAAAGAAAGCCGGCCGGCTGAGCGCACGCACGCGATCTGAATATTGTCTATTTTAGGGATTTCGGCTGCGGGTTTCGCCGAATTGGTCGGAGCGGCAGGATTCGAACCTGCGACCCCTTGGCCCCCAGCCAAGTGCGCTACCAGACTGCGCCACGCTCCGCCCCGCCGCCGGGCCTGGGCCCGAGCCGATCGAGGCCACTATATAACTGCGGCCGGAGGCCCTGGCAATGCGGCCCTGGTGCTGTTTTTGGAAGCTCCGGACCTAGCCGGCGGCGCCACGCAGGATATCGCGCAATTCGCTCAATTCCGTAATGACGGCCCGCAGGTCGAGCGCGCCCTCGGCGGCGCGCGCCGACTTGGCTGGCGCCCGTGCCTTGACCCGTGCCGGCGCGCCCGGGGACTTCAATTGGCCCTCGCGCATCAAGCGCTGGACACCCTTTATGGTATAGCCCTCGGCGTACAGCAAGTTGCGTATCTGCCGTATCAGGTCAATGTCTTCGGGCCGATAGTAGCGCCGCCCGCCGCCGCGCTTAAGCGGGCGGACGGTCGAGAACTTGGTTTCCCAAAACCGCAAGACATGCTGCGGCAAGTCCAACTGCTCCGCCACTTCGCTGATCGTGCGAAACGCCGAAGATGATTTCGCGGCAAGCCGCTTTTCAGGCATGGATGACTTCAATCCCCCGGTCTGAGAGGCTGCGACGTCTGACATGACGGCGCTAACCCCGCTCGCCGACATGCGCGGCGTTGATCTTATTCTTCAATACGTGCGAAGCCCGGAATACAAGAACCCGGCGGGGCAGAATTGGCACCTCTTCGCCGGTCTTGGGATTGCGTCCAACGCGCTGGCCTTTCTCGCGGACAGAGAAACTGCCGAAGGAGGATAGCTTGACCATCTCGCCGCGTACCAAGGCATCGGAAATTTCGCCGAGCACGGACTCCACAAGATCGGCCGACTCGTTACGCGAAAGGCCAACTTCTTGGTACACCGCCTCTCCGAGATCGGCACGCGTGACCGTACGAGGCGCCATTATTTCTCTCCCTGTCTTATGTATTTTTTAAGACGGTAACCCAAAGCAATATAACCCGTCAAACGTCCCGGCCGATTCAACCGTGGAAAGTATGTGGCAAGACCCGAGTGTGCACCTGCGAAGCCTACCATCAAACCGAAAAAACTACCAACGTAGCAAGGCAGAGCCCCAGGTAAAACCACCGCCCATGGCCTCCATCATAATCAGGTCACCACGCTGGACCCGGCCATCTTTCAGGGCTTCGTGCAAGGCCAGAGGGATCGATGCGGCCGAGGTGTTGGCGTGACGGTCGACCGAAACCACAACCCGGTCTTGCGGTAGATTGAGACGGCGTGCCATGGCTTCGATGATTCGCAGGTTAGCCTGATGCGGTACCAGCCAATCGATATCGCCGGGGGTCAACCCGTTGGCTTCGAGCGCGGCGTCAATTGCCTCGCTCATGCGTACAACAGCATGACGGAACACCTCGCGACCTTCCATGCGTAGGTGCCCGACCGTGCCGGTCGACGACGGACCGCCATCCACATAGAGCGCGTCGTGGTGGCGCCCGTCCGAATAAAGATGGGTCGACAACACGCCCGGCTCCCGTTCAGCGCCCGTCGCCTCGACGGCCTTTAGTACAATCGCGCCTGCCCCGTCGCCGAACAGAACGCAGGTCGAGCGGTCTTCCCAATCGAGAATGCGCGAGAAGGTCTCCGCACCGATTACCAACGCCGTCGTAGCTTGGCCCAGGCGCAAGTAATTGTCCGCAATAGATAGAGCGTAGACGAAGCCAGAGCATACCGCCTGCACGTCGAAGGCAACGCCGCGTTCCATGCCCAGTTGGGCCTGAATACGGGTCGCGGTAGAAGGAAAGGTCTCGTCAGGCGTCGAGGTAGCACAAACAATCAGGTCGACCTCTCCGGCGGTCGTTTGCGCCATGTCCAGGGCGCCTTGCGCGGCGCGCGTCCCCATGGCCGAGGTCAACTCGCCCTCGGCGGCGAAACGGCGCTCGCAGATACCCGTGCGCTGGCGGATCCATTCGTCGGACGTATCTACGGTTTTGGCCAACTCGGCGTTAGTGACTACGCGAGCGGGCAGATAGGTGCCGCACCCCGCGGCCAAGGAGCGGAATTGCATCAGCCGGTCACCGCTTGCGCGTTGGGCGCCGTTTGGGTCAGGTTGGCGAAGTCGGCTCGGGTTCGTTCGACGATGCCGTATTTTATCATGTCGATGGCCACGCCGATGGCATTGGCGAAGCCCAGGGCGTCGGTGCCGCCGTGGCTCTTTACCACGACCCCGTTCAGACCCAAGAAAATCGCCCCGTTATAGCGCCGCGGATCGAGCCGTTTGCGCAGTTTGCGCATGGCCGAACGGGCCAAGATATAGCCAAGGCCGGCGAAAAACGAACTCTTGAACGTGCGCCGCATGTATTCGGAAATCAACGACGCCGTACCTTCCGCGGTCTTTAACGCGATGTTTCCGGTAAATCCGTCTGTGATGACCACATCGACGGTACCTTTGGCGATATCGTCGCCTTCGACGAAACCGACGAATTCTCCCGGCAAGTCCGACTCTCGCAGAACGGCGCTCGCGTCCTGCAGGGCCTCGTGCCCCTTCATTTCTTCGGAGCCGACGTTGAGCAGGCCGTAGGTCGGCTGCTGCACTCCGACAACGCAGCGCGCGAAGGCGTTTCCCATGACTGCGAAGTCGACCAGGTTGCGTCCATCGCACAGCACGTTGGCGCCAAGATCGAGCATCAAGGTCTCGCCGCGCAGGGTCGGAAAGAAGGCCGCGATCGCGGGCCGGTCCACACCGGGCAAGGTCTTAAGCACGAATTTTGCCATGGCCATCAAGGCGCCCGTATTTCCAGCCGATACCACGCCGTCCGCCTCGCCGTCGCGCACCGCGTTGATTGCCAGGCGCATGCTGGAACCCCGCCCCGCGCGCAACGCGATCGAAGGTTTGTCCGCGCTGCGCACCACGTCATCGGTATGGATTACCGTGGCGACCGCCTTCAGCTTCGCCAGCTTGTTCAGAAGCGGCGCGATTTCCGGTTCACGCCCATAGATCAGGAAATCGACGTCCGGATAGCGTTCCCGCGCAATATCCGCGCCCCGAATCACAATGGTCGGGGCCTCGTCCCCGCCCATGGCGTCAAGGGCTATGGTCTTACGATCGCTCACGACAAGTCTGCTCCGCGCGGGGTCCGGGACCGGCCCGCTTGGACTCGGCCGAATTCGCTCAGGCGCTCTCGACCTCGAGGACTTCGCGGCTGTCGTAATAGCCGCAAGCCGCGCAGACGTGGTGCGGGCGTTTCAATTCGCCGCAGTTTGGACATTCGTTGTGCGCATCCGCCGTTAGCGCATGGTGGGATCGTCGCTGGTTGCGCCGGGAGCGCGTGATTTTTGACTTTGGGACTGCCATGATTTCGACTCTTGTGTTCGGCCGTGGCCACTCAAGACCGTTTCTTAGACAAAATACGGCCCATCGGCAAGCCCGCCCGGGGTCCGATGGCGCCGTTTCGAGGCCGGTTTTTGTATCGCTCGTCACCCCAGTTTGGCCCACGTCCAGCGCGGAAAAACCCAGGATTGCGACCGGGGGTATACCAGTCCCCACGACCGGGCGCAATCGAGGCTTCAGCGCCGTTTCAGGGCCTCCAGGGCCGCAAAGGGCCGCCGCCCCTCCCTGGCGGCGCCATCCGAGTCCTGATGCTCGATTTCCGCCAGTTCGGCGCCGGGCGACCGCGGATAAGGGTCCAGCATCAACGCCAGTTGCTGGGCGACGGCTTCCCCCAGGTCCAGACCGCCGGGGCCCAAAGGCTCCGGCTCGTCTTCCTCGGCGCCGGGCGTCACCGAAACATCTTTGGCCGGCGCGTCTTCCGGGTTCAGGCTGTACAGCTGGACGAAGTCGTCACCAAGTTCGCTGCGCACCGGGTCCAGGCTCACCACGCACGCCTGAACCACCACCGCATCCACATGCCCTTCCACCCGCACCCGGGCGCCCGGGCCGGTGGCACGGGCCCGCACCTGAGCCTCCAGACGCTCCAAGGCTAAAATCCCGAAGCGCTTGGCCAGGGCGGCCCGCTCCGCTGGGTTCGCGACGATTCGGGTCTCGTAGGCCGCACCGCCCAACCGCTCGACCGGCAGCGGACGCGAGAGCTCCGGGGCATCGCCGGGCCCTATGACGGGTTCCATCATGGCCCCGCCACCCCGCTTTGGCCGGGGTCCGGCGGCTCGCTGAAAAAAAGTTGGCCGGCAGCGAGGCCTTCATAGCCCTGCTCGGCGAGGGCCACCGTCTGTCGCCGCACATAGGCGGTCAGGGCATCCAGGCTGGCCTCGGCCGGCACCGCGGTGCCGAAGACGTTACGGCGCAGGGCCGCGCGCAGGGCCTCGTCGCCTCGGCTCAAACCGGTCTCATAGGCCGCGATGCGGCCGTAAAGTCCCTGAATCATGGTTTTGACCCGGCGGCCGACGCCCAGGTCACCGGCACCCATTTCGCGCAGGCTCTGATCCATGTCGTGGAACATCAAATCGAAGACCGCCTGGGCCAGCTCGGCAGAGGCCGGATGGTCCCGCTTGAGGCGGTAGAGAACAAGGAAAATATGTAAGGAAATCAAATCGAAACGGCCGTCGACCGTATCCGGCACCTCGCAGCGGGCATAGAACTCGGGGCGCCGCGCCTGGGCCACCACCGTGGCGTAGAGTGCCGCCGCCGGTTCTTCCATCGGGTCGCGCCCGAACCACTTCCCAATGACCATATTCCTATACCGCGTCTCGACCATGGTGTAACTTGAGCCTTGAAATGGCAGGCAATCGGCGTGTAATCAAGCGCCAAGCAAAATGTCCTTTGCTAAGGAGTGCCTATTCAATGGCTTCGACATCCCGACCGATCCGCGCCCAACGTACCGGAATTCCGGTTCTGATGGCCACGGCCCTGGCCTTGGGATTGGGCGCCTGCGAGCAGACCGTGCAAGTGCGTGGCAACATGCCCTTGGAGGAGGACCTGGCCCGCATCTCGCCCGGCGTACATTCGCGGAACGACGTCGCGGCCCTGCTTGGCTCACCCTCGACCGTATCGACCTTCCAAGACAGCAAGTGGTACTACATTGGTCAGAAGACCACCGAGTTCGCCTTCTTCGCGCCGGAGGTTTTGGAGCGCAAGGTCGTCATGGTTTCCTTCGACGATTCCGGCACGGTAGCGGAAACCGCCACCCTGAGCCTGGCCGACGGCCGAGACATCGACCCGGTCGACCGGATCACCCCGACCGAAGGTCGCCAAGTCAATTTCTTCCAGCAGATTTTCGGCAACATTGGCCGCTTCGGCGGAGAGGAAGGCACGTCGCAGTAATCCGGCCGCGATACGGCCCCAAAACAACAAACGCCCCGGAGGCTTCCCCCCGGGGCGTTTTTCTTTTCGCTACGGCGGGCCTGTCAGGAGGCCAGCACCGCGAGTAGCAGCAAGGCCACGATATTCGTGATCTTGATCATCGGATTGACCGCCGGGCCGGCGGTGTCCTTATAAGGATCGCCGACCGTATCGCCGGTCACCGCGGCCTTGTGGGCCTCCGAGCCCTTGCCGCCGTGGTTGCCGTCTTCGATGTATTTCTTGGCGTTGTCCCAGGCCCCGCCACCGGCGGTCATGGAAATGGCGACAAACAGCCCGGTGACGATCACGCCAAGCAGCATGGCACCGAGTGCGGACAAGGCCGCCGCCTGACCGCCGATCATCTTGATCACGACGTACAGCACGATCGGCGAGAGCACCGGCAACATCGAGGGAATGATCATTTCCTTGATCGCCGCCTTAGTCAGCAGGTCGACGCAGCGGCCGTATTCCGGCTTGCCCGTGCCTTCCATGATGCCCGGGATTTCCTTGAACTGCCGGCGCACCTCGACCACCACGGAACCGGCCGCCCGGCCGACCGCGGTCATGCCCATCGCCCCGAAAAGATAAGGCAGCATGCCACCGACCAACAGCCCGACGACGACGTAAGGATTGGACAGGGCGAAGTTGATGCCCTCGCCCACGTCGATGAGGCCTTCCTTGGCGAAGTGCTCCAGATCGGAGGTGTAGGCGGCGAACAGGACCAGCGCACCCAAGCCGGCGGAACCGATGGCATAACCCTTGGTGACCGCCTTGGTGGTGTTGCCGACCGCATCCAGCGCGTCAGTCGTCTTGCGGACCTCGGCATCCATATCGGCCATCTCGGCGATGCCGCCGGCATTGTCGGTGACGGGCCCATAGGCGTCGAGAGCGACCACCATGCCGGCCAGGGCCAACATGGTGGTGACCGCGATGGCGATACCGAACAACCCAGCCAGCAGATAGGTCCCGATAATGCCCGCCACGATGATCAGCGCGGGAACTGCGGTGGCCTCCATGGAAATGGCCAGGCCTTGGATCACGTTGGTGCCGTGACCGGTGGTTGAGGCCTGGGCGATGCTACGCACCGGACGATATTCGGTGCTTGTGTAGTATTCGGTCACCCAAATCAGCGCACCGGTGATTACCAATCCGGCCAAACCGCAGAAATAAAGGCCTAACCCAGTGAAGCTCTGCTTGCCGACCGTGAACACGGTTTCGGTACCAATCACCCAATCGGTGACCGGATAGAGGACAATGGCCGAAACGAAAGCCGAAGCGATGAAGCCCTTATAGAGCGCGCCCATGATGCTCTGGCTACTGCCAAGGCGCACGAAGAAGGTACCGATCACCGAGGCGATGATGCAGGCGCCTCCGATGACCAGAGGATAGAGCATCGCTTGCCCCATCATGGCCGTGCCGGCGAAAAAGATCGACGCCAGCACCATAGTCGCGACCACGGTCACAGCATAGGTTTCGAAGAGGTCGGCCGCCATACCGGCGCAGTCGCCGACGTTGTCGCCCACGTTATCGGCGATCACCGCCGGATTACGGGGGTCATCCTCAGGAATGCCGGCCTCAACCTTGCCCACCAAATCGGCGCCCACGTCCGCACCCTTGGTGAAAATGCCGCCACCCAAACGCGCAAAGATCGAGATCAGCGAGGCGCCGAATCCGAGGCCAACGAGGGGATCGACGATCCCGCGGCCCTCGGCCCCGAGGCCGAGCAAGACCGCGTAGTAGCCCCCGACCGCCAGCAGCGCCAAGCCGGCCACCAGCATGCCGGTCACCGCACCAGCCCGGAACGCCAAAGCGAGACCCTGTCCCAGGCCCTGACGCGCCGCCTCCGCGGTGCGCACGTTGGCCCGCACAGAAACGAACATGCCGATATAGCCGGTCAAGCCCGATAGAGTGGCCCCGATCAGAAAGCCAATCCCAACCCTGAGGCCCAGCGCGTAGGAAATGATCACAACAATCACCACGCCAACCATGGCGATGGTGCGGTACTGCCTGTTGAGGTAGGCCTGCGCCCCCTCCTGAATAGCGCCGGCGATCTCCTGCATGCGTTCGCTCCCGGCACTCGCCGCCAAGACCGACCGCGACGCCCAAATACCGTAAACCAGCGCCAACACCCCGCAGGCGAGGGCGAACATCAGCTGCGTCGTCATTTTCATTCCCTTTGATTAACGCGAAGAGACGGCCGCGCGCCGGATTCGATGCCCCCCGGGTCCTTCGCAGCCGCAAAAAAATCGCGCGGAAAATGCCAGAATCGCTGACCAAAGGCAACGCCCGTGTGGCCGGGCGGCCGAAAACCTAGGAAAACGCCGTCTCGATTAGGTTTCGCCGGGGATCCGGCTGCTCACGCCCTTGATCAGAACCCCGGACAGTACACCCTGCCCAAGCACCTCGTTACCGGCCTTTTTCAGCCGATCGCCAACCAGCGGCAGCACCCGGTCGCGCTCGTAGACGTGCCGGAAGGCAAGAATGCCGTGGAGCTCGCTGAACAACGAATCCCGCAAGCGGGGCACAACCTCCTTGAACTCGTCCTTCGTCCTGGGCTTGGTGAATTCCATGGTCAGCACCAGGGTCAGGTGTTCGGTCACCTGGCCTTGGCGTAGGATCGGCAGAACGAAGGGATCGAGATCGTAGGCCCGACGTCCGTCGACGGTCTCGGCCGGCGCTTCTTCCGTCGCCGCCACCTCGCCCTCGGGGGCCTCGCGCAGGAAAAACCACCACCCAGCCCCGCCGGCCCCGGCCAGGATCAGGACCAGCACGATCAGGATCACAACTTTCTTCATATTAGGCCCTAGGCGCGCGCGGGGATCTCCATAGCGTCATACAGGAATTAGGGTGAACATGGCGTTAAGGAATTTGGTGCGAAATCTTCAGAAGTGGGCCCAACCCTTTGAAGATAAAAAAATTTCACCCCCATCTCCCGCCTCGACGCGGACCCCTTGCCCGGCAGACATACGGCCAATCCGAGTCAAAGGCAGGCTCAACTCCCGGCTCAAGGCGGCGATCGCCGCGGCTTGCTCGGGCGCGGCCGTGAACAACAGCTCATAGTCGTCGCCGCCGGTCAGAATGGTCTCGTGCAGGTCTGGGTCGGCATCGAGCGCCCGGCGCGCCGCCTCGGACAAAGGCACCGCTTCGGCGGACAAACAAGCACCGAGGTCCGAGGCTTCGCAAATGTGCCCCAGATCGGCAACCAGCCCGTCGGAGATATCCAGCGCTCCGTGGGCCAGGCCCCGTGCCGCAAGGGCCTGCCCCAAGGCCACTCGCGGAACCGGCAGGCGGTAACGCGCGGCCAGGGCTGCGCGACCCGCCGCCTCCAGGTGGTCCAGGGCCCCACGCAATGCCATGAGGCCCAAGGCGCCGTCGCCGATCGTGCCCGAGACATAGATCTCGTCACCCGCGCACGCGCCCGAGCGATGCAAGACCCGATCCAGCACGATCTCGCCGAAGGCAGTCAGCGACAAGGTCAGTGGGCCCGGCGTCGAGACCGTGTCACCGCCTAGCAGATCGACCCCAAATTCGGTCTGATCGCGCGCCAAACCTTCGGCGAAGGCGGCGATCCAGGATTCGTCGATGTCCTTGGAAAAAGCGGTCACCAGCAGGTACCCGCGTGGGCGGGCGCCCATGGCCGCCAGGTCGGAGAGATTGACCCGCAGTAGTTTACGCCCGAGCAAGGCGGGCGGATCGTCCGGCAAGAAATGAACCCCGGCAACCATGGCGTCAGTGGTAACCACCACACTGAGGCCGGCTTCGGGTGTGAACATTGCACCGTCATTGCCAAGCCCTTCGGCCCCGGTGGCGCCGGCCGCCAGGGGCGCGAAGTACTTGGCGATGATCTCGAACTCACCGGGCATGACAGGGCGCTCCGGTCGCGGAATCGGCCTAGGCCGGTTCGGCCGGCGCGGCGGCTTCGGGCGCGCGTTCCTCGGGCCGCAGGGCGCCGGCGACCCGATCGAGCACGCCGTTGACCATGGCCGGCTCCTTGCCGGAAAAGAAAGCGTCGGCGACCGCCATGTATTCGCTGATCACGACCCGGATCGGAACCGTACGCCGCTCGGCCAATTCGTACGCACCGGCCCGCAGCAGGACCAGCAGGAGAGTCTCCAGGCGCTCGACCGGCCAATCCTCGTCCAGCACCGCGGCCAGCATGTCGTCCAGTTCGTCTGATTGCGCCGAGACGCCGCGCACCAACTCGCTCAACAGGCGCTTGTCGGCCTCGGCCAGGCGGACACCGTCCACCTCCTCCTTGAGCCTGACTTCGACGAATTCGCGGATCACCTGGTCGGGCGTCGAATCGCCCATGGCCATCTGATAGAGCGCCTGGACTGCCGCCAGACGCGCGGAGGCACGCTGTCGCGCGGCGCGGCGCGAGGCCGCCGCCTGTCCCGCGCCCGGCTTCGCCCCGGACTTGGCTGGACGCTTGGACTTTGAGTCACTCATGGTCCCGCGTCTTTCATCTGGGATAGAGGTCGAAGCGGAGTTTCACGTCCAGCATGCGCAGGCAGGCGGCGGCCACATCGCCGCCCTTGTTCTTGCCCGCGACGCTGGCCCGGACCCGGGCTTGCTCTTCGTTCTCGCAGGTCAGGATGCCATAGCCCATGGCCAGGCTGTACTGGCAAGCCAGGTCCTGCAGCTTGCGCGCGCTTTCGGCGCAGACATAGTCGTAATGCGAGGTCTCGCCTCGGATCACACAGCCGAGCGCGACATAGCCGTCGAAACGCTGGCGCGTACCGGAAAATTCCATGGAGCGTACCGCCATGGCGATGGCGGCGGGAATTTCGAAGGCACCGGGCACGGCGAGGCGCTCGAACCTGGCGCCATGGGTCTCCAGCACCTGGGTCGCGCCCTTGACCAGCTCGTCGGCAATATCGTCGTAAAAGCGCGCCTCGACGATCAGGATGTTTGGCGTTTCGCTGGGTTCGGCCATGGCCTAACCCTCCGCTCCGGGCTTGGCACCGTGGGGAATCGGTCGCTGTCCGACCACTTTCAGGCCGTAGCCGTCCAGGCCGACAATGGTCCGTTTGGTATTCGACAGGACGATCATCTCGCTGACCCCCAGGTCTAGCAGGATCTGAGCGCCGATCCCGTAGTCGCGCAATTCGCCGAAGGTCTTTTCCTCAGCCCCTTGGCGGGCCCGCAAGGCATCGGACAGAGAGGTCGGAATCGGTTCGCGAATCACCACCACGACGCCGCGCCCGGCCTCGCCGATCAAACGCAGGACCTGTTCCAGTTCACCGCTTTTCCCACTGGCGCGGTCACCCAAAGTATCGTCCAGGATGTTCAAAACATGGACCCGCACCGGGACCGGCTCCGGCGCGTTAAGATCGCCGGTCCAGATCGCCAGATGCTCCGCGTAGTGGGTCCGATCCACATAAACCGCAGTCTTGAATGCGCCGCCGAAGCGCGAATCCAAGGTGCCCTCCTGGGCGCGCTCGACGATCCGGTCGTGGCGCCGGCGGTAGGCGATCAGATCCGCGATGGTCGCGATCTTGAGGCCGTGGTGCTGGGCGAAAGCGATCAGGTCGTCGCGCCGGGCCATTGTGCCGTCGTCGTTCATGATCTCGCAGATCACGCCCGAGGGGTTGAGCCCGGCCAAGCGCGCCAGATCGACCGCCGCCTCGGTATGCCCGGTGCGCACCAGGACGCCACCGTCGCGGGCGACCAGCGGGAACACATGGCCCGGCGACACGATTTCGTTCGCGCCGCGGGCCGGATCGATAGCGACCGCTACCGTACGGGCCCGGTCGGGCGCGGAAATACCGGTCGAGATGCCGTCGCGCGCCTCGATCGACACTGTGAAAGCGGTCTCGTGGCGCGACTCGTTCTTCTGGGCCATGAGCGGCAGGTTCAGGGCCTCGACCCTCTCCCGCGTCAAGGCCAGGCAGATCAAGCCCCGGCCGTACTTGGCCATAAAATTGATGGCGTCGGGCGTCGCGACCTGAGCCGGGATCACAAGGTCGCCTTCGTTCTCGCGCCCCTCGTCATCCACCAAAATGAACATGCGGCCGTTGCGCGCCTCGGCAATGACCTCCTCGATCGGCGACACGATCTCGCCGAAAGTCACCCGCCAAGCCTGGTCCGTCGCGACCGTCATAGCTTACTCCGTCGCCCCCTTCTCCACCGTGAGAAGACGCTGAACGTAACGTGCGAGCATATCTATTTCCAGGTTAACCCGCACCCCCGGCCGGTAGGCCCCAAGGGTGGTGACCCGGGCCGTGTGGGGCACGATATTGACGTCGAAGCGGCCTTCGGCCGGGTGATCCCCACCGCTATCGTCCACTGCGTTGACCGTGAGCGAGACCCCGTCGAGCACGACCGAGCCCTTGGGCGCGATAAAGCCCATGAGCGCCCGGGGTGCGCCGAAGCTCAACCGGATCGAGCCGGCGTCCTCGGCCCGGGCTCGGACCACAGCGACCGCATCGACATGGCCCGAGACCAGATGGCCACCCAACTCGTCGCCCAGGCACAAGGCCCGCTCTAAATTGACCGGGGTGCCCGGCTGCCAGTCCCCCAGAGTGGTCTTGGACAGAGTCTCTGCCGAAACGTCGGCGGCGAACCAGCCGGCCTCCCCGGCCCCGCCCCCTTTGTCCACCACCGTGAGGCAGGCCCCGGAACAGGCGATCGAGGCGCCCAGCGCGATCGACGCCGGATCGTAGGCGGTTTCGAAGGTGAAGCGGGCGTCGGCGGGCCGCTCGATCGCCCGCACCTGGCCCATATCTGTTACGATTCCCGTGAACATCGCTCTTACCTAAGGCGCTCGGACATAGGTTTCCACCAGATCGTCGCCCAAGCGCGCAACGCCGCTCGGCACGAAGGTCGGGGCCTCCGCCAAGGCCTCGAGGCCAAATCCGGTTACCGCCGGGATGCCGTCGCCGCCGATGATCTTGGGCCCGTGAAACCAGACCAGGCGGTCAACCAGGCCCGACCGCAGCAGGCCGGCGGCGACCCGACCGCCGCCTTCGACCAGGACCCGGGTCATGCCGCGCCCGCCCAAGGCTTGTAGGGCGGCCCGCAGGGACAAGTTGCCCTCATCATCCAACTCGACCGGAATGACTTCAACACCGGCGTCCTGATAGGCCCGCAACCGGGGCCCCGCGCCATCGTTCCGGGTAATGAGCCAGGTGGGCTGCCGGGCGGCCCGGGTCACCAAGTCGTGGGTCAAGGGCAGGCGCAGACGACCATCCAGCACCACGCGGACCGGCGAGGCCGCGCCGAGGCCCGGCAGGCGGGCATCAAGCCGAGGATCGTCGGCGACGGCCGTGCCGCTACCGACCAGGATCGCGTCGTGCCGGGCACGCAGCAGGTGGCCTCGGGCCCGCGCCGCCGGGCCGGTGATCCAACGGCTCTCGCCTTGCTTGGTGCCGATGCGCCCGTCCAGGCTGGTCGCCAGTTTCAAGGTCACTAGGGGCCGGCCGTCGCGCTGACGCCTTAGATAGCCGGCGTTGAGGTTTGCCGCGGCCTCGGCGCCGGGCCCGAGCATGACCTCGACCCCGGCATCGCGCAGCTTAGCCAAGCCCTTACCGGCAACCCGCGGGTCGGTGTCCTCCATGGCAACGACGCAGCGCGCGATGCCGGCCTCGATCAAAGCTTCGGTACAGGGCGGGGTCCGGCCGTGGTGGGCGCAGGGCTCCAGGGTGACATAGGCGCAGGCCCCCTTGGCCGCCGGGCCGGCGCGGTCCAGGGCCTCGGCCTCCGCATGGGGCCGTCCGCCGGGTTGGGTCCAGCCGCGCCCGACGACCCGGCCCTCTTTGACGAGGACGCAACCGACCGCCGGATTGGGTGCGACGCGGCCGAGGCCGCGCGCGGCCAGGGCCAAGGCCGCATCCATGTGGGCCAGGTCGGCGGCGGCCTCGGGGCTAGTCGGACTCGCCGATGGTTTCGATGAACTCTTCAAAATCGCGCGCCTCGCGGAAATTTCGGTAGACCGAGGCAAAACGCACGTAGGCCACGGGATCCAGCGTCTTCAACGCATCCATGATCAGGCTGCCCACAGTTTGGCTCGGTATGTCGCTTTCCCCCGAGGATTCCAAACGACGCACGATGCCGTTGACGACCCGCTCCAGGCGCTCTGCCTCTACCGGGCGTTTGCGCAGGGCGACCTGCATGGAGCGAATCAGCTTTTCGCGATCGAAGGACTCCCGCTTGCCGGTCGACTTGACCACGGTCAGCTCGCGGATCTGGACCCGTTCGAAAGTGGTGAAGCGGGCGCCGCAGTTCACGCACTGCCGGCGCCGCCGGATCGCCGAGGAGTCCTCGGTCGGCCGCGAATCTTTGACTTGGGTATCGTCGTTTCCGCAGAAGGGGCAACGCATGGTCCCGCTCCGCCCTTAAGATGCCGGATCGGGATAAATCGGGAAGCGCCGGCAAAGCGCCTGCACCTCTTCGCGCACCTTGGCTTCGAGTGCCCCGTTATCCTCGCCATTTGCCGCCAAGCCATCCAGGACCCGGGTGATCATCTCGCCGACCTGGCGGAACTCGGCGGTGCCGAAGCCCCGCGTGGTCGCCGCCGGGGTGCCCAAGCGAATGCCCGAGGTCACGGTCGGCTTGGCCGGATCGAAGGGCACGCCGTTCTTGTTGCAGGTGATTCCGGCGCGGTCGAGGGTCTCCTCGGCGGCCTTGCCGGTCAAGCCCTTGGGTCGCAGGTCGACCAGCATGAGATGGGTGTCCGTGCCGCCAGTCACGATATCGAAGCCGTTGGCCAGCAACACCTCTGCCAAGGCCCTGGCGTTGTCCACCACTTGCTGGGCGTAGACCTTGAATTCGGGCTTCAGCGCCTCGGCGAAGGCCGCCGCCTTGCCTGCGATCGCGTGCATCAGCGGGCCGCCCTGTAGGCCCGGAAAGGCGGCCGAATTGATCTTTTTGCCCAGGGCCATGTCGTTCGAAAGGATCATGCCGCCGCGGGCACCGCGCAGGGTCTTGTGGGTAGTCGTGGTGACCACATGGGCATGGGGCAGAGGACTGGGATGGACCCCGGCCGCGACCAGGCCCGCGAAATGAGCCATGTCCACATGAAAGATAGCACCGACCTCATCGGCGATCTTGCGGAAGCGGGCGAAATCGATGATCCGCGGATAGGCCGAACCGCCGGCAATGATCAGCTTCGGCTTGTGCTCCCGAGCCAATTGCTCGACCTCTTCGAAGTCGATCAGCCCGTCGTCCTTGCGTACGCCGTACTGCACGGCGTTAAACCACTTGCCCGAAAGATTCGGCGCCGCCCCGTGGGTCAAGTGCCCGCCAGCCGAGAGCGCCAAGCCTAGGATGGTGTCGCCCGGTTTGAGCAAGGCAAGAAGGACGCATTGGTTGGCCTGTGCGCCCGAATGGGGCTGCACATTGACGAATTCGCAGCCGAAAAGCTGCTTAGCGCGATCGATCGCCAGTTGCTCCGTCACGTCGACGTATTCGCAGCCGCCGTAGTAGCGCCGGCCGGGATAGCCCTCGGCGTATTTGTTGGTCAGGACCGAGCCCTGCGCCTCCAAGACCGCACGCGATACAATATTCTCCGAGGCGATCAGCTCGATCTGGTCCTGCTGGCGCGTCAACTCCTCACGGATGGACGCCGCCAGGGCTGGGTCGGTTTGGGCCAGCCCCTGGGTGAAAAATGCCGTGCCGGCAACCGCCGCGTTGGCCGCATGCCCCGAATTCATCATGCATCACTCTCCCTGCCAAAGACGGCCGGTGGCCTGTGCCACACCGGCAACGTCCGGATTATCCCAGTTTCGCGACCCGCCGCTCATGCCGCTCGCCGCCAGCGAAATCGGTTTCCAAAAAAGTCTTCAGACACTCCTTAGCAACTTCGACCCCGATCAGCCGCGCGCCGAGCGCCAAGACGTTCGCGTCGTTGTGCTCGCGCGCCAGACGGGTCGAGGTCGCGTCGTGGCACACCGCCGCGCGGACCTTGGGGTGCCGGTTGGCGGCGATCGAAATGCCGATCCCAGTGCCACAGACGATCACGCCCCGCGCGGCCCGGCCGGCAGCGATAGTCTCCGCCATGGCCTGCCCGAAATCCGGGTAATCCACCGAGCCCGGCCCCTCAGTGCCCAAATCAAGCACCTCGTGCCCGAGCGCGCGCAGTTCTTCGATCAGCGCGCCCTTGAGGGCGACGCCGGCATGATCCGAAGCTATGGCGACAGGGGTGGCTGGCATGGCGGCGAGTCCGAGGGGTCTAGGAGGGCGAAAGCTACCATATGTCGGCCGGCCAAGGAAAGCGGGCACAAGGTTTTGGCCCAAGAGGGCCCCCGCGGCAAGCTGGGCGAAGTGTGCCGTCAGGTGTCACGGCGGGACGGCGCGATAGCGCCCTATCTGCGCCGAGGCGCGACGTCCCGGCCAGCTATAACCCGACAAACCAAAGATTGGAATTCACCGCATGCAAATAATAAGCATGCAAGGAGCGACGGGTAAGTTCTACAAATATCTAAAGACAGCCATTTGACACAGATAACTAAACATGTGATGTTCTACGGGTTAGCGAGTAATCGATAAATCAAGGAACAAAAAAAGATGGCGGAACAGACATCCAACACCCCAAGCTCAGGCGAATTATTGCGCATGACGGCCGATGTTGTCGCCGCCTATGTCAGCAAGAACCCCTTGCCAGCGATCGACCTTCCGGCGGTGATAAGTACGGTTCATGGCTCTTTGTCCGGCCTCGAATTGGACCGGCAGGCCGCCGAAGAGGCGCTGAAGCCCGCGGTGCCCGTCAAGAAGTCCATTACCCCCGATTTCATCATTTGCCTGGAAGACGGTAAGAAGCTGAAGATGCTCAAGCGTCATCTGCGCACCGCCTACGACCTTTCGCCGGACGAGTATCGCGCGAAGTGGCAGTTGGGTTCGGATTACCCCATGGTGGCGCCGAATTACGCCAAGCGCCGCTCAGAATTCGCCAAGCAGATTGGCCTGGGCCGAAAATCAACCAAGCGCAGAATTCAGCCGGCTGAAGCCTGACGATTCCGTCTATTTAGCACGGAAATAAAAACGGCCCGGCGGGAAACCGCCGGGCCGTTGGTGTTCCGGCGCCGGGGCGCCGTAGCGTTTATCGGTAGTCGTACTGGCCGTCCTTCCAAATGTACCAGACGTAACCGGGCGCGGTGACATCGCCCTTGCCGTCGAAGCCGATATTGCCAAGCACGGTCTCGAACTTGTTCTTGCGCAACGAGGCAATGGACTTATCGAGGTCGGTGCTGCCGGCCTTCTCCACCGCCTGGGCCCAAGCCTGGATGGCCCCGTAGGTGTAGAGCGTATAGCCTTCCGGCTCATAACTTTGCGCCCGGAACCTGGCGACAACCGGGGCCGCGACCGAGTTCTTGCGCGGATCGGGGCTGAAGGTCATCAAGGTGCCCGCACCTGCGTTGCCGGTGATCTTCCAGTACTCGTCGGTAACCAATGCGTCGCCGGAGACGAGTTGGACGTTGTAGCCCTGCTCGCGCGCCTGACGGATCATCAAGCCGGCCTCGGTGTGATAGCCGCCGACGTACATGACATCGACGCCGCCCGCCTTCAGCTTGGAGATCAGGGCCGTGTAGTCTTTTTCGCCGGCGGTGTAGGCCTCGTACATGGCCTCTTTCTTGCCGCGGGCCTTGTACTGCTTCAGGGTTTCGTCGGCCAAGCCTTTGCCGTAAGCCGTCTTATCGTGCAGGAAGGCGACTTTCTTACCGGCATATTCGTCGGCCAGCATGTTGCCGGCGACGACGCCTTGATGATCGTCACGGCCACAGGTCCGGAAGACGTTGTCGCCGCCTTCTTCGGTCAGCTTCGGATTGGTCGAGGCGGGCGAGATTTGGAGAATGCCCTCCTCCTCATAGACCTTGGACGCCGGAATTGACGAACCGGAGCAAAAATGCCCGGCAACGAAGATAACCCCGTCGGCCACGAACTTGTTGGCGACCGCCACGGCCTGCTTCGGATCGCAGGCATCGTCGCCGATCTGCAGCACGACCGTCTGGCCCAAGACGCCGCCCTTAGCGTTGAGGTCGGCCACGGCCATTTCCGCGCCGCGCTGCATCTGCTCGCCGAACGAGGCGTACTGCCCGGTCATGGGGCCGGCGGTCGCGATTGTGATGTCCGCCTGCGCCGCCCCGGCCATGGCCATGACCATGGCAGCGGCGGATACCAAGGTGAGTGACTTGCGCATCTTTCTCTTGCCTCCTTGTAAGAAAAGATCGTTCCAAAACATTGTGCTACCGAACCTCGCCCAGCCCCGTCCCGGTTGGCGCCGATTGTGCGGTCGTGGAATGGGCGTCACTTTAGCACCTGCCGGTAACACGGCAAGCGGTTCGCGCCAAAGCTAAGATCTTACTGACAAATCGTCTCCGACGATTCTGTTAATTCTATGTTTTTTCACGCCAACCTAAGGGTCCAGCACGCTCATACATCCAGGGGTACTGATTGACCATGTTCCGCGCCAAGGTCAAACGGTAGACGAGCCCCCCAATCGCCATCAGAACCAAGGTGTCGACCACATAACCCGACAGCGACAAGAGCTCACCGTCGAACAGACCCCAGGTCAGGAAGCGGTCGGCACAGCCAAGCAACATGGCATAAGGCACAATCTGCCACATGGGCTGCCAGGTCTTGGCCACCGCCTGCCCGGTCATGCCACTGGCGAAGCCCATCAGCATGACTGTGATGCCAATGAAGACCGGCCAGCTTGTGCCCAACACTTCGACCATCGTGTCCCTCGTCCGCCCTATCCGCCTCAGCCGCCTTCGAGGTACGCCTTACGCACCTCTTCGTTGGCGAGCAATTCCTCGCCGCTGCCTTTCAGCACGATCCGGCCGTTCGCCATGACATAGCCATGGTGCGCCAGACGCAAGGCATGGAAGGCGTTCTGCTCGACCAGCAGGACCGTGACTCCCTTTTTGTTGATATCCCGGATGACCTGGAAGATCTGCCGGACGATCAAGGGCGCGAGGCCTAGCGACGGCTCGTCCAGCAGCAAGAGCCGGGGCCGGCTCATCAGCGCGCGCGCGATCGCCAGCATCTGCTGCTCGCCACCCGAAAGCGTGCCGCCGCGCTGCCGCTGTCGGGTCTTCAGGATCGGAAACAGCTCGAAGACCATCTCGAGATCCTGCTCGAAATGGTCCGGTTCGGTGGTAATTGCGCCCATCTGCAGGTTTTCCAGCACGGTCATGCGCGCGAAGATGCGCCGCCCCTCGGGCGACTGTGCGATGCCCATGCGGACGATCTCGAAGGTTTGGTTATGGGTAATGTCCCGGCCCTCGAAAACGATCCGGCCCCGGGACGCGCGCGGGTTGCCGCAGATGCTCATCAGCAGGGTCGTCTTGCCGGCGCCATTGGCGCCGATCAAGCTGACCACCTGGCCCTCTTGGACGTCGATATCGACCCCGCGCAGGGCTTCGATGTTCCCGTAAAATGTGTGCAGGCCGGAAACTTGGAGCATGCGCTAGTCCGACTCCCCGCCCTGCGTATCGCCGTCGTCGTCGCCCAGGTAGGCACGGATCACGGCCGGGTCGTTGCGGACCTGTTCGGGCGTGCCGTCGGAGATCTTTTTGCCATAGTCGAGCACGACAATATGATCGGAAATGTGCATGACCACGCTCATGTCATGCTCGATCAACAAGACGCCAATCTGGTGGTGGTCGCGGATATAGGTAAGCAGCGTATTGAGCTCATGAGATTCGCGTGGGTTGAGCCCGGCGGCCGGCTCGTCGAGGCACAAGAGCACCGGTTCGGTGCACATGGCGCGAGCGATCTCGAGCCGACGTTGATCGCCGTAGGGCAGATTGCCGGCCTCCCAATCCGCCTTGTCCGTCAGGTTAATCCGGTCCAGCCAATAGCGCGCCAGATCGACCGCCTCGGCCTCGGCGTCACGGTAGCCCTTGTAACCGAACAGGCCCAAGACCGTATAGCCCGACGCGCGCATCAGCTTGTTGTGTTGCGCCACGACCAGATTCTCGAGCACGGTCATGCGCGGAAACAGGCGGATGTTCTGGAAGGTTCGGGCGACCCCGGCGTCCTGCGCCGTGCGATAACCCTCCAGCCGCTCCAGGAGGTAATCTTGTCGCGGGTGGTGCAGGGCCAGGCGCCCGACACTGGGCTTGTAAAACCCGGTCAGGCAATTGAACACCGTGGTCTTGCCGGCCCCGTTGGGCCCGACCAGCCCGATGCGCTCCCCAGCCTGAACCTGGAGCACCTCCTGGGAGACGAGCGTGCGCGCTCCCGCGCGGAGCTCCAGATCTGCGGCGACGATCAACTGTGCCTCCTGATCGGCTGGCGACTGCGGTGACGGCGGCGGCGGCGCGCGGGCGACCGAGTCGGCGCGGACCCGGCGGCCTGGTAGGCCGATGCGCCTCCGACCTAAACTATCCTAACGTCATAGTATGTAGCGCTCGTCGCCGCTCGCCCGGCTGTGCCGGTCACCTCGCCGACCGATGCCGTTAGGAGTGAGTTAAACCTCACGTTGTTGTAGAGATGATCCCGCGCGGACCGGGCTGTGAGCGACTAGGAGGACTGATGGAGCTGGCTGCGGTCGACCACCGGCACCGCGATCGCACCATGATGTTGAGCCACACCGGCGACACCGTGATGATGCTCGCGCTCGCCCGAGCGGTCCTGCAAGCGGTGGCAGTCGCGCTCGCCGCAAGTAGCGACCGGCACCAGCCACTGAACGCGGACCGTTTCATCGACGCGCTGAGTGCCTGCGAGGTCGATGCGGCCTTCTCGTCCCGGCTGTCGCGCATCCGCACGCTGATCGGCAACGACAGACCCGATCGAACGCGGCGGGCCCTCGGTAGCGGACCCTCGGCGCTGCAGTCGGTGCCCGCCGCCATCGCGGCCTTTCTGCACGCTCCGGATGACCCGGGCACGGTGTGGGACTTCGCTGTTCGGTTCGGCGGGGACACGGACACGGTCGCCGCGATGGCCGGCGCTCTGGCCGGGGGCTCTGGCGGGGGCGCGCTGCGGCGCCGCTGGCCTGCCGGTCGACGTTCTCGGTCGCCTGGAGAACGGTCCGATGATCCGGGCGGCGGCGGACACGCTGACCCGGTGTGCGGTCCTCACCGGCAGATCCGCGCCGCTTCGCCCCGGTGAGGTGTCACTGGATCCAGCTCGAGGCCGGTGAGCGCCACCAGGTGGTGACCGTCACCGAAAACAACCCTTACGTTAGGGTACTGTCTTGTTGATGGCAGACATCGGAAAAGATCACCCTCAGGGAGTCACTCGTCTTGAGGTCATCGATGCGGTTGAACACGCTTTCACTCGCTCGTCGGCGACCAAGCAGGAGATCATCACCGCCGCGGTCCAGTACGGCAGCCGGGCAACTGTGGTGACCACGTTGCAGCGGCTGCCTGAGCGCAGTTTCCGGCACGTCCGCGACCTGTGGGATCACCTGCCGGACATCCCGCTCGGTGAATGAGGTCGGGGCGGTGCTCAGCCCCGCTGCCATGACGAGGCCGCCCTCTGGTCACTGCATACTCTCGCGTAACGTAAGGTTATGATCGCTGCGACTCGGGCCGTGACCGGTCCTCCCCCGACTCTTGCGCCCGACGCTCTCCGGGTCACCGCACTCGGCGGGCTCGGAGAGATCGGCCGCAACATGACCGTGTTCGAGCACGCCGGCAAGCTGCTGATCGTCGACTGCGGGGTGCTGTTCCCCGAAGAGCACCAGCCGGGCGTCGACCTGATCCTGCCGGACTGGACCGCGATCCGCGATCGGCTCCACGACGTGGTGGCCATCGTGCTGACCCACGGCCACGAGGACCACATCGGCGGCGTGCCCTACCTGTTACGCGAGCGACCCGACATTCCGCTGATCGGTTCTCGGCTGACCCTGAGCTTCGTGCGCGCCAAGCTGGTCGAGCACCGTATCCGGCCGGACACCATCGAGGTCGCGGAAGGTGACAAACTCGACCGCGGCCCGTTCGAGTTGGAGTTCATGGCGGTCAACCACTCCATCCCGGACGGCCTGGCGCTGGCGATCCGCACCGCGGCCGGCCTGGTGCTGCACACCGGGGACTTCAAGATGGACCAGTTTCCGCTGGACAACCGGATCACCGACCTGCGTGGCTTCGCCCGGCTCGGCGAGCAAGGAGTCGACCTGTTCATGGTCGACTCCACCAACGCCGACGTCCCCGGGTTCACCACCGCCGAGCGCGATCTGGTTCCCGCGATCGACACCGTGTTCCGCACCACGCCGCGGCGCGTGATCGTCTCCAGTTTCGCCAGCCACGTGCACCGGATCCAGCAGATCCTCGACGCCGCGCACCGCCACGGACGCAAAGCCGCCTTCGTCGGCCGCTCGATGATCCGGAACATGGGCCTGGCCATCGAGCTGGGCTACCTTCGGGTGCCCGACGGCCTCATCCTGGACGCCGCCGTCGCGGACCGGCTTCCCGCTCACGAGGTGACGTTGGTCTGCACCGGATCGCAGGGTGAACCCCTCGCCGCGTTGTCTCGCATGGCCACCGGCAAGCACAGCATCAAACTCGGCGCGGGGGACACGGTGCTGCTGGCCAGCAGCCTCATCCCCGGCAACGAGAACGCGATCTACCGAGTGATCAACGGCTTGACCGATCTCGGGGCGAACGTCGTGCACAAGGGCAACGCCAAGGTGCACGTGTCCGGGCACGCCAGCGCCGGCGAGCTCGTCTACTGCTACAACATCGTGCAGCCCTCGCACGTGCTGCCGGTGCACGGCGAAGCGCGCCACCTGCGGGCCAATGCGGAGCTCGCGATCAGCACCGGAGTCGACCCAGGTCGGGTGCTCATCGCCGCCAACGGCCACACCATCGACCTGCACCACGGGCACGCCAGCCTCACCGGCAGGGTGGAGGTCCACAACGTCTACGTCGACGGCCACACCGTGGGCAGCGTCACCGAGGCGTCGCTCGCCCAGCGGCGCGCACTGGGCGAGGAAGGCGTGCTCACCGTCGTTGCCCTGATCGACCTCAGCACGGGTCGACTCACCGAGGAGCCCGACATCCTCGCCCACGGCTTCGAACACGATGCCTCGGCGCTTCAGCCGCTGACCCCGATTCTGGAGAAGGCACTCGCCGGCGCGGCCGAACGCAACACCACCGATGTCGGCGCTCTCGAGCAGGTCATCGCCCGTGCTACGCAGACCTGGACCCGGAGCACGTTCCGCCGCAGTCCGGTGGTCATCCCGGTCATCATCGAGGCATGACGACGACGGAGGTTCGGTCCCGTTGATGATCCGGTACGCCTACCAGGCAGGTGGGGCTTGAGCGCACGATTCGAGGAGCTCGCGTGGTGCGAGACCCCCATGGGGACTCTCAGCTTGCGGCGGCGGCTCGAGCCGTCGTTGAAGATCGACATCTACGAGGTGAAGCTCGGTGACGAGTTCCTCATGTCGAGCCTGTTCACCGTCGCCGAGATCGAACTCGCGCGCTTGGCCCTGGCGTGGATACCGGGCACCGATCTCGATGTCGTCGTCGCGGGTCTGGGGCTCGGCTACACCGCGAGAACCGTGCTGGACGATCCTCGTGTTCGCTCGCTCGTTGTGGTGGAGGCGCTCGGCGCGGTGATCGACTGGCACGAACGGGAGCTGCTGCCCGAGAACAAGGGCCTCGCGTCCAACCAGCGTGCTCGCCTGTGCCAGGGCGACTTCTTCGCGCTCGTCGATGCCGACATCGGGCTCGACGCGGGGGCACCGGGGCGGAGGTTCCACGCCATCGTGGTGGACATCGACCACACACCGCGACACGTCCTGCATCCGAGCCACGCCCCGTTCTACACGGCCACCGGCCTGCGCCGCCTCACCCGCCACCTGCGTCCTGGCGGCGTCTTCGCGCTGTGGTCCGACGATCCACCCGACGACCAGTTCCGCGCTGTCCTGTCCGAGGTCTTCGGTCGTACGGAGGCGCACGTGATCACCTTCCCGAATCCCCTCACCGGCGGACGTTCGGCCAACACGGTCTATCTGGGCTGCTGAGCGACGCCTGACCCGTACCGGTGCGAAGCAGCGCCATCCACCGCGCCGCAGCCGTTCGAGCGCGGTGAGCACGGCTTGGTGGCGCGTTTCGTGGGCATCACCCCGATGAGCACGTAGCGGCCAGCTCCTCGCTCACCGCGCGCGTGCCGATGCTCTCCGGGCTGCTCACCTCACGATCGCGGAGCGGTAGCGCCGAACGTTGTCGTCGGCGATGCGCTCGATCTTCT
>JAJFGO010000097.1 GCA_021776095.1 Kiloniellaceae bacterium | reverse complement strand
GGACGGCAAGCGGGTTGAGGCCCAGGGGGCTGATCTGTTCACCGTGCGAAACGGCAAGATCGTCATCAAACAGGCGCTCCGCAAGGACCGCCCTCTGCTCGACGCCTGAGAAATTCTTAACCGAGACCGGTTTGGGACATTGAGCAATGCCTGACACACTGCGTCCAAAACACTGGCCACGAGCCAGTTACGACCCCCGTTACGATCCGCTGGTCGATGCCGGTCCCGGCCATAACCGGGACTATGCGCCGACCTACTGGATCGATACCGCCGGTGCGCCACCGGAAGATGATGGCCCGATATCCGGCGATATCGACGTCGATGTGGTGGTGGTCGGCTCGGGCTATACCGGCCTTTCATGCGCCATCCATCTGGCCAGGGAACACGGCATCAATGCTACCGTTCTGGAAGCCAACAAAGTTGCCTGGGGGTGTTCCACGCGCAATGGCGGTCAGGCGCAGATCTCGTCGGGACGCCTCAAGCGGTCGCAGTGGATCGAGCGGTGGGGTGTTGATGTGGCAAAGAAGATGCACGCCGAAGTAACCGAGGGGTTTGACGTCTTCCGCGATCTGATCGGGTCGGGTGAGTTCGATTGTGACCCACAGGACGGCGGGCATTACTACATTGCTCACAAGCCGGGTGTGATGCCGAAGCTGGAGAAGGAATCGCAACTCCTGAACGAAGTGTTCGGGTACCGCTCACGCGTCATGCTGCGCGACGAACTGCATGAGCATCATGTGAAGGACCAGGAGGCAGCCGGCGCCCTGTATGAGCCGGACGGCACCTGCATCCATGCCGCCAAGCTTGCCTTCGGATACCTGAACCTCGCCCGGAAGCTGGGTGCGAAGATTCACCCGGCCAGCCCGGTCTTGGGATGGAAAATCAAGGATGGTGTCCATCACTTGACCACGCCGGGCGGCACGGTGCGGGCGCGGGCCGTGGCCCTGGCGACAGCGGGCTACACGCCGCCGGGCTTGAGCAATCGGACTAAGAATCGGCTGATGCCAATCTTGTCGAATTCCATTGTTACCCGGCCTTTGAGCGATGAGGAGAAGGATGCCTGCGGGTTCCAAACTTGCTCGCCCTTGACCGACACCCGCACGCTCCGCCACTACTATCGGTTCTTGCCGGACGGGCGGGTGCAAATTGGCAGCCGCAGCGCTGTCACGGGACAGGACGCCGAGAACCCCAAGCATCTGGCGCTTTTGCAAAAGGGTCTCTACCGCAAATTTCCAGCGCTGGAGGGGATCGACCTCGACTATTCTTGGTGGGGCTGGGTCGATGTCAGCCACGACATGATGCCCCGCATCTTCCAACCCGACCCTGACAAAACGATCTACTATGCCTTGGGATATGGCGGCAACGGCGTGATGTATTCGGCCCAGGCCGGCCGGCGCATGGCGCAGATGGTGGCCGGCAAGGGCCAAGAACTCGACCTGCCGATTTTCACCTCGCAACTGCCCAGCCACGGCATCCTCACCCCTTTCCGACGGATGGGTCAGCGGATCATGTACCACTGGTACTATCTCAACGACGAAATGCTCTGACCCGTCCGGAACACCTTTCTCGAACAAGGAGACGCCAACATGAAAATGACCACCGAAGAGGCCTTCATCAAAGTCCTGCAGATGCACGGCATCGAGCATGCTTTTGGAATCATCGGCTCGGCGATGATGCCGATTTCCGATTTGTTTCCCGCCGCCGGAATCACGTTCTGGGACTGTGCGCATGAGACCTCCGGCGGCATGATCGCCGACGGCTACACCCGCGCGACCGGCAAGATGTCCATGGCGATCGCCCAGAACGGCCCGGGCATCACCAACTTCGTGACCCCAATCAAGACCGCCTATTGGAATCACACTCCAATGCTGCTGGTCACCCCGCAGGCCGCCAATAAGACCATTGGCCAGGGCGGCTTCCAGGAGATCAAGCAGATGGCCCTCTTTGAGGACATGGTCTGTTATCAGGAGGAAGTGCGCGATCCGACCCGCATCGCCGAGGTTCTCAATCGGGTGATCGAGAAGGCCTGGCGTGGCTGCGCCCCGGCGCAGATCAACGTGCCGCGCGATTACTGGACTCAGGTGATCGACATCGAGCTACCGCAGATCGTGCGGATCGAGCGTCCGGCCGGCGGTAGCACCTCCATCGCCGAGGCGGCGCGCTTGCTGTCGGAAGCGAAATTCCCGGTCATCCTGAACGGCGCCGGCGTGGTGATCGGCGGCGCGATCCCGGCCTCGCAGGCCCTGGCCGAGCGGCTGGATTCGCCGGTCTGCTGCGGCTATCAGCACAACGACGCCTTTCCGGGCTCGCATGCGCTGGCCTGTGGGCCGCTGGGCTACAACGGATCGAAGGCGGCCATGGAGCTGATCGCGAAGGCGGATGTGGTGTTGGCACTGGGCACGCGGCTCAATCCCTTCTCGACCTTGCCGGGCTATGGCATTGATTATTGGCCGAAGGACGCGGCGATCATTCAGGTCGATATCAACTCAGACCGGATCGGCCTGACCAAGAGGGTCAGCGTCGGGATTCAAGGCGACGCCAAGCTGGTGGCCGAGCAGATTTTGGCGCAGTTGAGCCCCGAAGCGGGCGACCAGGGCCGGCAGGCGCGTCGCGACCTGATCGCCGAGACCCGCTCGCGCTGGCTGCAGAATCTATCGTCGATGGATCACGAAGACGACGATCCCGGCACCACATGGAACGAGCGATCCCGCGCGCGCGATCCCGAGCGCATGTCGCCGCGCATGGCTTGGCGGGCGATTCAGGCGGCCATGCCGAAAGACGCGATTATATCGAGCGACATCGGTAACAACTGCGCCATCGGCAACGCTTACCCGTCCTTCGAGCAGGGCCGAAAATATCTGGCCCCGGGGCTGTTCGGCCCCTGCGGTTACGGTCTGCCGTCGATCCTGGGGGCCAAGATCGGTTGCCCGGACACGCCGGTTGTCGGATTCGCCGGTGACGGCGCCTTCGGTATCTCCATGAACGAGATGACCGCCTGCGGGCGCAACGATTGGCCGCCGATCACCATGGTGATCTTCCGCAACTACCAATGGGGCGCGGAAAAGCGCAATACGACCCTTTGGTACAACGATAACTTCGTTGGCACCGAACTGAACGTCGGCGTCGAATACGCGCAGATCGCCGAAGGTTGCGGCCTGAAAGGTGTGAAGGTCTCAACCATGGACGAGCTCACCAGCGCTCTCGCGACCGCGGTCAAAGAGCAAATGAAGGACAATGTGACCACCTTCATCGAGGTCGTCCTGAACCAGGAGTTGGGCGAGCCCTTCCGCCGCGACGCCATGAAGACGCCTGTGGTGGTTGCCGGCATCAACCGTGCCGACATGCGGCCGCAGCAGCCGGTCTAATTGGTCGGGCGTCTTGGGAAATCGGAGGCGGGCGCTCGCGCCTGCCTCCGGCCTCCTTAAGACTAGCCGCTTGGCACACCGGCCTTGCGCAAGCCGTCCAGGTAATGGGCAAACTGGTCTTGATCCACGAACATCTGGGGTTCCGAGACGAATTCCAACTTCACCTGATCTGTATAAAGATGCGTGCTACGCACCATCTCCAAAGAAAAATCGGGCCTGCGATCCAGGACTTCATCCAAGATCTCGCGTGCCTCGTCGGACCGGCCCAGATGGCCTAAGGCGGATAACAGCACCGCATGGCGGGACCATTGGTATAGCGGCTGACGCAGGGCACGCTGGGCCCAAACCACGGCCTCCTCGTATTGTCGGGTCAAAAGGAAGGCATCGGCCGTGCGCAGCAGAAAGGACCCCATATTGCGGTCGATGGGGCTCAAGCGGATCGCCTTTTCGAGATGGGGCATAGCCTCCTTGGCGTTGCCGGAAAGGACCTTGGCCGCGCCGACGCCGTAATGAGCCCAGGCAAAGCTTGGGTTCAGTTCGGCGGCCGCCTCGAAGGCCGGGATCGCCGATTCGTGCTGGCGCATGATGAGGTGTGCTTGGCCCAAGGCGCAACGCACGCTGGCGTGTTGCGGTGCCGTATCCATGGCCTGCTGCGCAATTTGCATGGCGCCTTCGCGCCAATCAGCGGACAGTTCCAAATAATCCAGGGCAAGTTGATAATACATGGCGTCAACCGACGCGGCCTGGGCGCGGGCAAACTTGGGGTCGAGGTCGATCGCCTCCCGAAACAGTTCCAATGCCTGCGTCAGGTCGGTCTCCGACCGTTCGTAGAGCTTGAGAGTTCCGCGCTGAAAGAGGCACCAGGCCTCAACCTTGGGGTGCGGCAGATCATAGGTTAGGTCCGGCACCTGGCTGGCGCCGGGGTCGATAGCCCGGGTTACGGCGTCGGCCAGGTCCCGTTCCAGGGTGAAGACGCCGTCGATGGGGCACTTGAAATCCTGCGACCATAAGACCTGTCCCCTAGTGCCATCGCACAGGCGCGCGGTTGCGTGGAGTTGTGTGCCCTCGTGCCGCATGCTGCCGTCGAGTATGTGGCGGACGCCCAGCCGCTTCGGCACCGCGCCATGGTCGGCCGGGGTGTCGCGCAGGGTGAAGGTGCTGCCACGGGATATGACGAATAGGCGCGGGTTGTGGCCCAGGTGCTCGATCACGTCGGCGGCGATGCCGTTCGCCAGGTAGAGATCGGCGGGATCGCCGCTTGCGTTCTCGAACGGCAGTACCGCGATAGAGGGTTTTTCCGGCAAGGGCGGGGCGGTGAAACCCTCGGGCTCGGCCGGGGTTTCGACCGGGGGCGCGACTGGCTCGGCGGGCACAGGCTCACTTATCTCTTCGGTCCGGTGACTATGAGCCGTGCTCTCCCCGGTCGCAATCCGGCGCCAGGCCAGGACCAGCGCCCGGTCCCGGTCCGGCCCCAACTCGCCCAGGGCCTCGCACCCGGCTTCGAATTGCTGCTCCGCCTCCAGGCTGCGTCCGGACAGGGCGAGCCAGCGGACCAAATCGATCCACGCTATCTCGTCGTGGCGCTCGAACTGGACCAGGGTGCGCGCGTGGGGCAGGGCGGCGTCCGGGTCTTGCGCGAGTTGGGCCAGCAAGGTGCGCAGAACCTTGGCCCGCAGGCGTCGCGCCTCGTCCCGCTGGGCCACCAGCCAAGCCTGGAAATCAGGGCAATTGGGCAGGTCCAGGCCTTCCAGGAACTCCCCCCTGAAGGTCTCCGCTAAGGCTATGAGCTCGTCTCGCCCGGCCCCATCCAGGCCCTGGGCCAGGGTTCGGCGTAAATCCACGAAGTCCACTTCGGCACCGGTCGCCGTGAAGCGAACGCTGTCCCGATCCGCGGCGATCCGGACTTGATCCGGCTCGTCGACGATGGGCCGCAATTTGCTCAGGCTCCAGCGCAAGGATCCGCGCGGATCGTCCGGAATATCCCAGAAAACCAGGCATAGGCTCTCGCGCCGATGGGCCCGGCCGCTGGCCGCTAGATAGGCCAGGAGGGCGCGGGTCTTCTTCGAACGGGGCAGGGCCAGGGCCTCGCCGTCGCGGCGGACCTCCATGTCGCCCAGCAGCCGGAGCTGCAATGTCGCCCGCGTCGGCATGACTTTTCCCCAATCTCTCAGCGCGACTCCGCTTCGACTTAAGGCCTCCACGGGGTGCCACAAGGATTCAAACGCAATGGCCGCCAAATTTCCACGCTTATTCCGCGCGGTTTCCACGGCGCTTCCAACGGCGATTCCCACGCCTTGGGGTCACCTTCCAATCAGCGCAACCGAGACCACGAAAGGAACGCAGCCATGTCAACGCAACGTATCGCCTTCTTAACCAATTACCCGCCGGCCCGCACTTCTGCCGGCCCCCTATCGCCGGTCCGCCGGGCGGTTTCGGCCTTGATTCACGCCTTCGAAGCAATCGCCATCGATTATCGCATCAAGCGGGACATCGCCGAGCTCAAGGCGCTCAGCGACGAGACGCTACGCGATATCGGCATCAAGCGCTCCGAAATTCAATCGCTTGTCCACGAACAAGCTCACGGACGCCCGGGTCGCCGTCATGCCCACGATTGACGTCAACGGCGCGAAAATCGTTTACCGGCGCAGCGGCGCCGGGGAGCCGGTCGTTCTGCTCCACAGTTCGACTGGCTCCAGCACCCAATGGAAAGCCCTGTTCGAGGACCTGCAACGGGATTTCTTGGTCTTGGCGCCGGACCTCTACGGATACGGCGAAAGCGATGGCTGGCCGGGCACCTGGCCCCTCACCTTGGCGGACGAGGCGGCCATTGTCGAGGCCCTGGCGCGGACTTGCGACCGCCCAATCCACCTGATCGGTCACTCCTACGGTGGTGCGGTCGCGCTCAAGGCCGCGATCCGCGGCAAGGTCGCCTTGCGCAGTTTGTGTCTGATCGAGCCGGTCGCTTTTCACGTCCTCGACAATAGCGATCCCTGGGGCGACCAATACCTGAACCCGGTGCGCGAGGTCGCGGATTTCGTGCGCTCGGCCTTGATCAGGGGTAACCCCGACACCGCCATGTGCCGTTTCGTCGATTTCTGGAGCGGCGCCGGAACATGGGATTCCCTGCCGCCGAAGCAACGGGAAAAGGTTGCGGCGGTCGCGCCCAAGGTGCCGCTCGATTTCGGCGCCGCGATGGCCGAGACCCTGACCCTCAAGGATATTTGCACCTTGGGCGTGCCGAGCCTGCTCATGTGCGGGACCGTTTCGCCACCGGCGACCCGGCGGATCGTGTCCCTGCTCGACCTGGCGCTGGGGCGCAGCCGCCTGAACGTCGTGTCGGGCGCAGGTCATATGTTGCCGCTGACTCACGCCGAGCCGGTCAACCGAGCCATCGTTGAACATCTGCAGCGGCACCGGGCCGTCGTTCGCTTGGCGGCCTAGGCGTCGCTCTAGGCATAGCATTTTTCACCTCTGTACCCCGTACCCACCACGTAACCCAGAAGGAGTTTGTGACATGACCACTCATACCAATCCCGAGACCATCGTCCTGCATGCCGCCCATCGCCGAGATTCGGCAACCAATGCGGTGGCCGTGCCGATTTATCAGACGACCTCCTACCAGTTCGACAGCGCAGAGCATGCGGGTAAGCTTTTCAATCTGTCGGAGATGGGCAACGTCTACTCGCGGATCATGAACCCGACCTGCGATGTCCTGGAGCAACGGGTCGCCGCACTCGAGGGCGGGGCCGCAGCCCTGGCTGTTGCCTCAGGACAGGCGGCGGTGGTCTTGGCGGTGCAGAACATCGCCCATGCCGGCGACAACATCGTCAGCTCGACCGATGTGTACGGCGGCACCTGGAATGTCTTCAACAATACCTTCAAGACCATGGGGATCGAGGTTCGCTTCGTCGATCCTAAGGACCCGGAAGCCTTTCGCCGGGCGACCGACGACCGGACCCGCGCCTACTTCGCGGAAACCTTGCCGAACCCGAAACTGGCGGTCTTTCCCATCAAGGAAGTCGCGGATATCGGCCACGAACTCGGCATACCGCTGATCGTCGACAACACCGCCGCACCGGTGCTGTGCCGGCCGTTCGATCACGGCGCCGCGATTATCGTGCATTCGACCACCAAATACATCGGCGGCCACGGCACCTCGATCGGCGGTGTCATTGTCGATGGCGGCAACTTCGATTGGGAAAAGCACGCCGACCGTTTCCCCATGCTGAACCAGCCGGACCCCAGCTACCACGGCGCGGTTTGGACCGAGGCGACCAAGCCCCTGGGACCGGTCGCTTACATCATCAAGGCACGTGTCACCCTGCTACGTGACTTGGGCGCGGCCATGAGCCCCTTCAACGCTTTCCAGTTCATCCAAGGCCTGGAAACCCTGCCACTGCGCATGCGCGAACATAGCCGTAACGCCCAGGCAGTGGCTGAGTTTTTGGACGGCCATCCGGAGGTCACCCGGGTAATCCACGCGGGTCATCATAGCGATCCCGAGCAGAAGCGTCGCGCGGAGACCTATCTGAAGGGCGGCTTCGGTGGCCTGGTCGGTTTCGAGCTGGCCGGCGGCAAGGAGGCGGGACAGCGCTTCATCGACGCGCTGGAGCTGTTCTACCACGTTGCCAATATCGGCGACGCGCGCTCCCTGGCGATCCATCCGGCGACCACCACCCACCAACAGCTCAGCGACAAGGAGCAGGCCGCTACCGGCGTGACCGAAGGTTACGTCCGCCTTTCGGTCGGGATCGAGCACATCGACGACATCCTGGCCGATCTGGAGCAGGCTTTGCGCGCAGCCACGCGCGTGTCCCAGGCGGCATAACTCGCCAACGGTTCGACCCTTGCGGGGGGTGGGGGGGGGCGGGGGGGCCCCCCCCCCCCCCCCCCCCCCACAACCCACCAGAACACCCCCCAACCCCAACACAATGAAAAAAAAAAGAACCCCAGCCAA
>JAJFGO010000096.1 GCA_021776095.1 Kiloniellaceae bacterium | reverse complement strand
AGGGCCCGCTCGCATTGACCTAACTCAAGCTTTTCGCCGCTTGCGAGAGGCCCTTAGCGCGATCCCCGGGATTTGCAGCGGCCTTTCAAGGGCGCCTGCTCCTGAGCCGCGGATCATGTGGAATTGCCGTTTCGCCGCCTGAGCACGCAGGACGAACGATAGCGCGCCGACAGAATGGATGATCGACGTGGGAGCGGGGTACCGTTAGAAGGCCAACCGCCTGGGCCCCGAAACAAGACTTCTTGGCCGCCGCCTTCTCCGCGCAAATACTGGACCCGACGGGGCATCGCCGAATTCCAGCCAAAGGCGAGGTCTGGCGCCGGCTTCCAGGGCTTGAACCCTGGAGAGGGGGAAGGCCGCCAGATTCCGCGACCGAATTGTGGCGCCCAATCTCAGCCGGGCTCTGGCAAAAAAAGCGATCCGAAATGGGCGCTCAGGTTGCTAATCGGTTGCCAACCGGCGAGCGGGCAAGCGGGACAATAACATTAGTATCTGATTTTATTGGCGGACCCGACAGGATTCGAACCTGTGACCTCTGCCTTCGGAGAAGACCCGGCAACTGCGTCTCCGCAGTTTTCCGCCACTTTCCCAAGGTGTTGCACGTCAAATTCCTCCGTTTCCGGCGTCCTGCGACGCGGTTAGCGCGCCCATTCCGCGCCCAAGCTCAATCGAACGCGCGGCGTGCCCGTTCCAGATGGTCTGGGCAATGATGGCTATAAAGCTCACTGGTCCGCTGGTGGCTGTGCCCCAGATATCCCGCGATCTCGAATAACGGCACGCCTCGCTGTGCCATCCAAGTACCTGCTGTGTGGCGCATCGTGTGCGGCGTGCAGGGCAGAACGCCGGCGCGCCGCGCGGCCGAACCGAAGGCGCGCTTGATGTCCTTGACCGGCCTGCCGTGGCACTTGACCACGTAGTCCAGGTCGCCGCCGCGCTTCCGTGCCATGTAAAGGAAGGTCAGAAGCCGGCGCGGGATCGGGATGACCGGCCGGGCCTTCGCAGTGCGCGCACGGCCCGGCGGATTGAAGTCGATGCGCTGCCGCTCAAGATCGACCTGGGGCCAGCGCAGCGACAAGATCGCTTCCTTGCGCGCGCCGGTGTAAAGCCCGATCAGGACGAAGAGCGGAAGATACAACCGGACCTTCGGTTCTTGCCGCGTGGCGCGCAGCAAAGACGCCGCCTCTTCGCGGCTCAACCAGCGATCCTTGCCTTCCGGCTTGGCGGGCAACCAAACATGCACCGGCCGGGTCAGGCGGCCTTCGCGAACCTCATGATTAATCGCGGCGCGCATGGTGCCGAGCTCGCGGCGCAGCGTGCCGGCCGACACGCCGCGATTCCGCCCATAGGCACGGCAGGTCTCGCGCGTAACATCGGCGACGACGCGCCCGCTCCAGAACGTCGCCAAGGCGTCGATGGCATAGCCGATCCGATCCGGCGCCGCCGTGGTCGCAGCGTGCTCGCGCCCATAGTTCTCCAGGCAGATCAGGACCGCGTAGCCGCTAGGATCGGCTGGACCTGGCCCGTGCGCCCGTCGCCCGTCGAGGAATCGCGCGAGCATCTCTTGAGCGCGCTCGATATCTCCCGTGCCCGTCGAAGATCGCTTGCTTCGTCCAGCCTCGGTCCAGACGATGTAATAGACGCCTCGTTCCGCGCGGAAGGCGAGCCTCGGTCCCTGGTTTCGTCGCGACATGGCGCTTCTCCCTGGTTGAACCATTCGATTAGATCGCTGCCCCGGTACATGATCTTGCCCGCGACCCGTTTGTAGCCAATGCGGCCGGCTTCTCGCTCTGTGCGCAGCGAGCGGGGCTTGAGGCTGAAGACGGCGGCGGCCTCGGCTTCGATGTAGAGGCGGTCGGGGTCGATCTTAGCCATCGCGTGCCTCCGGGGCCGGCGGCCCAGCCGGGCGCAGGGCATCGCCGCCCTCGATCGGATTCCAGCCCTCGACCTCGCGCACTTCGTTGGGCGCCAGGATGCCGTTCTTGACCCCGATCTCATGGGACTTCCAGCGGGTCTCCGGATCGCCGCGCAGGAAGCCGGACAGGTCCAGCTCCAACTCGTGCGTGGCGCGGTCGGCTTCGGAGAAAATCGAGCGCGCGGCCTCCGCCTCGATCTTCCGGATCCAGGGCGTCAAGGTGTGCTGGGCGAACCAGCGCCCGGCGGTTTCGCTGTTGGTGAAGGTGCCATGGCTCAAGTCGCCGATGATCGGCGGGGGGCAGCCAAACAGGCGCGCCAGTTCCTCGGTCGTGAAGCGCCGCGAGGCCAAAAGCTCCGCATCCTCGGGGCTGATCGAGACCGGCTTCCACTTCAGCCCTTGGTCCAGAACCATGGCCTTGGCCGCGTTGCCGCTGCCGGCGAAGGCTTCCTTGAACTGCGATTTGAGATGCTTCAGGGCGTCGGCGCCCACGACGCCGTCCGCCTCCAAGACGCCGCTCGGATGCACGCCGTTCTGATACAAGGCGCCGGCAAATTCCTGCACCGAAAGCCCCGCCTGAACCACGGCCGCTGCGCGCTGCAGGCGCGAGCGCCCGACAAGGCCATCGTCGCTGCGGTCGCGCAGGTGCAGGACCTCGCCTTGGAGAAGGCGCCGGCGTCTCGTGGTCTCGGTCACGTCGTAGGCCAGGCGCCCGCTCGGCAAAAGCTGGACCGAGACGAATTCCCAAGGAATCGGGACCAGGCCGGTCAGGGTGCCGCGCGGGTCGGTCTGGATCTCCGCCAGGCCGTTGCCGCGCAACAAGGTCGAGGCGACCAGCCATTCCAGGAAATCGGGCCAGGTCTGGTGCGGGTTCGGCCCTTGGCGGATCAAGCGCATGAGGGCGTGGCCTTCGTCCAGTTCGCGCGCCTTGGCCGTCCGCCGGTACACCCAGGCCGGCTGGCTGGCGATGGCCGTGGCGATGGCGGAAACGCAGGCCAAGACGGTCGAGAGGTTTTCGGCCATGCGGGCGGTGACCGCGCCGCCCGCAGGCGCCAGGGCGGCCAAGGCCTGCCAGGAAATATCCTCGGCGCGCCGTTCGGTCTTGGGCGTCCAGGGCCAGCGCATCACAGTGTCTCCAGATAGCACCGGGCCAAGGCCAGGCGCGCCGGCACGCGGCACCGCGCCGCTACCGTGGTGCCGCCGTAGGCCGGCCAGGCGGAGACGACGGAAACCTCTTTCAGGTCAATCGCCCGCAGCTCCCGCCGGCGGCCCTGCCAGCGTTCGCCGCCCTTGGGCACGGTGAAGCCGAAGGACATACCGCCCAGGTCGCCGCGCTCGGCCAGGGCGAGCACATCGCGCCCGGCCTGGGTATCGGGCACCTGGAGGGCGAAGGCCAGGCCTCTGGCATCCTCCCGCAGGCTCAGGGTGCCGCTCCTGGTCCGGGCCAACAGCCGCGCCGGATCGTGATCGGCCAGGGCCAGGATGTCCTGGCCCTGGCTCAGGGACGCGGCGAAGGCGCCGGGCGCGATGACCTCGACGAAATCGGCGATCCGGGCCTCGACGCCGAACACGGCGGCATGGCCCTCCAGGCGGCGGCCGGCCACACGGACTTCCGTGGCCTGCCGCCGCTCCAGGGTGAGGGTCCCGGTCATCAGGTGGTCAGGTCCTTGATCGCGGCAAAGGATTCCGGATGCCGCACCGCCAGGTCCAGGGTCATCATGCCGCGCACCTGGACGTTGCCCTTCGAGTACGCGGTGGCCTCGAAAGGATTGACCAGGATATCCAGCTCGGACCAGAAGCCGATCAGCAAGTCCGACCAGTTACCGAACAACAAGGCGGAGCACACCCCGGTCGAGGTTCCCTTGTCCAGGGTCGAGGGGACCAGGTTGGTCGAGGCCAGCGGGAAGCCGGCCAGCTCGCGCGGGGATTCCATCACCATCATGCTATCGGTCGAGGTCACCTTGGCCGTCTTGCGCGCCGACTTCACAACCTTGGAGTTGGTCAGGAAGGCGGTGCCCTCGGTGTTGTCGATCTCAATCTCGGCGATAAGGTCGACCGCGCTGTCCCAAGTGATCGGGCCGCCATTGGTGCCGATGGCCACGTCGCCGATGCCCGTGGTCGCCAGGACGCCGTCCGGCTCGCTCGTGCCGCCGCCCTGGATCGCGACGTTATCCACCGCCTCGGCCAGGATCGCGGCGAAGTCGCGGCGGATCAGTTGCTCGATATCGGGCGAGGACTGCATGAGCATGTTGCGGGAAAACTCCGCGATGGCGCCGGCGTGTTTCGGCGTCATGGCCACTTTGTCGAATTCGGCGTCGGAGGGCGTGAGGGCCGAATTCTCGGCGACCCAGCCGGCCGTGGCGCTGGTCTTGAGGCGTGGGATATCGACGTTCCCGGACAGGCCGCTCAGCACCCGGGCGCCGAGCTGGCGGACCCGCAGGGCGGCGCGCAGCCGGTCGATAAACTGCCCGCCCAGGTGGTCGGTCGCGATGATGTTGCTGCCAGGCCCGCCGGCGGGCGCGGCGGTGGTGATGACGCGCTGCTCGACGGGCTCGTGGAAGACGGACAAGGGGACCAGGAATCCCTGCGCCGTGCGCCCGCTACGCCGGACCAGTTCGCGCGACAGCTCGCGCTCGCGCCCATCGTCCACGTCCAGGTTGGCGGCGCCGGCGATCGCGCGGACCAGGCTAAACTCGCCCAGCGCCGCGTCCAGGCGCCCGTCGCCGGTGCCGGTGACCGGCTGGCCGGCCATGCGGCGCTCCGCATCGTCGATAAAGGCCTGGCGCTCGATTTTCTTCTCGACCGCCTCCAGCTCGGTCTTCAGGGCATCGAAGCGCTGCCCTTGCGCCTCGCTCAGGTCGCCGCCCTCGCCTTCGGGCTTGTCGGCGATGGCGCGCATGTCCGCGACCAGGCGGGTGCGGGTCTCAAGCAGGTCTTTCATGGTCATAAGAAAAAAACTCCATCTTGGGCTACCTGAGCCCGTGGGACGCCCCCGTCATCGCGACGGTGGAACGAAGTGAAGTGCGGCCTTGCGAACCTTTCCCCGATGAAAAGCCCCCGCGTCGGATCGATGTGGCGGGGCCACCCCACGGCCGGGGAGGATCGCTTGGTATGCCCGGCCGGGCCGCGCGGCCGCCGGAATCGCCGTGGGGTGGTGACGGATGGTCATTTCACAATTTTTTTTTTGACCCGACCGATGATCGGCGAGCTGGTCGAGACCATTGCGGATTGCCAGCGATAGGTTGACGGCGATCAGGCCTACGGCGTTCTCGTAGGCAACACGCATTTTGCTATCTAGTGCTATCGCCTCGGCGGTCGGCTTGCCGTCGTCATCGAATGGCACGACGTCCTCAACGAAGGCCACAAACACGGGGTTGCCGCCGCGGCGCCAATCCTCAATCCGCCCCTCCGGCGGCGGCGTCTTCGACAACCCACCCGGCACAAAGGGGTTGTGGATGGACACTGATAAGCCCTTGACTCGGACGAAAACGAACTCGCGGTCTGCAATCTCGAGAACTGCATCGCCGCGCATCGACCGACCGCGGGCATAGATTTCGGGGTAGCGGCAGAGCGCCCGATGCAGCCAGTAGTCGTTATGATCGGACAAAAGGCGGATTTCGTGCGGGGGCAGCTCCCGGTACAGGTTGTCCAAGCCGCTCGGCGTTTCGCCATCGGCCTGATTGAATTCAAGGTTCAGCGCTTCCGCGACCTGTGCGGCGGCCATGAGCGGAACCCCGGCGGCCACGATGGCGCCGATCACCGCAATCCGCTTGAGCGTGCGGATGCCATCGCCTTGCGGCAGCAAGCCCGCCTCGGCGACCTGCCGAACGGCGCGCCCGCTTATCCCGGCGACCACGGCCAGATCGTTGTAGCTGAACGCGTCGCCTGATTTCTTCGGTCGGGCCATACCGTTATTTTCCACAAACTGTCGCATAACTCAAGCGCCATCTTGGGAAACCGAAAAGGCCCCGCCGTCGCCGGCGGAGCCTTGAAACGTTCCACGGGAAACAGAACATAGAAAAAGGGGCGCCCGGTGGGGCGCCCCTGTATCTTTGCCGTGCCGGACGGGGCCGGACCCTAGAACCGGTCGTCAGGGTTTATAAGATAGCCAAGGCCATCCATGGCCCGGCCCATCAAGGCCACGACCGGACCGTCCGCGACCCAGGAGGCGCGCAAAAATGCGCACGGCCGTGCGCATGTTTTCAAAGCGTACAATGGGCGATCCTGACCCGTTCCTCGGAACGCGCATTTTTGCGCAGGGTTCCCGTGCTGTTCTCTCAGATAGGAAGAATCCTATCGCAAATGCGCTTTTGTTCGGCCGAAGGACCGCGAACGTTCCTGATGCGGGTGGATGTATCCCCCGCAATGCGCGTCATGCCAGGTCCGGCGCCGCGCAAGCGGCACGCGTCAGGTTGCCGGTCGGCTCACACCTCGGTCGCCATATTTGCCGCAAGGGCTGGACGAATCGACTAGGATAACTGCAGCGTCGAAACAGATAACCAGGAGTGAGGTCGTGTTCAGCCTTGGAAAAGAATACAGGATCATCATGATTGTTTCTTCGTCCGGTGAATGGACGCATGAGGCAGGAGTGTGGACTGTCCTTGATGTGGAAGGTTCCCTGATCAAGCTTGGCAACCCACACAGCAGTGAAAAGATCGTCAACACTGCCTCTTGGCATTTCGTGAGCGCGGAGCCTGCTTAGAGCCCGGCCACCTGAACCGCTCGTAGCGCGTCTGCGGGCCGTCTACAAAGCTCACGCCGTAGCCCTCCGCGTCGATCCTGACAATCAAGGTCGGCCCGCCCACGTGCGTCTTTAGGCCATCGGCGAGCGCCGGTATGCGCCCCGCACGCGACTGCCAGGCGGCGTTCTTGATGAAGGCCAGGTGAAACCCCTCGACATTTTGCCCGTTCAGCGCGCCGGCGCACATGACGCTGAGCGAGTCGTATTCGGGTCCGTCGGGATGCGCCGGCGGCATCATGGTATGGCCGGCGCCGGGCTCGATCCGCCGCGCCTCGAATTCGGGATACTCGTGGGCGAAACCCAGCGGGCGCCCGGCGGCGTCGATGCCGATGTGAACGACTCGTGCCATCGCCATGCGGTCAACCAGGCCGGGCGGAAAGTTGTCCCGCTCACGCTCCGCATAGTCGCGCCAGGCCGCGCGCATGGCCGCCGGCGCGAAGTCCCCTATGTCCTCGATGTCTCCGGGAGGCAGGAATTCGCCGTCGTTGAGCAAGGCGAACCAATGACCGATGCAGCCGGCGGGCCCGGCACCCGTCATAATCACCCGGCGGTACGGATCGATTTCGATTTTTCGAACGCGCCCGATCTCTCCAGTCACCATGTGGATACTTTCCGTATCCGTGGTCAAGACCGCGAAGCTCTCGCATAGCGTGGCGATAAAGGCCGTCATGGCAGCGCACGCACGTTGAGTGCCCAGTCTCGCGAAAGTGCGATCCCCGCCCCGACCGCAGCAGCCGCGAATCCCTCCAGCCCGGCCGCAGGCGGAAAATAAACAGAGGCGGCGATCACCGCGATCACCAGAACCGCACGGAGCGCTGTCTTTTTCCCGCTGCCACCGCCGGAATCGCCCGGCCAGACCCGTATGATAACCCGCGCGCCGGACTTGGGCCGCACCAGGTGCCAGTTTTCTTGTGGAACCTCGATGTCGCCGAGCGCGACATAGGCGCCCATGAGCAGCGCCGGATCCGGCTGGACCCGCTCCAGAATCTCGGCCAGGGTCAAGCCAGCCGGCACGTTCAATTCAGTGCGTGCCACCTTGAAAGGATGTGGGCAGGCGACGACCGAAATTTGTCCCTCATTGGGTGCTAAGACTTCCATTGGACGTTCCTCCTATGCGGATAAAACCAGCGACCTCGAGAAATCGTACTCCCGGGCCTTGGGCTGGCGCGCGTGCAGGCCCATGGCCATGAGCAGCGCGACCATGCCGTCGATCCGGTCTATGGCGCGGTTTTTAGCCGGCTTGCGGTTGCCGGCCGGATCGGTTTCGAAAACCATGTTGCTCGCCATCCAGCGCAGCACCGGGTTGCCGCCGTGGTTCAGGCGGCCGTCGAGCATGCCGGCCTCAAAGGCGTTGACGGCCGGGGCCATGTCCTTGAAGCCCTGACCCCAGGGCTCCAGCGGCAGCTCGGTTCCTTCTTCCGCCAGGATGCGCTGCAGCTCCGGCATGCCCCAGCGGTCGAAGGCGATGCCCTTGATGTCGTAGGTCGCCGCCAGGTGCGCCAGGGTCGCGGCGATGAAGCCCTTGTTGACGGCCGCGCCCGGAGTCGCGGTGATGTGCCCGGCTTCGATCCAAGCGCGATAGGGAACCCGGTCGGTTTCCTGCTTTTCGCCCAGGCCCTCGGCCGGCAGCCAGAAGTGCGCAACCACCGCGCCGGCGTCTTCGCCGAAGTACAGGACCAACGCGGTCAAATCCCGCGTGGCGGAGAGGTCCAGGCCGGCCCAGCACGGCCGGCCCTCGAGCGCGGCCAGGTCGATGGTGCCGCCGCAGGCCTCCCATTCGATCGGCAAAATCGCCTTGGCGGAGGCATCGACGCGCTGGTTGAGATAGAGGTTCCTGAACGCGGGCTCAAAGGTCGGCATGCGCCGGGCCCGGCCGGCCTCTTGGACCATTTCCGGCAGGGACCGGATGATGCCGAGGCCCGGGTTCGCCAGGCGCCAGGTCTCCTCGATCCAGGGATCCGCGTCGTCCGGCGCGGCATGAAGCTGGGAGTAGAATGTGGCGTCCTCGATCTCGCCGGCCCGCACGCGCTCGCCATAGTCGAGAAGCTCCGAAAGCACGTTGCTAGGCTTGGGCGATTGGGTCGAGATGACCGCCATGAGGGGCGATTCCCGCTTGCCCATTGCGGTCCTCAAGACCTCGTAGAGCTCACGGCGCTTCCACTGGGCCAGCTCGTCCGCCGCGACAAATGACGGCGCCAGGCCGTGCGCCGCCGGCGCGTCGGAGGCCAGCGCGCGGTAAAGCGAGCCGGTCGGAATATCCTCGATCACCTTGCCAAACCGCTTCACATTCAGCCGGTCCTTGAGCCAGGGGACGCGCACGATCCAGGCCTCGATCTCGGCGAAGATTAGGGCCGCCTGCTCGCGAACCGCCGCCGCGCTGTAGACCTCGGCGCGCGGTTCCGCCTCGGGTCCGACCAGATGCGCCAGGCACAGCCCAGCGATCATAACGGTCTTGCCGTTGCCTCGCCCGGCGGAGAGAACCGCGGTTCGGACGATCCGTTCGCCGTCCTGGCCATCGGCGTAGACGGCCTCGATCCAGTCCTTCTGGAAGTCGAGAAGCTTGAGCGGTTCGCCGGCGCCATAGCCCTTGGTGCAAGGCAGGCTTTCCAGGAACGCGATCACCCGCGCCGCCCGCGAAAGGCCCTTGAGCTCCCACGGATGCTTTCGGCGGCGCTTTTTCCCAGCGGTGGGAAATAGCGTCTTTCGGTTTGATCCTGGACCTCTAAGTCCCATCGCTATCTAAGTCTCCGAATTAACTCAATTATTTACTGGGCGCACGGTCTTGTATTGCTCAGCCCTGAGAGATTTTTTCATTCCAGGGATGGCCTGGATCGAGCGGCCTGCCATCTTGGCCGCACCCCTGCACCGGCACCCGATCCTTGCCGAGCACGTCGACGTGCTGCGTCTTGCGCGAATGGCATGGTGGGCACGCCGAGACCAGGTTGTCCCAGGCCCAAGCATCGCCGCCCGCCGATATCGGCTTGCGATGATCCACTTGCGTTGCCACGGTGACGCGCCCAAGCGGGCAATATGCGCAGAGCGGATCACGGCTGAGCTTCGCCTTGCGAAGCTTCCGCCACCGGGTTGTGTTGTACGGCCACTTCGCCATCGGTCCTACCCGGCCGCGCAAGCTGGTCCGCTGTCGCGTCCAGTTCGTCTGCCATCTTGCGAAGCTGCGCCGCCCTGTGGCGCAGTTGGCGCGCCGCTTTGAGAGGCCGACATGCCGTTGCCTTGGTTGTCTTCATGACTCCGATCCTTCGCTCGCTGGTGTTGTGCGGCGCGTTCGCAAGGCCCAAGCGGTCGAGCCTTGGCCGCTCGCCAGCGCAATTGTCTCGATGGTGGACCGGCTACCGCTGGACCGGCCGCTTGGTCGTCTTGCCGAGCAACCTTGGCGTCGCGAATGCCGTTCGCAGGCTCGTCGGCCAGAGGGCTTATTTCGCCCCCTCTCTCCCCAGACCCCTCTCTCCCCCTACTCGGTGTATCCAGTAAGCAGGGTTTCTCAGAGAGTTCCCCTCTAAGGTATCGGGTGTCAGGGCTACCCCCTTTTAAGGGGGCGTTTTTACCCCCTTTTGTGTCGGCTTTTACCCCCTTTTCGAGTTCGCAGCGTCGGGCCTTTGCGACACGCGCGCCCTCGAAAGCACGGTCCCACCGCGCCTCGTAGACTGTCGGATTGCCAGGACCGCGACCCGTTCCAGGCACCCGCTGGAAATAGCCCTTGGGTCCGCACAGGCTCGACAGCGCGCGCTTGACGTTGCGCGGATCGGCATCGAGTTCAGCCGCCAATGTCTCGGCGCCGGGCCACATGCGCAGGGTACGGAAGTTGAGGTAGGACAGCATGCGCAGCCCGACGCGGCACGCTAACTTGCCGAGCTCTGGGTCCAGTACGATTGTATCGGCAAGCGCCAGCTTCAACCGCATGCGCTCGGTATGTGTGTCCCGGCGGATATCATGAACGGGACGGGAACGCGATTCCGCGCCCATTCCGCGCCCATCGCGGGGTTGGTCAGGGTGCGAAGTGCCGTCTATGTCATTGAAATTCTTGGCGGACCCGACAGGATTCGAACCTGTGACCTCTGCCTTCGGAGGGCAGCACTCTATCCAGCTGAGCTACGGGTCCCCAGTGCGAAACCTTGATGCCGGGCCAAGCGGCCGGGCCGGGTTTCGGGACGGCGGGACCGTACTCCAAGTTTGCGTGCCCGTAAACCGGCTGGCGCGCGGTGTCGCCCGGTGTGCCGGGTGCCGCGTGCCGCGTTTCGAGCGCCGGGGCGCTTGGGCGCTAAGACGGCCCGCCGTTCAGGCGGACCAGGGCGCGCTCCTCGGCGCCGGAGGGGAGCGGCGCGGCCGGCCTGGCGATCCAGGCGGCGATGTCGCGCCACACCACCTCGGCTTCCAAATCGCGCAGAAGCATGTGCCAGCCGTTGGGATAAAGCGCCCGGCGCTGCCGCGCGCGGGCCGCGGCGGGCAAGGTCTGCCACAGGCGCAGGGTCGGATCTTCGGGCACGATTTCGTCCTTGTCGCCGTACAGGAGTAACGCGGGGGCCTCGAGCGCCGGGGCGGCCGCCAGGGCCTGGTCCATGAGGTCGACCAAACCGTGAATGGCGTCGATCCGGGTTTCCTTGATCACCAGGGGGTCGCGGCCCAAGGCGCGCAGCATCGGGATATTGTCGGAGGCCTGAATCTTGAGGCCCCGGCCGGTGACCGTAGCCCAGGGAATCGTGTGGGCGCCGAGCCAGAGGGTCGCGCGGTACAGCGCCGGCATGTTGGCGCGCGACCACACCGCCGGCGCGACCAGGATCACGCCGTCGGCCGGCAAGGGCCGAACCTCGGCCGAGGCCGCCAAAATCGCCGCCCCGCCCATGCTGTCGCCGAGCAGATAGAGCGGCACGCCCCGGTGGCGCGCGCGCAGCAGGCCGGCGGCGGCGCGCAGGTCGCCGGTCAGGGCCGGGGTGCCGGCCCAGAGGCCGCGATGGGGCGCGGTGCCGAACCCGCGCTGATCGTAGGCGTAGACGGCGAGCCCTTGGGCGGCCCAGAACCGGCCCGCGTCTTCGAATGCCTTGGAATAGTCGTTGAATCCGTGCAGTGCCAGAATGACCGCGCTGGGTGGGCCGCCATGGCTCGGCGGCCAGCTACGTAGCGGCAATTCCAGGCCGTCCTCGGTGATGAAATGGGTTTCGCTCAGGCTCGGGGTCGTGCCCAGGGCGGCGCTCAAGCCGGGCCCGGGCGGTGCCAGGCGGGGCGTGCAGGCGGCGGCTAGGAGGAGCAGCAGCAGAACCGCAGCAACGCGTGCCCCCGCGCGCGCCATCGCGGGGTCGCCATTCAGCCGTCTAGTGCCGGCGGCCATTCTTCCGCTTGCCGTTTCGCGGTGCGGCGTCGTGCGCGCCCCGGGTCAACTGCAGGAACAAGTCTTCCAAATCGGTTTCCTCGGTGGTCATGTCGACCACGTCCAGGCCGGCGGCGGTCACCGCGCGCAGGATGGCAGGCACCGGGCTCTGGCTCGGCTGGTAGTGAATGACCAGGCGGCGCGGCGTGGCGAGTTCCACATTGAAGCCGCGGAGCGCCTCGGGCACGGCGTCGATGTCCGCGCCCAGCACCAGGGTCAGATCCTTGCTGTCCAGGCGGCTCAGCAAGGCCTCGGTGGTGTCGCAGGCGATGACCCGGCCGTGATTGATGATCGCGATGCGATCGCACAGCTCCTCGGCTTCTTCCAGGTAATGGGTGGTCAGCAGAACCGTGGTGCCCAAGCGGTTGAGGTCGCGCACGTGGGCCCACAGCTGTTGGCGCAACTCGATGTCGACCCCCGCAGTCGGTTCGTCGAGGACCAGGACCGGTGGGTTGTGCACCATGGCCTTGGCCACCATCAGGCGCCGCCGCATGCCGCCGGACAGGGTCCGGGCATAGGCCTCCGCCTTGTCGGCCAGGCCCAGGGCACTCAGAATCTCGTCGCTGCGCCGCTCCACCGGGGGCACCCCGTAGAGGCCGGCCTGAAGCTCCAGCAACTCGCGCGGGGTGAAGAAGGGGTCGACGTTCAATTCCTGCGGCACCACGCCGATCGATGCGCGGGCCTGACGGGTTTGGCGCTCGATGTCGTAGCCCCAGATATGGGCCGTGCCGCCGCTTTTGTTGACCAGGCCGGCCAGGGTGTTGATCAGGGTCGACTTGCCGGCCCCATTGGGGCCCAAAAGGCCGAACAGGGAGCCGCGCGGAATCGCCAGGTCGACCTCGATCAAGGCGTGCTTGGCTTCGCCCCGGCCCTTGGCGGCGTAGTGCTTGTCGAGGCCGCGCACCTCGACCGCGTATTCTGGCAGCGCGGGAATGGCCGTGTGTCTTGCCACAGAAGCTTGATCGTCTGGCATGTTGAATGGATGTCGCTAGGTAAGATTTCGGCGCGATCCCGGCCGAAGCGCCGAGTTCCAGGGCGTGGTGTTACCGCCCTTCGACCATTGATCGCGTCGCGCCAATGGGTATCATCCGCCCTTCTAAGGGTCAACCGAGGCCCGGCGCGTCGGCGGACGGCTTTGGGTCGAGCCTGCCAAGCACCGCCGATCGAATTTTTTAGGTGGAGAATGACGGTGGACAATCCCCTGGACGCCCCCGAAGTGGTCGAGGCCGATAGCGAAACGGTCAAATGCGACGGCAGCGGCGGGGCCCTTGGCCACCCTCGTGTCTGGCTCAACATGGAAGGCAGGGGGCAAATCGACTGCCCTTATTGCGACCGCCGGTTCGTGCTGAAACCGGGTGCCGCCGGCAAGGCCGGGCACTGAGGTGCCGCGCGATGGGGTGTCCGGCGGGCTAGGCTGACGTCGCCGAATCGCCATGCCGCCGCGCGATCCCTTCGACCGGGTTCCCCATTCCGCCACGGCGGGTATTGCCTGGCCCGCGTTGCCCTCGCCGCAGGTCGCGCGGTACTTGGCGCTGTTGCAGCAGCTCGACGGCAGCCAGTGGTGGCCGGCGGAGACTCTGCGGGCCTGGCAAATGCGTCAGCTCGGCGTGCTTTTGGCCCATGCGGCCAAGACCGTGCCGTTCTACGGCGACCGCCTGCGCGCGGCCGGGCTTGTGCCGGGCAAGCCTTTGACGCCGGAAATTTGGCCGCGAATTCCGATCCTGACCCGCGCCGAGGTCCAGAACGCAGGCGCCGCCTTGCACAGCACGGCCTTGCCGGCGGGCCATGGCCGGACCGGGAAGATCTCCAGTTCAGGATCGACCGGGCGGCCCATCGAATCCATAAGCACCCAAGTGACACAGGCATTCTGGAACGCCTTCACCTTGCGCGACCACCTGTGGCACGGCCGCGATTTCCGCGGCAAGCTGGCCTCGATCCGGGCCTTGCCGACCGGCGTCGGAAGTTTCCCCAAAGGTGTCCGGAATTCCAACTGGGGCGGGGCCGTGGCCGCGATTTATCCGAGCGGCCCGGCCGCCGGTTTGAGCGTGGTCACGCCGATAGCCCAGCAGGCCGAGTGGCTGGTCCGGGTAAAGCCCGATTACCTGCTGACCTTTCCTTCCGCCTTGCGGGCCTTGGTGCGCCATTGCCAGGACAACCGGATCGACTTGCCGCGCCTGCGTCAGGTGCGGACTATCTCTGAGGTTCTGACGCCGGAGACGCGTAGCGCCTGCCGCGAGGTCTTGGGGGTCGAGGTGGTTGATGCCTATAGCGCCAATGAGCTCGGCTACATGGCCCTGCAATGCCCGGAACACGAACACTATCACGTGCAGTCCGAGGGCGTGCTGCTGGAGATTCTGAGAGAAGACGGCACGCCGTGCCGGGCCGGCGAGACCGGCCGCGTCGTGGTCACCGGTCTGCACAACTTCGCCATGCCCCTGATCCGTTATGAGCTGGGCGACTTGGCCGAAACCGGCGGCACCTGCCCCTGCGGGCGCGGCCTGCCGGTAATCAACCGGGTTCTCGGCCGGGTTCGCAACATGCTGCGGCTGCCCGGCGGCGAACAGGTCTGGCCCTTGATCGGTGAGCCCAGCTACATCCAGATACCGGCGATCCGCCAATACCAAATCGTGCAAACCTCCCTTGAACGCTTAGAGGTCAAGCTGGTGACCTCCGCACCCCTGACGGAGGAAGAAGAAGCCAAGCTGCGCCGAATCATCCTCGATCGCCTCGGCCATCCCTTCGATCTCGTGCTCAGTTACCACGACGAGATACCGCGCAGCGCCGGCGGCAAGTTCGAGGACTTCCGCTGCGAGATCCCATAGGCCAGAAGTGAATGCACCTGTCGCCACTAATCTAAGCCAGGAGCGGGAAGAGCAGCGCCGCTGGCACCTGCGGTCACGATTTGCCGGGCTGAAGGTTTTCGACCGCTTGGTCGAGAACGAATTTCTGACCGGGCCGCAACAGCACGATCGCCAAGCGGCCGCCTTAACGCGGATCGTACGCTTCGCTGCCAATCAAGTGCCCTATTATCGCGATACCTTCGCCGCGCGCGGGCTCAAACCCGAAGACGTGAAAACGCCGGAGGACCTGGTCAAGCTGCCGCTGCTGGACAAGGATCAAGTGCGCGAGAGCAGCGATCATTTGCGGCCGGCCCGCCTGCCGCGCGGCGAAAAGCACTACAGTGTCTTCTCAACATCGGGCACCACGGGGCAACCGACGAAGACCCATCATACCGTCTCGAGCAACACGATGTTCACTTATCTGGCCCAGCGGCAATACCGTTGGTGCCGCTTCGACCCTAGCAAGGCAATTGCTTTCCTGAGATTTTCGAACGAATTACCTTTGCGGCGCGAGGGCGGAACTTACCCCGCCGGTGTCACGTGCCGCTTGTCACGTTGGCGCTATGCTGGGACGTTTTTCGAGACCGGACCCTGGCTTGGTCTATCTCTGTCAACACCGGTAGAGCGGCAAATCGAGTGGTTGCGGGCTGAGCGCCCGGCCTATCTCTGCTCCCGCGCCTCGTGGCTGGAGCATCTTTGTTACACCGCCGCCGGCAAGACACTGGTCGATAGCCTGGAATCGGTTTTGGGCATTACCGAGGATATGCGTCCTTCCGCGCGAGCGTTTGTCGAGCGCTCGCTTGCTCTCCCGGTGCATCAGAATTACGGCATGAACGAGGTCGGACTCATGGCCATGCGTTGCGCCGCCGGGCGCTATCATGTCCACGCCGAGCATTGCCTAATCGAGATCGTGGACGATCAGGGGCAGCCATGCCCACCCGGCGAAACCGGGCGCATCGCCGTGACGGCGCTTCGTAACCCGGCCATGCCGCTGATCCGCTACGACACTGATGATATGGCCGAGACCGTGGCGGGCCCGTGTCCCTGCGGGCGCAGCCTGCCCTCCTTCGGTAATTTGACCGGGCGCTATCGGCGCCACATCTCTTTGCCGGAAGGTTCGTACCAATTGTTCCTCGCCCTGCGGACTGCCGTGAACGGCCTGCCGGCCGAGGCGATTGGACCATTGCGGCAATTTCAGGTGCATCAGTACCGCGACGGCCGCTTCGAGCTGCGAGCCGCCGTCGCCGGGCCCTTGCCGCCGGCTTTCCACAACGCCGTGCGCTCCGCCTGGGCGGCGGCTATCGGCGAGCGCGCCGAAACCCTTGAGATTGTGGAGGTTGAGCGCATTCCGCGCGGCCCCAGCGGCAAATTCCAGGACTTCACCTCGGACTACATGCCGGTCTAAAATCCGGCATCGACGGGCGCGGCGCGGGCGTCCTGTTATTTCCCTGCTCGGCAGGGAATAACAGGGAAATGCAGAACCGGCCCGATACCGGTTCCCGGGCCCCTCGACAGGCACGCGCCGCTCCGGCATTCTCCGGCGCATGAGCATGCCTGAATCCGCCCCGGGGAAAGACCCCAACCACCCCCATCACATCTATCTGATCGACGGTTCGGGGTATATTTTCCGGGCCTTTTTCGCCATGCCGCCCATGACTCGGCCGGACGGCACCCCGGTCAACGCGGTGTTCGGCTTCGTCAACATGCTGATCAAGCTCCTGGCCGACACCGAGGCCGAGGGCATCGCGGTCATATTCGATTCCGCGCGCGAGACTTTTCGCAACGAGATCTACCCGGAATATAAGGCGCAGCGCCCTGACGTGCCCGAGGAACTGATCCCGCAATTCGAATTGATCCGCGAGGCGACCCGCGCGTTCAACCTGCCCTGTATCGAGCTGCCCGGTTTCGAGGCCGACGACCTGATCGCGAGCTATGCCAAGCAAGCGCGCGAGGCGGGCCTCGAGGCCACCGTGGTGTCCTCCGACAAGGACCTCATGCAGCTGGTACGCGACGGGGTCGCCATGTTCGACCCGGTCAAGAACCGCAGTATCGGGCCCAAGGAAGTCGAGGAAAAATTCGGCGTCGGCCCGGACAAGGTGGTTGAGGTTCAGGCCCTGGCCGGGGATTCGGTCGACAATGTGCCCGGCGTTCCGGGGATCGGGGTGAAAACCGCGGCCCTCCTGATCCAGGAATACGGCGATCTCGAAACCCTGCTGGCCCGCGCCGGGGAGATCAAGCAGCCTAAACGGCGCGAAAACCTGCTGCAGTTCGCCGATCAAGCGCGCATCTCACGGCAACTGGTACAGCTCAAGGACGACGTGACCCTCGAGGTCGGCTTGGAAGGCTTGCATCTGCGTCAGCCCGACCCGGCGGCCCTGCGCGCCTTCCTGGAGGAGAACGGCTTCCGTTCGGTCATCGCGCGCCTGGGCGATGTTCTGGATGACGGCACCGTCCCGGTGGAGGAGGCCGCGCCCAAGGAAACAGTGGCAGAATACGAATTGGTCCAGGACATAAAGGCGCTCGAGCGCTGGATCGCCGGCGCCGTGGAGGAGGGCACGGTCGCGGTCGATACGGAGACCACCTCGCTGGACGCCTTGCGCGCCGATCTAGTCGGGGTCTCCCTGGCGCTTTCCGGCGGGCGGGCCTGTTACATTCCGCTGGGCCACACCGGCGCGGCGGCGGGCGGCGAGTTGGACCTGGAGAACGCCGCCGAGGTGCCAAAGCAGATCCCGATGAAGGCGGCGCTGGCGGCGTTCAAGCCCCTGCTCGAAGACCCGAGCGTCCTCAAGATCGGGCAGAATCTGAAGTACGACATGCTGGTGCTCGGCCGCCACGGCATCGAGGTCGCGCCCATGGACGACACCATGCTGCTGTCCTATGTGCTCGACGGTGGCTTGCACGGCCATGGCATGGACGAGCTGGCGCGCCTGCATCTGGGCGTCGAGACCATCAAGTTCAAGGACGTGGCCGGCAGCGGCAAGTCGCAGATTACCTTCGACAAGGTGCCGCTCGATATCGCGCGCGACTACGCCGCCGAGGACGCCGATGTCACCCTGCGCCTGCACGGCGCGCTGAAGTCGCGTTTGGTGGCGGATCGCATGACCACGGTCTACGAGACCTTGGAGCGGCCGCTGGTGCCGGTGCTGACCGCGATGGAGCGCGACGGCATCAAGGTTGATCGCGATGCCCTGCGCACACTCTCGAACGATTTCGCCCAACGCGCGGCGGAACTGGAACGCGAGATTCACAAGCTCGCCGGGCGCGAATTCACCATTGGCTCGCCCAAGCAGCTGGGCGAAATTCTGTTCGACGAGATGGGCCTGAACACCGGCAACATTAAGAAGGGCAAGTCGGGGTCCTACACCACCGATGCTTCAGTGTTGGAGGGCCTGGCCGCGCAGGGTCACGACCTGCCGGCGCGGGTCATGGATTGGCGCCAATTAACCAAGCTGCGCAGCACCTACACCGAGGCGCTGCAGGCGCAGATCGATCCGCGCACCGGGCGCGTGCACACCTCGTTCAGTCAGGCGGTCGCCTCGACCGGACGCTTGTCCTCCAACGACCCCAACCTGCAGAACATCCCGATCCGCACCGAGGAGGGCCGCAAAATCCGCTACGCCTTCGTCGCGGAGGAGGGCCATGTCTTGCTGTCTGTCGATTACAGTCAGATCGAATTGCGCCTGGCCGCCCACATCGCCGAGGTCGAACCGCTGCGCCAGGCCTTTCTGGAGGGCCAGGACATTCACGCCGCCACCGCCGCCCAGGTCTTCGGCGTGCCGGTCGAGGGCATGGACCCCATGACCCGGCGCAAGGCCAAGGCGATCAACTTCGGCATCATCTACGGCATCTCGGCTTTCGGCTTGGCCAACAACCTGGGCATCCCCCAAGGCGAGGCCAAGGCCTACATCGCGGCCTATTTCGAACGCTATCCAGGGATCAAGGATTACATGGAGCGGGCCAAGGCGGCCTGCCGCGAGCACGGCCTGGTCGAGACCCTGTTCGGGCGCAAGGTCCACATGCCGGGGATCAAGGACAAGAACCCGGCGCGGCGCAACTTCGCCGAACGTGCCGCCATAAACGCACCGATCCAGGGCACCGCCGCCGACATCATCAAGCGCGCCATGATCCGCGTGCCCCCGGCGCTGAGTGAAGCAAGGCTCAGCGCACGCATGCTGCTCCAGGTTCACGACGAACTTCTCTTCGAGGTGCCCAAGGCCGAAGTCGAAGAGACCACGAAAGTGGTCAAGGCGGTGATGGAAAACGCCTGCGCGCCGGTGCTGGAACTCTCGGTCCCTCTGGTCGCCGATGCCGGCACCGGCCCCAATTGGGCCGAGGCACATTAGGGCGTAGAGTTCACCACAGAGACGCAGAGTCTGCGCTGGTATTGGATTTCTCTGTGCCTCAATGACTCTGTGGCTCGTTTCCTAATTGAGCATCTAAGCCCCACCGTCGTCCCGGGCTTGGCCCGGGATCTTTGGGCATACGCCGGAACCGGCATCTCGCCGAAGACCCCGGCTCTCGCCAGCGCTCGCCCGCGTGCTGCCGGCCCCGTTCAAGCTTGATGCTATCGATATTTCGCGCCACAACCTCGGTGAAATAGATGGAAAAGACTATGAGTCAGCCAAGCAAATTCTGGGACAGGATTGCCGACCGCTATTCGAGAAAACCGGTTGCCGATGAAGACGCTTATCAGAAGAAACTGCGGGTCACGCGCGAATATCTGCGGCCGGATATGGAGGTATTGGAGTTTGGCTGCGGCACGGGCTCGACTGCCATCGCCCATGCGCCCTTCGTGAAACACATTCGGGCCATCGATATTTCCTCGAGAATGATCGAAATCGCCCAAGGCAAGGCTGACGCGGCCAATATCGAGAATGTTACGTTCGAACGCGCCACCGTCGATGAATTCAGCGCGCCCGATCAGACCTTCGATGCCGTCTTAGGGCTCAGCATCCTACACTTGCTGGAAAACAAGGAAGCCGTCATTTCCAAGGTTCAAAAAATGCTCAAGCCGGGCGGCATCTTCGTCAGCAGTACGGCATGCCTTGGAGACACGATGAAGTTCTTTAAAGTCATTGGGCCGATCGGAAAATTCTTTGGCTTGATACCTCTGGTGAAGGTCTTCACCACGAAGGAGCTGCAAGACAGTTTGACCGATGCCGGCTTTGAGATCGACTATCAATGGCAGCCAGGCAAAGGAAAATCCTTGTTCATCGTGGCGAAGAAGCCCGGACCCTAGCGGCCGAGCAGCCTCACGGCAGATAGCTGTCCTGCCACTTCAGCATAATGTTGAAGGAGACCGAGACGCGCGTCTCCTGCGCCAGGTTTGGATGTACCAGGTGATGCAGGAACGCCGGCCACAGCAGGACTTCCCCGGCCGCCGGCAACACCCGGTGTTCGGCCTCGACCTGCGGATCGCCGCGCACGGCGACCATGTTGGCCTGGGCGCGCGGATCGAAGAAACTGATCGCGCCGGGATTGCGGTCGTCGCGGCCCGGCGGGCTTTCGGGTTGCGCCGGCACCTGAACGTAATATGTGCCCGATAGCCAGGCGCGCGGATGGTTGTGCAGGTTGTGGTAGTCGCCGAATCGATTGACGTTGGCCCAACCCTGCACGCTCCACTTCAACTCGTAGTCGATCTCGGTCGCGCGGATGTAATCGATGGTGGCGCGGTTGATGCAATCGCGCAGCCAGGCGATCGCCGGGTGATCGCTCTCGAACAGATTGTCCTTCAGATAGTTCGTGGTGAGTTGGGCGTCCTTGGCCTCCAACTCGCCGATCAGCTCCAGCAACACCGGATTGGCCGCCGCCGCGCCAGGCAGGCGGTGGCGCAGCATGAGCGTCGGCCAGAGGCGCAGGATTTGCGGCGAGTCGTCTTGGGGTGGCATGGGCGATTCTTTCACCACAGAGATGCAGAGGCACAGAGAGAATAGCAAGTTTGATAGAATGTACATGCCGGGCCTGACTCGGCGATCCACGGCGCAGCGGCGCGATGGATGCCCGGGTCAAGTCCGGGCATGACATGAATCAAGTATTTTCAAATTCTCTGAGCCTCTGTGGTTCACCCGCATCCGAGCTATCCGCCGAAGTCCTTGCGGGCCAGGGCGGCGCCGGCGGCGAGGCTGCGGATCTTGCCCTCCGCCACGGGCTTGGGCAGGGGCGCCATGCCGCAGTTCGTGCACGGCAGCATGCGCGCGGGATCGACGAATTCCGCCGCCGCCCGGATGGTTGCCGCGACCTGTTCCGGCGTCTCGATTTCTTGAGAGGCGACGTCGATGGCGCCGACCATGACCTGCTTGTCCTTCAAGAGACCGATGAGAGAGAGCGGCACCTTGGAATTCGCGCATTCGAGCGAGACCTGATCGATCCGGCTTTTGTTGAGAGCGGGGAAAATCTCCTCGTACTGGCGCCATTCGCTGCCCAGCGTCTTCTTCCATTCGATATTGGCTTCGATGCCATAGCCGTAGCAGATGTGCACAGCAGTGGTGCACGTCAGGCCCTCGCGCGCCTTGTGCAGCGCCGCGATGCCCCAGTCCTTGACGTCGTCCATGAAGACGTTGAAGGCCGGCTCGTCGAACTGGATGACGTCGACGCCGAGCGCTTCGAGCTCGCGGGCCTCCTGGTTCAGAAGTTCGGCGAAGGCCATGGCCATGTCCGCGCGTTTGCCGTAGTGCGCGTCGGCGATGGTATCGCAGATGGTCATGGGGCCGGGCAGGGTGAACTTGAGCTTGCGTTCGGTGTGGGCGCGGGTGAAGCGCACTTCCTCGCCGTGGATCGAGCCCCGGCGCGCGACTGGGCCGGTCACCGTCGGCACGTCGACCACATAGCGGTTGTCGCGGATTCCCATCTTGGTCTTCTTGGCCCAATCGATGCCCGCGACCTGTTCCAGAAAACCATGCACGAAGTGCACGCGGAACTGTTCGCCGTTGCCGACGATGTCGATGCCGGCGTCTTCTTCCTCCTTGAGCCAGACCAGGGCGGCGTCCCGTTTGGCGTTCTCCAACTCGTCCCCGGTGGTGCGCCATTCAGCCCAGAGCTTCTCCGGCTCGGCCAGCCAGGACGGTTTGGGCAAACTTCCCGCGATTGTCGTTTGCAGCATGGCTTTACTCCCTATGCATGGGGCCTAAACCTAGGGCAATTCCATCCGGCGCGCCAACCTCAGGCGGGTTTGGCCTTGCCCAGAATGGCGATGTTGCCGAGCATGATAAGCCCAACGCCGAGGACGGCGGCCGCGCTCCATACGTAACTTTCGACCAAGGTCGAAAGCGTCAAGGCGACCAGGGGAAAGACCGCGGTGACATAGCCGGCACGGCCGGCGCCGATGCGTCCGACCAGGGTTAGGTAGGTCCAAAACGCCACAACTGAGGCCAAGACCGCGAGATGCAGCAAGGCGCCGATATAAATGGGCGAGGGGTCGAAGTTGAAGGGGCTGCCGTTCACCAAGCAAATGCCTAGCGTTAGAATGGCACCATACATCATGCCGTAAGCATTGGTTTGAAACACCGGTAAGGCGCGACGGCTTTGGTTCCAGGCAGAGGTCAGCATGCCCAGGGACGCGGACAAGGTGCCGGCCAGGGCCAGCAAAAGGCCGCGCGTGCCGTCTTTGGTCAGGTCGAAGGCGGCGACTTCGGGCCAGAACACAACCACCAGGCCCGCCAGACCCAAGGCGGCGCCCAACAAGACGCGTGCCTCAATTGGCGTACGAAACAACAAAGCTTGCCCAAAAATATTGAAGACCACGACCAGCGAGAAGACGACCGCGACTAGGCCCGAGGTCAGGTACTGCGTGCCCAGATAGATCAAGTAAAAATTGGTGGAGAATAGAAACAACCCCTGTACGGCCATGAAACCATGCTGAATAAGGGAGAAGCGCATTGGTTTGCGCAAGCACAGGCAGATCGCGAAAGTCAAAACCGCCGCGATGGCGAAACGATAAACCAGCGAGACTTCCGGCGCGACCACGCCAAGATGCAGTTTAACTGCCAGCCAACTCGTACCCCAGAAAAGCACGGTCGCGATGTAGAGGGCCGCGTTCATAAGGTTTTGCCATCACCGGCCCTGTGGTCTGTCTTCAAGACATCGATGGCGCCGTCGCGCAGGCGGTAAATCTCGTCTTGCTTGATCGACAGCGCGAGTGTGACCTCGCTGCCCAAACCGGCGTAGTTATGCCGCACCGCACGCCCGGTGCCGCCATGGCAAACCACGATCAGCCTCGCGGCCTCCGGAATTGGGCTCAGCCAGGCCTCGACCCGTTGCGCCAGGTCGCCGTAGCTCTCGCCGCCGGGCGGACGGAAGTTCCAGTGATCCGCGTCGCGCCGCGCCCAGGCATCGGCATCGGCATCGGCATCGGCATCGTCGATTTCCTGGTAGGTCGAGCCCTCCCAGGCGCCGAAACCCATCTCGGCCAGGCGCGGCTCGTGCGCGACACCCTCGGGCGCCAGACCCAGGATTTCCGCCACGATAGCGGCGGTTTGCCAGGCCCGGCCCAAGGGACTGGCGGTTATCGCCCAGGGCCGGATATCGTCGATTTGGCGCCGCAGCCGCTGGCCCATGGCCTCGGCTTGGGCGATCCCAGTGCGGGTCAGGGGCGAATCCCGGTGGCCCTGTATCCTGCCCTCGCGGTTCCAAACCGTCTCGCCGTGGCGCAAGAGGTAGATCATAATGGCGGCTTCCCAAGGGGCAAAACAGGTCCGGAACTATGGCAAGCAGGGCTTGGCCGGGCAAGGTCAGAGAGGCGAATTTAGGAGTGTTTTCAAACCTCTCTGGGGTGACCGCTGTCTCACCCGAACGTGATTCGCTTGTGACCGGGCACCTTGCGTATCGTCCGATCATGCCGAGACCGCCCCTCCGACGCGCGACCCAATTCGCGAGCCTCGCCGCCGCGCTCATTCTGGCCTGGGCGGTGCCCGGTCCCGCCTGGGCCGCCGCGCCCACGCCCGCGGACAGCTTGGTCGTGGTCGAACTCTTCACCTCTCAGGGCTGTAGTTCCTGCCCGCCGGCCGACGCCTTGCTGGACGAGTTATCGCGGCGGACCGACGTGATCGCCCTGTCCCTGCATATCGATTACTGGGACTACATCGGCTGGAAGGATCCCTATGGCAGCGCGCAGAATACCGAGCGGCAGCGCCGCTATGCCGAGGAATTGGGCCTGCGCTACATCTATACGCCCCAGATCGTCATCGACGGTCGGTACAATATCGTGGGCTCGCGCCGTGACGAGGTCTTGGCGACCATCGAAAAGGCGGCCGCGCGGCCAAAGCCCATGGCCATCGAGTTCATCCCTAGCGACGGCGGCCGGGTGGTCATACCCCAGGGCCATGCGCCGGATCGCGGGGCGACCATCTGGCTCGCGGTTTTTGACGAGGGCCAGGATACCTACGTCAAGCGCGGCGAAAACGCCGGCCGCACGATCCGCAACACCAACATCGTGCGGCGTATGGAGCGGCTGGGAACCTGGATGGGCGAGCGCCTGGAAATTCCACTCAACCTGGATAGCGCCGCCGCGCACGGCAATTTCGCCTGCGCCGTGCTGGTGCAGCATGGCCGCAATGGCCCGATCATCGGCGCCGGCCTGATGCGCCTGGACAGTTTGGTCCAGTAGGACCGGGCCGGGGCTGCCCGGTGCCCCCGGAATCGGCCGGAATTCAGCAACGTTCCGTCAAAATTGCTGCAAAAGCACTGCGAGTGTGACCGCGATCACGCTGGCGTCATAGCCTGTGTGATGCCGGTCACTTCTTCGCGACCGGTGCCGTAGTTAAGTCTTCTCCATCGGAACACGAGGGCGTCACCGCCCGATACGGAGAGGACAATCCCATGGCAGAGCGCTTTATCCTCCTACGCAAAGGGGCGATCGTCACGCTCGATATCCTGGCGGTTTTCGCGGGCACCTTGATCGCCTCTCCCTTCATTCTCGTCATCGTCGCACCCTTCGTCGGGGGCATCTAAGTCTCCGCCCGTACGGGCCCGATGCCTTCTGTTCGGGCCCGTTTTCCCGGGTGAACTAGCGTGGTCCCCGGTCTCGGGACCACGCCTTTTCTTTTTCGCAGGATTTTGCCTTCGCTCCGCCGCCCGGCTATCCTGTTTGCCATGACCCAGCCCATCGCGCCCGAGGCCTCGGATGTCCTGCTCGTGATCGACGTGCAGAACGATTTTTGTCCCGGCGGCGCCCTGGCGGTGCCGGACGGCGATGCCGTGGTACCGCTCATCAACCGCTTGGCGGCGCGCTTCGCTCATGTTGTGCTGACCCAGGATTGGCATCCGCCGGGGCACCGCTCCTTCGCCTCTGCTCATGCCGGGCACGCACCTTTCGAAGCCGTGGAGATGCCTTACGGCCCGCAAACCCTGTGGCCGGATCATTGCGTTCAGGATACGCCGGGCGCGGCGTTTCATAAGGATCTGGCCACCACCGGGGCCGAATTGATACTGCGCAAGGGCTTCCGCCCCGAGATCGATTCCTATTCCGCATTTTTCGAAAACGACCGAACCACGCCAACCGGCCTGACCGGTTATCTGCGTACGCGCGGATTCGGGCGTGTGTTCCTGGCCGGACTGGCGACCGATTTTTGCGTTCATTTCTCGGCCGTCGACGCGGCGCGCGAGGGCTTCGCCTGCCTGGTGATCGAGGACGCCTGCCGCGCCATCGATCTCGACGGTTCGCTCGCCGCGGCCAAGGCCGCCATGGCGCAGGCCGGGGCCGAAATGATCGGATCGGCGCGGGTTTTGGCGTGACCGGGCTCTAGGCGCGCATCCAGGCCCGATCTTCCATAATATTTCCGAAAAGTATCGCCGGCGTGACGTCCGTCACACCTGGAACGATGCCGCTGTGACTGCGGTCACATCTCCGGGAGGCCGTCTCCGGTTAGGTAGTCCCCATGAACACGGAGACATGAACACCAGGGGCCGCGCGCCCCATCTCGGAGAGGGCGAGACCATGCCACAGCGAATTACCTATCGAAAAAAGAATCCGCTTTTCGTTTACGATTGCCTGGCCGTTCTGGTCGGCGCCGTATTCGCCGTTCCATTCGTTCTTATTCTTGCCTTGCCCCTCATCGCCGATTTCTAGGCCTTTCATGGTGCCGAGCGGCGGCCGCGGGCCTATTCTGGCTGGTATGTCGGACCCTGCCATGAACGCTGCCGTTCGCGCCGCGCTGCTGCCGCTGGCCAAGGCCGGGCAGACCGTGACCTACCGCGATCTTGCCGCCCTGGTGCCGGTGCCGCCGCCACACGGTATTCACAAACTGACCCTCGCGCTCGAAACCCTGATCCGCGAGGATCACGCGGCCGGCCGGCCCTTGATCGCGGCCTTGGCGGTGAGCCGCGCCGGGGCGGGTATCCCCGGGCGGGGTTTCTTCCAACTTCTGGCCGAATTGGGCCGCTACGAGGGTCCGGACCGGGGCCCGGCCGCGGCAGAGGCGCACGGCGCGGCGCTCGCCGCCGCCATAGACTATTGGGGCCGGACGGGGCGCCCTTCACCCTGAGTCGGCTTCGCGGTACACTCCGCCGCCAATACCGAGGAGAGCCCCATGGCCCGCGTACGCGACGTTTCGATCGAGGAGGTGCCGGAAGACCTGCGGCCGATCTACCGCGCGTTCGCGGATAGCTACGGCCCGTTTTTGAATCAGGTCAAGATCTTCGCCCATCGCCCGCCGGCCTTGCGCCACCTGATGGCGATGCTCATGGAGATGGCGGACGAGGCTGTCCTGCCCAAGCGGTATCTGGAAATCGCCGTGGTCACGGTCTCTAGGCTCAACGAGTGCGCCTACTGCGTGGCGCATCACACCCCGCGCCTGATCGAGCAGGGCCTGGCGCCCGAAACCGCGGCGCGTATCCTGGAGCCCGATTGCCCCGGCCTGGATGAGGGCGACCGTCTGGTGCGCGATTACGCGGTCCAGGTCACGACCCGGCCGCAAATGATCCGCGATCAGATATTCACGCAGTTGCACGCGCACTTCACGGAGGAACAGATCGTGGAATTGACTCTGCGCACGGCCCTGTGCGGCTTTTTCAACCGCTTCAACGAGGCCTTGCAGATCGGCATGGAGGACGGCGTCATGGACGATATGCTGTCCAAGGGCGGCAAACCGGAAGATCTGCCGGTGCTGGCGGGCGGGCGCTGATTTGGTGCGGGCGTTTCGCGAGGCGCTGTTTGTCGCCGCGCTCATGACATTTCCGAAATAACTGGAGACACGGCATAAATGGCCAAGGAACACAGCTATGCGGCGAAGTTGATTTGGACCGGCGGCACCCGAGGGCCGGTCAGGGACTACGCGGGCTATTCGCGCGAGTATTCGGTGGAGATTTCCGGCAAGCCGCCGATCGTAGGCAGCGCCGATCCGCTGTTCAAGGGCGATCCCGCCTTGCACAACCCTGAAGACCTCTTGGTTGCATCCCTTTCCGCCTGCCACATGCTAACCTATCTATCCGATTGCGCGCGCGCGAAGATTGAGGTCTGTTCCTACGAAGACGACGCGAGCGGCACCATGGTTCTGAAACACAACGGCGGGCACTTTAGCGAAGTGACTTTGCGGCCGCGCGTGGTTGTCGCGCCGGGCAGCGACCTGGCCAAGGCCCGCGCCCTTCATAAGGACGCCCACGCTCAGTGCTTCATTGCCAATTCCGTCAACTTCCCGGTCACCCACGAGCCGCAGGTGACCGAGGCCAGCCACGCCGCGTGATTATCCAGGCCGGTGCAAGTCGCGATCCAAGAGGAGTTAAACCTTGCCCCTAACGCAGTCCGAAAAGGCGCGCGCCTTTCAAGCGCTGCATGAGCGGCCGGGTTGCTTTGCGATTCCGAAGCCCTGGGATGCGGGAACGGCGCCCATTGGCGAGATCGACGCGGCGTTTCCGCGCCCGACGCCGTCCGAAACGGACCCCTAGGCGTCCATGGCCATGTCCCAAACCACCGGCGACGATACGCCCTGGGTCGAGGCTAGGCAGGAGGCGGATACCCTGGCTTTCGCCCTCGGCGGCGCCTGGGTAACCCAGCGGATCGGGAAGCAGGCTGCGGCGCTCGATACCGCGCCGCTGCCCGGCGCGCGCCGGGTCAGCTTAGATATCGCGGCGGTCGCGGCGATGGATACCGCCGGCGCTTGGCTGGTCTACAAGACCATCAAACAATTCCGCGCCCAGGGCTTGGAAGTCGAATTGGTCGGCGCCGGCAAGGCAACCGCCGGCCTGATCGAGACCGTGGCCAAGAGCGACATTCCCTGCCCGCCGCAGCCGGAGCCGGAAAATCCCCTGATCGCCATACTCTTGCGGGTTGGTGCGTCGACCGTCTTCATTTGCCGGGAAGGGCGCGACCTGACCAATTTCCTAGGTCACACGGTCAGCGTGCTATTCCGCCTGGCGGTCAAGCCTTGGCGTCTGCGCTGGACCGCCTGGTTCAGCCACATGGAACAGTCGGGCCTGAACGCCATGCCGATCGTCGGCTTGATTTCGTTCCTGATCGGCGTGGTCCTGGCCTATCAGGGCGCCGATCAACTGGCGCGCTTCGGGGCCCAGATTTTCACTGTCAATCTGGTCGCGGTCGGGGTGCTGCGCGAGATGGGTATCCTCTTGACCGCGATCATGGTCGCCGGGCGGTCCGGCTCCGCCTTCACCGCGCAGATTGGCACTATGACCGTCAACGAGGAAGTCGACGCCATGCGCGCCATCGGTCTCGACCCCATGGAAGTCTTGGTCGCCCCGCGGGTCTTGGCGCTCATCGTAGTCATGCCGCTGCTGACCTTTTACGCCGACATCATGGGCCTCTTGGGCGGCGCCGTCATGGCAACCGCGGTCCTGGATATTTCCTTCGTGCGGTTCACCCGGCAGTTGAGCGAGGCAGTCACCATGTGGTCGTTTTGGGTCGGCATTCTCAAGGCGCCGATCTTCGGATTCATCATCGGACTGGTCGGCTGCTACGAGGGGCTGAAGGTGTCGCGCAGTGCGGAATCGGTCGGTCAGCAGACGACGCGCGCGGTGGTTGAGGCGGTTTTCCTGGTGATCGTGATCGACGCCATGTTCTCGATCATGTTCTCCTATTTGAAGATCTAGGCTTGGCCGATGAATGCGCGCGATCAGCAGAACGGGCCGATCATCCGAATCCGAGGGCTTTGCACCCGCTTCGGACCACAGGTGATTCACGAAAATTTGGACCTCGACATCGATCCGCGCCGGGTGGTCGGGATCGTCGGCGGCTCCGGCTCCGGCAAGTCGGTTCTACTGCGCGAGATCGTTGGCCTGATGCGCCCCGCCGCGGGCCGTATCGAGGTGTTCGGCCAGGATACATGCGCCTTGGACGATGCCGGCTGGCGCGACCTGAAACGGCGCTGGGGTTTGCTGTTTCAAGACGGCGCCTTGTTCTCGTCGCTGACGGTGGCGCAGAACATCGAGGTGCCGCTGAAGGAGCACAGCCAGCTGAGCCGGGCCATACGCCGCGATCTGGTGGATATCAAGATCGCTCTGGCTGGCTTGCCGCCGGAGGCCGCCCACAAATATCCCTCCGAGTTGTCCGGCGGTATGCGCAAGCGCGCCGGTCTGGCGCGCGCCTTGTCGCTTGACCCCGAGATCTTGTTTTTGGACGAGCCAACGGCCGGCCTCGATCCAATCGGCGCGGCGCGTTTCGACGAACTGATCGGCCAACTGCAACGCACCCTCGGTTTGACCGTGATCATGATTACCCACGACCTGGATAGCCTTTACGCGATTTGCGACCAGGTTGCGGTGCTGATCGGCAAACGTGTTAAGCTTGGCACCATCGAGGACTTGTTGCGCGAACCGGACGAATGGATTCAAGATTACTTTTTAGGGCCGCGCGGGCGTGCGGCGGCCGGTACCGCCAAGCAGATCGCGAACGGGCACGTCACCACCGACCGAGCTAACACCGACTGAACCAATAGCGGGCAAGACCGGCGCGCTAGGCATGGGCAACGGCTGACAAATGGAAACGCGGGCAAACTATCTCTTCGTTGGCGGCTTTGTGATCGCCCTAGCCCTGGGGTTGGTCGTTTTCGTCCTGTGGCTGGCCAAGTTCCAGTTCGACGTTCAGTTCAGCCGTTACGACATTCACTACGAGGGTTCCGTCACCGGCCTGAAGGTTGGCTCTCCGGTGCGCTACCGCGGGGTCCGCACGGGCGAGGTAATCGGCATTGGCCTGGACGGCGCGCGGCCCGACCGGGTGACGGTCACCATTGAGGTCGAGGCTCAAACTCCGGTGCGCAGCGATACCGTCGCCACCATGGAAATCGAGGGCCTGACCGGCGGGCTCTACGTTCTGCTCGGCGAGACCACCTCCGATTCGCCGCCCTTGGAAATCCAGCCGGGCCAGCGCCGCCTGGTCATCGCCGCGCGGCGGTCCTCGCTGCAACAAGTGCTCGAGGGCGCGCCTGAACTGGTTCAAAAGATCGACCTTCTGCTCGTCCGGGCCAACGACCTCCTGAATGACAGCAACCGGGCTCAAATTGGCGGAATTCTGGAAAGCCTAAGCGAGATCAGTGATACCGTGGCCGCGCGCAAGGACGATGTCGGCTCGCTGATCGCCGACGCTGGGGCCACCATGGCGCACCTGCGCGGCGCCGCCGGTGCCCTGGAAGACATGGCGGTGACGCTTAAGAGCGACGGCACCAAGTTGGTGGGGCGCCTGGACGGCACCTTGACCTCGGTCGATATCATGGCGTCCGGCATCGACCACTCGGTGACCGCCACGGCCTCGGACGCGCGCGCTCTGATCGCCGATCTGCGGACCACCGCGAAGAACTTCACCGCCATGAGCGGAGAGTTGAAGAACATGGTGACCGAAAACCGCGAGGGGGTCCGCGACTTTACCTCGACGGGTTTGGCGGAGCTCACCGTTCTGCTGGTCGAGCTGCGCAATCTGGCGACCGCACTTAATCGGGTGACGACGGATATCGAGCGCGACCCCGCGCGGTTCTTCTTCGGCAATCGTCAGCAAGGTTACGAGGCCCGTTAGCGGTCTCCCAGCAGCCCTGCGCACCGGACGCCCAAGAGCAAAGGCTTGGTCCCATAGAGCCTTTCCGCCATAGTAGCTTGGCCGCCGCGGGCTCCGCGGGACCAGCAAACGGGGGACGACAAATGGCAGCGCGGACTCACGCGGCCGAAGCGCCGAAATCGCACAGCAGGCCGGGCCGGGTGCGGTCCGGCCGCAACCTAGGATGGGCCGCTCGATGACCTCCGGAATGCCTCGGCGCCAAGCGCTTCGTCTTGCGCTCAGCCTGCCGGCCGCTGGTCTGGTGGCGGCGTGCAACGTGGCAGTGCCGGGCCAGGGTCCGCCGCCGGAACTCTATCGCCTGACCCCCAAGAGCACATTCCGCGACGACCTGCCGCGGGTCGATTGGCAACTGGTTCTCGATGCGCCGATCGCGAATGCCGGGATCGATACCACGCGGATCGCCCTGCAACGCGCGCCGCTGCAGCTCGAATACTATGCGCGCGCACAATGGTCGGACCGCGCGCCCCAGATGATCCAAACCTTGATGATCGAATCCTTCGAGAATTCGGATCGTATCGTCGCGGTCGGGCGCGATGTGGTGAGCTTGCGCGCCGACTTCGTCTTGAAGACGGAATTGCGCGAGTTTCAGGTCGAATACTTCAATGGCGGCACGCCGCGCGCGCATGTCAACTTGGCGGCCCGCCTGGTCCAGATGCCGCGGCGTGCGATCATAGGCTCGGAATCCTTCGAGGCGAGCGAGCCGGCAGCGGGCGATTCGATTCCGGCGGTGATCGACGCCTTCGACGAGGCCCTGGGCAAGGTTATGCGCCGCCTGGTCGAATGGACCCTGGCGACGGGAGACGCCGCGCGCCGCAAGTCTTGATCCGGCGTCTGGTCTTTCCCGATCGCAGGGTCGTGTCGCAGCGTAACGTGGCGCCTGGTATTACGTCGCTGCCGAACGTCGAGGGCTGGGCGCTGCCTTACGGGCAGCGGTTTTCTCCGCTTTAGTCCCGACTTTCTTTTCCGATTTCTTTTCCGGTTTTTTCTCGGGCTTCGCCGGCGCGGCCTCGCTTTGGCTCAGGACCTCGATCAAACGCTTTTGCACCTTGGCCAGGCGCGCCGGGGCCTCGATTTTGTCGCCCAAGGCATCCTTGACATAGAACACGTCGACCGCGCGCTCGCCGAAGGTCGCGATGCGCGCGCCGTGAATCATGAGGTGCAGGCGGGTCAGTGCGAGGGTCAGTTCGTACAGCAGGCCGGGCCGGTCGCGTCCATTCACCTCGATCACGGTGGCGCGCGCGCTCGCCTTGTTGTCGATCAGGACGCGCGGCCGCACCTTGAACACGCGCAGGCGGCTGGGAATGCCGGAGGCGCGCCGGGCCAGTTCCTGGTCAGGACGCAAACGCCCCGACAGGGTTTTCTCGATGGTCGCGGATAGGCGCGCCATCTGGTCCGGCCGGTCGAAGCTGCCGCCCTGGGCGCCGCGCACATAAAAGGTATCGAGCGCCATACCGTTGGCCAGGGTGAAGATGCGCGCGGCATCGACGCTGGCGCCGGCGACCGCCAAGGCCCCGGCGATGCGGCTGAATAGGCCGGCATGGTCGGCCGCGTAGATCGTGACCTCGGTGATCTCCCGGTAGCGGTCGATCCGGGTATCGACGGTCAGGGGCGTCTGGCTCCGCTCCGCCTCGCGCACCATTCGGGCGTGCCGTACCAGTGTGTCGTGATCGACCGATAGCCAGTAGGGATCGTATCCGCGCGCGAAATGCGCCTTGAGGTCCTTCTTGGTCCAGTCGTGTAGGGCCTCGCTCAAGCGGTCCTTGGTATGGGCGATGCGGGCCTTGCGGCTTTCCTCGGCGACCCCACCGGACAGAACCTCCTCGGTGCGCCAATAGAGGTCGCGCAGCAGGGCGGCCTTCCAGGCGTTCCACACCCCGGGGCCGACAGCGCGGATATCCGCCACAGTCAGGACCAATAGCAGGCGCAGGCGCTCGGGCGATTGAACCAGGGTGGCGAAGTCGGCGATGGTCTGCGGATCGGCCAGGTCGCGCTTAAAGGCGGTCTCCGACATGGCCAGGTGGTGCAAGACCAACCAGGCGACCGTCTCCGTCTCCTCGTCGCTCAAGCCCAAACGCGGGCACAGTTTATTGGCGATGCGCTGGCCAACCTCCGAATGGTTGCCGCCGCGCCCCTTGGCAATATCGTGCAGCAGGATCGCCAAAAAGAGCACGCGGCGCGACAACACCTTGTGCACCACCTCGCTGGCGATCGGTACCTCGTCCTTGAGCGCGCCTTGCTCGATCCGGTGCAGGATACCGATCGCGAAGAGGGTGTGCTCGTCCACCGTGTAGTGGTGGTACATGTTGAACTGCATCTGCGCCACGACCCGGCCGAAATCGGGCACGAAGCGGCCAAAGACACCGGCTTCGTTCAGGCGCCGCAAGGTTCGCTCCGGGTCGTTGGGCGAGGTCATCATGTCTAGGAACAAACGGTTGGCCTCGGGATCGTTGCGCAGGTCCTTGTCGATGTATTTCAGGTTTTGGGTGATCCAGCGCAGGGCCTCGGGGTGGATATCCATGTCGTGCTTCTGCGCCACATGAAATAGGCGCAACATGTCGCGCGGAGCCTCGGCCAGGGTCTCGGGGTTCTTGATGCTCAACCGGCCAGCCTCGACGCGAAATTTCTCGATCGAGCGGCGCCGTGTCAGGGTCGGCAGACGGAATCGCGAACGCCGGTCGTGCGCGGCCTCCAGCGCTGCGCAGAAGATACGGGTCAGATTGCCGACGTCCTTGGCGACTAGGAAGTAGTGCTTCATGAAGCGCTCGACCGCTTGGGTGCCGGCGTGGCGGGTGTAGCCCATGCGCGGCGCCAGGGCGCTCTGCAGATCGAAGGTCAGACGCTCGTCGGCGCGCCCGGTCTGGTAATGCAGTCGGCACCGCAAGCTCCAGAGGTATTCCTCCGCCTTGTCGAAACGGCGCACTTCCTGGCGGCTGAAGACGCCGCGTTCGATCAGCTTGGAGATGTCGCCGACTTGATAGAGATATTTGGCGATCCAATAGAGCGTGTGCAGGTCGCGCAGGCCGCCTTTACCCTCCTTGATGTTCGGCTCCAGGGAATAGCGCGAACCGCCGTGGCGCTCGTGCCGCTTGGCACGTTCGGCCAGCTTGGCCTCGACGAAGCGCGCCGCGCCCTTGCTGCGTACGACGTCGCGATGGAAGCGGCGCTTGAACTGCTGGAACAAATCCTCGTCGCCATGGATCCAGCGCGATTCCAGAAGGCTCGTGCAGATCGTCAGATCACCGCGCGCCAAACGCACGCAATCGTCCAGGGAACGGGTTGCGTGGCCGACCTTGAAACCCAGGTCCCATAGGAAATAGAGCACGGTCTCGATAACCTGCTCGCTGCGCGGGGTCAGCTTGTAGGGCAACAGGAACAGCAAATCGATATCCGACTGCGGCGCCATCTCGCCGCGCCCATAGCCGCCGACGGCGGCCAGGGACAAGACCTCGCCGGTCGAGGGATTTGCCAGGGGATAGAGATGTTCGCTTGCGAAGCTGTAAATGCCGCGCACGGCCTCGTCGGTCAGGGCGCAGAGTTCGCGCGCGGCGGCGCGCCCGGAATGGCTGTCCTCGAAGCGCGCGCGAACCGTGGCTCGGCCCTCCGCGAGACGCTGTTTCAGAAGTTCCAGAAACTTCGCGCGCGCCACCTCGGGCGCCAAGCCGGCCTCGGCGATGGCTTGCGCCGCGGCCTCCAGGCTAAGCGCCGGGGTCTCGCCTCGGACCAACTCGGCGGCAGGCACGTCCCTTGGGGCTTTGGTGGCGGCGTCGGCATCCATGATTACAAGATCGACCCTATGGCCGTCAGTATCAATGGCTTTCCTTGGCGATATTCCAATGCCTTCGCGACGGGTTCGGGACACGTGCACCCGGCGCGCCGGGGTGCGATGATCGGCCATGCGTTTGGCGATTTGTTTTGCTTGGGTTGGGCTCGCCAGCCTTCTGGTTGCCTGTAGTGGCGGCGACGCGCCCCGCCGCCCACCGCCAGACGGCGTCATGTGGGTCAGCGCGCGTGCCGCGGTCCCGCCCTCCGACGCGGTTCAGGTGGTGATTGCCGAGGTGCCGCCGGGGCGCAGGATCGAGCGGATCGCCTTGATCGACCCGCACGGCGCTCGCTATCCGGCGGATGCTCCGGTGCCGGTTACCGGTATCGAAGGCGGCGGCGGCGTGCGGCCGCGCGTCGGGATCGGCGTGACCGGCGGCTCCTCCAGCGGCATCAATCCCTCGGTCAGTTTGGGCTGGAACGTCTTCGGCGGCGAGGCCGAGCGGACCAGCCGGCGGGTCGAGGCGCGCGTGCCGTTGCCCGATCCGGCCGATTACCGCAATTCGGCGGCGGCCTGGCGGATCGAGGTCGTGGTCATCGAAGTGGATGGGGCGCGGCGCACATTGAATTTTCCGGCCCAGGTGCCCTAGACGGGGCTACTTCTCCGTCAGGTCGTCCCAGAATTCCTTGACCCGGGTGAAGAATCCCTCGGATTCCGGGCTGGTTTCCTTGTGGGTACTTTCCGATTCGAACTCGCGCAGCAGTTCCTGTTGGCGCTTGGTCAAATTAACCGGGGTCTCGACGTTGACCTCCACATACATGTCGCCGCGCGCGGCCGAGCGCATGACGCTCATGCCTTTGCTCTTGAGACGGAACTGGCGGCTGTTCTGGGTGCCGGAGGGCACATTGATCTTGGCGCGCCCACCGTCGATGGTCGGCACCTCGATGGTGCCGCCCAGGGTTGCCGTGGTCATGGGTATGGGGGCCCGGCAATAGACATCGGCGCCGTTGCGCTGGAATAGGCGGTGCGGCTTGAGCGCCAGGAAGATGTAGAGATCGCCCGGCCCGGCGCCGCGCACACCGGCCTCGCCCTCCCCGGCCAGGCGGATTCGCGTGCCGTCTTCGACCCCGGCCGGGATATTGACCTGAAGGTTCTTTTCCTTTTGCAGGCGCCCGGCGCCGCTGCAGGCCCGGCAGGGGTCCTCGATCACCCGGCCGACGCCGTGACAGGTCGGGCAGCCGCGCTCGATGGTGAAAAAGCCCTGCTGGGCGCGGACCCGGCCACGCCCACGGCAGGTGTTGCAGGTTGTGGGCGATGAGCCCTTGGCCGCGCCGGAGCCGCTGCAGGCGTCGCAGGTGACGCTGGTCGGTACGCGGATTTGGGCCGTCTTGCCGTTGTAGGCATCTTCGAGCGAGATTTCCAAATTGTAGCGCAGGTCGGCACCCCGCCCGGCGCCGCCGGCTCCGGCGCGCCCGCCCATGAAGTCGCCGAACATCTCGTCGAAAATATCGGCGAAGCCGGCACCGAAGTCGAAGCCGCCCGCCCGACCGGCCTGCCCGCCGCTGCCGTTCTCGAAGGCAGCATGACCGAAGCGGTCGTAGGCGGCGCGCTTGTCGGCATCCTTCAGGATGTCGTAGGCCTCGCTGATTTCCTTGAACTTGTGCTCGGCCGTGGTGTCACCCGGATTGCGGTCCGGGTGAAACTGCATGGCGAGTTTGCGGTAGGCCTTTTTCAGGTCATCGGCGCCGGCGTTTTTTTGAACGCCCAAGGTCTCGTAAAAATCTTGCTTGGCCATCGTGCGCCGCCCCACCTATCGCACAGGCCGGTTGGACGCGGCGCCGGGGCGCCGCCGCAGGAGAGGCCTCGCCCCGAGGATCAGTGCTGGCATCCGGGCCTCACGCGTCTAACCGCACCGCCGACTAGGCGCTTTTGCCCTTCCGGTCGTCGTCGACTTCCTCGAAGTCGGCATCGACCACATCCTCGGCGCCCGGCGTGGCGTCGTCCGCTTGGGCCGTGCCGCCGCCAGCGTCACCACTGTCACCACCGTTACCGGTTTCCGCCTGCGCGGACTCTTGGGCTTCCTTGTAAAGGGCTTCGCCCAGCTTCATGGAGACCTGGCCCAGGGCCTCGGTCTTGGCGCGGATTTCCTCGGTGTCCTCGCCTTCCATCGCGGTCTTGAGGGCGGCAATCGCCTCTTCGACCTCGGCCTTGTCGGCGGCGGGGACCTTGTCGCCGGCCTCGGACACGGTCTTCTCCGTGGTGTGGACCAGGGCCTCGGCTTGGTTCTTGGCCTCGACCATTTCGCGCCGCTTTTTGTCGTCTTCGGCGTGGGCCTCGGCGTCCTTGACCATTTGTTCGATGTCGGTGTCGCTCAGGCCGCCGGAGGCCTGAATCCGGATCGCCTGTTCCTTGCCGGTCGCCTTGTCCTTGGCGCCGACATTGACGATGCCGTTGGCGTCGATGTCGAAGGTCACCTCGATCTGCGGCACGCCACGTGGTGCCGAGGGGATCCCGACCAGGTCGAACTGGCCCAGAACCTTGTTGTCGGCGGCCATCTCGCGCTCGCCTTGGAACACACGGATGGTGACCGCGGTCTGATTGTCCTCGGCGGTCGAGAACACCTGGCTTTTCTTGGTCGGGATGGTCGTGTTGCGGTCGATCAGGCGGGTGAAGACACCGCCCAGGGTCTCGATGCCGAGCGACAGGGGCGTCACGTCGAGCAGCAGGACGTCCTTGACCTCGCCCTTGAGCACGCCGGCTTGAATCGCGGCGCCGGAGGCAACCACTTCGTCCGGATTGACGCCACGGTGCGGCTCTTTGCCGAACAGGGTTTTGACCGTGTCGAAGACCTTGGGCATGCGGGTCATGCCGCCGACCATGATCACTTCGTCGATCTCGCCCGGCGAAACCCCTGCATCCTTGAGGGCCGCCTTGACCGGACCGACGGTGCGCTGAATCAGCGCATCGACCAGGGCTTCCAGCTTGGCGCGGGTCAGCTTGATGTTGAGATGCTTCGGGCCCGCCTGATCGGCGGTGACGAAGGGCAGGTTGACCTCGGTCTGGGTCGAGGCCGACAGCTCGATCTTGGCCTTTTCGGCGGCCTCCTTGAGGCGCTGCAGGGCGAGCTTGTCCTGGCGCAGGTCGATGCCCTGCTCCTTTTTGAACTCGTCGGCCAGGTATTCGATGATGCGCTGGTCGAAGTCCTCGCCGCCCAGGAAGGTGTCGCCGTTGGTCGATTTGACCTCGAAGACGCCGTCGCCGATCTCCAGAATCGAGATATCGAAGGTGCCGCCGCCCAGATCGTAGACCGCGACCGTACCGGTCTTCTTTTTGTCCATGCCGTAGGCGAGCGCCGCCGCCGTCGGCTCGTTGATGATGCGCAGAACCTCGAGACCGGCGATCTTACCGGCGTCCTTGGTCGCTTGGCGCTGGGAATCATTGAAATAGGCGGGCACCGTGATGACCGCTTGGGTCACGCTCTCGCCCAGGAAGGATTCCGCGGTTTCCTTCATTTTCTGCAGGATGAAGGCGGAAACCTGCGAAGGGCTGTATTTCTTGCCCTCGGCCTCAACCCAGGCGTCGCCGTTGTCCGCCTTGACGATTTTGTAGGGGACTAGGTCCATGTCCTTCTTGGTCAGGGGATCGTCGAAGCGCCGCCCGATCAGCCGTTTGATGGCAAAAAGGGTGTTTTCCGGGTTGGTCACCGCCTGGCGCTTGGCCGGCTGTCCGACCAGACGCTCGCCTGAATCGCTAAAAGCGACCATGGAGGGCGTGGTGCGCGCGCCCTCGGCGTTTTCGATGACCTTGGCGTCCTTGCCGTCCATCACCGCGACGCAGGAATTGGTCGTTCCCAGGTCGATACCGATTACCTTGCTCATGTTTCTCCTCGTTCCTTAGCAAACCGCTCGGGCGGCCTTAAAATCCAAGCGCCGCCGCCGGGTCCCCACTCGTGGAGTTCCGCAAAATGCGTGACGTGTCATAACCATGACGGTTCCCGGGATATATAAGGTCTCTCGCCGGGCCTGCAAGGCGGGAATTCCGGGCTTTTCACAAGTATTTCCTTGGCCTGGGGGCTCTTGTCCCGGGCGCGCCGAGGGGGCAGATTGAAAGCCTCACCACAACTAGGCTCCCGATGCGCCGCCAGACCCCACCCCTGCCCAAGGACGGCATCTACCGCTCTATCCTTTGGGCCCTGGTCGTGACCGTGATCGGCGGCGTGCTGATCGCGCTGGCCGGCGACATGATCCTGCACGACCCGGCGGTTAACCGATTTGGGGCGATCGCCGCCCTGGTTGGCGCGGGTCTTTACGTCTTCTTCAGGTTCATGGGCGCCCGCGAGGCGAAGCGCCAAGCGGAGGAGGATCGGGGCTCGGGCGAGCCGTGATCGTCTCCGCCAGCTATCGCAGCGATATTCCTGCCTTTTACGGTGCCTGGTTCCGGCGACGCTTGGCCGAGGGGACGGTGCGGGTCGCCAATCCCTATGGCGGGCGGCCTTACGAGGTGGCGTTGCGCGCGCCCGGCTGCGACGGCTTCGTGTTCTGGACCCGTAATTTGGCGCCATTTCGCGCCGCCCTGGCGGAGGTCGCCGGTCTGTGCCTGCCGTTCGCGGTTCACATTACGATCACCGGCTATCCGCGCGCCCTGGAGGCGTCCGTTACCGATGCGGACCGCTCGGTCGCGCAGATGCGCTGGCTGGCCGAGACCTATGGGCCGCGCGCGACGGTGTGGCGCTACGACCCGGTCCTCCTGACCTCGCTGACGCCCCCGGCCTGGCATCGGGAGACTTTCGCCCGTCTGGCCGAGGCCTTAAGCGGGGCCACCGACGAGGTGGTGCTGTCCTTCGCCCAGATCTATGCCAAGACCCGGACCAATCTGACGCGTGCCGCCCAGCGCCACGGCTTTACCTGGACTGACCCGCCGAACGGGGCGAAACAGGCCCTGCTGGGCGAGTTGGCGGGGATCGCCGCCGGGCAAGGCATGACCGCCACCCTATGCAGTCAGCCGGACCTCCCGGTCTCGGGCCTGGCGCCGGCGCGCTGCATCGACGCTCAGCGACTGTCCGATATCGCCGGCCGACCGGTCGGGGCCAAGACCAAGGGCAACCGACCGGGGTGCCTCTGCGCCGAATCGCGCGATATCGGCGCTTACGACACCTGTCCCCACGGCTGCACCTATTGCTATGCCGTCCGCCGGCCGGAATTGGCCAAGAAGAATCACAGGGCGCACGCCCCGGACGTGCCGATGCTGTACCCTCCTACCGGGACGGCCGCGGAGTTTCCGGCGAAAGGCGAGCACCCATGACCCAAATCACCCTCTACGGCGCGCCCTACAGCGTCTATGTACGTATCGCCCGCCTGGTGCTGGAGGAGATCGGCGTGACCTACGAATTGGTCCCGGTCGATATTTTCACCCAAGATTCGCTGCCGGACGACTACGAGACCCGTCATCCCTTCGGCAAAATTCCGGCCTCAGAACACGACGGATTTCGCCTGTTCGAAACTGACGCCATTGCGTGCTACGCCGTTGCCGCCTTCGGCGGAGAGCGGCTAATTCCGCGTGACGCCCGCGCCCTGGCGCGCATGACGCAAATCATGCGGGTCGTGGACAATTACGCATATCCGGCACTGGTTTGGGGCGTCTTGGTGGAAGAGGTGAAACGCAGCCGCGCCGGCCAGTTGAGCGCCGAAGAAATAGCCAGGGCCCGACGCGCCCTCGGCGTCTTGGAGGACCTGGCAGAGGTGCCCTTCCTGGTCGGCGCGGAGTTGTCGCTTGCCGACCTCTGGCTTGCACCGGTCCTCGCCTATCTCCGCTTGGCGCCAAGTGGGCCGGCGTTGTTGGACTCGTCACCCAAATTGACGGCTTGGCAGGCGACCATGGCCGCGCGGCCGTCGGTTATCGCCACCCGCTTTCCCAAGGAAGAAGAAGCCCCCTAAGCCTTGGTGTCCACGCGGCTGCCCGGTTCGTTGTCCGCGCCATTGGCTTGGGCGCCGTTCGGTTTCGCACCGGGCGCGGGGCCTCCCTTGGCCACGCCGACCTGGGCGGCGCGCAGCAGGCGGTCGTGCAGGCGGTATCCGGCGCGCACTACTTGCACGATGGTGCCGGCCGGCTGGCTCAGGTCCGGAACCTCGAAGATCGCCTCGTGGGCATGGGGGTCCAGGCGCTCGCCCAGGGGGTCGATCCGGCGGATGTTGTGCCTCTCGAAGACCGATTGCAGGGATTTCTCGGTCATCTGCACGCCGGTAATGAGGTTCTTCAGATGCTCGTCGGCCTCGACCGCCTCGGCCGGGACGGCCTCCAGGGCGCGGTTCAAGTTGTCCGCTACCTCGATCATGTCCTTGGCTAAGGGGCCAGGCGCATAGCGAACCCCATCTTCGCGCTCGCGCCGGCTGCGCTGGCGCAGGTTCTCGGTTTCCGCCAAGGCGCGCAGCAACTGGTCCTTCAAGTCCGCGGCCTGGGCCTCGAGCGTGGCGATCGGGTCTTCCGGCTCCGGCATAGGCAACGGATCGACCTCCCCAACCAAGGGTGCATCCTCTGCCGGCGCCTGCTCAGCCGGATTTCGCCGGTCCGCCTGCTCCCCGGCGCTTTCCGCGGCGGTCTCTGGCGTCGCGTCCTGCGGTGTTTTTTCGTCGTTGTCGGACATACCTGTGATCGGTTCCTAATCTGTGTTGTGCGATGGTTTACGGCGCCGCCCCGGCCCTCGGGCCACCTATCCGATGATGCGCCCGATCACCTTGGCGGTGTAATCGACCATGGGAATGATGCGGGCATAGTCTATCCGGGTCGGCCCGACAACACCGACGGCGCCGACGATCTGTTGCTGGCTATTGGCGTAGGGCGCGATCACAACCGAACAGCCGGCCAGGCCGAACAGTTCGTTCTCCGCGCCGATGTAGATCTGCACGCCCTGGGCCGATCCGGTCAGGTCGAGCAAGCTCTTGAGTGCCTCCTTGGTCTCCAGCGCCGAGAACAATTGGCGGATCTGTTCCAACTCCTCGATCGCGTGGATGTCTTCCAAGAGCTGCGCCTGACCGCGCACGATCAGCGCGCCGCCGCGTTCGTCGTTAGCCCAGGTTGCCAGGCCTTGCTCGACCACGCTCGAGGTCAAGCTGTCGAGCTGGGCCCGGTGTTCCGCCAATTCATCGTGGATTTCCGTCACGGCGGCGGCGATGGTACGCCCGGCCAGGCGTGACGAGAGGTAGTTGCTGGCCTCGATCAGGGAGGAGGCGGGCAGGCCGACAGGCACGTCGATGATCCGGTTCTCCACCGTGCCCGAGGCGAAGACGAGCACCACCAGGGCGCGCCCGGGGCCGAGCAGAACGAACTCGATATGTTTCAACGGTTCGTCCATTTTTGGCGCGACCACCAGGCCGGCGCAGCGCGACAGGCCGGAAAGCACGTTGGTCGCTTCTTCCAAGGTTTCTGGTAGGCTGCGCCCCGAGGCGACGCATTGGCTCTCGATGTTCTCGCGCTCGTCCTTGGTTAAGTTGCCGCGTTCCAGCAGGCCGTTGACGAACAGCCGCATGCCGATATCGGTTGGCAGGCGCCCGGCCGAGGTGTGCGGCGCGTAGAGCAGGCCCAAATCCTCCAGGTCCGACATGACATTGCGAATGGTCGCCGGCGACAGGCCGACCCCCAGGCGGCGCGCGATGGTACGCGAGCCAATCGGCGCGCCGGTTTCCACATAGGCGTCCACGATTTGCCGGAATATGTCGCGCGAGCGTTCGTTCAGCGCCTGAATCGCCGAGGACGCCGCCGGCTCCTTGCCGCCTCGCGTGGTCATGGTGTCCTGTCCTTGACGTTCCGCGTTCCAATGTTCATTTGGACGCGCCTGGAATGTAGGTGGCCCCCCGGGGTCCGTCAATGTGGCCGGCGGCGCCGTTAGGCCCGCCGGACCTGTGGACGGCTGGGGGGCCATGGGGTAGCTTGCCCCTCGCGATCCCGCATCATCTCCTTTGTAGAGGCCCATTATGCGCCCATCCGGCCGCGCCCCCGCGCAGTTGCGTCCCGTGACCTTGGAAACCGAGTTCAGCAAGCACGCGGAAGGCTCGTGCCTGGCCCGCTTCGGCGATACCCATGTGCTGTGCACCGCCTCGATCGAGACCGGGGTGCCGCCGTTCCTGCGCAACTCGGGCAAGGGCTGGGTCACCGCCGAATATGGCATGCTGCCGCGCGCCACCCACACCCGTGGCGACCGCGAGGCCGCGCGCGGCAAGCAAAGCGGCCGGACTCAGGAAATTCAGCGCCTGATCGGCCGCTCGCTCAGGGCGGTGACGGATATGCGGGCCTTTGGCGAACGCCAGATCAAGATCGACTGCGACGTGATCCAGGCCGACGGCGGCACGCGCACGGCGGCCATTACCGGCGCCTATGTGGCGCTACACCTGGCATTTCAGCACATGCTGGAGGTCGGTGCGCTCAAGTCAATTCCTTTGTCGGGCCAGGTCGCGGCGATTTCTTGCGGCCTTTACAAGGGCATGCCGGTGCTCGACCTCGATTACGACGAGGACGTGGCCGCCGCGGTCGACGCGAATTTCGTCATGACCGGGGCCGGCGAAATCATCGAGGTCCAGATGACCGGGGAGGAACGCCCTTTCTCGCGCGCCGAACTGGATGCCATGCTGGCCTTGGCCGAGGCCGGGGTGCGCGACCTGGCCGCGCGCCAGCGCGAGGTTCTGGGGATCGGCTGAAATGGCGCGGCCATGATCGCAAGCCTTGCGGGGCCAAGCTTGCGCTCCAGCGCTGCTTCCCCCTCCTCCTTAACCCTCCCCCTCCAGGGCGGAGGGAAGAAAAAGCGAGTCTTGCGTCTAACTCACTCCCCCTTGAGGGGGGCGGGTTGGGGTGGGGGTGACCTTCGGCTCGACCGAAGTGGGCTCCATCCGTGAGTCGGCGCTGGCACGGCGGGCGGCTGGTCATCGCCAGCCACAACCCCGGCAAGCAGCGCGAGATCGCGGCGCTGCTAGCGCCCTATGGCGTCGATGTGGTCTCGGCCGGCGATCTGGGCCTGCCGGAACCGGAAGAGACCGGCCAAACGTTCGCCGC
>JAJFGO010000095.1 GCA_021776095.1 Kiloniellaceae bacterium | reverse complement strand
AGTGCTATGGCGCCAAAGCTAGTGGTGCGACCCAAACGGATGGTTCCCATCCGTTTGGATAAGTCGCCCCACAAGATCAACGGCTTGGTGGGCCGATTCACCTAACGCTTGGGAACCAAGCGTTAGGATCGGACCACTAGGGCGACAAAGGTAGATGATCTTCATATCACAGCCCGACCCGCCCGTGTGCCTATATGCCGAAAGGTTCCATACTCAGCACGATTTGGCCCGCGAAGGCGCCTGGTCCAAGCCAAGGGCACGAAACTATACTCAGGACGGCGGGAATTAAGTACGCTCGCTGTGGCTCTTACGGCTGCCCGGGACCTACTCGGATAGCGGCGCGGACGGAAGATGGAGAGAACCCATGGTCGATCACGGTTATGAGAGCGGGCGGCTGAACCTTCCCTTCGTCGGTCACTGCACCTTCGGCAAGCAGCCGGTGTGTCTGGATTGGGATGCCATCGACGCCGACGTGGCGGTCCTGGGTATTCCCTTCGATATGGGCACTCAGTACCGGGCCGGCGCGCGCTTCGGTCCGCGGGCCATTCGCGAGGCCTCGACCTTGTTCTCCTTTGGCCATGCCGGTGCCTACGATCACGAGGACGACATGGTCTACCTGCCGAGCGATCGGGTGCGCATCGTCGATGTGGGCGACGCCGACATAATTCACACGAATACGGAGAAGAGCCTCGACAACGCCGAGTTCGCGGTCCGCAAGATCCTGGCGGCGGGCGCCCTGCCGGTATCGCTCGGTGGCGACCATGCCGTCCATATCCCCTGCATCAAGGCCTTCGGCGATCAGGCGCCGGTGCATATCATCCATATCGACGCGCACCTGGATTTCGTCGATGAGCGCCATGGCGTGCGTTACGGTCACGGCAACCCGCTCAGGCGGGCTTCGGAGCTGGAGCACGTGACCGGATTCACCCAATTGGGCATCCGCAATGTGTCGTCGTCGAACCGGGATGACTACGAAGCCGCCCGCAGAGCCGGGTCGGATATTCTTTCCGTGCGCAAGGTGCGCGAACTCGGGGCCCAGGGCGTGCTCGACCGTGTCCCCGACGGCGTGCGCTACTATTGCACCATCGATATCGACGGCTTCGACCCCTCGATCGCGCCCGGCACCGGCACCCCGAGCCACGGCGGTTTTCTCTATTACGAGGTTCTGGAAATTCTCCAGGGCCTGACCGAAAAGGGCGAGGTGGTTGGCATCGATCTGGTCGAGGTCGCACCGGATTATGACCGCAGCGGCACGACCGCGTTCCTGGCAGCCCAACTTCTGCTCAACTTCCTCGGCTACATCTTCGCCGCCAGAGGGAAGGCGGGGGGGGGGCGTAATGAAGTGTGCTAGGTCGCGAACGGGGCGGATTGCCGCTCGCCGTCGGCTATGAGGCTTAGCGAAAGCTCAACCGGCCGCCAGGGCAGCGGTGCTCAAGGACTCCGCTCCGCATGGCACGCGCACAACGCGTTCCGCCGGAAAGCTCACGGTAACCGTGGTACCGACGCCGGGCTGACTTTGGAGATCGAACGAGCCGCCATGCAACTCGACGAGTGCCTTGGTCAGCGATAAACCAAGGCCAGTGCCGTCGTACCGGCGGTTGTCTTTGCTGCCGATCTGGCAAAAACGCGAAAGCGCTTTGGGAATGTCCTCGGGCACAATGCCGATACCGGTGTCGATGATCTCGAACACATGGCCACCGCCTGGATGGGATCGGACCTTCAGTGTGACCTTGCCACCGGGATCGGTAAATTTGACCGAGTTGGATAGCAAGTTGACCAAAATTTGCGTCAGCTTGCGTTTATCGGCCCATAGCAATGGCAGGTCCGCGGCAAGATCCTGTTCGAGCGCCACCCGGCCAGTCTCCGCCCGCCGCCGCACCAGCCTATGGGCCAACCGCACGACACCGGAAACTTCTATATTCTTTTCTTGAAGCTCATCCATGCCGGCCTCGAGCTTGGATAAATCCAGGATACCGTTGATGAGAGCCAGCATATATTGCCCGGCGCTGCGAATATCGTCTACATAGTCACGATATTCCGGCCTGCCGATCGGCCCAAAAGGTTCGGATCGTATAATATCCGAGAAGCCGATCATCGCATTCAGCGGCGTGCGCAATTCATGACTCATCGTGGCGAGAAAATCGGACTTGGACCGGTTCGCGGCTTCGGCATGGTCGCGCGAAGTTGTTAGGTCCTTGTTGAGTCCTTTCGTAAGACCTTCGGCGCGTTCACGTGTCTCAACGTTCGATTCGACGCGCTCGGCCATTTTGTTAAAGGCGGTGCCCAAATTCGCGACCTCGTCTTTGGTGCGCACATTCGCCCGCGCGGAAAGGTCCCCCTTCCCGAACCGGTTTGCCGCGTGCGCGACCTCTGCCATAGCCCCTCCGATGTCTCGCGAAACTATGTGCCCAACCAGGACGATCATCGCGAGAACAGCGAAAATGGCGATGGCGATAGCGGCGATAGCGGTCACGAAGGCCTTATCGGTCGCTCGGGCGACGGAAGATCTTGCGTCCGCCAACACGCCCAATAGATCGGCCTCAACCTGGTCTAAGAGCGCCAGTTTAGCTAAGCGCCGAGCCCCAAACGTTGAGCTGACACGCCCCGCTTCGAGAAGCCGACGGATAACCGCGTGGTCGATTGAATCCGCAGCGTGATTTCCAAGCGCAGCGACCTCGAGGTGGTGGTGAGGTTGAAGGACGCGCTCGATCGTTCGCTCGATTTCTGCGATTTCTTGCCGCGTTTCTTGATCGGGCGACAGCTTGTATTTGCGCAATTTGGAGAGGTATTTCTGAACCGATATTGCTAGATCGTAGGTCTCCCCAGCGCCCGCGCCGCGATCCAATGCGCCATCATAATTCCTGCTGGTTTTGACTGGCGTTTTGCGAACAAGGTCCTCGGCCGCCTTTTCCAAAGCCGCCATCGTATCAATGTGAGCCAACGACCGGAGACGCAGGGCGACCGCCTCGTCGCCAAACAGACCCAAATTTTGCACGGCGGATTGGATGGCTAGAATTGTGTTGGATAGACTACGTTCGTCGCCCGCCATTTGTTGGAAATCCGCTACGTGCGTCCGGATGATTTCCTTGGCCTCGTCGATTTCTCGGCGAACCGGGTCTTCCGGCATTAGCATGAACTCACGGTACTGGTTCGACAGTTCGAGCGAGGTCCCGCGAATATCGTTGAGCGAGCGCTCTTGCGGCAGGATATCGTTTGCGATGGATCTATATGTTCCGACAACGGCCGACACGATCACGGCGCTGCCGAGCATCGCGACCGCGAACATCGGCAGGATGAGCTTGTAACGAATCTTCCAGCCGTCGTAGCCCAGCATGCCAGAACGCATCCGAATTATGATTGCGTTGCGGAGGAACTACGTTGGGTGGACTCGACTTCGGCGTTGATGTTCTGGAGCAGAGTCTTGCGCCTGGCGCCAAGACCCTGCCGCTGCTCATGTTGCAGCCAGGTCTTTATCCGTTTGACGATTTTTTCTATGTCATCGGCCTTGACTAGGTAGTCATCGCCGCCAGCGGCGAGGCAGTCGCGGAGGATGTCGATTCGATCCAGGGCGCTTAGAAATAGAATTGGAATATCGTCCCCGATGATCTTTCGAGCACGCCTGCAAGTCTCGATACCGTCGAGATGCGGCATCATGATGTCCAGGATCAACAGACGGGGGGTTGTCTTGGCGACGAAACTCAGCGCCTCGGCGCCGTCGGTCGCCGGCAGCACGTTAAGACCAGCTATGTTCAGCGCGGCGACATAGAGCCGCCTCATATGCGCGTCGTCCTCAGCGAGGATAATGAGACCGCGACTTGTCACGCCTGCACAACTTTCGGTTAACGGACCCAGCGTCAGGACACTTCGAAGTGGAAAATTAGCGCCTTTTTCTTAATAACCTGTTGCCCGATTGTGGTTTCAGCGACACCGTTTGCCGCAGATACCTCCGGAACTCTCATGGCCGACAGTTGGCGCAAGATATTTGACAGTATACATATGAAAAACAGACACGGGAGATTTGGCGTGCGGCCCCCATTGGAAGCCGTTCTCCCGATGGCAATCAATACACCGTCACACAGCGTCCAACTGATGGCGCAAGTAGGCGACGTTGACGATCAGGCCCGGCAGCAGCCATTGGAACAGGCGGACCGCTTGGCGGACCTCGTCCAGGCCGGCATCGGCTTCGGCGGCCCGGCGCAACGCGTCGGCGGATAGCTTGCCGGGATTGGGGAGGTCCTCGGCAACCAGGGCCGCGGCGCGGTCGTGGATCGCTCGGCAAATTGCCTCGTGGGCCGGCGTCCCGGCCCTTTCCCGCAGGTCCGACCAGGCCAGGGCGAAGTAACTGGGCCAGCGGGCGAAGGCCCGGTAGTCCGTATTGACGAAGGGAAGGTCGAGCACCGACTTGACGTCCTGGTAGACAGCTTGTGTCGGCGCATCGGCATGGTGCGCTTCCACAAGCACCAACGGCACATCGACCTCGGGCGCGTGCCGCGCCGCGAATGCCGGGGCCTCGGCGCCGCCGGCCATATCGCTAATTTCCAACAGATGCCGGGCGATGGTCGCGATCAGGGCGTAGGGTTGATTGCCGTGGGAAAACACGGTGTTCATCTGGCGGATTTGCTCGATTTCGCGGGGCGCATAGCCTAGGCCGGTCAATTCGGCGATCAGAGGCTTGGGTTCCAACTTCGCCGTTTCGGACTCGGCGAAGGACCGCAGCGAGCTCGAGGCCTCGATGAAAGCTCTGCTTTGGCACAGCGGTTTGATCCCACGCCACAGTTCCCCGAAAAAAGTCGGATAGTGGCTGAACGCCATGGTGACTACGCCCATCCAAGGCACCTGAAGCACCTGCTTCATGTCGTCGTACCAGATGGCGCGCTGGCCGGTCGCTAGGTATTCCGGCGTCGGATGGATGGCCGGCATGACTGCGGGACGGCGACGGTCAAGGCGCGGCACGGCGGGTCATTTCGTCATTAGGTTGGCGCTGGGTGGCCTGCCCTCGTCGGAGCGTGAGGAGAGCACACGCGTGGGGAAACCTTGGGCCTTGAGGGCGGCGATGATTTCCTCGACATGGGCGGCGTTGCGGGTTTCGACCACGGCGTCCACATCGGCTTGTTTGGCCGGGACGTCGAAAAAAAGGCGCTGGTGATAGACCTCGATGATGTTGCCGCCGGTCTCGCCGATCAGTTGCGCGACCTGGGCCAGCACGCCGGGCCGGTCGACGATGCCGATGCGTAGGCGCACCATGCGGCCGTCGCGTACCAGGCCGCGTGCCAAGACCCAGGACAAGAGGCGCACATCGATGTTGCCGCCGCAGATGACCACACCCACCTTGCGCCCGGCGAAGCGGGCGGGCTCTTTCAAAATCGCGGCGATGCCGGCCGCCCCGGCGCCCTCGGCGACGATCTTTTGCTCCTCGACCAAGGTGTGAACAGCAGTCTCGATGAGGGTTTCGTCGACCAGGACGATATTTTCGACCAGGCGTTCGATGATCTCGCGGGTCAGCACGCCGGGATTCTTGACTGCGATGCCATCGGCCAAGGTGTTGCCGCCGCTCGCCGTGGGCAGGCCGCGGATCGTCTGGTACATGGAGGGAAACAGTTCGGCTTCGACACCAATCATGCGCAGGTCCGGCTTGATCGACTTTGCGGCGGTCGCGATGCCGGAAATAATGCCGCCACCGCCGATCGGAACCACGATGGTGTCTAGCTCCGGCTGATCCTCCAGCATTTCGAAACCGATGGTGCCTTGTCCAGCGACGATCAAGGGGTCGTCGTAGGGATGCACGAAGGTCAGGTTTTCCTTGGCCCCGATTTCACGCGCGGAAACGGCGGAGGCGTCCAGGGTATCGCCGGTCTGCAGCACACGGGCGCCCAGGTTCTTGGTGCGCTCGACTTTGGTGACCGGCGCGAACTCCGGCATCACGATGGTTGCCGGAATGCCGAGGCGCCTGGCGTGATAGGCGACGCCCTGGGCATGATTGCCGGCGGACATGGCGATCACCCCATTCTTGGCCTGCTCGGCGGTCAGGCTCTTGAGCTTGAGCAGCGCGCCGCGGTCCTTAAACGAGCCGGTGTATTGCTGGTTTTCGAGTTTCAGATAGAGCTCGCAGCCCAGGATCTCACCCAGGCGCTTGGCCGACACCAGGGGGGTGCGCACAACCTCGCCGGCGATTTGCGCGGCGGCGCCGCGAATATCGTCTGCCGTGACCGTCATGATGGGAGCCTCCCTCGGTTAACGCGGAGTCAGCCGCAAGTGACTCGGCGCCACTGTCCCGTCGCCGACCAGTTTTAGGTAATGGCCGTCGCGCCAACGTTCAGCAAGATTACCATACCACGGCGAGAGCGGATTGCCCGATTGCCCGGTCGCGATCATGAATTGCGAATTGTCGGGATTGCCCAAGTCGTAGATCGCGCGATAGCCGGGGCCGTGGACATTGGTGTAGCGGCGCGCAGGGTCGGCGTCGTAGGTGAATCCGCCTTGGTTCGGGGTGTTGCCGCTGCCGGCGGTCTCTTGGGCAAAGCCGAAGAGCGCCTCGGCCAGGGGCACGTGCCGCAAGATTGGATGGGCAAATCGGGCGACGTGGGCCTCGCCCCAGCGCAACTCGGGCAAGGGCTTGCCGAAACGTTTATCTAAGCCATCGAGGGCGCTGTCGAGCGCGGCCGAGAGTTGCGCGGCGCAGTCCTCGACTGCGGGGCTGGTCACGTCGTCGCACCAGGCCGGGGCGTCGCGCAGCACGGCGGTCAGGATCGCGACCTTGGGCCGCTGGAACGCCTCGAAGGCGTTGCCCAGTTCGTCGGCCAAGAGGGCTTCGGTCAGGGCCCCGGCCCAGGCGTGAAAGATCAAGGGCGCTGCGGCATCGCGGGTCATAGCACCGTCCCAGGACCGCAGGATCGACAGGGCCGCCTCGGCGCGCGGGTTCGTCGGATCGGTTGCGAGGAGCCGCGGCAGCAGTTCCTGTGCGGCCGCAGACGTCACATCCAATTGGATCGCGGCCATGTCGGCCAGCGTGCTTTTCTTTCCCTCGCGGTCCCTGACAAGAGTATCGATCCTCTGGGCCCGATAGGGCGCCTGCCAATCGGCGGCCAAGAGATAGCGGTACCCCTCCGGCACGACTTTGTTGTTGGCGGTAATGACCGCGCCGGCCGGCGGATCCAAGGTCCAGGGCAAGTCCTCGAAGGGGATCTCGCCGTGCCAATCATAGTCACCGCTCCAGCCCGGCACCGGATGCCGGCCGTCGCCCTTTTTGCGCAGGGGCACCCGCGCCGGGGCGGTGAAACCGATACGGCCGTCCCGGTCGGCGAAGACGACGTTTTGCTGCGGGCTGTGAAAGTCGCGCAGGGCATCCCGGAATTCCACTACGTCCCGCGCATTGTTCATGCGGTGCAGCGCCACCGCGGTCCGGTCGTCGCCGCGCAGGCCCGGCCAGGCCAGGGCCAGAATTGTGCCGGACTGGGGCAAATGGTCCAGGCGCTCGGCGATGGCGTCGGACAACACCGGGCCATGCCGGGTCTCGCGCACTTGCCAGGTCTCCGGCGCCCGGTCGCGCACGGTGATGATCTCCGCGCGGGTTTCGAAGGCGCGCGGGCCGTCCGGCGTTTCGTAGCGGGTCGGATCGCCGTCCACCAAGCGCTCGATGAACAGGTCCTGGGTGTCGCTGCGCGTGGTCGTGAAGCCCCAGGCGACATGCCCGTTCTGGCCCAGGACAAGAAACGGCAGACCCGGCGCGGTGGCGCCGGTCAAGGTCCGCTCCGGCGTTTCGATCCGCGTCAGGACCCATTGCCCGGGCGCGCTCAGGGCCAAGTGGGCATCGTTGGCCAGCAGCGGCGCGCCGCTCGCGCTGTGTGCACCGGACAGGACCCAGGCATTCGAGGCCGCCTTGGGCGCCAGTTCCCAGGGCAGGATATTGGCGAAGCGCGCCAGGGGCAGGTCACGGGTCGCGGCCGCCAGGTCCGTCAAGGTCGTAGGCGCATCCTTGGGGTAGGCCGGCCAAAGAAAGTCGATTTGCTCCGGGCTCAGGCGTTTGGCGAGCCGGGCGCGCAAAACCTCGTCGCGCCAATTGCCCGAGAGTTGCACGGCCATGAGCCGGCCCCATACCAGGCTGTCCGCCGGACGCCAGGGTTCCGGCTGGTAGCGCAGGATCTGGAATTCCAGAGGCAAGGGGCCGCTGCGTTGCGTCAGGAAGGCATTGACCCCGGCCGCATAGGCCATCAGCAAATCGCGAATCTCGGCTGGCAGGGCCGCGTAATTGGCCTCCGCGGCCCGGTACAGGCCCAGGGTGCGCATGAGGCGGTCGAAGGGCAGGGCGCGCGCGCCGATCACCTCGGAGATGCGGCCGGCACCGCCGCGACGGGTGAAATCCATCTGCCAGAGGCGATCCTGCGCATGGACATAGCCCAGTGCCATGGCGGCGTCGCGCTCGTCCTGGGCGCGCAGGGTCACGATCCCGTCTGGGTCGCGCAAGACGTCGACCGCGGCGCCCAGTCCGGCCAGGCGCGCCTCGCCCTCTAGGTCCGGCAGGGAGCCGCGCAGCCAGAGGATGCCGCCGCCGACGGCCAGGACCGCCAGCACGACCAAGACCGCGAGACCGCGCGTGGTCCAGGTCAGAACGCGGGATATGGCGGATCGTCTACGGCTCATGGCTTTTCGGGTTTCGGGTTTTCGGGGCCTTTGCGATTTTCAGTTCCGCGCGTTATGAGGACAGGTCGTTTCACGCCATAGATAGGCCACGCCGAGGCCGAGCGCCAAGCGAAACTCCGCGCCTGGCTGCAAGCGAAACCGAGAGGCAAACGTCCGCCATGGCCGCAACGGGTTCCAAGACAGCCGTGATCGCCGCCTTCGTCGGCAACGGTCTGATCTCCGTGACCAAATTCTTCGCCGCCACGTTGACCGGCAGTTCGGCCATGTTCAGCGAGGCGGTTCATTCCCTGGTCGATACCGGCAATCAGGTGCTACTGCTCTATGGCATGAGGCGGGCCGAGAAACCGGCCGACATGACCCATCCCTTCGGGTACGGGCGGGAGCTGTATTTTTGGGCCTTCGTGGTGGCGATCATGATTTTCGCGACCGGTGCGGGGGTATCGATCTACGAAGGCGTGCACAAGCTGAACGACCCGCAGCCAATCACCGACGCCTACATCAACTACATCGTGCTGGGTATCGCCATCGTCTTCGAGGGCGGCTCCTTATACGTGGCGTTTCGCGAGTTTCGCCGGCGCAAGGGGCGCGCCGGTTACTTCAACGCCCTGCGCGGCAGCAAGGACCCGGCGCTGTTCACGGTGCTGATGGAAGACACCGCCGCCATGCTGGGGCTGATCATCGCCCTGGTTGGCGTCTATTTGGCCGAAGTCCTGGACATGCCCGCGTTGGACGGCATCGCCTCGATCGCCATCGGCGTCATCCTGGCCCTGATCGCCGCCTTTCTGGCCTACGAGACCAAGGCCCTTCTGATCGGCGAGGCGGCAGCGCCGGACGTCCTGCTCGGCGTGCGGCGGATCCTCGGCCGGGAAGATGGCGTGGCGCGGGTCAACGAAGTCTTGACCATGCACATGGGGCCGCAAGACGTGTTGCTGAACCTGAGCGTCGATTTTAAATCCGCCCTGTCGTCGGACGACGTCGAGACCGCGATTACGGGACTAGAGACCCAGATCAAGGGCGACTTCCCGCAAATCACCCGGGTCTTCATCGAGGCTCAGTCCGTGCGAGCACATCGCACCACCGCCGACAAGACCGGCGAGGCTTAATCCCGCAAGAGGGCGAGCCGTACGCCCAAGCCCACCAGCAAGGACCCGCCCGCGATCTTGGCCAGGCGGCCCATTGCGCCGCCGCGCCGGAGCCGGGCGAGAATGGACGACGCCAGGAGTACGCAAACCAGATCGGCCGACGAGAAGGTGAGGTTGACGATCGTGCCCAGGATCATAAACTGCGCGGTCACCGGCAAACCGGCGCCCGGGTCGACGAACTGCGGCAGGAAGGCGATGAAGAATAGCGCGGTCTTGGGATTGAGAACCTCGACCGCCACGCTTTCGAAAAAGGCCCGGCGCGCGGTTCTGGACAAGGCCTGCGGCAGGTCTTCGACCTCTAGCTTGCGCCGCAGGATGCTGAGACCGAGCCACACCAGATAGGCCGCTCCCGCCAGCTTCAAGGCGGCATAGGCTTCCGGCACGTAGCTGAGAACCGCGGCCAGGCCCAGTGCCGCGGCCGCCACGTGGGCATAGCCGCCCAGGTGAATACCCAAGGCCGCCATGAAGCCGGCGCGCCGGCCGCGCGCCAGGGTCTGGGCCGAGGTATAGATCATCGCCGGCCCCGGCATATAGGCGAAGACCGCCGTGGCGGCCAAAAAAGCGAGTAAGAGCTCCCAAGAGGGCATGCGGGCGGTCCCCGGTGCGGGCGGTCTAATCCAAAACTAGCCGGCACACTAGAGCGAGCCCAACCCCGCCAGGTCAAGCGACCTGGGCACCGCCAGCGCCTGGTTGTGAAAAACAGGCTTGCGAAGCCGCTCTGCAAATGATTATCATTCGCGTTACGAATAGCACGGTAGTCGTAAGCCAACGGGGATGGAACGAATGGGAGCAAAAGCAATGAGGCAGGTCGAGGGGCAGGCGGCGGACTGCCCTTGGCCAAGCCAGATGGCTGAACTGGCGGATTCGGAGCGCCTGATATTGAGCGTGTTCCGCCATTGGCTGGTGGGCCTGTCGGACAAATCCGGATCCCGCCTGTCCCTGGCCTGGAACGAACTGGCGCGCGAATTGGGCGCGGCGCGCGGCCGCACGGCCATGTCCGCCCTCATCGGCCTGGTGCGTGCCCTGGGTCATGTGCGCCGGCCCTTGCGTCATCATCGTCCGTGCTGCGCCTGCGTCAGCGTCGACGAGAACGCGCTCCTCAGTTTTCTCGCCACCTGCCAGCGCAAGGATTGGCCCTTGGCGCGCAGCCAGGCCGAATGGCTGGTCGTACCCGACGGGGTTGGCGACCTTTTGGAAAGTGGGATCAAACTAAGCGCGGCCCTGGACAGCGGTGGCCAGTCCTTGCCCGCACGCTATTGGACGCAACCGCAGGGCGCTGGCGAGGCGGCGGAGATGCTGTCGAGCGCGGTGCACTAGGCCGGGGATCTGGGAACCGGCGTCTAGGCCGCGATCGTCGCAGATGGGCCGAAAGCTCTTCGGAAAGGTGGCTACCTAAGACACATCGGAATGCCGGTCACCGGCCGCGCGGCCACCCTATTGGTCGCGCGTGGCCGGATACGGCGTGCGCCGCGCCGTTGGGCACACACGTCGGGCAAAGAGCGCCGCACGGCCCGCCTTTTCCTGCTCAATGTTCCGGCGAACTCGCGACATGTCCAACCTTGCCGCTCCGTCGATGATTTTCTCGGTCCGATCCAGAGTCTTGGCCGTCAGAGGTTCGCAGTGAAGCGCGACTTGCTCGCGCATAATCAACAGTGCGGGCAGGCCGGTGGTGGCGCCGAACATCTCGGCGATTTCAGGCGCTAAGTCCACGTCCAATGCGGCCCATGTCCAAGGCATCGATCCGGTTTCGAGTTCGCGACGCACTGACGTTGAGCTTAGGTCTTCTGCCGACCTGCTGTTGTAGAAAAAGATCAAAATCATGGGATGCGCCGCGATTTTGCTATGAAAATCGATCTTGGTAAGCTCGATCATCCTTACCCCCATCTTGGTGTAATCCGAGAGGGTATCACGAGTATTCTCGGAGGCGCGCCCGATATTGGCTCTTTGGCGGGATATCGCACTGCATTTCATTGGATTATGGCGAAAACGTCGACAACCGCATACATCAGATCAGTCGCTTGCGTAGCGTTCCCGCAGCTCGTTCTTTTGCACCTTGCCCATGGCGTTGCGCGGCAGCTCGTCCACGAAGTGGGCCTGCTTGGGCACCTTGAAATTGGCGAGTTCGGCCTTGCAGGCGGCGATCACGCTCTCGGCGGTTAGGTCGCGGCATTCCGGCGTGCGTTTTATGACCGCGACGACCGCTTCACCGAAATCGGGATGGGGCACGCCGACCACGGCGGATTCAATCACGCCCTCGATCCGGTCGATGCACAACTCGACCTCTTTCGGATAGACGTTGAAACCGCCGCAGATGATCAGGTCTTTGGCCCGGCCGACGATGTGGACGTAGCCTCGGGCGTCGATCATGCTGACGTCGCCGGTGATGAAGAAGCCGTCGGGGCGGATCTCGGCCGCGGTTTTTTCCGGCATGCGCCAATAGCCCGTGAAGACGTTGGGCCCGCGCACCTCGAGCACGCCGATCTCGTCGGTGGCGAGCGGGCGCCCCGCGTCGTCGCACACCCGAACCTCGACCCCGGGCAAGGGAAAGCCGACGGTGCCGGCGATACGCTCACCGTTCAGCGGGTTCGAGGTGTTCATGCCGGTCTCGGTCATGCCGTAACGCTCGAGGATGATATGCCCGGTGCGTGCCTTGAATTCGTGAAAGGTTTCCTCCAACAGCGGCGCGGAGCCGGAGATGAACAAGCGCATGTGGCGACAAACCTCGGCGTCGAAACCGGGATGCGCCAGCAGGCGGGTGTAGAAGGTCGGTACGCCCATCATCACCCGCGCGCGCGGCAACAGGCGGATCACCGCCTCAGCGTCGAACTTGGGCAGGAACAGCATGGCGGTGCCGTTCAGCAGCACGCAGTGGGTGGCGACGAACAGCCCGTGGGTGTGAAACAGGGGCAGGGCATGCAGCAGCACGTCGTCCGGGCCGAAGCCCCAGGCCTCGTGCAAGGCCAGGGCGTTCGAGCCCAGGTTGCGGTGGGTGAGCATGGCGCCCTTGGAGCGCCCGGTGGTGCCGCTGGTATAGAGGAAGGCGGCGACGTCGTCGGCCTCGGCGGCGACGCAGCCTTCGATTGGGGTCAGGTCATGTGCTCTCTCGGGCAGGGAGCCGCCGCCATCGGTGCCCAGGGTCATGACATGGGCATCGCCGGCGATCTCACCGATCTCTCCCTTGCTTTCCGGGCGGCAGACCACGACCTTCGGTTCCGCGTCGCCCAGGAAATATCCCACTTCCGCTTTGGTGTAGGCTGGGTTGAGCGGCAAGTAGATCGCCCCGGCGCGCAGACAGGCCAGGTAAAGAAAAATCGCCTCCGGCGATTTCTCGACCTGGACCGCGACCCGGTCGCCCTTGACGACGCCCAGATCGCCGAGTAGGCGGGCGTAACGGCCGGAGGTATCCTCCAGATCGCCATAGCTATAACGGCGCCCGTCCTCCAACTCGATAAAGGCGTGCGCCCGCTCGGCCGGAAAATGCGATTGGAGGAGTTCGTAGAGGTTGCCGTAGTCGGCGGACCCGGGCGGTTTTCGTTCTGCGCTCATGTCTTTCCTATAGACGATCGTGTCCTGTCGGACCAGAGGATCGCGCTTTGTTTGGAATCCTGCTGAGCCAAGGCTTCGTGGCACGAATTCGCCCCCGCGAATGCCGGCGTCTTTTCAAATACTTCGCAGCATCATATGCTGCGGGAAGCCGGGCTTCGCCCTATTTTGGAGGTGGGCTGGCCGATATCCGTTTTCCCATGCCTGAAGGATGCCATGGCTTCGGAACCTCGTTCACCGCGTCTGGCTGTCCTGATCGACGCCGACAACGCGTCGGCGAAGATCGCCGACGGTCTATTCGAGGAAATCGCCAAGATCGGAGAAGCCAGCGTTCGCCGGATTTATGGCGACTTTTCCGGTACGCGCTCGAAGGCATGGGCCGATATCCTTGCCAAGCATGCCATCATTCCGCAGCAGCAATTCGCCTACACAACCGGCAAGAACGCGTCCGATATCACGCTAGTGATCGACGCGATGGATCTGTTGCATAGAGGCCGCATCGACGGATTTTGCCTGGTGTCCTCAGACAGCGATTTCACCCGACTGGCCGCGCATATCCGCGAGCAAGGCGTGGATGTCTACGGGTTCGGGGAACGAAAGACCCCGGAGAGCTTCCGGCAAGCGTGCCGTCGTTTCATTTATACGGAGAACCTGCTGCCCGAGGCCCAGAGCGCCGATGCTCGGGCCGCCGCGAAGCCGCTGCAGTCTCTCAGCCACGCGAAGCGTATTTTGACCAGGATTATTTCCGAGATAGATAGCGAAGACGGATGGGTCTCCTTGTCGTATATCGGCAGTCAACTCGCCAATCTGGCATCGGACTTCGATCCGCGAACTTATGGGTTCCGCAAGCTAAGCGAACTGGTGCGCAAGATCGATACTCTTGAACTCAGTCAAACTGAATCGGGACACCCGCGGGTTCGCCCGAGGCCCGCCGTAAAAGCAAAATCGGGAAAATCGAAGAAATGATCCGGAAAAGGACCCGCTGATGGATACCATTCTGGCGCGCGGCGATGCTTTTGCGGTCGGCCAGGCGATCGGCCGGCGGGGCGGCCCGGCTACCCGAGAGGCCACGTTCGGCACGGCGCAGTATCAGGCGTTGAAGCGGTGGCTTGGCAGCGACCGTCTAGCGGCGCTCAAGGCGGCCGCCGCGCGCGCCTTTCCCCAGCATATGCGCGAGATCGAAGGCATCGCGGCGGGCGCCGGCCTGCCGCTCGACGAGATCTTCTTGTGGAATTGCCGGGGCGACCTGCGCGATCTCGACCCGGCCCTCGACGATAGCGGTTGCACGACGGTGTTGTTGCCGGGCGAGACTGCGGTGATTGGGCACAACGAGGACGGCGCCGCGGATTTGGCGGGCTTGTGTTTCCTTTGCGATGTGGAACCGGACGAGGGGCCCGGATTCACCGCGTTTTGCTATCCCGGCATGCTGCCCGGCCATGCCTTCGGCATGAACCGCTTGGGGCTGGTCCAGACCATCAACAACGTCCGGCCGCATGACTTGGCGGTCGGCGTGCCCCGGCACATCATCAGCCGCGCCGTGCTCGACTGCCGCAACCTCGATGAGGCGGTCGCGCTCTTGCAACGGACGGACCGGGCCTCGGGCTTTCATCATGCCCTGGGTCAGGCCGGCGATACGCGGCTGCTATCGGCCGAGGCGCCGGCCAGTGGCTGCACCGTGGTCGAGGCGCAAGGTCCGCTAGCTCATGCCAATCATTTGATTACCGACAACTTTGGTGAGCTGGAACAGGACAGCCCGCCGTCGACCCTGGCCCGCCAGGCGCGTGCCGAAGCCCTGATCGCAACCGGCGCTGTGGCGGCCGGTGATCCCTTCGCGGTTTTGTTCGATCGTACGAACACCGATCTGCCGATCCTGCGGCGCGACGGTGATGCCGACGATGACGGCTATACCCTGGCAAGCGCGGTGTTCAAGATAACCGCCGCTGCGGTCGAATGGACGGTCAGCCATGGCCCCGACCCCAGCGCCGTGGCCTCGGGCCGGATCGAACCCAGCGCGACAGGCGAGGCGGCGGCCTGAAGGGGCCCGTCGGCGCTGGGAGGGCTGCTCTGGACCGGTGCCCGGTCTGGCGGTACTCTCCGCGCGATAAAACCGCGTGGAATGGCCTGAGAGCCAGTGCGGCTGTGTTTCAGTAGGGAGGAGATTGGGACCATGACCAAAGCGAAATGGGTTTTAAGCGGTGTGTCCGTTTTGGCTGCGCTCGCCATTGCCGGCGGCGCCGTGGCCGGCGAGATGAAGCTGCGCGCCTCGCATCAGTGGCCGGGCGGCAAGGGCGATGTGCGCGACGAGATGGTGCAGATCATTAAACGCGAGGCCGAGGCCGCCAATGTCGGCCTCACTGTTCAGATCTATCCGGGCAAGTCCCTGTTCAAGCCGAAGCAGCAATGGGATGCCATGGTCAAGGGGCAGCTGGATATTTCCGCGTTCCCGCTCGACTACGCCAGCGGCCGGCACCCGCAGTTCAGCTCGACCCTGATGCCGGGCTTGGTGAAGAACCACGACCATGCCAAGCGCCTGAACGATTCGGCCTTCATGGACGACATCAAGAAGATCATCGACGACGCGGGTGTGGTCGTCATTTCCGATGCGTGGCTGGCGGGCGGTTTTGCCTCGAACAAGAAATGCATCTTGGATCCGGCCGATGCCAAGGGCCAGGTCCTGCGCGCCGCTGGTCCGGCCTTTGAGCAAATGCTGGTCGCCGCCGGGGCCTCGATCAACTCTATGCCCAGTTCGGAAATCTACTCGGCCCTGCAGACCGGCGTGCTGGACGGCGCGAACACCAGTTCCGGCAGCTTCGTCTCCTATCGCATCTACGAGCAGGCCAAGTGCCTCACCGAGCCGGGCGCCAACGCCCTGTGGTTCATGTACGAGCCGATTTTGATGTCCAAGAAGAGCTGGGCCAAGCTGGACGGTAAGCAGCAAGACGCCCTCATGGCCGCCGGTCAGAAGGCCGAGGACTTCTTTTTCGATGCAGCCAAGTCGCTCGATCAGAAACTGGTCGATACCTACAAGAAGAACGGTGTTGAGGTCGTGTCTATGTCCTCTAAGCAACATGCCGAATGGGTCGCGATCGCGAAGGGCTCGTCCTACAAGATCTTTTCCGAAAAGGTTCCGGGTGGAGCGGAACTGATCGAAAAGGCGCTGGCAGTCGACTAGGCCGGCGTTAGGCAACTGTTTGGCGCCCGTTCCTCCAGCAAAGGGGGACGGGCGCTATTTTGCCGGACCCCGAAATTTATGACGGTCTTCATTGACAGCGTGCGCGGCCTATCGCGGGTTTTCGGCATCGTCGCGGCGGTGCTGCTGCTCGCTGCGGCCCTGGTCGTGTGCCAACTGGTTTTCGTTCGCTACGTTCTGAACGAATCGGCGATCTGGCAGCATGAGTTCGTAACCTTCAGCTTGATCGCCTCGACCTTCCTGGGCAGTCCCTATCTCTTGTTGACCCGGGGTCACGTCAACGTCGATCTGTTGCCCATATATCTGGGTGGATCGGCGCGCTTTGCCTTGGCCCTGCTGGCGGCGGCCGTGTCTCTGACGTTCTGTCTGGTCCTGCTTTGGTCGAGCACCATCTGGTGGCACGATGCTTGGGCCGGAAACTGGCACGCCGAAACCGTATGGGCGCCGGTTCTTTGGATCCCCTACGCGGCGCTGCCGATCGGCCTCGGGCTGCTGTCGCTGCAATATGTTGCCGATATTTTGGCGCTCGTGAGCGGGCGCGACGCGCCCTTCGGCCTGCCCAGTTCGGGGCCGCCATGAGCGAATTGCAACTCGGCGCTGTGGTTTCACTGGTGACCATCGTCGTCCTTTTGAGCGGGGCGCCGGTCGCCTTCTCCCTTGGCGCGGTGGCCGTGCTTTTCCTGGTCATCTACGACGGCATCGGCGCCTTGTCGATAATCCCGGATATTTTTTACGGCGGCCTGGACGAATTCGCGCTTCTGTCGATTCCCATGTTCATCCTCATGGGCGCGGCGATTGCGTCGTCGCGCGCGGGCGCCGATCTATACGAGGCCCTCGACCGCTGGCTGTACCGCGTGCCGGGCGGGCTTATGATATCGAATGTCGGGGCCTGCGCGATTTTCGCGGCCCTGTCCGGTTCCTCGCCCGCGACCTGTGCGGCGATTGGCAAGATGGGCATTCCGGAAATGCGTAAGCGCGGCTATCCGGCCGCGATCGCCACCGGCTCCATCGCGGCTGGAGGCACGCTCGGCATTCTGATCCCGCCCTCGATCACCATGATCGTCTATGGCATCGCAACCGAAACCTCCATCGGCCGCCTGTTCATCGCCGGTCTGCTGCCCGGCGTGATGCTGACCTTGTTGTTCATTGCCTGGGGTTTGTTTTCCGCCTGGCGCGGCGGTTACAAGTTTCGCGAAGGGCAGGCACAGCATTTCACCCTGAGACAGCGCCTGGAGGTGTTGCCCCGGGTCGGTCCCTTTCTGGTCATCATCGGCGGCATTCTCTGGGTGCTCTACGGCGGGGTCGCGACACCGTCGGAGGCGGCTGGCGTTGGCGCCGTGTTCTGCATTCTGCTGGTCGTGGTCATCTATCGCATGACCGATTTCGCCGCGCTCTGGGCGGTGGTGAGTTCAGCCATGCGGGAATCCGTGATGATCATGATGATCATCGCCGCTGCCGCCCTGTTCAGCTACATGATGTCGTCGCTCTTCATCACCCAGTCCCTGGCCATGTGGGTTGCCGACTTGGAGGTCAACCGCTGGGTTCTGATGGTCTACATCAACCTGTTCCTTCTGGTGGCCGGGTTCTTCCTGCCGCCGGTCGCGGTGATCCTGATGACCGCGCCGACCCTGCTGCCGGTGATCGAGGCGGTCGGCTTCGACCCCATCTGGTTTGCAGTGGTCCTGACCATCAATATGGAGATCGGCCTGATCACCCCGCCGGTCGGGCTTAATCTCTATGTTATCAACGGTATCGCGCCCGATGTTCGGTTACAGACTATTTTATGGGGCGCTTTGCCCTATATGCTATGCATGGTCCTGGGCATCGTCCTCTTGTGCCTCTTTCCGCAGATCGCGCTTTGGCTGCCCAATGCCATGATGGGCCGGGCTATTTGACCGGATTCCGAGCGTTTAAGGGGGACTGCCGGTTTCGCGAAGGCTTCATACATGGGTGCTAAATCTGTGCTAGCGAAGTCCGATCCGGATAGCCACGTCGAAACCATGGAACCTGCCGAAAGCAGCCTCATCGGGCGGACCCTGTCGAACCTGACCGGGGTCTGGCGCGAAATCGCGCAAAGCGCCGCGCGGACCATCGGCCGGAATGGACAGGTCCCGGCCGGGCACGACCCCGCCGCGCTCAAGGCCCAGATGAGCGAGTGCCTCGACGCGCGCGGTGGCGAGGTTTCGGCCCGCATGCGCGCCGCGGCTCTGGGCCAGACCTATCTGGCTCTCGATCTCGCGGGCCGGCGCCGCTTCCTGGAAATCATGGCTGAGGACTTCGCCATCGACGAGGCTGGAGTTGTGGCCGCGATCGAGGCCTTGGGTGAGGCCCAAAGTGCGGGGCGCGGCCCCGCCACGGACGAGCGGGTCCGACTGCGCGCGCTCGAGGACCTGCACGAGGCGACACGCCCGCCCAGGCTCCGTTTGCTCACCCAATTCAATGCCCTACCAGAGGGCGTTAAATTCCTGGTCGATATGCGCGCCGACTTGTTGACGCTGACTGAGCGGGCCCCGACCTTGGACGGTCTGGACAACGATCTCCGCGATTTGTTGACGTCCTGGTTCGATACCGGGTTTCTCGATTTGCGGCAGGTCACCTGGGATTCGCCGGCCTCCTTGCTGGAGAAACTCATCGCCTATGAGGCGGTCCACGAAATCCGTTCCTGGGACGACCTGCGCAACCGGCTCGATTCCGACCGCCGGCTGTTCGCCCTGTTCCATCCGCGCATGCCGGACGAGCCTCTGGCCTTCGTCGAGGTGGCCCTGGTCAAGGGAATCGCCCGCAATGTCCAGGCTTTGCTCGACGAGCATGCGCCGCCGGTCGACCCCAAGACCGCCGATACCGCGATCTTTTATTCGATCAGCAACACGCAAAAGGGCCTGCGCGCGATCAGCTTCGGCGAGTTTCTGATTAAGCGGGTGGTGACCCGCCTGGGTGGCGAGATGCCGCGGGTCAAGACTTTCGCCACCCTGTCGCCGGTGCCCGGATTCAGAGCTTGGCTGGACGCGCGTGCGAGCGAGGACTTGGACCCGGCCTTCGGCGAGTCGGCCTTGGGCGGCCTCCGGGCGCTGGGCGGCAGCGACGATACCATGGTTGCCTTGGACGCGGTGCTGGCCCGCCCGGACTGGCCGGCGGACCCGGTGGTGTGCAAGGCTCTGGAAGAGCCCTTGCTTCGGCTGTGCGCACAGTATTTCTTGCACCGGCGCGACGACGGCCAGCCGGTCGATCCGGTCGCCCGCTTTCATTTAAAGAACGGCGCGCAATTGGAACGAATCAATTGGCTGGGCGATACCTCGGCCCATGGGCTCAAGCAATCTGCCGGGCTGATGGTCAATTATCGCTACAGCGCCGATAAGATCGAGGCGAACCACGAGGCCTATATGAACGACGGCCAGATCGCCATGAGCGCCGAGGCGAAAGCCCTGTGCAAGTCGACCGCGGAGCCGAATGGCCTGGCGCCGTTGCGTCGGCTTGGGCTTCGCTAGACCGGAAAGCGCGAGAGCATCGATGGACGGAAAGCCAGATACTCTGAAACCGAGCGGCGGCCCGCGGCAAAAACGGCGTTACGATGACGTATTTTCCGTGGTCCGCGCCATGGAGCCGAGCTATCCGGTTTACTGCCTGCGCCCCGACTTGTTGACCAAAACCGCGAAACGCTTCATCTCGATGTTTCCCGGCACTGTCCTCTACGCGGTCAAGTGCAACCCGAACGCCGAAGTGCTGAACGCCTTGTATCAAGGCGGGATCCGCCATTTCGATACCGCGTCCCTGCCGGAAATTGCGCAGATCTGCGAAACCTACCCCGACGCGCACGCCTATTTCATGCATCCGGTCAAGGCCCGCGCGGCGATCCGCATGACCCACAAGGCCTATGGCATAAGGCATTACGTGATCGACCACGAGTGCGAGTTGACCAAGGTTTTGGAAGAAACCGGCGGCCGCGATATCGTCATCATCGTGCGTCTTAAGACCGAGGACACGGGCGATTCCCTTTACGATCTGGCCTCGAAGTTCGGCGCCCCGCCCGACTTGGCTGTTGAGCTGTTGCGCGCCGCCGACGCGCGCGGTTGCAAGACCGGGCTGGCCTTTCACATCGGGTCGCAGTGCCGGGAGCCCAAGGTGTATCGCAAGGCCTTGGCCCTGACCGGAGAGGTCATCGCGCGCGCCGGGGTCGAGATCGAATGCCTGGACCTGGGCGGCGGGTTCCCGGCGAACTACGCCAACGCCAAGCCCCCGCCGTTGGAAAACTACATGGCCGAGATTCGCGGCGGTTTGAAGGACATCGGCCTCAATCCGGCGGTCGAGATTTTTTGCGAGCCGGGCCGGGCGTTGGTCGCCGCCGGCTGTTCCCTCCTGACCCAGGTCCAGTTGCGCAAGGGCGAACGGCTCTACATCAACGACGGCATCTACGGGAGCTTGTCGGAGATGGTGCAGGTCGATATCCGCATGCCGGTGCGGCTGATCCGCCTGAAGGGCGAGGCCTCCGAGACCTTGCGGCCCTTCAGCTTGAACGGCCCGACCTGCGATTCCCTGGACGTGATACCCGGCACCTTCGAATTGCCCGAGGACGTGCGCGAGGGCGACTGGATCGAGATCGATCAGGTCGGCGCCTATTCGAACGCCTTGGCGACTCACTTCAACGGGTTCTATCCGGAAACCTTCGTCGAGGTGCACGACTCGCCGCCGGCAGCCGAGTCCTGAGCGGCTAGGGACTATGCGCCGGGCCAGCGTTTCCTCCCTTTCCGCCGCCGGTTTTCACCGTACGGCTTATGGCGAATGGGGGCCGGCGCGCGCCGCGCGGCCGGTGGTTTGCGTCCACGGCCTGACCCGCAACGGGCGCGACTTCGACGCTCTGGCCGCCCGCCTGGCCGAGGCCGGGCGCCGGGTGGCTTGTCCCGATATGGTCGGGCGGGGCGCCAGCGATCGCTTGGCCCAACCAACCGGATACGGCTATCCGCAATATCTAGCCGACATGACGGTCTTGCTCGCCCGCCTAGATTGTGCCGAGGTCGATTGGGTCGGCACCTCCATGGGCGGTTTAATGGGCATGATGATGGCGGCCCAGCCCGGCTCGCCGATCCGGCGCCTGGTCATCAACGATGTCGGTCCCTTCATCCCGCGCGCCGCCATGGAACGCCTCGCGGCCTATGTGGGCGCCGACCCGCATTTCCCGGACCTGGCTGCTGCTGAAGCCTATTGCCGCAAGGTTCATGCTCCCTTCGGCGAACTGAGCGACGCGCAGTGGCGCTATCTGACAGAGACCAGCGTTCGCCCGGACGAAGACGGCGGCTATCGCCTGGGCTACGATCCCGCGATCGGCGAGACCTTCAAGCCCGGCGAGATGGACGATGTCGACCTCTGGCCGCTGTGGGACCGGATCGCCTGTCCGACCCTGGTGTTGCGCGGCGCGGAATCCGATCTGCTGTTGGCCGAGACTGCCCAGGAGATGGCGCTGCGCGGGCCGAAGGCCGAAGTCATCCAAGTGCCTGGCTGCGGCCATGCGCCGGCGCTGCTGGACGAGAGCCAGACCGACCCAATTCTGGCCTGGCTTTCCGCCGATTGACCCGGATCATGGCGCCCGAGCCTAGGCCTTGAGACCCTGCCGGCCGCAACAATGAACGGACCGCGCATGGCACAGCCAAACCAACCCACCGATAACTCTGTGGACGCTTATAGCCCGGCGCAGATCGCCCTGCGTATCGAAAGCGGCGGGGTGGCCAAGGCCAACATGCCGGCCCTAAAGACCGCCACACTTGGCGTTCTGGCCGGCGCCTTCATCAGCTTTGGCGCCATGTTCTATACCCTGGTCATTACCGGTAGCGATATGGGCTTCGGTCCCGGCCGCCTGCTGGGCGGGGTTGCCTTTTCGCTCGGTCTGATTCTGGTCCTGATCGGCGGGGCGGAACTGTTTACCGGCAACAACCTGATCGTTATGGCCTGGGCTGAGCGCAAGGTGACGACGGGACAATTGCTGCGCAACTGGACCCTGGTCTATGTGGCTAATTTCGTCGGCGCGATCGGCACCGTGGCGCTGTTCGTTTTGGCCGGGGCCCTGGAGTTGAATGGCGGCGCGGTTGGCCAAACTGCCGCGCGCATCGCCCAAGCCAAGATCGATTTGGACCCCATGACCGCCTTCTTTCGCGGCGTGCTGTGCAATACCTTGGTGTGCTTGGCCGTCTGGCTGTGCTTCGCCGCTCGGGAAGTGACCGGCAAGGTTTTGGCGATCGTGTTCCCGATCTCAGCCTTCGTGGCCCTAGGCTTCGAACATTCCGTGGCCAATATGTACCTGATCCCGCTGGGCATGATCGCGGCCGGCGGTGAGGTTGATTTCGGGGCCTTGTTCACCAATTTGATACCCGTCACCCTGGGCAACATAGTGGGTGGCAGTGGACTGGTCGCCTTGACCTATTGGCTGGTCTATTTGCGCCACGGCGATGCCGACTAGGACCGGTTATCTAACTAGGACTGCGTGGATATGTAACAGCCCGCGCGCGCTACATTGGATGGAGTTTGACGATGGTAGGATTGGCGCCGCCGTTCCGCCCGGCCCGGCCCGACGACGCCGAGGCCTTGGCTGAGCTGATCGACTTCGCCGGGGAGGGCATGCCGCTCTACCTTTGGGAGAAAATGACGGAGCCGGGCGAGACCGCCTGGGATGTCGGGCGGCGGCGCGCCAAGCGCGAAGACAGCGGATTTTCGTACCGGAACGCGACTATCTTGGAAATCGAGGGCGCGGCGGTCGCCTGCCTGATCGGCTACGCCTTGCCCGATCGGCCTGAAGCGATCGACGACGATATGCCGGCCATGTTCGTGCCCTTACAGGAACTGGAGAACCTGGCGCCCGGCACCTGGTATGTCAACGTCCTGGCCTGCTATCCCAGCCACAGGGGGCAGGGCTATGGGACACAGTTTTTGGCTCTTGCCAAAGATTTGGCGGCGCAAACAGGGGCACGCGGCCTCAGCATCATCGTGTCGGACGCCAATACCGGCGCGCGTCAGCTCTATGAAAGGTGCGGCTTCGCACAGATTGCCATGCGGCCCATAGTCAAGGATGATTGGCGAAATCCAGGCCAGAATTGGGTCTTACTGACCAAAGGGATCTGAACGTGCGAGCCCCCTGTTGATCAAGAAATTCCGGGAACCTTTTGGCCGGCTCAAGCGTCTATACCGTGCCAATGGGCTTGAATGGGTAATATGATCAGGGATGCCGTCGTACCAGGGTTTCGAAGAGGCAATTGATACCGATCTTTACGTGGCGGTCGACGACGCGCGCCAGGGGCGCTCCGACCAGCTCGCGTCGATCATGCGGGTGCACAACCAGCGCATGTATCGGATCGCACGCAGTATCTTGCGGAACGATGCGGAAGCCGAAGACGTCGTTCAGGATGCCTTCGTCAAAGCCTTTGTCGAGTTGTCGTCCCTTCGCGATTTTGGGAATGTCGGCGCATGGTTGGCGAAAATCACGGCCAATCTTGCCATTTCCCGCGTGCGTCAGTTGAAACGCCGGGAGCTAGCGTTCGCAACGGATGTCAGGTTGGACGATTTTCGTATGGAACAAACTCACCGCGATTCGGGCGCCGCGCCGCTGACGCCGGAACGCTTGGCCGCCATGAACGACGTTCGCAGACTCTTGGAGCAAGAGGTCGATGGATTGGCCGACGGTTTCCGCGAAGTCTTCATGCTGCGTGTTGTCGAGCAAATGACGGTGGCGGAAACCGCTGATATTCTCGGCATAAAGCCGGAGACCGTGAAGACCCGGCTGCATCGTGCCAAGGCCGTGTTGCGTTCGGGCCTGCAAGATTACCTGACTGCGGTATCCACCACGGCGTTCCCCTTCGGCGGTTCACGTTGCGCCAGAACGACGGCGGCTGTAGTCGCGAGGCTGCAGGGCCAGGCGGCATTGCCGGCACAAGAACTGCACCACTGATCGTTTCCGTCTTCCGGCTATCGGTCTTTGATGCTCATGAGATCTGGAGGATCTTACGAGGCCTTGCTATCGCCATCTAACGGACCGGGTTTTCCGGTCCCCGTCCGCGATAGGCATCGACGAAGGCGGCCGCTGCGGCCGGGTCGAAGGGGGTGAGCGAAAGCTTTTTCTGCCAGGCCGTCGCGACGATACCGCCGCCCAAGCCGGGGAGGGGGGTGACCACGACCCCGTCCCAGGTGCCGGTGTAGAGCCTTGCCCAATCCTCTAGCTGGGCCATGACTTCGGTCGCGGGCTTGTCGTAGTAAAACACGATACTGCCGTGCTCCAGGGCATGGACCAATTTGGTTGGGCGCTGCGGAGAATCGTACACGCCGGTTGCTGTCGGGAAGGGGTCGTGCGGGCCGGAGGTTGGAAACGAGGTGGCGTAACTGTGGTGTTCGCCGGGGTTCAAGTGGGTGCGGCCGTCGTTCGGGAACGATTCGACTCGCTCCAAGGCCGCCAGTCCGGCCACGACAAGCGCATCGAAGTCGCCTTGTGCCGCCCGCCCCATCCACCAATAGGCGCCGCCGCCCAGAAGGACCGCCAGGGCCAGCGCGCCGAGAACAAAGTTAACGTACCTGGTGCCGGGTGCGGCCGGGCCACCCCAATCGATTGTGCTTTGCCGCTTGGACGTTCGGGCGCGTTTCTTTTTCGATTTCGCCATCGCTGCGCTGGGCTCCTCTCTTGAACAATCCCAAACGCTGACTATCGCCGGGCTCGCGCCCAGGTCAAATCACAGGCCCGTGCGGAATGGGCCATCATCCTATCCGAAACACGCGGAGTCGGGCACCAGTGGCGGTGAGGCGAGGTGCCGGCGGGGCCTATCGGCGCGGTCGGCCACGGCAGGGTTTCTAGGCTTGGGTCTAATTCTTGCGGACCTTGGAATAGTTGCAGGCGACGATTTGGATCGATTGATCGCGCTGTGTCGGGCAAATGACCCGGTGCCAATCGCAGTGGCTCTCGGCATGAACTCCGGAAATGCCGCTGAAGATGATTTCGCGCCGGTCCACGGCTTCACGGTATAGCCCGCGGAAGAAGTCGCCGGTCTCGCTCTGAAAATCCGACACGAGCTTGCCTGTCATGTCGAATCCGCTCTCAAAAGCGATCATGGTCCCGTACATGCGGTAGCGGAAATCGTCTTGTTCCGGCAGAAATTCGAGGATCATGATGTGTCCCAGCCACGGTCGCAGCAGCTCGGGGTTAAAGTCTTCGCGGCGGGCGTAGCCGCCGGATGACTTCACCTTCAGGCAGTAGGCAAGGAATTCGGAGGCTTTCTCCGCATCCGGTTGAAGCGCGTCCGATTCGGGGTAGGCCACGAAGGTCTCGAGAGACCTCATGTCTTTGGTTTCCTGGAGGATCGAGGATATACCCGTATAGGTAGAGTGTAAACATTAACATACCAACAATTACAAAGTTGAATACGCCCCAAGGCGCGATACCGAAAGGGATCCGCCGAACACAAGCGACGCCATGCGGTGGACCGGGTGGCTGGGTGGCCTTCGCTCTGGCGGCACAGCCGCCGCGCCGGATCGAGCCGGCCACCGGTTCAAACGAACCGGATTATGAAATGGCGAGCGCGCCCTAAGCGCGCCTTAGTTGAAGAGGGCGTCGATATCGTCCTGGGAAATTGCCTCGCCGTTGCGCTGCGGGCCTTCCAGGGCAACGCCGTCATCCACGGTGTCCACGTCGCCGTCGTAGCTCATTTCACTGCTTAGGGATTCGATCTCTTCTCGGCCGCACAACTCGGCCATGGAGTTGACCCGTTCCTCGACGAAACGCAGGGAGCCGATCACCTTGGAGACGCGCTGACCGGTCAGGTCCTGAAAGCTGCAGGCCTCCATGGCCTTGGTGGTATTGGCGGTGATCTTGTCGCAGAGCGAATCGATCTCCTTGGCGTCCGGGTGGGCGCGGATCTTATCCACCAGATTGTCGAGGTCTTCCATGGCGGACAGAATACTGTCGGTCGCTTCGGCGGTTGAGCCAATGATTGCGTCCAGGCGGTCGGCCATGCCCTCGAATCGGGTCTGGCTGTTCTTCTCCTGCGCGATACCGGCGATTTCCTTGCGTAGCCGGTCGATGTAATGGATCAGGTTGTAGACTTCCGACTGAAGCTTCGCATCGATCTTACCGACGGCGCCATTCTGTGCGTTCATGATCTACCCGATTTGTCAGGGGCGGGAATTCCGTGCTTTGCGTTACGCCGGGCCCTGAAGGCGCCGCCGCGCAATTGGAAAACACCCTAACAACGGCAGGTGAAAGCTTGGTTAAACCTCTATAATTTCTTACGAAAAAATTAATCAGCCGGCTTTGATAAAGGCTGCCGCCTCAGGCGCCATGTAGGTCAGAACCGCATCGGCGCCGGCGCGTTTGAAGGCCAGGAGGCTTTCCATGACGACCCGGTCGTTGTCCAGCCAACCCCGGGCGGCGGCACCCTTGAGCATGGCGTATTCGCCGCTGACCTGATAGGCGAAGGTGGGCACGCCGAAGGCATCTTTGACCTGTCGAATGATGTCCAGATACGGCATGCCGGGTTTCACCATGACCATATCGGCGCCCTCGGCCAGGTCGAGGGCGACCTCGCGCAGGGCCTCTTGTGCATTGGCCGGGTTCATTTGATAGGTCTTCTTGTCGCCGGCCAGAGCCGCGGCGGAGCCGATCGCGTCCCGGAACGGGCCATAGAAGGCGCTGGCGTATTTGGCGGCGTAGGACAAGATGCGCACGTCTTCATGTCCGGCCCCATCTAGGGCCGCGCGGATCGCGCCCACGCGCCCGTCCATCATGTCCGAAGGCGCGATGATGTCGCACCCGGCCTCGGCCTGGGCGACTGACTGGCGGCACAGAATTTCCACCGTTTCGTCGTTCAGGATCTTGCCATCATGCAGAATACCGTCATGGCCTTGGCTGTTGAAGGGGTCGAGCGCCGCATCGCACACGATGCCCAGGTCGGGAAACGCCGTTTTGACCGCACGGATCGCCCGGCAGACCAGGTTATCCGGGTTGACGGCTTCGGCCCCGTCCGGGGTTTTCAGGTCCGGATCGATGTAGGGGAAGAGGGCGATTGCCGGAATCTTGAGATCCGCCGCCGGGCCGATGGCGTCGACCAGCCGGTCCGGGCCCAGGCGGTCTACCCCCGGCATGGATTCGATCGGGCTGGCGCCCTTGGCGTCCTGAATGAAAAGCGGCCAAATCAAGTCGTCGGTGCTGAGCACGTTTTCAGCGACTAGGCGCCGGGTCCAAGCATCCGCCCGATTGCGCCGCATGCGCAGGGTCGGATAGGCGCCAAGCACCTCCGGCGCTGGTGCCTTGGGCGGCGCGAAGGACGGGGTCACCGGGCGCAATGACGTGGGGCCTTTGGCCTTGGGTTTTGACATAAGAGCCTCGGACTGTGGCGAATGACCCCAAAAGGGGCACAAGCGCGGACTTTAGACCGGGCCGGTAATCACGGCAATAAGGTGGTGACGAAGCGTTGGGGCGGCTTCTTAAGGCCGTTCTTCAACTCCCGAGCTCTGCAAGAAAACGCCGAGGGATCTCAGCGAAAGATGACGCTGTCGGCTTGGAATCCCCAGATGCCGCGCCCATGCTTGCGAGCCACTTTCTCTCTCACGACATAGTCGAAGGGCGCCCCCGGCGCGGCCACCGCCCAGCCTTGGGAGATCAGACGGGCACCCAGATCCTCCCGGCACCGTCCAGCGGCGGTGTTGCAATCGGCCTCGCAAAAGGCGTTGTGGCTGCCGTCGCTGTTACGACCCAGGAAGCGGCAATAGACGAAACCTTGAAGACGGGAGTCCAAATCCAAAGCCGCTCTGGAGCCGCAACGTGTCGGTCGAAGCCGGGTCGTGCAGCTGCGATCGGTGACCGGAATGTGAATGCCGTACAAGCGCACCGTCCGGTTGCCAATTCGCAGGGACCCGTCCGCTTGAACCAACGCGAGGCGCCCGGCGTCCGCGTCGGCTGGCCGCGGCTGGTATACGACCACCATGGCCAGAAACGAGAACAGGAAGATCGAGGCACGCATCTATATGTCCTCCCAAGACCAGGCCGCAGGACCTTTCGCGGCGTGCGGCAAATGTCAGGTCCTCATCTATGTCCCAGCCGCTGGCGGCCGATACGCCATCGCCGCCCGGGGGATATCACGAAATGTAGTCACGAACTGGCATTCGTCGGTAGAAGCCGAATTATACTCATTGTACGAGGCCCGGCGGCCAAACGTTTCTCCTGACCTCAAAGAAGATAGACCGGCACGGCCAAAGGGATACCGCATGACTTCAGAAAGGTTTCCGTCGACCCCGGCGGCGCAACCTCGCCAGTCCTCTAGTATCCTGGTATTGTTTCCAGATTCCGGATTCCCAGGGTAATATTGGCGGGGGATTCGCGATTTTTCCTTATGTGGCATAGGGATCGGACAATGGAAAAGGTTCTTGGAATTGGCGGCTTCTTTTTCCGCTCAAGGGACCCAAAGGCGCTGGCCAAGTGGTACGCCGAGAACCTGGGCGTCTCCGAAGTGCCGCAAGACTATGAAACCGAGGGCTGGCGTCAGTCCGGCGGGACGACCGTTTTCGCCCCGTTCCAACAGGATACCGCGTACTTCGGAGATCCGGAAAAGCAATGGATGATCAATTTCCGGGTCCGCAATCTGGACGCTATCGCGGCCCAACTTGAGGCGGCGGGAACCAAGGTCGAGATCGAAACGGAAATCTACCCAAACGGCCGGTTTGCCAAGTTAGCCGATCCCGAAGGAAACCCGATCCAACTTTGGGAACCCGCAGGCATCAGTAAGGATACCGAGGAAACGACCGCCTAGTTCACGAACATGGCGTCGAAGAGCTGTAGAAAGCTCACGTCTAGCGTAAAATAGCGGCTTCGCCCCCTCACGCCGTTTTGTCGAGTTTTGCCTTCGGGTCCGCTTGCGCCGCTGCCGCGCACTTCGCGCCGATCTGAGTGATCTCGAAGGGGGTTTGTTGGTACATCTCCCCGATCCAATTCCAGAACAGCAGGTGGGCGTAGGAGCGCCACTGGTTGGTCGGCGCCTGCGCCGGGTCGTCGTTCGGGAAATAATGTCTAGGAATCTGGATCAGCTCTCCGGCCTCGACGTCGCGTTCGTATTCGCTCTTCAGGGTGTCCGCGTCGTATTCCAGATGATTGAACATGTAGGCCGCACGGTGCGGGATGTCCTCCATAAGGCAGAGGCCGGATTCGTCGGACTCCGCCAGCACGTTAAGACCCGGCCGGTCCGGTATATCGCTCTTGCGGGTTTCGGTGTGGCGCGAGACGGGAATCGAGAACTGGTCGTTGAAGCCCAGGAGCAGGCTCGAATCCGACTTTAGGATGCGGTGCCGGTAGATGCCGAACATCTTGCGCGGCAGGCGGTGCTTGGGCACCCCGTGGTAGTGGTGCAGAGCGGCCTGGGCGCCCCAGCAGATGTAGAAGCCGCGAAACACGTTGGTCTGCGCCCAGTCGAGAATCCGTATCAGTTCCGGCCAGTAGTCCACCTCCTCGAAGGGCATGATCTCGACCGGCGCGCCGGTGACGACCAATCCATCGAAGAATTCGTGCCGGACCTGGTCCCAGGTCTTGTAGAAGTCGAACAGGTGGCGCTCCGGCGTGTTGCGCGACTTGTAGGATCCGGTGTTGAGCAGGGTCATCTCGACCTGCAGGGGGGTCGAGCCGATCACCCGGGCGAACTGGGTCTCGGTGCGGATCTTGTCGGGCATGAGATTGAGCAGGGCGATGCGCATGGGCCGGATGTCCTGGCGGATCGCATCGGTCTCGCTGATGATGCGCACGCCTTCGCGTTCCAACACCCGGCGGGCCGGCAAATCGTTCGGTATCTTTATCGGCATCGCCGTTCCTTGTTCTTGACACTGGCGCCGTTGGAGCCTGCGCCGGCCCCGGCCCGGCCGGTAGATCTAGACTATACATCACGTCCGCTGGTTCGTGGATAATCTGGCCGGCATCAAGATTTTTCAATATCTTGGCGCCATGGCCTAACCTTGCCTGGGAGGCGGATCGGTGCGCCGACCGGCCGGACTCCTATCCGCCTTATCCGGCCGCCGCCTTCAAGGCCTGATCCAGGTCGGCCAAGATATCCTCCACATGTTCGATGCCGATCGAGAGGCGGACATAACCGTCCGAGACCCCGGTCGCCAGGCGCTCGTCAGGCGAGAGCTGCGAGTGCGTTGTGCTCGCCGGATGGATCGCCAGGCTACGCGCATCGCCGATGTTGGCGACGTGATAGAAGAGTTGCAGCGCGTCGATAAAGCGGCGCCCGGCGTCCTTACCAGCCTTGAGCTCAAAGCCGACCAGTCCGCCGTAGCCGCCCTGCAGATAGGTATCGGCCCGGCGCTTGGATTCGGCGTCCTGGTTGCTGGGATGGATCACGGTTTCGACCGCCGGATGCTTGGCCAGATAGTCGGCGACCGCCAAGGCGTTGCGGCAATGCTCGCGCATGCGTAAGGGCAGGGTTTCCAGACCCTGCAGGAACTGGAATGCGTTGAAGGGGCTCATGGCCGCGCCCAGGTCGCGCAGCAGGGTGACACGCGCTTTCAGGATGTAGGCGATTGGGCCGAGCGGTTTGACTGCCTCGGTCCAGACCGCGCCGTGGTAACTGGGGTCCGGCTGATTGAGCGTTGGGAAGCGCTCGGCGTGCTTTTCCCAATCGAAGGTGCCGCCATCGACGATGACGCCGCCGATCGAAGTGCCGTGCCCGCCGATATACTTGGTGGTCGAATAGACAACGATATGCGCACCGTGAGCCAACGGCCGGCACAGAATGGGCGCCGCGGTGTTGTCCACAATTAGCGGCACGCCGAGCTCGTCTGCGATATCGGCGACCTCGCGGATCGGGAAGACCTTCAGCTTCGGGTTGGGCAGGGTCTCGGCGTAATAGGCTCGGGTCTTGTTATCCGTGGCTTTGCGGAAGGCCTGGGGATCGGTCGGGTCGACGAAGCGCACCTCGATCCCCATGGTCTTGAAGGTATTGGCGAAGAGGTTCCAGGTGCCGCCGTAGAGGTCGGTCGAGCTGACGATGTTATCCCCGGCTCCGGCGATATTCTGAATCGCGATCGCCGAGGCCGCCTGGCCCGAACTGAGTGCCAGCGCCGCCGCGCCGCCGTCTAGGGCGGTCAGACGTTTTTCTAGGACGTCGCAGGTCGGGTTCATGATGCGGGTGTAGATGTTGCCCAGTTCCTTCAGGGCGAAGAGGTTCTCCGCGTGCTGGCTGTGCTGGAATTGGTAGGAGGTCGTCTGATAGATCGGCACCGCGACCGACCCGGTGGCGGGGTCGGCGCGGTAGCCGGCGTGCAGGACGATGGTCTCGGGATTGCTGGTATCGATGGCCATGGTCAGGGCTCCTCGGTCTCGGTTATGGCGTATGGGTTCAGGCGACGACGGCTTGGAGCGGCAGCACGCGCTTTAAACTCAACTCGACCGGCGTGGCGCCCTTGATGATATCGAGCACTGGGCAATGCCGATCGACGGTGTCCTTCAGTCTGGCCAAGTCCGCCTCCGACGCCGGGCTATCCAGGTGAACGGTGGCCTGAATCGACTGGTAGCCGGGGCGCACATCGTCTTCGACCGCGAAGAAACCGCGCAGGTCCAGATCCCCCGCGATCTGGACCGAAACTTGGGTCAGGGGGATGTTCAGCGCATCCGCGTAAAGCCGGTAGGTAATTTCCTGACATGAAGCCAGGGACGCGAGCAGGAGTTCGACCGGGTTGGGCGCGGTATCCTGACCGCCCAGCGCCTCCGGCTCATCGATCGCGAGGTTGAATTGGCGGACCGAAACCTCGCTGCGCAGTCCTGCGACTTGGCGCGACGTCGCCTCGAAGGTCACCGTGGCGTCATCCGGCGCGGCGCGAAGGGCTGATTGGGTGGTGTCATAGACGTCCTTGAAATGCTTGGTCATAGCCGTGGAACTCCTCAATCTCGACGTTAAGGGCCCACGGAAGGCTTGGCGACCAAGGCGTCCGTGGCGCTTTAGCTTTGGTGACGCGGTGCAAGCTGCCCCTCAAATCCCGCGTGCGCCGGCCCCGAGGAACCGGCACAAAAAAACCGCCGCAGCGGCTGCCGGGCGGATACATCCGCTCGCTTTAGCCGCATTTCTAAAGCGCCCGCAAGCTAAGCTTCAAATCGGCGCTGGGGTCATGAAACCTTAGATATCGCGCCTTTGTCAAGTCTCCAAGAAGCTGGAGAGACGGGTGCGCCCTCTATGCCGCAGACACGCCGGGGCGACGACATCGTTAAAGCGTGTTAGGAACGGCCATTGAAGGGACTCTTGTTGCCGCATACGGCCGGACGAGTTCTCGATGTCTGCGCCAAGGAACGCCGAAGGATGCGCCGCTATGTCAGAAACCAACCCTCTCGTTGCTGCCGAACGGCTGACCGCCTTCACGGCCCGGTTTTTAGCTGCCATGGGATGTTCGCCGGCGGTGGCCGAAGAAGTCGCGGCACATCTGGTGAGCGCGGAACTCTCAGGGGTCTATTCCCACGGTATCTTCCGGCTCAGCCAGTACGCGGAGCAGGCGCGTGAGGGCGCCTTCGCGCCGGCCGGCGAAGCGGTCCTGACAACGGCCGACGGCGGAGCGCCGTTGGTCGATGGCGGCAACGGGTTCGGCATTCCGGCCCTGCGGCTCGCGACCGACACGGCGGTCGAGGCGGCCCGCGCAAACGGCACCGCCACCGTGGGCGTGATGAACGTCGCCCATACCGGCCGCCTCGGCGACTTCGCCGAGCGGGCCGCCCAGGCCGGCTGCCTGGCGATCGTCTTCGGCGGCGGGTCTCGCAAGGAATGGCGCCAAGTCGCGCCCTTTGGCGGTGCCCGCGCCGTGTTGCCCACGAACCCTTATGCCTTCGCAATACCAGGGGGCGAAGAGGGGTCAGTTGTTATCGATTTCGCGACCTCCGCCGGGGCGGGCGGAAAGGTCTATGCGGCGCGCTCGGCGGGCCGGCCCTTGCCGGAGGGATTTTGCATAGATGCGCAGGGCGCGCCGACCACCGACCCGGAAGATTACTTCAATGGCGGCGCCCTGCTGCCTATGGCCGGGCCGAAAGGTTACGGCATGGCCTTGGTCGCCGAGTTGCTCGGCGAGGCGGTCTTTGGCCAGGCTATGAGCGGCATGAACTGGATCTGCGTGTGTATCGACCTGACACGCTTTCGCGATGCGGTCGCTTACCGACGTGCGGCGGAAGGGTGCCTGGAAGAGCTGCGCGCCTGCCCGCCGGCGCCCGGCTTCGAGCGGGTCGAGGTGCCCGGCGAACGGGAACGCCGCCTGCGCGCCCAGCGTCTGAAAGACGGCATCCCGATCCCGGCGGCTATCCTGTCCGAACTCAAAACCTCGGCAAAGGCGCTCGGCATCGACGCCGCGGAGCTTGGCTAGACCGGGCTCGCCCTCGGCATGGTCTTTAGGACCGAGACGTCGCTTAGGGAACGCTTGAATGGCCAGGTTCGACACTTTTGGGTGGATCGCGATTGGTGGCCCGAATGTCTGCTATGGAGGGTATAGCTGTCACGCTTGCTGCGGGGCCACTACAGCCGAGTCTAACCAGGTGCGGAAGTCGCGGCGTCGTATCGACGACCTAGATCCAGCGCTGGTGTTCGATTACTATCCTCTTTTCTAGGGAAGGGCAAAATGGAGCGGCGTCTGGCGGCGATACTGGCGGCGGACGTGGTCGGCTATTCACGCCTGATGGGGGCGGATGAGGCGGGGACTTTGGCGCGCCTGAAGGCCTGTGAGGCGGAGCTGATCGATCCGACGGTGGAGCGCCACGGCGGGCGCATCGTCAAGCGCATGGGCGACGGCTATCTGGTCGAGTTCGCCAGCGTGGTCGCCGCCGTCGAGTGCGCCCTGGCCTGGCAGGCGCAGGCGAGCGATCCGATCGCCTTTCGCATCGGCATCCATGTCGGCGACGTGATGGTCGAAGTCGGCGACCTTTATGGCGACGGCGTCAACATTGCCGCGCGCCTAGAGGGCCTGGCCGAGCCGGGTGGCCTTTGCCTGTCGGAAGACGCCCAGCGCCAGGTGCGCGGCAAGGTCGTGGCTGAGTGGGAGGATATCGGCCCGCAACAGCTCAAGAACATTGCCGAGCCGCTGCGGGTCTATCGGGTCGCGCTCGGCGGCCTGGCGGCGGCCAGGCCCGGCGCCAAAGGACGTGGCTGTGGATTGGAGGATGCCGCGTGTCCTCCTCACGCCCTTTCGCCATCTCGGCGCCAACAGCGACGCCGAGGCTTTGGCGTCCGGCCTGACCGAGACCCTGGCGGCGGCATTGGCGCACTTCGAGGAGTTCGAACTGATCGACCCGGGCAGCGTGCGCTCGGCGAACGCCACCCAGGGGGCGCCCGCGGCCGGCCGGCAGCTCACGGCCACTTATATCCTGGAAGGCTCGGTGCAGCTCGCCCTCGGCAAAGCACGCATCGGCGTGCAACTGATCGAGGCGGCCAATCGCGAGCGGGTCTGGTCCGAGACCCTCGACCGCGGCCTCGAGGATGTCTTTGCCCTGCAGGACGACATCACCGCCTACGTCGCCTCGACCATGGGCGAGGCGGTGGGCGAGGAGCAGGCCCGAGCTATTGCCCAAAAGCCGGATGCGGCGCTCACTGCCTACGAGCTCATGGTGCGCGGCATTCAGCACCTGCACCGGCTCAACCCGGAAGACAACCAGGTCGCGCGCGGTTATTTCGAAACGGTCATCGCCCGAAAGCCGGATCACTTTTTCCCAACGCTGTGCCTCTGCTGGACCCATGTTACTGAGCTGGCCAACGGCTGGCCCTCGGCGCGGGCGGATGCCCTCGAATACAATACGAGCTTGATCCGCGCCCTGCTGCGGCGTCATGACCGTTCGGCGCACCTTCACCGCATCATGAGCCGTTTGCATCTGCTCGCTGGCGACCATGACCAGGGATTGAGCCACGCCGAGCGTGCTCACCGGCTGAACCCCTATCACAGCGATATGGTGGTGAACTATGGCGTAGCGCTTCTGTGGAGCGGGCACACGGAGGAGGGGCTGCAGGAGCTCGAGCGGGCCTTCGCCATCAATCCCTATGCACCGGCCTACTATAAGACCTATCTCGCCTTCGCCTATTACCTGGTCGGCCGGCACGAAGACGGCCTGGCGGTCGTCAGGAGCATTGAGGGGACGGTCGGCAACTCACGCAGCTTCCGCATCGCCAACCTGGTGGCCTTGGACCGCCTCGAGGAAGCGCGAGCCGAAGCGAAAGCCGTGCTGCAAGAGAACTCGGACTTCAACCTCGATCGCCTGCTCGCCGGCTTCCCCTTCAAACACCCGGAAGACCGGCAGCGCTTCGGCGACGCCCTGCGCCGGGTTGGCTTGTAACGAAGACCGGAGTGGATCAGGTCCGGAAGTGCGGCCGATCATCCGTCGAGGGATGAGTTTCAGAAATAGGTCGGACGTACTTGACTGCGCGGTCCTGGAACAACTTCTTGGCGCCCAGTTGACAAGTTACTCTGCAAAAAGCCGCGATGCAGGGGCCGCCTCACCGTTGTATCATCTGCAGAGCAATTTGCAGAGCGAACATGGAGGTCAAAATGCCATCGTTAGCAAAATACATCGCGGCACTGTCGATTGGCAGCCTTGTCTCCGCCACGCTGGCATTCGCCGCAGGTGAAGGCGACAGGATGCGTGAAATCGGCGATGGAGTTTACAGCTTCACAATCGGCGAGGGGAACCACTCCATGTTTGTGGTGGGTGATGACAGTGTCGCCGTCTTTGAGACCTTTCATTCAGGCCATTCCCAGAAGATGCTTGAGGCGGTCCGGAGCGTCACGGATAAGCCGGTTAAATACGCCTTTATCAGCCATAATCACTGGGACCATGCCAGCGGCGGTCAGGTCTTTAGTGACGCCGGCGCACAGACAGTGATGCATCAGCGCGCGGCCGACTGGGTAGAGGCCAACCCGGGCCGCGATACGGCCTTGCCCGACATGACATGGTTCGGAAATCGCAAAGATATCGACATGGGCGATTTCACTGTGAGAATGCACTATTTGGGCCTCAATCACGGGCTGGGCATGACGATTTTCACCATCCCCGAACGTCGCGCGGCCTACATCGCCGATCTGGTTACTCCCAACCGCGTCATGTTTGCCGTGGTACCCGATTTCAATATCGGCGAATGGGAGCGCAGCCTGGGCGAGATATTGGATTTGGATTTCGATATCGCCGTGTGCTCGCATAATGAGCTTCCAAGGGACGCGGCGATGAACGGCTGCACACGCAGCCATGTTGAAGAAGAACGCCAGTACATCCGTGATTTGCGCAACGCGATACTGGCCGAACTCCAAAAGGGCACGGGATTTATGGACATTCCGAAAGCCGTCAGACTACCACAATACGCGCATTGGGCGGGCTATGATGCGTGGTTGGAAATGAACACCCTGCGATTGCTGACCGATCTCTGGATGGGGCCGTTTCCCTGGGTTCCGGACGCACGATAGGTGACACAACCCGTCAGTTGGTGAAAGACATGACCGCAGCGAAGAAAGACCAGATCCGGACATTGCTGAAAAGCATCGAGACCGGCGATCCCGGCCCGGTCGCTGTGGTCAATGAGGCGCGATATATACAGCACAATCCCCAGACTCATGAAGGCAGCGAGGGCTTGGCGGCCCTCTTCAAGCGACTGTCGAAGACCCAACCCCGGGTGAATATCGTGCGGGCTTTCGAGGATGGGGATTTCGTCTTTGCCCATACCGAGTATGATTTCGCGAGCAGGAAAATCGGCTTCGAAGTCTTCAGATTCGAAGACGGCCGGGCGGTAGAGCACTGGGACAATATTCAGGAAAGACTGGGGCCGAACCATGCTGGGCACAGCATGGTGGATGGAACAACCGAGGCCGCCGACCACGAACTGACGGAAAGCAACCGCGCCCTCGTTCGGTCCTTCGTTGAAACCGTGCTTGTCGATGGGCAACTCGACCGACTGACGGAATTTGTCGACGAAGATACCTACGCCGAACACAACCCGCGACTAGTCGATGACGTGTCTACGCTCCGATCCGCATTGGAAGCCGAGGACAAGGGCCGCAGGCGCATCGACTATCAGCGCGTCCATCGTGTTCTGGCCGAAGGGGACTTCGTACTTTGCGTCAGCGAGGGCAGCCGCGGTGGCGTCCATTCCGCCTTCTACGATCTCTTTCGAGTCGCAAAGGGAAAAGTGGTGGAGCATTGGGACACGACCGAAAAGATCGCGCCACGGAGCGAGTGGAAAAACAACAACGGCAAGTTCTGAGGCGTGAGTCTTTGCGGTGCTTTGCTTTGGTTGGCAGGTGGCTGACAACCCTTAACACGTCCGGAAGGACCGCTTCGGCGCTGACTCCAGACGCTCGTTGAGACTCGACGAATTGCAGCTTTTGGCCGTACTCAGACTATCACCAAGTTGATCTGCGGCCCTCGCGCCAGGTCTATCCGGCGACGATGGCCTCGATCAACGCATTGACCTCGCCGGCCTTTTCCATGTGGACCATGTGGCCGGCGCCGTCCAGGATATGAACCTTGACCGTGGCCGGCACTTCGCGGGCGTGGGCGGCGGGAATGACCTGGTCATCGGCGCCCCAGATCACTTGAACCGGCGCCTCGAGTTCATGCAGGCGATGGCCCAGGACGCTGGCCTGGCGGCCCCCCGCAAAAGCGCCGTCGGCGATGGTGGCCAGGGCTTGCTCAACACCGTCGAGACGTTTGAACTTCAAGATATCGTCGACCATGTCGCGGCTGACCAGGCTAGCGTCGGCGAAGAGCGCCTGGAGAACTTGTTTCAGGTCCTTGCGCCGGCCGGCGCGCTGGAAACCCTCGATATAGTCCATGTTGATGTCGCGCCCCAAACCTGCGGAAGCGACCAGGGTCAGGCTGGCGGCCCGCGCGGGTTGGTCCAGGGCGGTCTGCATGGCGACCGCCCCACCCAGGGAATGTCCGGCCAGGTGCGCGGCCCCGATGTCTAAGGCGTCGAGGGAGGCGAGCAGGGTCGCGCTGAGCGCGGCCATATCGCCCGCGCTTGCGTCCTTGGCTGAGCGGCCGTGGCCGGGCAGGTCGAGCGCGATAACCCGATGGCGCTCGGCGAGCATGGGTTGATTAAACATCCAGTTATTGAGATCGCCGCCGAAACCGTGGACGAGGATGATGGGCGCCGTGTCTTGCGTCTTGTCGCCCATGGCCAGGAGGTTGATCGCGACACCCCCGGCATCGCGTGTTTCCGGTTCCGGCGCGGCGGCCTCGGCCGCGGCCGCCTCTACCTCGAAATTTGCATTGAACTCGGCCATGAAGGCGTCGATCTCCGCGTCCGAAACCTCCGGCCCGGCCAGCACCGCAAGCAGCGCGCCGACCGGAAGGGTCGCTCCCTCGGGCGCGGCCTGACGGCGCAGCATCCCGGTGTGGGGAGATTCGACCACGTTGGTAATCTTGGTGGTCTCGATATCCAGCAGGTCGTCGCCCTTGGCGACCTCAGCGCCCTCGCCGAGGTACCAGGCGACCACCGTCCCCTCGCTCATGGCCAGGCCCCACTTGGGCATGACCACGGGTTGAATCCCCGCCAAGTAACTATGCCCCGGCGACTGCGCGCACCGCCGCTTCGATCTTTTCCGGCGAGGGAATGTAGAGGTCCTCCAATTGTGGCGCGAAGGGCACCGGCGTGTGCGGCGGGGTCACCATCTTGATCGGCGCCTTGAGCGCACCGAAGGCTTCCTGCGCCACCAGGGCCGAGATGTCGGTCGCCATGTTGCAGCGCGGGTTGGCCTCGTCGACCACGACCAGGCGCCCGGTTTCCTCGACGCTCTCTAGAATTGTGTCGGTGTCGAGCGGCGAGGTGGTGCGGGGATCGACCACGGTGCAGGAGATACCGTCCTTCTCCAATTTGTCGGCGACCTCGTTGGCGAACTTCACCATGCGTCCGAAGGCGACGATGGTCACGTCCTCGCCCTCGCGGGTCAGGTTGGCCTCGCCGAAGGGGATGGTGTAGGGCTCGTCGGGCACTTCCTCCTCGTCGTCGTAGAGGACTTTGTGCTCCAGGAAGATCACCGGATCGTCGTCGCGGATCGATTGGATCAGCAGGCCTTTGGCCTCATAGGGCGAGGAGGGAATGACCACCTTCAGGCCCGGGATGTGGGTGAAGATCGGATACAGGCACTGGCTGTGCTGACTGGCGGCGCGGAATCCGGCGCCGTACATGGTGCGCACCACCAGGGGCGTGACCGCCTTGCCGCCGAACATGTACTTGAACTTGCCGGCCTGGTTGAAGATCTGGTCGAAGCAGACCCCCAGGAAGTCGACAAACATCAACTCCGCCACGGGTCTGAGGCCGGTTGCCGCCGCGCCCACGGCGGCGCCAATGAAGGCACTTTCGCTAATCGGGGTGTCGAGTACCCGTTCGCGGCCGAATTCGGGCATCAAGCCCTTGGTGACGCCGAGCACGCCGCCCCAGGCGTCGTCTTCGCCCGGCGCGCCCATGCCGCCGGCGTTGTCCTCGCCCATGACGATGACCGTGGGATCGCGGCGCATCTCCTGCGCCAGGGCCTCGTTGATTGCCTGCCGATAGGATTTTTTAGACATTTTTCCGGCCCCCCTTAGTACGAGACGTAGACGTCGGTCAGCAGATCCACCTCGCCGGGCGGCGATGCGTCCTCGGCCTCGGCGACCGCCTCGTCGATTATGGCCGCGACCTCCGCGTCGATGGCGTCGAGCTGGCTGCTCTCCAACAGATGCGCTTGGACGACCTTGGCGCGGAAGATATTGAGGGCATCGCGTTCGGCGCGCAGTTTCTCCACCTCGCCGTCGGCGCGATAGGTCATGGCGTCACCCTCGAAATGGCCGTAGTGCCGGTCCAGCCTGACATGAATCAGGCTCGGCCCGTCGCCGCCGCGGGCCCATTCGACGGCTTGACGCGCGGCTTCGTTGACGGCGAAGAAGTCGTGGCCGTCGACTTCCAAGCCCGGCATGCCAAAGGCCTCGGCGCGTTTTTTCTGGCTACCGCCGACCGACCAGGCGCTGGCGGTCGACTCGGCATAGCCGTTGTCCTCGACCACAAAGATGACCGGCAGGTTCCAGACCCGCGCCAGGTTGTAGGATTCCAGCGTCGTGCCTTGGTTCGAACCGCCGTCGCCGACGAAGGCGACCGCGACGCCGCCGGTCTTCAGGGTCTTGGCGGTTAAGGCCGCACCGCAAATTAGGGGCGGACCGCCGCCGACGATACCGTTCGCGCCCATCATGCCGCGCGACAGATCGGCGATGTGCATGGAGCCGCCCTTGCCGCCGCACAGGCCGTCGCGCTTGCCGTAAATTTCCTTCATCATGGCCTTGGCGTCGCAGCCCTTGGCGATGCAGTGGCCGTGGCCGCGGTGTGTGCTGGCGATTTTGTCGCGGTCGTCCAGGTTCATGCACACGCCGACGCCAGAGGCCTCTTCGCCGGCGTAGAGATGAACGAACCCGGGGATTCCGCCCTTGGCGAACTCGTCGTGCACGCGGTCCTCGAAGGCGCGGATCGTGCGCATGTCGCGATAGGCTTTGAGCAGGTCGTCACGGTTGAGTTGCACAAGTCTCCTCCCTCGCAAACAGGTTGGGGGACGGGACCTAGGCCGTTGCTCTTACTCTTATTTCATGCGGCGGGCCGTTGGATGGTCCGTGTCCACGGATTAATCTTGGCACGGGATGAAGGGCTGGGCAACAAATTGGGCCCGCCAGCCTACTCCCTAGCGCGGCGACAGCTTGGCGAGCAAGCGGCCGAGGCGCGCGGCGTCTTCGGTTCTAAGCCGCGCGGCGAAGTGCCGTTCGATGGCCGCTTCGTAGACCGGCCACATACGTTTCAGGAGCTGGCGGCCTTGTGGCGCCATGACCACGATCTGGCCGCGCCGATCCTCCGGGCAGGGGCGGCGCGCAACGCAACCTTGCCCTTCCATACGATCGAGCAGCCGCGAGAGGTTGTACTGGGCGAGGAGCATCCGCGCCTGTAGCTCCTGCGGCCGCAAACCGCCGGCGCCCGCTCGTTTCAGTTCCAAGAGCACGTCGTACCAGGCGAGCGGCGGATAGCCGGCAGTCTTGAGGTCAGCCTCCACCCTAGTCAGCAGATCCTGGCTGACGCGCATGAGGCCAGCCCAAGCCGCAATGGTTTGGTCCGGCAAGGGTCTAGGCATGACAGGGGTGTATCCAGATTTCGCCGGCATCTCAAGCTTGACATATAGATGCAAGTACATAGATAAGACATGTAATCACATATAAAAGACCCGACAACCGTTTTGCTTGAAGACACTGCGCCGAAAGGAATCCGATCATGGCATCTAAGGAAAATGGATCTAGCGCCGCACTGGTCCTGGTCAGCCATCACCTCTGCCCATATGTGCAACGGGCGGCAATCGCCCTGGCTGAACAGGCGGTCCCGTTCCAGCGGGTCTCGATCGACCTCTCGGACAAGCCAGACTGGTTCAAGGCTTTGAGCCCCCTCGGCAAGGTGCCCCTATTGCGGGTCCGGCCGCAGGGCCAAAACGAGGCCATCCTCTTCGAGTCCGCCGCAATCCTGGAATACCTGGAGGATACCCAAGCCAGGCCGCTGCATCCGAGCGATCCCCTGGCTCGGGCGCGGCATCGGGCCTGGGTCGAGTTCGGCTCCAGTGTGCTCAATGAGATCGGCGGCTTCTATTCCGCGCCAGACCAGGCAACGCTGGCATCGAAGGCCCAAGGATTGAGTGCGAAATTCGAGCGTATCGAGGCGGAACTGGAGGCCGGGCCATGGTTTGCGGGCGACCGTTTCACTTTGGTGGACGCGGCGTTCGGGCCCGTATTTCGCTATTTCGATGTCTTCGATGAGATCGCTGATTTTGGTGTCTTCGCGGGCAAACCCAAAACCATGCGGTGGCGTGACGAGTTGTCCCGCCGTCCCTCGGTCCGCTCGGCGGTCGCGGCGGACTATCCGGCGCGGTTGAAGACCTTCCTCGAGGCCAGAAACTCCCATCTGTCCAGTCTGCTCACTGAGGCAACGGCTCCCTAAGTCGACGGGCGGCCCGCCAGTTCCAGGGCTTTCCAAGGAAGATTTCGGGCGTCCGGTTACGAGAAAGCTTGCTGGAATATGGGTATCGGCGGTTGCTGCGCCACGCGGCGATGTGCGACATAGGCGATGGCAGCCGACAAGCTGCAGCAAGCCCTTGAGTGGTCGAGATGCCGGACTCTATACCCCAACAATCCGACGCCCTTCGGGCCGATCACTACAGGCTCAGCTATGAGATGTCGGGAATCGGAATTTTCCGTTCGACACCGGACGGGCGATACGTCATGGCCAACCCTGCCGGCGTCCGCATGCACGGGTACGACAGCGAGGCCGACCTATTGCGAGCGGTCAACAATATCCCCGAGGAAGTCTATGTCGATCCCAATGATCGGGACACCATGCGCCGATTGCTCGAAACCCAAGGCAAAATCGAAGGGTTCGAATGCGAGATATACCGGCACAAGACCAGAGAGCGTTTCTGGGTTCGGCAGAACCTTCATAGGGTGACGGATGACGAAGGCCGGCTGTTGTACCTGGAAGGCTATGTCGAGGACATCACCGACCGTAAGTGCGTGGAGGAAGAGCTACGGCAGGCGCGCGAAGATTTGGAAGTCAGGGTCGCGGAACGCACCGCCCAGTTGCAGGCGGCCAACCGGGCCTTGGAGGAAGAAATCGCGGAACGCCAAAGGGCTGAGGATGTGGTTCGAACCCGCGATGCCTGGTTGCGGGCCATCCTGGAAAACGCACCGATCGAGGTCGTTCTGAAGGATACCAGCGGCCGGATCATGGCGATCAGCCGCAACGTGGCTGATGACCAGAATGTTCCGGTGGAGGCTATCGTCGGCACCACCACGGCCAACTACCTTCCCGCCGAGATCGCCGAAGTCTATATGGCTGCCGACAGGCAAGTCGTGGAAACGGGGGCGGCGCTGCAGAGTGAGGTGCGCGAGGAAGCCGACGGAAAGGTCCGATACTCCCTGAATCAAAAGTTTCCCATGCGCGACGAGCAGGGCGCGATCAGGGGCATCTGCAGTCTGACCACCGACATCACCGAAATGAAGGAGGCTGAGGCCCGCCTAGCCCAAGCCATGAAGATGGAGGCGGTCGGCCAGTTGACGGGCGGCGTGGCGCATGATTTCAACAACCTTTTGGCAGTGATCCGGGGCAATGCCGAGATGCTGGCCATGGGAAAGGTCGAAAAGCTGCAGAAGCAGACCGAGGCGATCCTGCACGCGACCCAGCGCGGCGCGGAGCTTACCTTGCGACTGCTCGCGTTCTCCCGCCGCCAGCCGCTGCGGCCGCGGACGATCGACCTGGCGGCGCTGACCCGCGGCATGATCGGGATGATAGAGCGCACCCTGGGTGAGACCATCGCGGTGGAGACCGCGGCGGCGCCCGACTTATGGCTGGCCCTGGCCGATCCGGGGCAAGTCGAGAACGTGCTCTTGAACTTGGCGATCAACGCGCGCGACGCCATGCCTGACGGCGGGCGACTGACCATCGAGTGCCGGAACCTCACGCTCGACGCGGCCGGCATCGCGCATATCCCGGAGGCCGTTGCGGGCGACTTTGTCATCCTCACGGTCAGCGACACCGGTGCCGGCATGTCGCCGGAGGTGCGCGATCACGCCTTCGAGCCCTTCTTCACCACCAAAGAGGTCGGCCAGGGCTCAGGCCTGGGGCTCTCCATGGTCTATGGTTTCGCGAAGCAATCGAACGGGCACGTGGCCATCTATAGCGAGGAGGACCAGGGCACGGCGGTGAAGCTCTTTCTGCCTCGCACCGATGCGCAGCCTCTGCCCGGAACGCCGGATGCAGTATCGGTGACGCCTCGAGGCAAGGGCGAAACGATCCTCGTGGTCGAAGACGACGAAGAGGTTTGCGCCATGGCGGTCACCGTGCTGGAGGGACTGGGCTACCGTGTGATCGGCGTGCCTCTGGCGGCCCGTGCCCTTCAGATTTTGCAGGGCGAGCAGGTGGACCTGATGCTATCGGATATCGTGCTGCCCGGCGGCATGAGCGGGCCGGAACTGGCCGAGCGGGCGAAAGCGCGCTACCCCGACCTGGCGGTGGTCTTCATGTCCGGCTATCCGACGACGGCCCTGAAGCATAGGTGGGTCTTGGAGCCCGGCACGGTGCTTCTCGATAAGCCTTTCCATCGACTGCAACTTGCCCAGGCCATGCACCAAGCGCTGAGCTGAGGGTTGCCCACGTTGACACCGGGCTGCCCGCGCCTAAGATCGCCGCCAATTTGCACAGTGGCGGCCCGTACATGGATTTCCAGCTTTCCGAGGATCAGCGCGCGTTTCAAGACGTCGCGCGCGATTTCGCGGCCAAGGAAATGGCGCCGCACGCGGCGGCCTGGGACGAGGAGAAGGTCTTTCCGGAGGACACCTTGCGCGCCGCCGCGGCGCTCGGTTTCGCCGGCATTTATGTGCGCGACGACGTGGGCGGTGCCGGCCTGACCCGCTTGGACGCCGCGATCATTTTCGAGGAACTGGCCGCCGCTTGTCCCTCGACCGCCGCCTATATCTCGATCCACAACATGGCGTCCTGGATGATCGACCGCTTCGGCGATACCGGGCTGCGCCAAGCGTTTCTGCCCAAACTTGCCAGCATGGCGCACTTCGCCAGCTATTGCCTGACCGAGCCCGATGCCGGCTCCGACGCCGCCGGGCTCAAGACGCGGGCGGTGCGCGACGGCGACGACTACGTCCTGAACGGGACCAAGGCTTTCATTTCCGGCGGCGGCCGCAGCGACGTCTATGTGGTCATGTGCCGGACCGGAGGCGAGGGGCCCAAGGGTATTTCGGCCCTGGCCGTGCCCAAGGACACGCCGGGCCTGTCCTTCGGCAAGCAGGAGCGAAAGCTGGGCTGGAACAGCCAGCCGACCGCCATGGTGATTTTCGAGATCGCCCGCGTGCCGGTGGCCAACCGCCTGGGCGCCGAGGGTGACGGATTCAAGATCGCCATGATGGGCCTCGACGGTGGGCGGCTGAACATTGCGGCGTGCTCTCTGGGCGGTGCGCGGGCCTGCCTGGAGGTGGCGCGCGAACACATGGGGACCCGCAGGCAGTTCGGCCGCAAGCTGGCCGAGTTTCAAGCGCTGCAGTTCAAGTTCGCCGACATGGCGACGGAACTGGCGGCGGCGCGTCTCATGGTCCACCACGCGGCCGACGCGCTGGACCGGGGCGACGCGGAGGCGGTCACCCATTGCGCCATGGCCAAGCGCTTCGCCACCGACGCCGGCTTCAATATCTGCAACGAGGCCCTGCAACTGCTCGGCGGCTACGGCTACATCCGCGAGTACCCGGTCGAGCGCATCTTGCGCGACCTGCGGGTCCACCAAATCCTGGAAGGCACCAACGAGATCATGCGAGTCATCATCGCGAAGCGGTTGCTGGGGACATGAGTCAGTTGCAAGACATCCTGTTCGAGCGTAAGGGCGGCTTGGCTGTCGGGACGCTCAACCGGCCCAAGGCGCTCAATGCCCTGACCTTGGAAATGTGCGTGACCTACGACCGGCAACTAGCCGCTTGGGCGGCGGATGAGAGGGTGCGCGCGGTGCTGGTCAAAGGCGCCGGCGAGCGGGCGTTTTGCGCTGGCGGCGATGTTCTGGCCATCTGGCGGGCCGGCAAGGCGGGTGAGCCCCTGACCGCCGATTTCTTCCGCGCGGAATACCGCATGAACCGGCGGATCAAGGTTTTCCCCAAGCCCCATGTGGCGCTGCTCGACGGGGTCACCATGGGCGGTGGGGTCGGTATCTCGCTGCACGGCAGCCACCGGGTCGCGACCGAGCGCACCCTGATTGCCATGCCCGAGACCGGCATCGGTCTGTTCCCGGATGTGGGGGCCACGCACTTCCTGTCCCGGCTTCCCGGCGGCCTGGGGTTATACCTTGGGCTGAGCGGGGCACGGATGAAGGCTGCCGATGCGGTATTTGCCGGCTTCGCGACCGACTATGTGCCGAGCGATCGTCTGGACCGGCTCGAAGCGGCGCTGGCGTCCAGCAGCGATGCCACCGCCACCTTGCAAGAGTTCGTCGCCGATCCGGGCCCCGCGCCCCTGGCCGAGCACCGGGCGGCGATCGAGCGCTGCTTTGTGCAAGACAGCATGGAGGCGATACTGGGCGCTCTGGCGGACGAATCCGGCGAATGGGCGGCGAAGACCCTGAATACCCTGAATAAGCGCTGCGCGCCGGCCAGCCTGAAGGTCAGCTTCGAGGCCATCCGCCGCGCCGCGGACCTGGACTTCGACACGGCCATGGTGACCGAATTTCGCTTGAGCCAAGCCTTTTTGGCGGACCGGGATTTCTACGAAGGCGTCAGGGCCCTATTGATCGACAAGGACAACGCCCCGGCGTGGAACCCGGCCAACCTCGCGGCGGTAACGCCGGAGCGGGTCGAGGCGCACTTTGGGCAGCCGGCCGACGGCGACCTGACATTCGACTAGTGGTCCGATCCTAACGCTTGATTCTCAAGCGTTAGGTGAATCGGCACACCAACCCATTGGTCTTGTGGGGCGACTTATCCAAACGGATGGGAACCATCCATTTGGGTCGCACCACTAGGGAGGGAACAATGACCGATATCGGCTTCATTGGATTGGGGAATATGGGTGGGCCCATGGCCCGCAATTTGGTCAAGGCGGGGCACAGGGTGCGCGGCTTCGACCTGGCGCCGGATGCCATCGCTACGGCCAAGGACAACGGCATCGAGACCGTGGCGAGCGCGACTGAGGCTGCCCAAGGCGCCGAGGTTGTGATTTCCATGCTGCCGGCCGGGCAGCACGTTCGCGCGGTCTATACCGGTCCCGACGGCGTGATCGGCCTGGCCAAGAAAGGCACCCTCTTGATCGATTGCTCGACCATCGATGTGGCGAGCGCCCGGGCGGTCCAGGAGGCCGCGGCCGCGGCTGGGATGGAGATGCTGGACGCCCCGGTCTCCGGCGGGGTCGCCGGGGCCGACGCCGGCACGCTGACCTTTATGGTCGGCGGCACGGACGGCGCCTTTGGCCATGGCAAGCCCCTGCTCGAAGTCATGGGCCGCACCATCGTGCACGCCGGCGGGCCGGGCAACGGCCAGGCCGCCAAGGTCTGCAACAATATGATCCTTGGCATCACCATGATCGGTATCTCCGAGGCCTTTACCCTGGCCGACAAGCTGGGCCTCGACCAGGGCAAGCTGTTCGAGATCAGTTCCAAGGCTTCGGGCTCTTGCTGGGCCATGCTGAACCACCTGCCGGTGCCGGGAATCGTCGAGGCTTCGGCCGCCAACCGGGACTACAAGCCCGGCTTTGCCGCCGCCATGATGCACAAGGACCTGAAGCTCAGCCAAGAAGCCGCGGCCCAGGCCGGGGTCGCGACCCCCATGGGCGCGGAAGCGGCCGCGCTCTACACCATGTTCGTGAACGCCGGCAACGGCGGCCTCGATTATTCCGCCATCATCAAGCTGATCCGGGGTACTTAGGCTCTGCCTAAGCTATTCCGCGGCTTGGCGCACGCCGGCCGGCGCGGGTCGTGGGTCGGCGAAGATGGCGCCGCCTTTATAGACCGCCCGGTGGTTCGCCTTGTCGGCGGCCATGCGGATGTCCTTGGTCGGATCGCCTTCAACGAGTAGCAGATCGGCCATGCGGCCGGATTCGATGCGGCCGATATCCTCCAGGCCCATGAGATCGGCGCCGTTTGCCGTTGCCGCCACCATGGCCTCGCTCGGCGACAGGCCGTACTCCGTCAGATAGCTAAGTTCTTGCGCGTTCTGCCCGTGTAGGTTGAAGGGCGTGCCGGCGTCGGTCCCCATGGCGAACTTGCCGCCGGCGGCGTGGAACATGCGGATCGACGCCAGGTGATGCTCGCCGACCCTGAGGGATTTTTCGACCGCATGGGCGGGGACGCCCTTATCGGCATTTTTGACGATGTTTTTCAGAGCGGAAATAGTGGCAACCAGATAGACCCCGGCCTCCTTCATCTCCTCAATGCACTTCTCGGTCATGAAGATGCCGTGCTCGATCGAATGGATGCCGGCGCGCACCGCATTCAGGATGCCTTCGGTCCCTTGGGCGTGGCTCGCGGTACGCTTGTGGAAGCGTCGTGCCTCGCTGACTCCGGCCTTCATTTCCTCGGCGCTGTAGTGCGCGTCCTCCGGGTTGACGCCCGGGGTCATGACCCCGCCCGTGGCCATGATCTTGACCAAATCGCAGCCGGCGTGGACTTGCTCGCGGACCGCCTTGACGACCTCCTCCGCGCCGTCGGCTATCCGGCCGATGGCATTGCCGTGGCCACCGGTCATGCAGATCATCCGGCCCGACGCGTGGATGGTGGGGCCGGGGAAGGTGCCCCGGTTGATGGCGTCGCGCACTCCGAATTCCAAATAGTCCTTGCCGCCGCAGTCACGCACCGCCGTGATACCGCCGGCCAGGCTTTTCTGGGCGTTCTCCAGGGCGATCAGGGCGATGTCCGATGGGGATTGCTTGGCCATGGCGGCGCGCGCATCGGCGTGGCCCGAATAAACCAGGTGGACGTGACAGTCGATTAGGCCGGGCAGCAGGGTGCCGCCGCCGGTATCCACCGTCTCGCCGGCAAAGCCGTCGAATTCGCCCAGCGGCGCCAGCTTGGCGATCCGCTCGCCCTCGACCAAAACGCCCTGTCCCTCGAGCCGCCGGCCCATGCCGTCGAAAACCAAACCGCCCTTGAAAAGTATCACCCTGAACTCCCGTGAAAATCGCGTTGTCGAATCGGCCGGCCCCTAAGGACGGCGAAGCGGGCCGCGCCCGACTGTGGCGAGATCTCGCAGCGGGGCATACTTGGGTGGGCGGCCGGCAGGCATCCTAACCGTCGATCCGGCCTCGGGGAAGGCGTATCCGCGGGCCTTTCCGCGGGTCGAGGCTCCAGAGTGGAGGCCACCGCCCGTGTATCCCGGTACGAAATAGGGTTAAGAACGGTAAACATCTGGGAAATAAGGGTATTCATTCCTAGCTGTTGACCCTCAGCAAGGTGTCGCGGCTTCACTGTCCTTTAACCGGCCGGTCTCTAAACTGCGGGTCAAATCTGCGATGTTCGTCAGAAGAGGCTCGAATCCCGTGAAGGCTGCATACCTTGAGACGATCTCATTGATCGAACGCCTGCACCGTCAGTGCTTGGAGGTGGTCAAGACCGATCTTGATCAGCGCGGCGTCCGCGATCTGAACAACGTGCAGGCATTGATCCTGTTCAACGTTGGCGAAGAGGAATACTCGGTCGGCGAGCTGACCCAGCGGGGCTATTACCTGGGCTCGAACGTCTCCTACAACGTCAAGAAGATGGTCGAGCACGGCTATCTGATTCAGGAGCGTTCGCCTCACGACCGCCGCTCGTTCCATGTCCGGGCTTCGGACAAGGGAGTCGAGATCTTCCGCCGCCTGAATAAGGTCTTCGACGAGCACACCGGCTTGCTGGATGCCGCGCAGATCGGCAAGAGCGAGTTGGACAGCGCCAATACCGCCTTGCGCCGCTTGCTCCAATTCTGGTCGGCGCCGCAGCGCTCCAACCCTCAGTTCAACTCAGCCGCCTAATACCCTATTCGGCCGATTCGAAGCGGCCGCAAATATGGCGGTCCCCGTCTAGTAAAATGCCTGTATGCCGGTCTGTGCCCGACCCAGGATGAGGGCGTGCACGTCGTGGGTGCCTTCGTAGGTATTGACCGCCTCCAAGTTCATGACATGGCGAATGACGTGATACTCGTCGGCGACGCCGTTGCCGCCGTGCATGTCGCGCGCGGTGCGGGCGATATCGAGCGATTTGCCGCAGGAATTGCGCTTTAGCATGGAGATCGCTTCTGGCGCTGCCGTCCCCTCATCGAACAGGCGGCCCAGTTGCAGACAGGATTGCAGGCCGATGGCGATCTCGGTCTGCATGTCCGCGAGTTTTTTCTGGATCAGTTGATTGGCGGCCAGCGGCCGGCCGAACTGAGTGCGCTCCAAGGTATAGGAGCGGGCGGCGTGCCAGCAGAACTCGGCTGCGCCCAGGGCGCCCCAGGCGATGCCGTAGCGGGCCCGGTTGAGGCAGCCGAAGGGGCCTTTGAGGCCCTGGACGTTGGGCAAAAGGCTTTCCTCGGACACCACCACGTCGTCCATGACGATCTCGCCGGTGACCGAGGCGCGCAGGGAGAACTTGCCCTCGATCTTGGGTGCGGATAGGCCTGTCATGCCCCGTTCCAGAATGAAGCCGCGAATGACCCCGTCGTCGGTCTTGGCCCAGACCACGAAGACGTCGGCGATCGGCGAGTTGGTGATCCACATCTTAGAGCCCTTGAGCCGGTAGCCGCCGTTCACTTTGTGGGCGCGGGTTTTCATGCTGCCGGGATCGGACCCGGCGTCGGGCTCGGTCAGGCCGAAGCAGCCGACCAATTCGCCGCTCGCCAGCTTGGGCAGGAATTGGCGCCGCTGTTCCTCGGTGCCATAGGCGTGGATCGGGTGCATGACCAGGCTGGACTGCACGCTCATGGCCGAACGATAGCCGGAATCGACCCGCTCGACCTCGCGCGCCACCAGGCCGTAGCAGACGTAATTGACTCCGGCGCAGCCGTAGTCCTCCGGCAAGGTCGCGCCCAGGAAGCCGAGCTCGCCGAGCTCGTTCATGATCTCGCGGTCGAAGTGCTCGTGCCGGTTGGCCTCCAGGACGCGCGGCATCAGCTTATCCTGGCAATAAGCCCGTGCCGCGTCGCGGACCATGCGCTCATCCTCGCTCAACTGCCCATCGAGCAGAAGCGGGTCCTCCCATTTGAAAACCGGTTTGGCGGCGGCTTTAGGGTGGGCCGCGGTGACTTGGCTTTGGGCCATGGGGCTGCCTCGTGGACTGGGGACAGGAAGGTGCGCTTGGCCCCTAATGTAGCCCATCCAAGCGCCCGGGAAAGACCCTCACGCGGGACGTCTGCGGCCGGGGCAGGCCCAGGGTTCGGCTTGGGGTTAAGGCTTTGTTTGCCATGAGATCCCATGATCGGCCTATGGCCGGACCGAAAGAGATCCTATTCGAATTCTATCAAGTGGGCGCCTACGTCAAGGTTTCTGCGGTGGATCCCGAGACCTTGACCGAAATCTCCATCGTTGGTGACCCGGCGGCCGGCGAGGTCGGGCTCAAACGGGCCGCCCGTCTGCGCCTGGAGTTCGTTCTCGCGCGCAACGCCAAACGGCACGCCTGACGCGCCGCATTGGAGCATGAATAGCTCAATATGAGCTGACTGAGCTTTGGGCCGCAGGTTGCGCGACGTCGATGGTGCGGGACGCCGGAAAGCGGACCAAGACCGTTGTGCCGACATCGGGCTCGCTGACGATTTCCAAGCTTCCGTCGTGCAGTTCCGCCAGGTTCTTGACCAGAGGCAAGCCAAGCCCGGTGCCGCCCTCGTCGCGGTTGAACACGTCGGCGACCTGCTCGAAGGGCGATAGGGCCACAGGTATCTGCGCCGGCGTCATGCCGATACCCGTATCTTCGACCGCCAGGATGGCCTGACCGGTGGCGTCGACCTGCGCCGTGACCAGGATCCGGCCGCCCGGCCCGGTAAACTTGATGGCGTTCGATAACAGGTTGAGAAGAATCTGGCGTAGCGCGCGCTTGTCGGCCCGTATCTGCACGTTTCCCAGGTCGACCTTGCGCCCGATCGAAAGATTCTGGGCCTTGGCCCGCTCATTCACAATCCTCAAGGCTTCGCCGATAACCGGCTCGATATCGAGATTCTCCTCGTTGAGCACGAACTTGCCGGCTTCGATTTTGGACAGATCCAGGATGTCGTCGATGATTTCCAGCAAATGGCGGCCCGCGGCATTGATGTCGTCGGCGTAAGTTGCGTGCTTCGGTCTATCGGTCGCTTCGCCCCGGTCCATGGCGATCAGCTCGGAATAGCCGATGATCGCGTTGAGCGGCGTGCGTAACTCATGGCTCATATTGGCCAAAAATTCGGACTTGGCATGGCTCGCGGATTCTGCGGTGAGCTTTGCCTTGGCGAGTTCCACGTTCCGACCTTCGGCTGCCACTAGCAAGTGCCGTTCCGCCCTGTACATGCCTTGCAGGCGTTGGAGCAGTGCGCCGAACAGAAGCAATCCGCCCAAGACGCCGGCGGCCAGGAATGCATAGTGCGAAGGGTCTTGTGACATGGCTATGGCGGCGAGGCTGAGCAGAGGAATTTGGACGCTTTGCACGCCGCGTACGTCGCCCACTTTCCAATCCTGTTTGGGGCTGTCGGGCCGCAGGTTATGGCACCCCACGCAAGTCTCTCCCATTCGCACCCCCTGGGCATAGCGGAGGGTGTCGCGGCCGGCCACCGATTCGACTTTCACGTATTCCTCCGCGCCGCCCCGACCGATCGCCGCTATGGCTTCGGATTCAAATGAGTCGCGAGGCCCACCATCCGTGCGCCAGGGGAAAGGGTGGTCGCTATAGAGACGGAATCGGGCGTCCTCTGAACGCTGGCTGACCAGTTCGCCAAGCTCGATCGTCAGCGTCGCCGGCAGGGGTATGGCACCCTCATGCTGGCTATAGTCATGGGTAACCGTGGCGCCGGCATTTCTCGCCCGGGGCACCACGTTTGACGAGTAATAGCTGCGGGTCGCGGACACGGCCGCGCTATAGGATTTCGCCGCCTCCAACGCGGTGGTGTAGCGGATTTCCGACGCGACGCGGTGGACTTGTACCAGGATCAGACCGGCGCCGATGACCACATAAATGGACAGACCCCATAACGGGCGTTCGGTCAGGAAACGCACTATGCCTTGCATCGTAGCTCCAGATGCGATGGTTACGAACGCCGTGAATGGGGAGCCAAAACGGCTGCCGCGCTGCTACCACTGGCCAAGCGAGATTATTGGTGCACGAGCAAAAATTCCGTTAATGCGGCGAAAAGAGGCCTATACGTACTGAACCGGCTTCCGATCCTGCGACCTTGGTCAAATTCCGTGGCTGGGATCGGCGCTGAATTCGGCTTGCCGGGCCATAGCCGTCGCGCTACTAACGATGGTAGCGAATTCCGGCGCGCTGCCTTGCGGCGCGGCGAGAAGATTAGCGCGAGGGGCAGGCGACAGGGGACGACGCCGCGGCAGTTGCGGGGTCATAGTTTCACATCGAGCGATACTCGGCGGAGATTCGCCCTTGACTACAGGTTTCCGGGCGGGCGGCCGTGGTCGGCGGAGACGGTAGCAAGCCATGCAGGATACCTTTGCCTATTTTCTAGATCAGCTCATCAACGGTCTGACCCTGGGCTCGATCTACGGGTTGATCGCGATCGGCTACACCATGGTCTACGGCATCATCGGCATGATCAATTTCGCCCACGGCGAGATTTTCATGATCGGTTCCTTCGTCGCGATCATTACCTTCCTGCTCTTGGGCATTGCCGGAGTCACTTGGATCCCCCTGGCCCTATTGATCGTTCTGATTACCTCGATGGTCCTGACCTCGATTTACGGCTGGGCCTTGGAGCGGGTCGCCTATAGGCCCCTGCGCGGTTCGCCGCGCCTGGCCGCCCTGATCACCGCCATCGGCATGTCGATTTTCCTGCAGAATTACGTCCAGTTGCTGCAAGGCGCGCGCAACAAGCCGATGCAGCCGGTCATCAGCGGCGGCATCACGGTCTTGCAGGACCAAGACTACGTGGTCTCACTGAGCTACATGCAGATGATGATCATCGTGGTGACCCTGGTCCTCATGACCGGCTTTACCCTGATGATCGCGCGAACTTCTCTGGGCCGGGCGCAGCGTGCCTGCGAACAGGACCGAAACATGGCGGCCCTAATCGGGGTCAATGTCGATCGCACCATATCCTTGACCTTTGTCGTGGGTGCGGCGCTGGCGTCGGTCGCCGGCATGATGTTCCTCATGTACTACGGGGTGATCGATTTCTTTATCGGCTTTCTAGCTGGGATCAAGGCCTTCACGGCGGCCGTGCTGGGTGGGATCGGCTCGTTGCCGGGCGCCATGCTGGGTGGCCTGCTGATTGGCCTAATCGAGGCCTTCTGGTCCGGGTACTTCACGGTCGAATACAAGGATGTCGCGGCCTTCAGCATTCTTGTGCTGGTTTTGGTGTTCCGCCCGACCGGCCTGCTTGGCAAGCCCGACATCGAAAAGGTTTGACGGCGTGACCGCGACCACAGCATCCGGTATCACGGTGCGGCCGCTGGACGTCGGAGCCATGGTCAAGGAAGCGGGCATCACGGCGCTGGTGATCTTCGCCTTGTCCGCGGCACTGGTCGGTTTCGAGACCACCGACATTCCAGGCGGAATCGGGATCAATACCCGATTCGACGATGTCGCCGTGGTGGTGATTCTCGGCTTCGTCGGTCGGATCGCCTTAGTTCTGCTTCGCCAGCACAGGCCGGGCCCGGTGTTGATTGGCGCGCCGCTCATGGCGGTTGCCATGTTGCTCATGTTGCTGGCCGAACCCTTATTCGGGCCCGAAACCGCTGTCGCCATCGCACCCTTCGTGCCGTTTCAGGACCCCGTGGTTCTCTGGGGCCTCTTGATCGTCACCGTAATTATCCTGGTGCGCGCGGTCCTCTCGCGGCGGCACCTGGATTCAGAGGAAACCGCCGAGGCGCGTGAGGTGCGTATGGACAGCATCGCGGCGCAGGTCCAGCGAGCTGCCCGGTTTCTGGGCCCGCTGCTGCTGGTCCTTGCCGTGATTTTCCCCTTCATGCCCATGGCCAACCGGCAGATGCTCGACATCGGGATCCTGGTGATCACCTACATAATGTTGGGTTGGGGCTTGAACATCGTGGTCGGCCTGGCTGGCCTGCTTGATTTGGGCTATGTCGCCTTTTACGCGGTTGGGGCCTACAGCTTCGCCCTCCTGGCGACCTATTTCGACTACAGTTTTTGGATTTGCCTGCCCTTTGCCGGCTTGATGGCGGCCCTGGCCGGGGTGATCCTAGGTTTTCCGGTGCTGCGCCTGCGCGGCGACTACCTTGCGATCGTGACCCTGGGCTTCGGCGAGATGATCCGGGTGATCCTGCTAAACTGGTACGAATTTACCGGCGGCCCTGACGGCCTCTCGGGCATCCCTCGGCCCAGCTTTTTCGGGATCGCCGAATTCTCGCGCCGCTCCGAAAACTCGTTCCATGGCATGTTCGGCCTGGAATATTCGTCCCTGCAAAGGATCATCTTCCTCTACTACCTGATCCTGGCAATGGCCATGGTGGTGAACCTCTTCACCATGCGTATCCGTAAACTGCCGATTAGCCGGGCCTGGGAAGCCCTGCGCGAGGACGAAACCGCCTGCCGTTCGCTCGGCATTAACCCGCGCAACACCAAGCTGACCGCCTTTGGCATCGGCGCCATGTTCGCCGGTTTCGCCGGCTCGTTCTTTGCCACCCGTCAGGGATTCATCAGCCCGGAGAGTTTCACCTTCATCGAATCCGCCGTGATCCTGGCGATCGTTGTCCTGGGCGGCTTCGGTAGTCAAATCGGCGTTGTGGTGGCGGCGGCCCTATTGATCGGCTTGCCGGAGTTCTTCCGCGAATTGCAGCAATACCGGATGCTGGCCTTCGGCATGGCCATGGTCCTGATCATGTTGTGGCGGCCCGCCGGGCTGTTGGCGCACCGGGAGCCGACTATCCGCCTGTTCGGCCGTGGCGGGCGCGCGGAGGCCGAGTCTTGAGCGCCCAAGCCGCGGCCACCGGCGACATGCCGCAAAGCCCGATTCCGGGCGGTGGCGTGCCGATTATCACGGTCGATCATCTGACCATGCGCTTCGGCGGGCTGGTCGCCATCGATGACGTTTCGTTTCAGGCGGCGACCGGGCGGATCACCGCGATCATCGGGCCCAACGGGGCCGGCAAGACCACCGCCTTCAAGGCCGTCACCGGTCAGATCAAGAACCACGCCGGCAGCGTCGTCCTGCAGGGCCAATCCCTCGACCGCCTCTCGACGGCGGCACGGGTCCGCGCCGGGCTCGCCCTGTCGCACCAGATCGTCCGGCCCTTCCGCGATATGACGGTGCTGGCCAACGTTACCCTGGCAGGCGGCAGCGCCAAGACGGCGGGCCCCTGGTCCGCCCTCTTCCACCGCGACCGCCGGCCGGAGGAAGCCAAGGCGGTTGGCATTCTGGCGCGCCTGGGTATCGCCGATGCCGCCCAGGCTTTGCCTGGTTCCCTGCCGCTCGGCTATCTGAAGCGCCTGGAGATGGCTCGCGCCCTGGCGCTGGAGCCGACGGTTCTGCTGCTCGACGAGCCGCTGGCCGGGCTCAATCATCTGGAGGCCGCCGCCCTCGCCGACACCATCGCGGCGATCAACCGCGAGGGCACCGCCATCGTCCTGATCGAACACAATCTGGGCGAGGTCTTGCGGGTCTGCCAGCGGCTGGTGGTGCTCGACGCCGGCCGCGTCATTGCCGAGGGCGCCCCCGACAGGGTCATGGCCGAGGCCGCGGTTCAGCAGGCCTATCTCGGCCGCCGCGAGGCGAGTCATGCTTGAGGTCACTGGCCTCTACGCCGGATATGGCGCCCTGCGCGTGCTCCAGGGGATCGATCTCCGGGTGCCCGACGGCACGGTGGCGGCGCTGCTCGGGGCCAACGGCGCCGGCAAGACCACCGCCCTGCTGACGATCGCCGGACTGGTCGAGCGGCAAGCCGGGACAATCCGCTTTCAGGGCCGCGATATCGGCGCTCTGCCGGCCCACCAGCGCACCCCGACGGGCATCGCCCTGGCGCCGGAAGGCCGCCGGCTCTTTCCCGATTTGACGGTGGCGGAAACGCTGACCGTGGGCGGCTACTGCCGGGCGAAAGCGCGCGACGCCGAGAATCGCGGCCGCGTCCTCGACCTC
>JAJFGO010000094.1 GCA_021776095.1 Kiloniellaceae bacterium | reverse complement strand
ACCACCCCCGTGGCCTTCGAGAGTGCGAGCAATTGCCGCAAATTCATCCTGCGAATTTCAAACGGGCCCGCTGGTCTTTCGGCTCTTTTCCAGTTTGGCCCGTCGCCGCTTCTTATGCTGTGAAGTCGCTATGGCCACGGTAACCGCCGGTGCGGCCAGGATCGCTAGACGAATCGCCAGTCTGCCGAGAATGCCAATCATGCCGGTATCCTTATCATGATGCCGCAGGCGAAAAACCGAGTTCTTACATGGTCGCGTAGAGCCGTAAGTCGCCGGCCAGGTGTGCCTCGATGCCCCCTCTCGCGGCTAAAACAGTCGCGCGCTCCAACTGCGCGTAACGGCAAGGTGTAGCCAAGAAGAGACTCGACCGAACCATCAATCGGCACCCCAATTGGACACATCGCGCGGCCGGTGGATGGTGGCGGTCCGCCGCATCCTTTCAGGAGCAAAATCACCGAGCCGGTTTCCGGAACCGACGTTGTCCCGGATGCCGCTGTCTCTCCGCAGCCGGACCAGAGGGCTTTCAATATCTGCGCCCGCGCAGGTGTTGCGCGGGCTTCTTGTTATAGACACCGGCCGTCGCCAGCAAGCCGACGGTCAACGTTAGGAGCGTCGCAGCACCGGCAAGGGCGACACCGCCGCTCCACGACACGCCCACGCCGCCGAGACCGACCACGGAGGTGACGGCGTGGGCGATGCCGACCCCCAGCGGCACGGCGGCCAGGGAAACCAGGATCCCGAGCGCCAAGAATTCCAGGGTCAGCTGCCCCAGCAACTGGCGCCTGCGCGCGCCCAGCACCTTGAACAAGACCGCTTCGCTGGTGCGTTCCTGAATTCCCTGCAGGACACTGCCGCCCAGCACGACCATGGCTGCCAGCCCACACATCAACGCCGCCGCTTTCATTCCCGATACGATGGCTTCCATGGCCGCCGCCAGCGACTCTAAAACGTCGGCCACACGAATGAGGGGGGCGTCGGGAAACCGGTTCCTGATAAGGGCTTCCAGCCTCGCGGCGTTGCCCGGATTCGCCTTCAAGGACGCGGCGAAGGTAAAGGGTATGCCGCTGAAGGTGTTGGGCGTGGCGATGATGGGGAAGTCCAGATCCAGCTTGGTCCAATCCACATGTCGCAGATCGACAATCGGCCCCTCACGGACATGGCCGCTGACGTTCAGCGTCATCCTATCTCCGATGCCGAGCCCCAGTTTTGCCGCGACGCCCGCGTCCAGGGAAAATCCGGCCCGTTCCGCAGCGGAGGCCACCCATCCCGTGCCATCGGGGCGTTCCGCCGCGAACGACACCCCGCGATCGCCGCGGACGACCCAGTTCAGCGACCCCGGAATGTTCAGGTTCCGCACCGCTACGCCGTTGATGGCCTGTACCCTTGCGTGCAGAAACGGCAGGATGCGCCGGCGCTCCACGATCCCCCACGCGTCCAGTTCATCGCCGAGCCGCGCCGCCGTCTCCGCGCTGAGCGAAAACGCCACCAGATCCGGCGCGCTGTGCGGCATGGCCCGTTGCATATGACGGCCGACGGCGGCGCCGATGCTGTCCAACGCCACCAATAATGTGAGGGACAGGCCCAGCGCCATCACCACCGGCCCGGTCGGCGCTCCCGCCCGGTGCAGATTACCAAGGGCAAGACGCACGCCGGCTCCTCTCCCTTTGGCGATGCGCTTGACCAGGCGCGAAAGCCCTTTGCCCAGGGCGAAATAGAACATCGCCAGCGCGAACGCACCAGCCAGGAATGCGGTGGTGAACACCGGCATTGGCGACATCCAAAACACCACGGCGACAATCGCCGACAGAAAGGCGCCTGCACCGAGCCAGCGCTTTCCGCCTTGTGTTCGTGGCGGGTGGATAAGGCGGTCACGCAGCAGCACCCCGGCGTTCACGTCCTGCACGCCCATCAGGGGCCACCAAGCAAACAACGCCGTGACCAGTAAAACGAACGTTCCCGCCGTCAACAACGGTTTGATGCGGGGAACGATATCCAGTTCGAAGGGCAAGTGATCCACCAACGCGGAAGCGACCAGGACGGGGCCGAACGCCCCAAGGCCGACGCCGATCAGGGCGCCAAGGGCCGCTGCCGCCATCACCTCGAATCCGATGGCCATGGTAACGACACGGGGTGGGGCGCCGATGGATTTCAGAAGGGCGATGACCACCATTTTATCGGTGGTGTGGGCGCGAACCGCCCCGGAAATCCCCGCCCCTCCCACGAGCATCACGCCCAATCCGACAAACAACAACAGCACCTGCGCCATGGCTAAGGTCCGCTCCACCCCCGGCACCCCGTCATGGGCATTGATCATGCGCCAGCCCGATTGCGGGTGGGCCTGGTCGATCCGGGTCGCCGCCGCGGCTGCTTGGGCCCGCCCCTTCGATCCGGGTGGCAGCTTCACGCGGACATAGTGATAGACCTGCGCCCCGTCATCGACGAGGCCGGTCGCGGGCAGGCTTTGGTTCGATACAATAACCCGTGGGCCCAGGGTGAAGGCGCGAAAGGCGCGGTCGGGTTCGGCGACAACTACCCCGCGCAGCCGATACCGGACCCGGCCGATCTGGATGCGGTCGCCGACTTCCAGGTTCAACGCGTCGAACAGAGCCGCATCGGCGACCGCGCCATAACCGGTGTCGTCTCGATCAAGCAATTGATGAAGGTTGGACGCGGGTCGGGTTTTCGCGACGCCATATAGCGGATATTTGGCATCCACGCCCTTGAGCTCGACGAGCACCGACGCGCCGGGCCCGCGGCCGACTTCGACCGCGCCTGCCATGGGGCGGAGTTCGGTGGAGATGCTGACATCCCCTTCACGGCCGATGACGGCGAGTTCCGCATCGCTCGGAGGGCGGTGAAACAGGCGCAGGCTCAGATCGCCCCCGACCGTTTCCAGCGCGCTCTGGCGAGCGCCGTCGATCAGGCTTTGCGACGTTGCCCCCACCAGCGCGACGGCCGCGGCACCGATGAAAACGCCCACCGTCAACAACCAGAGGCTCCTCGGACCGCCGCGCATATTCCGCGCCGCAATGCGCAGCGCCATCGCCGTATCGGAAATAACCTCCATGTCCCCGTTTCGCCCGTAGCCGCAACCGGACCAGTTCAAGATGGCGCAGACAATACATGATCGATCATGGCGGGACGAGTGCGCAGTAAATGCCGAAAAGCGTGCCGAGGGCCGTTTGGCAACACGGTCGAGAAAGGGCAAGGCTCACGCGATCTCCACCACGTTCCCAGTCCCCCTATCCCGAGGACGGCACTGCCGCCGACATCTGCCGTTGGGTCCTCGACATAGCGGTGACGTCAACCTGAGCACCACCCCGTTGTTTTTCTGCTCCGGGTCAAGCCCGGGCGTCAGCGGCGCGTCCTGTTCACGTCCAGAGACCGATGAAAAGCCGACGAAAACAATACGATTCCGGAAATTCGCAGAAACCGCTGAGAGCGTCACTCAGGCGCGTTGGCTCTTTTGGAGTCTCAGGGACTCCAAAACTCCCCAGCGCGCGCCTGAGCGGCTCCCGGGACTCGTTTGAGGCACTGCTGACTGTCAACTGCCCGCCTTGCCGATCGCACCGGTCCGGGTCCATATTCCAGTGGGATCCGCGAAACGTTTCGGACGTTTGCGGGACGCCGCCTCCTGAGGGTCCGCCCTTGGGTGGCGTGGCACCTGGCGTCGCGGGCCCACCGCCAGAATGCACCGCGGCGCCGGCTACTTTGGTCAGTGAGCAGGGTTGGGCACCTGTGAGTGGGGTGCTGCTGGATGCTCGTTGCAGCACCGCCGCTAAAGTCGATTCTACGGCGCTGAGCGGCCGGCCCCACGTCAGCGAACCACCTTCGGCGTTTCGCCGGTATCCCAGCACTCGAATATGCCGAGCGCGCCGGACATGCTTCAGTGGCAATCACCCTGGACGTCTATTCGCACGCGGTGCCAGGCATGCAGGAAGATGTTGTTCGCGGGGTGGACGCGGCCTTGCGGGCTGCGCTAGAAGACTGAACCGCGAACACATGGGTGCCAATTGGGTGCCAATTCGCTGTATCGAGGCTAGAGGTAAAAACCTAAGTTACTGATATCTCAAGATGGATGGGTGCCCGAGCGGTTGAAGGGACCGGTCTTGAAAACCGGCAGGCGTGAGAGCGTCTCGTGGGTTCGAATCCCACCCCATCCGCCATGTCCTTTATTGCGAATTGATATTGTTGCATGTTTTTACCTTTCTGCCGCACCTGGTTTGAAGGTTAGGCAATCCTGTTCGCCTTTTGTGTCGCTAGGACGCCTGCTCAGGGTGGCAATCGCCTCCCGCGCGAGCCGTATTTGATCGGCCGCGCTGGTGTAGCGCTGAACCTCTTTCAGGGTTTGATGGCCGGTAATCGCCATGATCTGGTGGGCACTGCATCCCGCCTCGGCGAGCCGCCGCGCGGCAGCCTTCCGGAGCCCGTGCGCGGAGCAATGAGCCAGGCCGGCGCTTGTGCAACACTCCCGAAACCAGTTGCCGAAGCCGGCCGACGAAAAGG
>JAJFGO010000093.1 GCA_021776095.1 Kiloniellaceae bacterium | reverse complement strand
GTATTTCCATAGGCTTACGTACAAAAGAACTTGGCTGCCGGCCGCGTCGGGTTAGCCGCCGCAGGCCGATTTGTAACCCTGCTCGAAAATGAGAACCCAGCCGGAGCCGTAGCCGTTGCGCATCATCTCGGCCATGTCGCCGAAGGCTTCGAAATTGCTCTGGGTCAGTTCGACCCGCGTGATCTCGTCCGACACGGCGGTGAAGCGCACCTCGACCAGGCTGGCGTTTTCCGGCGGCAGCCCCATGTGAAAATCCATGGCGAGCGACTCGTGCGGGTCGTAGGCCGTGAAGGTGCCCCAGTGGTGCTCGCTGTCGTCGGGACCGATCTCGACGATTTGGCCGCCCAGCCGGGCCTCGACCCGCACGTCCTTGGCGGGTGTGCCGCCGTGCATCAGCGACATGGAGCGTTTGTCGAGCGGCCACCAGGTGCCCATGTCCTCCACGAACACGCGAAAGGCCTCGACCTGGCCGCAGGCCACTTCGATGGTGCTGACGATGGGATCGAGCATGCTGGTCTCCTATGTGTGTTTCGGGCCAAGTCGTTCAGGCGCCCGAGCGCGGCGGAAGTATTGCGGGTCATCCCCTCCATCGTCCTTCGACAAGCTCAGGACGAGGACGTTTGGGATGAGGCGGCTCGGGATAAGGGCGTTTGCAATGAGGACCTTCGCGATGAGGATAAATCCCATTCGCAAGGGCCTCCCTTGACGGGGAGGGGTGGGGGGAGGCGTTCGCATCGCGGGGCCCGCTCCCTAGGGATCATTTTGGCGCCGCGCGATTTCGCTGCCGTAGGCGGACAGGACGTCCGACCAGAAACTCTCCAGATACGTCCGCAGATCCTCCAGGCCCTCGCGCCGGATCGCATAGAGGCGGCGCGTGCCCCGCGGCTCGACACTGACCAGATTTGCGGACTCGAGCACGCGCAGGTGTTGCGACACCGCCGGCCGGCTCACCGGCTGGCCCGCCGCCAGCTCCCCCACGCTCTTGGGCCGCGCCCGCAAAGCCTCGAAAATGTGCCGCCGGGTCGGGTCCGCCAGAGCGGTGAAAGTCTCAGCGTAAGTCATGACTTACTGTAAGGGATGGCTTACGGGTGAGTCAAGCTATGTAGAGCGAGAAGATAACTGTTTGTCTGGCCATATTTACTGTCTGTCTGACCATATATCGTCGGAAGCAACGCAGGCCCAATCCTCTTGATGCTTCCGGAATCCGTAGAATCGGACACGCTTTTTCGTTGGATGAATCGGGGGGCCTGGCTCCCAAATTGTATGGATAGCGGCCTGATCATGTCGCGTCGTTCGCGTTGGTAATGCGGCACGGAGAACAAGTTTTCGCTTGCCCTTAAAACGACTTGCCGACTCCCAAACGTCCGAGCTCGCATTCCAAAGAAACTTCACCGACCAATTGAACTGTGGCATGCCGCTTCGCGAATAGGTTTCGCCACCATACCCGGACACGCCAACTACGCGGGAACGGCGGCGGTTCTCATCCGCTGAGCCGAAAATCAACTCTGCATTGTGCTCGACGCCGTTGAGCCTGGCGGCGAGCCAGGGCAGGGGGCTGCGGTAGATCGGCCGCAGGCGAGGCAGGGTCAGGCGGCGAAAGGTTCTGCTCCATTGCTCAACGACACGGCAGTTATTCGGGCCGGTCTTGAGGCGATGGCACGAAGAAGTATGGAAGAGCTATCCTCATCTTGCGAACTGTGTGTAAGGGGCGTTGCAACTTTGTGAGCTAACAGATGACCCGCACAGGTAGGGAAATCTACATGTATCACAACTTTGTGAGGTGTTTAGAGTCACGCTCGAAATTGTTGTAATATTACATTTGATTAGATTGAATAAGTGGCCATCGAAATCAAATATGGAAAAATTTTCGAAATTAAAACACGCCAACAATGTTTGGGGGTAATAAATCTCAAGAAGTCATGGGGAGGTATATAGGATGCAGAATCTTAGAGTGGTGCTTTTCGCACCGATTTCACTTTGTCTTGGGCTCACAGGATGCGGTGCGTTGCTTGATCCAGAGGCCAAATTTCAAGGCGCAATTCAAATAATAGAGACAAAGAAGAAATTTGTGAAGGTCGATTTGCCCGCGATCCTCGACCCCTTGAGATTGGGGCAGATAGCAGTAATGAAGGCGGAAGAAGATGCCGCTAGCATTCGAAAATCTCCGGAGCCGGAACTACCAAGCGGTATTTCGAAGGAAAATGAGAATGTTCCAGTAAACGAGCAGAATTCGTTAGAGGACGTCCAAGCGCGAGAAAAAGAAACGACCTTTGAGTTTACAGACGGTATCGAGAATGCATTTCTTGGCTTTTATTCCAGCGATTACGACAACAACACCCGTGTTCTCAGGAGAAATCGGGTCCAAGACCGATTGATTGCCGCGTCGAACGAAACCTGCAAAGACTTCAAAGAAAAGCTTCAACTACTGCAGGCGGAGGGAAACTTCGTATTTGGTGCGATCACGACCGCGCTGGCTGGTGCCGGCGCCATTGTAACTGGCGCTACGGGCGCCCGCATCCTCGCCGGTTCCGCAGGAGTTACGAGTGGGATCGGGGCGGAGTTCAACGATGCGTTCTTCGCGTCGCTTGCCGTGGAGGTGCTGACCAAGGCATTTGAGGCACGACGGAAGGACATCTTAATGGAGATCGGCAAACATCGAATGGTTCCGAAGTCCGGTATTGAGGTGTATCCGGTCGAGCGCGCGGTTGCAGATGCACTGAATTACCACGCTGCTTGCAATCTGATTTCGGGCCTAGAGGAAGCAAGCGAGAGAGTTACCCTATCGAGCAATATCGGCCTGAAGCAACTCAACAAAATGTTAGAAGGCAGTGGGATGGAACAGCGATTCAAACTACAAGTGGAAGATGCCACGCTGGCTCCAGCTCCCGCGCCGGGGCCAGCTCCAGCGCCAACTGGACCGGTCACGGCACCTGAGGTGCTGACTCCACCGTCCACCTCTGACACGCAATAGGAGTTTGGTTGCTGAAGGGTATGATCGACGGACAACTTGAGTGGGGCTCGACTTGCCCCCCTAATCGAACGCCTCGTCCCACGTCCCCCTTGTCGCCGCGCGCGTATACTCGGTCGCGCGGTTTTCGAAGAAGTTGGTGTGCTCGACGCCGTTGAGCATGGCGTCGAGCCAGGGTAGGGGGTTCTTTTCGGTCCGGTACATGGGTTGCAGGCCGAGCTGGGTCAGGCGGCGGTCGGCGATGTAGCGGATGTAGGCCTTGACCTCGGCGCCCGTCAGGCCCTGCACGCCCTCCATCTCGAAGGCGAGGTCGATGAAGGCGTCCTCGTGGGTCACGATGGTCTCGCAGGTCTTGTAGAGTTCGCGCTCGAATTCCGGAGTCCAAATTTCGGGGTTTTCCCCCACGAAGGTGCGGAACAGGCGGATGATCGATTGGGTGTGCAGGGATTCGTCGCGCACCGACCAGGAGATGATCTGGCCCATGCCCTTCATCTTGTTGAAGCGCGGGAAGTTGAGCAGGATCGCGAAGCTGGCGAAAAGCTGCAGCCCTTCGGTGAAGGCGCCGAAGACGGCCAGGGTCTTGGCGATCTCCGCCTTGGAGTCCACGCTGAAGGCCTGCATGTAGTCGTACTTGTCCTTCATGGCCTTGTAGCGCAGGAAGGCGGAGTACTCCGCCTCCGGCATGCCGATGGTATCGAGCAGGTGCGAGTAGGCGGCGATGTGCACCGTCTCCATGTTGGAGAAGGCGGCCAGCATCATCTGCACCTCGGTCGGCCCGAATACCCGCGCGTAGTGCTTCATGTAGCAGTTGTTGACCTCGACATCCGCCTGGGTGAAGAAGCGGAAGATCTGGCTGAGCAAGTTGCGCTCGCCATCGGACAGCTTTTGCTGCCAGTCCTTCACGTCGTCGGCCAGCGGCACTTCCTCCGGCATCCAATGGATGCGCTGCTGCATCAGCCAGGCGTCGTAGGCCCAGGGATAACGAAACGGCTTATAAACCGGATTGGCGTCGAGCAGGGACATGGGCGTTCTCTTTGTTTTTGGTTAGCTGGCTTGCATTCCGCATCCATCCTTCGACAAGCTCAGGATGAGGGTGGGGTGTTTGAAAAAGGTCTTCGTCTCTCGACAAGCTCAGGATGAGGGTAAGGCGTATGAAAAAGGTCCTCGTCTTTCGATAGGCTCAGGATGAGGGCCGACAAGTTCAGGGCGATGGACGGGCAAACTTCAAAATTTCCTCATCCTGAGCTTGTCGAAGGACACGGGTGTTGCGTTCGATTTCGGGATAAGGCCGGAAGATGATCGAAACGTCCGCTTATTACGGCTTCCTTCTTCTTCCGACCCCAGCCCTTCAATTGTCTTTCGACTCTTACCGCGTCTTCAATTCGGTCGAAGCCCTGCGAAAAAACCAACTCGACCGGTCGACGGAGCTTGGTGAATCCTCCGTAAGTGCCGGCGTTGTGCTCGTTCACTCGCTTCTCAAGGCTGCCTCGTGTTGTTCCAACGTAGTAGCGGCCGTCACGGCAGCGAAGGATGTAAACAAAGGCCGACATCGTGTGTCTGAGTCCTTCATCCGTCATCCTTCGACAGGCTCAGGATGAGGGCGATATTCTAAAACCTATCCTCATCCTGAGCTTGTCGAAGGACGAAACGTTTCCCCGCATGGGGCCGCGCCCATCTTTCGGTCCGGGTCACGGCCCCTCCGGCAAGCTCGCCTTACTGGCAGGCGAGGCATTCCCAGCCTGCCTACTGGCAGGCCAATCGTTCCCCGCCTGCCTACTGGCAGGCGAGACATTCGTCGTAGTCGATCGGCGCGCCGGCGCCACTGTCGCTGCCCTTGGCCGTCTCGTGCCCGTTGACCTTGCCGAGCAGGGGGATGGTCAGCGCGCCCTGGCCATTGGCGTGTCCATTCGCCTCGTTGCCCAGCCCGCTCACTCGGGCGGCTTCGCTGGCTGAGGATTCGGCGCGCTGGATCGACTTGGAGCGACAGTAATAGAGGCTCTTCACGCCCTTTTTCCAGGCCAGCATGTGCAGGCCGTGCAGGTCGCGCTTGTGCACGTCGCCGGCCAGGAAAAGGTTTAGCGACTGCGACTGGCAAATGAAGGGCGTGCGGTCGCCGGCGAGCTCGATCAGCCAACGCTGGTCCAACTCGAAGGCGGTCTTGAAGACGTCCTTTTCCTCGTCGCTGAGAAAGTCCAGGTGTTGGACCGAGCCTTCGTTCAGGGTGATCGAGGTCCAGGTATCCTCGTCGTTGAACCCCTTTTCCTCGAGCAGGGCTTCCAAGTGCTTGTTGCGCACGGCGAAGGAGCCGCTGAGGGTCTTGTGGGTGAAGCTGTTGGCGGCGATCGGCTCGATGCCCGGGGAGGCGCCGCCGCAGATGATCGAGATCGAGGCGGTCGGCGCGATCGCCATCTTGCTGGAAAAACGCTCCATGATGCCGAATTCCGCCGCGTCGGGGCAGGCGCCGCGGTCCTCGGCCAGGGCTAGGGAGGCGGCATCGGCCTCGCCGCGGATCTGCTTGAAGATGCGCTTGTTCCAGACCTTGGCCATGACGCCTTCCATGGGGATGCCGCGCATTTGCAGGAAGGAGTGAAAGCCCATGACCCCCAGGCCGACCGAACGCTCGCGCATGGCGGAATACTTCGCGCGGGCCATGCTGTCCGGCGCGCGGGCGATAAAATCCTCCAGCACGTTGTCGAGAAAGCGCATGATATCGGCGATGAAGCCCGGCGCCTCGCGCCATTCCTCGTAGGTCTCCAGGTTGAGCGAGGATAGGCAGCACACCGCCGTGCGCTCCTCGCCCAGATGGTCGGTCCCGGTCGGCAGGGTGATCTCGCTGCACAGGTTCGACATCTTGACGGTCAGGCCGGCCAGCTTGTGATGCTCGGGAATCGCCCGGTTCACGTGGTCGCCATAGATGATGTAGGGCTCGCCGGTCTCGATCCGCGCGGTCAGGATGCGAATCCATAAATCGCGCGCCTTGATCTTGCGAATGGGCGCCTCGTCCTTGGGGCTCAGCAGGGCCCAATCCTCGTCGTTCTCGACCGCGCGCATGAAGGCGTCGGAAATCAGCACGCCGTGGTGCAGGTTGAGCGCCTTGCGGTTGGGGTCGCCGCCGGTCGGCCGGCGGATCTCGACGAACTCCTCGATCTCCGGGTGCGAGACCGGCATGTAACAGGCCGCCGAACCGCGCCGCAGCGAGCCCTGGCTGATCGCCAGGGTCAGGGAATCCATGACCCGGATAAAGGGGATCACGCCACTGGTCTTGCCGTTGTGGCCGACTCGCTCGCCGATCGAGCGCAGGTTGCCCCAATAGCTGCCGATACCGCCGCCGCGCGCGGCCAGCCAGACGTTCTCGTTCCACAGGCCCAGGATGCCCTCGAGCGAATCGGAGGCCTCGTTCAGGAAGCAGGAAATGGGCAGGCCGCGATTCGTGCCGCCGTTGGACAGCACAGGGGTCGCGGGCATGAACCACAGCCTGGACATGTAGTCGTAGAGCCGTTGGGCGTGGGCGCTGTCGTCGGCGAAATGGGCCGCGACCCGCGCGAACAGATCCTGGAAGCTCTCGCCGTCCATGAGATAGCGGTCGGCCAGGGTCGCCTTGCCGAAGGCGGTCAGGCGCTCGTCGCGGGACCGCTCGATTCGCACCCGGATGCCGCGCTCGTTCTGGAAGACATCGCGGAACTGATCGCCGTCCAGCAGATCCGCTTCGAGAACCACAAGGTCCTCTGGAATCGCCTCGCCCTCGGGAATCGGCGGCGAAATATCCACAGCCGGCACCGCCTTCTCAAGGTCTTTGAATTCCTGACGGCTTCCCGAAACGTTCATGCAAACTCCCCCGTTATCCACAGCTGTGGAGCGAATTTCCTGGGGATAACCCCAATATCTAGCGCGAAATGACCGCGACCATACCACAACTTGTGGCTCTGTCGACGGGAACAAAACGTGAATATAACGATACCGAAATAGGACTTGGCTGGCAATGGGACGGCCGCGCAAGATCGTTGCGAATTGGCCCGCAACGGTATTGCATCGGGGTCTTCGAGACCGCCCCGGAACCCTGACCTCCGAACCTGGAGCCCATGTCCACACGCAAGCGCCTGGCGATCGCCAGGCTCAGCCACGAGGGCAATTCCTTCACCCCGGCGACCACGACCCAGGCGGACTTTAAGCACCGCGAATGGGCCGCCGGGGCGGCGGCGCGCGCCCTTTATGCCGGCACCGCGAACGAGGTGGGCGCCGCGGTCGAATTCCTGGCCGCGCGGCCGGACTGGCAGGGGGTCTTCCTGCGCTGCTGCGCGGCGCCACCAGGCGGTCCAGTCGAACAGGCGGTCCTGGAGGCTATCTGCGCCGAGATTCTGGGCGGGCTCGCCGGCGGGCCCTGGGACGGCGTTTATCTGTCCCTGCATGGCGCGCTCTTGGGCACGGGCGACTCGGCGCCGGAGCTACGCCTGCTGTCCCAGGTGCGCGCCGCCATCGGAGGTGCGCCTTTGGCGGTCAGTTTCGACCTGCACGCCAACCTCGACCCGGCGATCGCCGGATACGCGGACATCGTGCTGGGCTACAAGACCTATCCCCACATCGACACCTTCGAGACCGGGGCCAAGGCGCTCGCCCTGCTCGACCGCGCCGCCCGGGGCGAGATCCGCCCGGTGAGCCGAATTTTGCCGCTTGGCACCGTGCTCCCCAGCTTCAACATGCGCACGGCCGAGGGACCCATGGCGGTGGTCGAAGCCAGGGCGCGTGAAGTCGAGCAAATGCCCGATATTCTCGACGTGACCCCTTTCGGCGGTTTCGCCTACGGCGACGTGGCCCAGGCCGGGGCCTCGGTTTCAGCCTGCGCCCATGGCGATGCCGCCTTGGCCGAGGTTGCCGCGCGCGACGTGCTGGATTGCTTCGCCGAACAACGGCCGGCCTTCGCGCTGAGCCTGCCCGGCCCAGCCGCGGCGATCTGCCAGGCCCTGCAGGCGGCCCGCGCCGGCCCGGTCGCGGTGCTGGAGCCGGCCGACAACCCCATGTCCGGCGGCATCGGCGATACCACCGGGCTGTTCCGCGCCTTGCTCGACGCTAAGCCCGGGGTCATGCCCGAGGTGCCGGTCGTCTTCGCGTTCTTCTGGGATCCGGATTTGGTGGCCCGGGCCCACGAGGCCGGTCTGGGCGCGACCTTGACCTGCCGGCTTGGCGGTCGGCTCTCGCCACAGTATGGCGCACCTGTCGAGGCGGTGGCGCGGGTCGCCCGTCTGACCGATGGGCGCTTCGTGAACCTGGGTCCCATGGAGCGCGGCCTGACCAGCGATCTCGGCCGGACCGCCGTGCTCGAGGTCGCCGGTATCTCGGTCATCGTCGCCGGCACCTGTCAGTCGCCCAACGACTCGGCGTATTTCGCCCTGCACGGTATCGACCTGGCGGGCCCAGGGCTGCTCTGCGTCAAGGCGAAGAACCATTTCCGGGCGGCCTTCGCGCCGGTCTTCGATGTGTTGATCGACGCCGACACGCCGGGCCCGGCCGCCCTCGACCTGGGTAAGCTGCCGTACCGCCACGTGCCGAAGGATCGGCTGCTCGCAGCGAAGGGATCGGCTTAGTCGATTCCCAGGCGGGCGCGGGTTGCCGGGCCCGCCATGCCGTCAGGGGTCAGACCTTCGGCCTCCTGGAATTTGGCGACCGCCGCCCGGGTGCCCGGGCCGAACACACTATCGACCTCTACGTCCAGGCCCTTGGCCGCCAAGGCCGTCTGGACGTCGCGCACGTCCTCGCCCGCCATGAAGGGTTGCCGCAGACGCAGTAGGCGCGCTTCGGCGACTTCGGCGGAGGCCCGCAAGGGTGACCCCGAAAGCACGGCTTCGGAAATCTCGACGCCGCGTACCGTCAAGGGCAAGGCGAGTTCCCACCGGTTCCCATCGATCAAATCCTGTAGGGCATCCATCCGGTAAACCGTCTTGCGCAGCAAGGTGTTCGAGTGATTGGCCAGCCAATCGCGGCGAACCTTCACATAGCGTTCTATCCAGGGCTTTTCGCCAACCTCCGCGAGCGTCTTGTGCAAACCGATGGTGCGATCCCGAATCCTGTGCCAGGAGCCGTGAATCCGGCTGTCGTAAATAGCCGCTTGACCGAGCGGCGTTTTACTATCGATGAAGGCGGCGGACTTGACAGCCGGTTCCCAATAGACCCGGTCGAAGAATCGGTCTTGCACGTCTTGCATGACGAGATCGCTACCCGCCTCTTCCAGGAGGGTGCGAAACGCCATATCGCGGTCAAGCGACAGGTCGATGTCTTCCAGGCGTGCCAGGAACGGCGACAAGCCATCGGCCAAAGCCGCGTCGGGTGCGGCGCAATAGGCCTTGATCAGGAGGTAGAGATTGCCGCTGGCCAGGGTGGTTTGCGAACGCCCGTAGGTCAGGTGGCCGCTGTCACCGCTTAGCAAGGTCACCTTGCCGTAGTCGCCAAGCGCTTGGCCGGTTTCGAATATGTTGACGATGGCCTGAACCGAACGTTTTTGCAGATCGGTGATCATGGTTGGCCTCCGATTGGGTGCGTGTTAACGCCAGAACTAAATCGTTTTTGTGTATCTCGGCATCAAATCTGTGGGGAAAAGAGCTGTAGGTTTCTTCCTATTCGATTACCGCTCGCTCGGTCACGAGAACCCAGTTATCCCCACCATCTTCGACCGAGGCCGATACAACACCTGGGTCGCTACGCCGCCGTTGCGCTTCAGCCTCAACTTGCGCCTTTTTAAAAACCGCCTTGGCGAACAGCTCTCTTGTGACCGATGTTTGAGTCATAACGGTTAGCCTCCTTATCTCTCCACGCGCCTTGGATATTTCTCTTTGCCAGGCGCTAGACCTTTAAGTGGCTTACAAACCAAGCGCGCGCTCCCAAGCCGTGAGGTTGCCATCGGTTCGGGGGTCCGTGCGGGCGCGTGTGACTAAGGTTATCCTCGCCGGACCCCCAGTAGTGAATCGCCGGTTATTCGGGTCCTGATTTTGAACGGCGGTCTCTGAATTCGCGTCGCTAGTTGGCGGCTGCTTGCTCAATGCTATGGCATCGCCATCGCTCAAGGTCTGGATCTTTTGAATGACCGCCTGTATCCGATTGATGGCATCCGGCGCCAAGAACCCTGCGTTACGCTGGATCGTCAGGACCTTTCGGATGCTCTCTTGCGCTTCTTTCCCTTTCGCGCCGGTATCTTCGTTGATGCTGATCAGCGCGCCGGGAATCGTGCCGGCGCTGTAGTAGTCTTCGAGGTCGGCCATGGCGTTGGGTAGGGAGTAGTCGCTATCGTTCTGCGTTATGCCGCTGTAGATTCTCAGCTTGATCGTCTTGCGATTGGCTTCCATGGCGCCGAGAAGCGTCGGTAGTGTGTTCTCGAAATAGGCTTCCTTATCGAAGGCCGACTTCGCCCCGACCACGCCGGTCGAAGCCGCGGAAAGCGCTTGAGAGGGTCCGCTAAAGACCGCGCCCGCGCTACCGAGGCCAAGTTCGATCCAATTCGCTAAAATGCCGCCGCTCACGCCTTGGGTAAAGAGTTCTTCTTGAAAGGTTCCGAAGCGAATGTCGATGGCGCGCATCTTCGCAAAGACATACGCATCGCGAAGCGGCTTTCTCGCGTTGCCAACGGCCTTGGTGTAATCCTCAACGGCCTTGTTGTTGTAAAAGGGCTCTAGGCTCTTGAGCTCATCATTGACGTCGCTCACCCGCTCCGGGTAGCCAGTCAGCGCGGCGGCGCAGGCGCCGAGGCCGATCGCCAGTAAGACGAAGACGCAAATTCTGGGTATTGCACCTCGCATGGATCGCCTCCCCGAGGTTATTTGCCCTGGTCCCACACTTATTGATTTTGATCGCCGGCTAAGCGGCTTTGCGTGAGATTTTCTTCTTTATCAGGCAAGGTTACTACAAGCTAAAAAGGAATTCAACGATACCAATACAATCTATGGGGCGAGCATCTTTCGCACTTTGGGTTTGAAAAATCCACGGGCGACCGCCGGCCTTGCTCCGCCGCGCCGACTTGTGCTTCATCCCACGCCATGTGTGGACGATATTCCCTGACGACGCCGGCCGAGGCGGTGCTTCGTGTCTTCGAATACTTGGAGCGGCCTAACCTCATGCCCCGCGCCAACATCGCGCCGACCCAGGAGGTCGCGGCGGTGCGGCTCGGCGACGATGGGGCGCGCCATTTCGTTTCGCTGCGCTGGGGCTTGATTCCGTCCTGGGCCAAGGACGCGTCGTTCGGCGCCAAGACGATCAACGCGCGCGGCGAGACTCTGGCAGAGAAGCCGGCGTTCTGCGATGCGTTCCGGCACCGGCGCTGTCTGATCGCCGCCGACGGTTTCTACGAATGGAAAACCGAGGCCGGCGCCAAACAGCCCTACCGGATAGCGCGCGACGATGGCGCGCCCTTCGGCTTCGCCGGGTTGTGGGCGCGTTGGGACAAGGCCCCGGACGGCGCGCCGCTTGAGACGTGCAGCATCGTCACCACTGACGCGAACGAGCTGCTACGCGCGATTCATCACCGCATGCCGGTGATCCTCGACCCGGCGGATTTCACTGCCTGGCTCGACCCGGGTACATCGCCCGCAGAGGCGCAGGCGCTGTTGCGCCCGTGCCCTCCGGACCGCCTGGTCGCCTACCGCGTATCGCGCCGGGTCAACAAGGTCGCCAACGACGATCTCTCTTTAATCGGGCCGCTGGGCGACGACGCACCGGACGACTCCGGCGATCAACCCCGCCTCTTGTGATCGCCGGACTGCTTGGTCTTGGCAGAGTTGGGCACGTTATTGACACAAGGGCAGCCTTGGCCGAGCCCTGGTCACGATGCGATACTCTATGTTGAATTGTGCCGGGCCGCCGGGTTCTGGTGCCAGCAGCTAGGAGGTCGGCCATGTTATGTTCGCGAAAACGTCCTTGGGAGAATCAGCTTCGAGTAGGGCCCTGCCTCGTGTCGGCGGCCTTGGCCATGGCCGTGATCGCCGCGCCGATTGCGCTGAAACTGGACGTCGAGTTCTTGCAGGACAACGCCGCCCTGGCGAAGAACGGCGGTGGTGGCGGTAACGGTGGTGGCAATGGCGGCGGTAACGGCGGCGGAAATGGCAACGGCGGCGGCAACGTTGGCGGCAATGGCGCCGCGGGCGGAAACGCTGGTGCGGGCGCGTCGGATGCCGGGGGCCGCGGCAAAGGTGGCGGTCATGGGACCGCAAATGCTGCGGGCCCGTCCAGCACCGGAAGCAAGGGCGGGAAGTCAGGTAAAGGCGTCGGCCAAAGCGCCGAGACCGACTCGCATGGCAAGAGCGCAGGCGGTCATGCTAAGGGCCATGGCCTGGGCCACTCCAAGGGCGCGGTCTCGAGTGAGACCAGCCATTCGGGAAAGAACCGCGGAATTTCAGCCTCGGCGCTGGGCAGTTTGAACGCGGCGCACGCCTCGCCGACCGGGCTGGCAAATGCCGCGCCGAATTCGAGGGTTGGGCGTCTGGCGGCGTTCCGCGATGCCATTTCGCAACCTGAGCCCGATGTCGCGGCGGCCGCCGCGGCCTTGGCCGCCGCCGCGAACAAGGACATCAACACCGCCGTGGTCGAGGCGGTCAACGGCCTGCTCGGCGTCAGCGTCGATCCCGAGGTATCGGAGGTGGTCGCCGCCGAGGCCGCCGCCGCGCAAGCGGGTTCGGCCGACTAGAGCAATATCTGAACGAGTGGAACCGATACGGTTCGATTCGTTCAGATGAAATTGCTCTAGGCTCAGGACTCATTGATTGATCCAGAAGAGCATTGTTGCGGCGATGCAGATTGCCGAGAAGTAGGTGTGCGCGCATCGGTCATAGCGGGTTGCGATACGGCGCCAGTCTTTGAGTTTGGCAAACATCCGTTCGACC
>JAJFGO010000092.1 GCA_021776095.1 Kiloniellaceae bacterium | reverse complement strand
GTGGTAAAGATGCGTTCGGCGCCCGGCATGGTACCGCCGTTATCGGGCCGTATGATAGTTGCAAATGACAACTATGGTGAGGCTCGCCTCGCCGCTTAATTGCGGCTGGTAAGCCAAATTAAGTCCTAGGCCTTCACAAGTTTAGGCGGGGTTCGGGGCGCACCTGGCAACAGAAGCGCCCCACTTAATCCTGGGCCCGGCCTCGCGTTTCCGGGTTACTGGGTCGCGACGCAGGCACAGCGTGCATGGGGCAGGGGCATGCCGGACGATAACCTGAGATACGACCTCATGGTGCAGGACGCGCTACGTAGCGTGGTCGGGCGCGCGCTGAACTATGCCGCCAAGCACGGCCTGACGGGCGACCATCATTTCTATGTGACTTTTCGTACCGACGATCCGGGCGCCCGGGTTCCGCCCCGCCTGCGCGAGCGCTACCCGAACGAGATGACCATCGTCCTGCAGCATCAGTTCTGGGATCTGGAGGTCAGGGACCATGACTTCTCAGTCACCTTGTCGTTCGGCGACGTGCCGGAAAAGCTGACGGTCCCCTATACCGCGGTGGTCGCCTTCGCCGATCCCTCGGTCCAATTCGGGCTGCAATTCGATGTGGGCGATACCGAAGCCGTGGCAGAAACCGCGGAGGACGATGACCCGGACGCGGCGGCGAATCACGCCGACAGCGGTCCGCGTGAGCTGGACGGGCCATCCGAAAACGTGGTGCCGCTCGATACGTTCCGCAAAAAATCGACCTGAGACCTCGGCCGGGGCCGCTGGGTCGCTCAGTGACGCCGGGCGATGGCGGCGGGATCCCAGTTCATATAGCGTTTCGCCTTGGGATCGGGCTCCGGCTCGGCCTCAACCTCAACCTCGACCTTGGCGTCCGGCTGGGCCGCTTTGCCGGGCTTGTCCGGGCGGCGAAGCTCCATGCGATCGACGAATTCGTCCATGCGGCGTTGAAGCTCCGCGCGCTCCTCGGGCGTCAAATCCTGGTCGGGGATGCTGGAAAGATCGCGGTCGCGTATATCATCCATGGAATAGGCTTTCGGGTGCACGGGGCATAATCGTGGTGCGGCCCATGGTCGCAATGCCGGGTTAAGGAAAGCTTAGAGTGTGATCGGCGCGGATAATTGCAGAAGAAGGCCGGTTTTATGGGAATAGAGCCGGATCTGGCGCCCGGCGCGCTGGCCGTGGACTACCTGTGCGAGGGACCCGCCGAGGGGCCGCTCACCCTGGTGCTGGCCCATGGCGCCGGGGCCGGCATGGACACGCCATTCATGACCGCCATGGCGGCGGGTTTGGCGGACCGGGGCCTGCAGGTGGTCCGCTTCGAGTTTCCCTACATGGCGGCGCGCCGGGCCGACGGGCGCCGGCGCCCGCCGTCCCCGCAGGGCCAATTGCTTGCCGTCTGGCGCCAGGTGATCGGCGACTTCGCGCCGGAGCGCCTGGTTATCGGCGGCAAATCCCTGGGCGGGCGCATGGCCAGCATGGTCGCCGACGAGATGGCGGTGCGCGGCCTGGTCTGCCTGGGCTATCCCTTTCACCCGCCCGGCAAGCCAGAGAAGCTGCGCACGGCCCACCTGGCGGAAATCGCCACCCCGGCCCTGATTGTCCAAGGCACCCGCGACCCCTTCGGCACCGAGGCGGAGGTCGCGTCCTATGACCTTTCGCCCCAAATTCGCCTGGCCTGGATGGCGGACGGCGATCACGACCTGGCGCCGCGCAAGGCGAGCGGCTGCACCAAGGCGCAGAATTGGGACGCGGCGATCGAGGCCGTCGCCGGGTTCACGGAGAAGCTGCTAGGGTGATGTCATGAGTTCGAAACGCGAAATCGCCGACAAGATCGTCAGTTGCCTGATGCCGCTGGGGCCGGTGCGGGCCCGCGGCATGTTCGGCGGCTTCGGCCTGTTTCACGAAGACCTGATGTTCGGCCTGATCGCCTATGACCGGCCCTACTTCAAGGTCGATGACGAGACCAAGGCGCGTTTCGAGGCGGCCGGCGGCAAGCCTTTCGTCTACGACGGCAAGACCAAGCCGATCGAAATGTCCTACTGGAACCTGCCCGACGAGATCTCGGACGATCCCGAGGCCCTTCTGCCCTGGGCCGAGTTGGGTTTGGAGGCGGCCCGGCGCGCCCGGGCCAAGAAGCCGGCGAAGAAACGGCGCAAGGCCAGAGCCTAGCCGGCGGCTTAGCTTGCGCCGGCCGGCGCCGGGTTTAGTATCGCCGCACCGTTACCGAACCGATCCAGGAGGCTGTCATGGCCGACTCCGCCGACACGCGCCTCGAAAGCGATTCCATGGGCGAGATCGCGGTCCCGATCGACGCCTATTGGGGCGCGCAGACCCAGCGCTCGCTGCAAAATTTCCGGATCGGTGTCGAGCGCATGCCGGATGCGCTGATCCGGGCCTTGGGCATCCAAAAGCTGGCGGCGGCGCGCACCAACATGACGCACGGGCGGCTCGACCCCAAGCTGGGCGAGGCGATCTGTGCCGCCGCCGAGGAGGTTGCCGCCGGCACCCTGAACGAGGAATTTCCCCTGGTGATCTGGCAGACCGGCTCGGGAACCCAGACCAACATGAACGCCAACGAGGTGATTGCCGGGCGCGCCAACGAAATTTTGAGCGGCCATCGCGGCGGCAAGGCGCCGGTCCACCCCAACGATCACGTCAATATGTCGCAGTCCTCCAACGACACCTTCCCCACCGTGATGCACATCGCGGGGGTCGAGGTCATCGTCGGGCGAGCCATACCGGCGCTCGATGCCCTGCATGTCGCCCTTGACACCAAGGCCGAGGCCTTCGCCGCCATCGTCAAGAACGGCCGGACCCACTTGATGGACGCGACGCCTTTGACTCTGGGGCAGGAATTCTCCGGCTACGGGGCCCAGGCGGCCCTGGGGGTCGCGCGCCTCCAGGCGGTTCTGCCCCGGCTCCAGGCCCTGGCCCAGGGCGGCACCGCGGTCGGCACCGGCCTCAACACGTCCGAGGGTTTCGCCGAGGATTTCGCGCAGGAGGTCGCGCGCATCACCGGGCGGCCCTTTGAGACCGCGGCCAACAAGTTCGAGGCTATGGCGGCCCACGACGCGGTGGTCGAGGCCTCCGGCGCGCTCAACACCGTCGCCGCCTCGCTCATGAAGATCGCCAACGACATCCGCCTCATGGGCAGCGGCCCGCGCGGCGGCTTGGGCGAGCTGCTGCTGCCAGCGAACGAGCCGGGCTCCTCGATCATGCCGGGCAAGGTCAACCCGACCCAGGCCGAGGCCATGACCATGGTCTGCGCGCAAATCATGGGCAACCATGTGACCGTCACGGTGGCTGGATCGAACGGGCACTTCGAGCTCAACGTCTTCAAGCCGGTGATGATCTACAACCTGCTGCAATCGGCCCGGTTGATCGGCGATGCCTGCGACAGCTTCCGCACCAAGTGCGTCGAGGGGATCGAAGCGAACGAGGCACATATCCGCGCCTTGATGGAACGCTCGCTCATGCTGGTGACCGCGCTCAACCCGCACATCGGCTACGACAACGCGGCCAAGGTGGCCAAGAAAGCCTACGCCGAGGACACCACCTTGAAAGATGCCGCCGTGGCGCTCGGCCTGCTCACGGCCGAACAATTCGACGACTGGGTCAAGCCGGAAGACATGCTGGGCCCCAAGGCCTCGGCCTGAACGGTCGCGCGCATGATCCGCAAACGCTCGATCCGGATCGCCGGCCACAAGACCAGCGTCAGCTTGGAAGAAGAATTCTGGGACGCGCTCAAAGCGATCGCCCAGGCCCAGGGTATTTCCCTGACCGCCCTGGTCGAAGACATCGACCGGTCGCGCGGCGACGACGCGGGCGCGCGCAATCTGTCGAGCGCGCTTCGCCTCGCGGTCCTGAGCGACCTACAGGCGCGCGCCGGGCGGTGAGGGACGACGATTTCGGGTTCCCTGTTATTCCCTGCTGAACAGGGATTTTACAGGACGCATTCGGCGGTCCCGCGCGCGCAGCGCCTCAGGCGGACCAAGTGCGTCACCGGCCCCACTTCCTCGTTGTGTCTTTCGTTCAACGACAGGCTAGCGCCCGGCCCGGCCGGCGCAATGACAAGGCTGTGGACGGCGCGCCAATCGCGGGCGGCGACGCCGGTTCGCCATGGCGAATGGGCACGTATTTTGCGGTGCGATACAGGACGAAACTGTGCGTTCCGATTGAAGGAAAGTGCCATGGCGATCGAGGCCACGACCCCCGCGAGTGCGGTCGTCCCGTCCGGAGGTCTTAGGGCGCACGGAATATTCGGCAACCTTGGGCGAAAGGCCGCGGATTCGCCGCAAGGGCGGCGGATCGAGGATCGTGTGGAGCTCTCGGGCACGGCCCGCGAGACAACGAAACTACTGGCCGCCCTGCCGCCCATGCCGGACATCCTGGAGTCTTTCGAGACAAATGCGGCTGCCTTTGGCGACCAACTAGGCAATAAATTCCGGGCCATGGGAGTCGATGCCGGCCACCCTACCGAATTGGCCGTGGACCCTAATGGGCAAGTTCGTGTCACCAATGGGCATCCGGATAGAGACAGGATCGAGGCCATGTTCGCCCAGGACCCGGAATTCTCGAACCGGTTTCGCGAACTGATCGCCGCCGCCGAAATCAAGCAGGCGGTCGAGGACCACATGGCTTTTTCCAAGGCTTATGAACAAGACCCCAAAGCCGCGATCGCCCAGTTCTCGCATCTGTTTTCCGACCAACCGTCAAGCGAGGTCCGCTACCGGTTCGACGGCACGGAATTGACGGCGTCCTTCGTCGACAAGGCGGCCATCTCAGCGCGCTAGAGCAGCATCCGGTCCATTGGACTCGCTTTCAGCGATCCAAGGGACTGGATAAGGCTGCTCTACCTCATTGAAGAGTAGAGCAATTTCATCTGAACGAATCGAACCGTATCGGTTCTATTCGTTCAGATATTGCTCTAGCGGTCGCGTGGCGCCATGCGCATGCATTGCGTGCCGACGGTTACTCGGCTCGGTGGTGCGCGGCTAGGGGGCGCCGGAATATATCGCCGGCCTTGCGCCGGCCCTTGGCGGCCGGGGGCCGCACCGGCAGGGCGAGCGCCGAAATGAAGCTTGCGATTTTTTGCCGGGTCTCGCCGATGTCCTCGTTGAGAATGCTGTGGCGGGTCGAGGACACCATCTGCAGGTCCCGCACGGCGGCGCCGATACCTTCGAAGATGATTCGCGCGCTTTCCGGTTTGACCACCGGATCCTGATCGCCCTGAAGGATGAGCACGGGGCAGGCGATTTCGGCGAGGCGTCTTTGGACTTCATCGACCAGCAGTTGAAGCTGGCGCAGCGCGCCAATCGGGATATGGCGATAATTGATATGGGGGTGCTCCGAGACATACTCCTTGAAAGGCATCACGCCCGCTTCGGCACCGGTCCATCGGACGAACCTGTTCAGGCCGTCGATGAGCGGTACGAAGAAAAAGTTCCGGTCGACGAATTTCACCGGGGCGGCGACCGCTGCGACACCCGCCAGTCTCTCGCGCTGACTGGCGGCCAGGAGCAAAGAGAGCGCGCCACCGGTGGAGAAGCCGACCAGCACGGTCTTTTCGGCGAAACCCTCCACGATCTCGCAGCCGCGCCGGACCGAGGACAGCCATTCCTGCCAGGAGCGATCCCGCAGGTCCCAAGGCGAGGTGCCGTGGCCTTTCAGGCGAACCCCGGCGACCGGATAACCTTGCGCCGCCAAGTCCTCGCCGAAGCCTTTAAGTTCCGCCGGCGAAGCCAGGAAACCATGGACCAGCACGATGCCGAGCGGCGCCCGTGCCGCACCGTCATGCTGCGGCAGGCATAGGTATGGGGCGCCGTCTTCGGTGGCGGTCATCCGATCGTTTATGTCGCGGTGCATGTCCTGGGTGTACTTCGTCTTCGCCCATTCGAAGGCCCGCAACTCGTCATCGAACAGCAGGTTGGAAAATACCGCCGGATCGCGATCGGCTTCACCGTCGAGAGCCGCGTCTACCGCCCGGCACGCGCCGGCGACAGGTGCGAGTTCGTTGTCGTATACGGTGATCATGTTCTCCAGCCGCACTTCGTGAAAGCCATGCTCGGCGCAGAGTTTGGGCAGGAACTTATAAGTTTCTTCGGTCTGCTCGACGAGGCCGCTTGACATGGCCATGCTCAGGAACCTGGCGAACTCGGCGCAATCGCAAGACCGGCAATGAATGTTCTCGTGCGCGTCCGGGTCGTCGACGCTTCGGTGCAGGTTGAGGCTGCAATCAGCCTGTGCATTCTTTATGGCGGTGAAAAGGAGGTGGTGGAATCGCTCCTGACCGATTTCCGCGGTGCCGCGTTTGACCAGCGCCATGATCAGCCGGGACGCGAGGTGACTGAGGTTCACCGTGGTCAGCGCATAGATGTTGTGAATGCTCGCGTCGCGCAGGCTTGTGGTTTCGCGGTGCAGGGTCTTGGCGAAGGCCCGGTCAATCCAGTGATCGGCGTCCGGGCGCAGGCCGAACAAGTCCTCAAGCTTTTCGACCCGCCCGAAGGCTCGCCGCAGCAGCCTGCGCTCCCAGAAGTTCCAGGAAATCGACGGCTTGATCAGTTCGCCGAAACGGATGTCCATGTCCGTTTCCTTGAGTAGGATGTTGCCTTCTATGAGCAGTTCTTCCGAGGCTTGCGGCCCCATTTCCACACCGGCCCATTCGAAGCTCTTGCGCAGAAGGTTGTCGTCCGTGTGGATCGGATAAAAGGTGATGTTGCCAGGCACCATGAAGGTTGGCTTTTGCGCCGCCGCGATCAGGGTGGGGAGGTCGCCAAGCCCAAGCGCTTCGACCCATCGCAGGAGGCGGTCATGCTCCCCGCGCGCCTCAACCGTCAGAATGCGTTTCTTGTAGAGCTCCAAGGTCACGGCGAGGGCCGCCGCGCCCTTGTGATGCTTGCGCATCACGCCCTTGGAGGGCGAGGTCAGATTGTATTCGCCGTCGCCGTCGATCACCTGGCGGTTCTTGATCATACCCCCTTCGGGAAAGATGATGACCTTGCGCCCGCGCAAGATCTCCGCCGCCAGGTAAGGCAGCAGTCCGGGGTGATTGCTGGGAACCGCCCCGACGCTCCAGAGAAACTTGCCGAAACGCTCGTTTGCGAAGATCTCGTGATCGGCGACGCAACGCGCGTATTCGCCGGTCGTGCGATGAATGATGTACTGGGGAATGATGGTTTCGAAGCGTGCGAAGTGATTGAAGACGAAAATCTGGCCCTGCTCGATAACCGCCTTCGAGCAGTCGGCCTTGAGGTTCACGCCCAGCCGGTCCTTGGCGATCGAGAACGCCTTCACGCACCAATCGTAGGTCGTTGTGTTGATCTCGCGTTCCGTCGTTTCGGCCATTGTTTCAGCTCACATAAGCCGGTGGTTGGCGCGCTTGGAACGCCTGCCCTCATATGATCGCAGATCAAAGTTTCGACAAATGAAATGAGGGTAACGTTAAAGTCATGCCGCACCGCACAATCAGCCGCTGAGCTCTTGGGGCGACCACGGCCGTCCGCGCCGGACCTTAGCACCCTTCGGGGCATGGCAAGCGGATCGGGAGGGCTGACGCGCGGGCCCAACTAGGCCCCGCCCTAAATCGTTGACTCAGGATCAAGCGTTCGGCCGCTAAAAATGACAAGTCGAGGGCCGCGTGGCTTGCCCTATGACCACTTTAGCGCTGCCTAGGCCAGTACGAAGAGGGTATGCCTGGTTAGGGAGCCATAGAACTCGAAAACAAAGGGACGTGTATAAGTGTATAGTTACAACGAGATGTCTGACGCCGGCATCGGTTCTGATTCTGGTCCTTCAGGTCACGGGCGGGCCCTTTGCCCAAGCCGATGAACTCGGCGAGGTCATCGCGCGGATCGCGAAGGATGGCAATGGCAGTCTGGAATAGCGCATGAAAAACCGGCGCTTCGATGACCCCGATGTCAAAGCGGTGTTCGACGGCTATCCGACGAAGCTGCGCGGCCGGCTGCTCAAACTCCGGCAGTTGATCTTTGCCACGGCTTCGGAAACCGAGGGTGTCGGCGAACTGATCGAGACCCTGAAGTGGCGTCAGCCCGCTTACCTAACCGAAAACCCGAAGGGCGGCACAACGATCCGCATTGACGCGGCAAAGGGCCAGGCTGATCGCTTTGCGATGTTTTTTCATTGTCAGACCAGCCTGATCTCGACCTTTCGCGAGATGTACGGCGACACCCTGAGCTTTCAGGGCAATCGGGCGATCGTCTTCGCGCTCGACGACGAGATTCCAGAAGCGGCGGTCAAGCACTGCATCGCCCTGGCCCTGACGTACCATGCCAGGCGCGCGCACCGCTAAACGGGCGCCCTAGCCTCCTACTGCGTCAAACCCTTCAACAAACCCTTCAGGCCCTGCTTGATGATGTCTTCGGGCTTGATTTGCGCCGGGGCGGTGGGCTGCGCGGGTGCCGGCGTTGCTTCGGCGCCGGGCTGGGCCGGTTGAACCGGCAGAACCGGCTGGGCCGCCGGCTGCTTCTGGCGCTGGAACGGCAGGCCGCCGACTTTCACGTTCGGCTTGTCGAGCGGCCCGGTCAGCTTGGCGGTCACGAAGGCGGTGTTTGGATCGGCCGCTTTAAAGACCTCGGTCTGGGTGTCGACCTTCCAGGCCGCCAGGTCCGCCGTGCCTTGGGTCAGGGCGTTCGCCTCGCGGCCCTCCAGGCGCAGATCCCGGGTCTCGGCCACGCCACCCTTAATGACGAAGGTGCCGGCGAGCGCCGCCGGGGTTCCGGCGAAGGCGCCGAACAACACGTTCGTGGTCTCGGTCACGCCGCGCACTTCCTTTAGCTTTTCGCCCAGGATGCCGAGGATGATATTGCCGACCTGCTCCTCGGCCTTGACCTTCACGTTCACGGTGCCGCCGAGCTTGCCGGTGCCGGCCAGGCTGGTGATCAGCGCCGCCTCGCTGGCGCCCTTGGCGGTGATCGAGGCATCGAGGTTGAGCGGCCCAGACACCCGGTCGCTGTCCGCCAGGGCCTGGGCGAGCTTCGCCAGATTGAGCTCGATGGCGGTCAGGGCGAGACCGGCCTCGATCCCGTCGCGGGTATCGATCTGGCCGGTGAGCGCGATGGCGCCGTCGTGGAAGGTGCCGTTAACTTTGCGCAGGTCGAGCACCCCCTCCGTCAAGGCGGCGTCGATGACGGTATTGTTTAGGCGATGGGTCTCGTGCACCAAGGCCGCCGCGCGCAGCTTGATGTCGGCGTCGACCTGGCCCAGGGCGGCGACATCGATCGGCTGACGCGACCAGCGCGCCGCGGCTTTGGCTTCGGCACCGCCTGCACTGCCGCCGGATGCCGACTTGCCGGCCGCCGCCGGCTGGATTGCCTTGGCCTTCTTGGCGCTCTCGCCTCTTGGCGCGGTAAAGGCGGCCAAGGGCAAGACCCCGGTTTCCAGATCGGCGGTGATCATGGGCCGCGCGCCGGTCAGGTCCAGGCCGACAGTGCCCTTGACCTCGGTCGGGCCGAGCGTACCGGCGATGTCGCTAAAGTTGAGCGTGTCCTGCGCGCCTTGAATCCGTGCCTTGAGATCGAGACCGAGCCCGGGCGCCAAGCCGGCGTCGGGCGCGAAGGTCTCGGTCAGGGCCGCCAAATCCCGGTGCTTCGCGACGACCGCCAGATTGATATCGCTAACCCCCGGCTCTAACCCACCGAGCCGCGCGGCAAGCCCTCCCTCCAGGGTCAGGGGGCCAAGCTGTCCCGATAGTTCGCTGACCGCAATATCTTGAGGCGTCCCGGACAGTCTGGCGCGCAGGTCGAGCGCGCCCAGGCTGGGGCCGAACTTTAGATCGGGCGCCAACACGCCGGCCAGTTGCGCCAGCTTGGCGTGCTTGGCGCTGGTGGTCAGATCGAAGCGCAGAGGCTCGCTCAAGGGCATGACCTCGCCGCGTGCCTCCAGGCGGGCGCCTAGAATTTCCAAGCCACTGGTTAGCTCGAGCGCGTCTTGCCGGCCCTTCACGGTTCCGGAGAGTTTTAGATCCTTGGCCTTGGCCAAGGGCCCCGGCGGCAGGTCGAGAGCCTTGGCTAAGCGTGCCGGGTCGGGGGCGCTCAGGCTGTAGGCCAGGTCCAGGGTGGGCGTGGTGGTCAAGGCCGCGACGGTGCCGGCGAGGCGCGCCTTGGCGCCGCCCAGGCTGCCGACCAGAAACTCGCGTAGCGCGACTGAGCCCTGCTGCAAGGTCGCGTCCAGGTGCAGGTTCTCCGCCGAGGCGCCGTGCAGGGTCATCTGACCGACCCGCAGATCGAAATTGGCATCGAAGTCGCCCAGGACGCTGGGTGCCGCGAACCTGGCACGCGCCGTCGCCGTTTGCGCCGGGCCGGCGGGTGTCGTCTTGGCCGGGTCGGGCGCGCCGCCGGCCTCCGGTGCGGCGTCCTTCGCCGGGGCCGCTCTTGAGGGCGTCGGCAAATAAGCATCGAGGTCAATCTTGTCGAGCGCGAGCCCGACGCCGATTCCCAGGCGGTCGCGGATCGCCACCGCGACGCCACCCGATACCTGGGTGAGGTCGAAGCGCATGTCGATATCGCTCAACATCACGGTGCTTCGGGTCGCGCCGATATTGGTGATCAGGCCCAACTTGCGCAGGCGCGACGCCGGCACCTGGGCCACGTCGATGCCCAGCCAATCGAGAATGCCGCGAAAATTGTCCGACCCAGCCTCCAGGCGCCCATCGAAACGCAGGTCGGTCTGGCCGGCCACCTCGATGGGGGAAACGACCCCGCTTAGGGATACGTCCGACCCACCGGGCAGAAGCGCCAGAGCCTGATTGAGCTTCAACTGCCCTTCGGCCAGGGCCAGGGACAGGATGAATTGACGCACCACCTGGCCGCGATAGATCACCGCGTCGACCGACAGGTCGAGGGATCCGGTCATATCCGCCGGTAGGGATAGGGCCGCGGTTTCGTCCGGCGTTGGGGCCGGTGCCGGGCTCGGCGACTCTTGGGACGTTGAGGCGGCCCCGCCGCTGGGTGTCGCGCCTGCCTCGCCGCCGGCCGGCGGCGCCAAGAGCGCGTCCAAATCGATCTGCGTGGTGCTTAGGCTCGCCTGAAAGTCGCGCCGCGGCTGCAGCGTGAAGCGAAGGTCTCCCTCCGCTTTGGTATCGCCCAACTGCACCGACAGCTTGCTGATCGCCACACCGTCCTGGTCGGCCGCGATATCGGTTTCGGTGCTGAACGGCCGGGCGAAGACCGGCGGTAAAGACATGTCGAACGGTAAGGCGGCGACCAGCGCCGCCAGGCTCTCGCCGCGCCCCTTGAGCCGTCCGCGCAGGGACACCCGTTCGCCGTGGCGCGAGAGCGCGCCGGCCAGCTGAAGCGTGGCGGCCGCCTCGGGCACCCCAAGGGTCAGGCTGAGCGGGGTCGCCCCGGCGCTGACAAGACCGCCCAGACTGACATCGAATTCGGTCACCATGCCGCGGATTTTGGCTTGCCCCTTGGCTTCGAAGGGGCCTTTCAGGGAGTCTGCGGCGACCTCGGTGTACAGGCCTTCGATCCGCTCTTCTTGCCCGGCTGCGGCATCGCGGTAAATCAAGGTGCCGTCGGTGATGGTCACAAGGTCCAGGCGGATGGCGCCGGCCACGCCGCCGGCCGGCGCGTCGGGATCCGTCGCCGGCCGATCCACGCCGCCGCCGGCCTCGATCTCCCAATTCTTGCGCCCGTCGGGTAGAACCTCGGCCAAGATGCGCGGCCTGACCAAATCGACGCTCTCGACCTGAACCTCGCCCCGCAAAAGGGGCAGCAGGGCGATGCGCACCTTCAAGGCATCCAATTCCACCATGGCGGGCGCGCTGCCGCCCTCGATATTGGCGAGGCGCACGCGGGCGGCGGATAGGGCCGGGGCGGGCAGGATCGCCAAGCTGACGTCGCCGTCGATCGCCAGATCGCGGCCGGTCAAATCGAAAATCTCTTTGGCGATTCGCCCTTTATGGGCGTTCCAGTCAACGAAGCTCGGCGCGATCAAGAGGGCCGCGACAAGTACGGTGGCAAGTCCAAGCAGGCTCAGACTAAGTTTCTTCAATTCGATTCCCTTATGCGGCCAGCAAGATATTGGTTTTTGTGCCGCCGTGTTTAACTGGCCATTGCACCCGGCTGGGTTTCGGCTAAGCTAATGAAACTGTGATGAACGGGCAAATACTACGCGACGCCCGCAGACCAGGATGCGGAATTAAATGGGCGAGATCGTCGATCTCGAGGTTTACCGCAAGCGGCGGAGGCGCAAGGCCTCTCGGCCGCAGGGTGTGGGCAATCGCCGCAACCCCGAGGGCGCCGCGCCGCGCCCGGCGAAATCGAGCCCGAGGGGCGGCGGCCCGGAGCTCCAGTTCGGCGAAACTGCGCCGTGCGGGCCAGCGGGCAGTACCAAGATAGAAACCAGCGACCCCAAGGCGGACTAAGCGTAGCCCGCTGCCGTCCGGCGCATTGGATCATGGCTCTGGCGCGATCATGGCCCAGGCTCCTCAACGCCCCATGTGGGCAATCCGCCACAGACGATATCCGGCGGGCATTTGAAAACCCCGACCAGGATTTTTGCGATGTTCTACGAGACCGAAGACAACCGGCATGGCCTGCCGCACGATCCTTTCAAGAGCTGTGTGATCCCGCGGCCGATCGGCTGGATCTCGACCTTGAGCGCCCAGAACGTGGTGAACCTGGCGCCCTACAGCTTCTTCAACGGCGTCGCCTCGGATCCGCCCATGGTGATGTTCGCGAGCAACGGGCCGGCCGCCAACCCGACCAAGGATTCCCTGGCGAACTGTGCCGAGACGGGGGAGTTCGTATTCAATGTGGCGACCTGGGATTTGCGCGAGGCCATGAATCGCAGCAGCGCGCCGGTCGGTGCCGACGCGGACGAATTCGAGCTCGCCAATCTGGAAAAGGCCCCCTCGGTCCTCGTCAAACCGCCGCGGGTCAAGGCCTCGCCGATCCACATGGAATGCCGGGTGCATCAGATCGTGGACCTGCCGAGCACCGACCCCAAAGCGCGCAACGCCCTGGTTCTGGGCCGCGTGGTCGGGATCCACATCGACGAGGCGGTCTTGACCGGCGGCCTGGTCGACATGGCCAAGCTGCGCCCGATCGCCCGGCTCGGCTACATGGACTATACCCGGGTCGATCTGGTCTTCGACATGGCGCGCCCCAGCGCCTGACCCGCGGCCGGCCCAGCCCTTGCGGCGGGCTTGCAATTTGCGCGGGAAGTAAGCAAGAAAGACACCCGGCGTCGCTGTGGGCAGCGGGCGCCGAGGGGGCCGCACCAAGCGGCCGGATCAATCGCGGGGGAGGGCTGCATGCTCAAGGAATTCAAAGATTTCGCCATGCGCGGCAATGTGGTCGACATGGCGGTCGGTATCATTATCGGCGCGGCGTTCGGCAAGATCGTCAGTTCGCTGGTCGCCGACGTCATCATGCCACCCATTGGGTTTTTGATGGGCAGCGTGGATTTTTCCGATCTATTCATCAGCTTGTCGGGCCAGGACTACGTCAGCTTGGCTGCGGCCAAAGAAGCCGGTGCGCCGACCATCAACGTCGGCGTGTTTATCAATACGGTCCTGGATTTCGCGATCGTCGCTTTCGCGATCTTCCTGTTGATCCGCGCGATCAACCGGCTCAAGCGCCAGGAAGAGAAGCCGGCGGCGGCGCCGGCCACCAAGGACTGCCCCCATTGCCTATCAAGCGTGCCGATCAAGGCAACCAAGTGCGCTCATTGCACCTCTGACCTCGCAGCCGCCTAAACCTGAACGATCTTTCCCGGGTTCATGATGTTGCCGGGGTCGAGCGCCAGCTTGATCTGGCGCATGACCCCGACGGCCTCGCCGTGTTCGGCCTGGAGGAATTTCATCTTGCCGGTGCCGATGCCGTGCTCGCCGGTGCAGGTTCCGCCCATGGCTAGGGCGCGCATGACCATGCGGTCGTTGAGCGCCTCGGCGCGGGCCATCTCCGCCGGGTCGTCCGGGTCGATGACGAAGGACAGGTGAAAGTTGCCGTCACCCACATGGCCGACGATGGGGGCGAGCAGGTCCGACTCCTCGATATCGCGCTTGGTTTCCAGGATGCAGTCGGCCAGGCGGGAAATCGGCACGCACACGTCGGATGCCCAGGCCTTGGCGCCGGGGCGTAGCGCGATATTGGCGTAATAGGCGTCGTGCCGGGCCTGCCAGAGCTTGCTCCGTTCCTCCGGTTTGTGGGCCCATTGGAAATCGGAACCGCCCAATTCGCCGGCGATCTCCCCGACCATCTCGACCTGCTCCGCGACCCCGCGCTCGGTGCCGTGAAATTCGAAAAACAGGGTCGGTAGAACCGGGTAGTCGAACTTGGCGTAACGGTTGATGGCGTCCATCTGGACCTCGTCCAGCAACTCGATCCGCGCCACCGGGATGCCGATCTGGATGGTCGCGATCACGGTGTTGACGGCGCCCTCCAGGGACTCGAAGGCGCAGACCGCCGCCGACATGGCCTCCGGGATGCCGTAAAGGCGCAGCTGAATTTCCGTGATGACGCCGAGCGTCCCCTCGGAGCCGACCAGCAAGCGGGTCAGGTCGTAGCCGGCCGCCGATTTTCGCGCCCGCCCGCCGGTGCGGATTATCCGTCCGTCGGCCATGACCACGGTGAGGCCCAGCACGTTCTCGCGCATGGTGCCGTAGCGCACCGCGTTGGTGCCCGAGGCCCGAGTCGCGGTCATCCCGCCGAGCGAGGCGTCGGCGCCCGGGTCAATGGGGAAGAACAGACCGGTATCATGCAGGTATTGATTGAGTTGCTTGCGCGTCACCCCGGCCTCCACCCGGCAATCCAGATCCTCGGAATTGACCTCGATCACCTGGTTCATGCGGCTGGTGTCGATGGAAATACCGCCGTGCAGGGCGGCCACGTGACCCTCCAGGGAGGTGCCGGTGCCGAAGGCGATCACCGGGCGCTCGTGATGCGCGCAGATCTTGACGATCTCGGCCACCTCCTCGGTGGACTCCGCGAAGGCGACCGCGTCGGGCGGATGGCCCGGATGATAAGATTCGTCGTGGCCGTGTTGTTCGCGCACCGCCGAAGACGTCGAGAGGCGTTCGCCCAGCAGGGTGCGCAGGGCCTCGACCACGGGGTCCTTGGGGCGCGTCTGCGCTGTCGCCATGGGGTATTCCTCCGATAAACCTGGCACGACTATAGCAAAGTTCGGCGCACACGGGCAGACTCCCGTCGGAGACTTCGGCGAAACGGCATTATCCTCGCCCTTCGACAAGCTCAGGGTGAGGATAATCCCTTGAACATGCGTCCTCATCCTGAGCTTGTCGAAGGACGAGGGCGCGGGGCCCCGGCTTTCGCGGAGGCCTACGAATTCAAGGTTGGCAAACGAGAGACCCCCATGACACGCGACCCCCGTTACGACATCTTGTTCGAGCCCGTGCCGATCGGTCCGGTCACGGCGCGCAACCGCTTTTATCAGGTGCCGCACTGCGACGGCATGGGCTATCGCCGGCCCAAGGCGGAGGCCGCCTCGCGCGCGGTCAAGGCCGAGGGCGGCTGGGCCGTGATCTGCACCCAGGAATGCGAAATCCACCCGAGCGGCGACGTGACCCCGGCGATCGAGGCGCGGCTGTGGGACGACAAGGACATCCCGGCGCTCGCCCTCATGGCCGAGGCGGTTCACACGTTCGGGTCCCTGGCCGCCATCGAGCTGGTCCACAACGGGCCGTCCTGCGCCAATCGGTATAGCCGGGAGGTGCCGATCGGTCCCTCGCACCAGCCGGCCGGGGCGAAATGGGACCCGGTCCAGGCGCGCGCCATGGATCTGGCGGACATTCGCGCCTATCGCCAATGGCACCGCGCCGCCGCCCGGCGCGCCAAGACCGCCGGCTTCGATATCGTCTATGTCTATGCCGGGCACGACTTGTCACTGCCCATGCATTTCCTGCAGCGCCGCCGCAACGACCGCGCCGACGATTACGGCGGCAGCTTGGAAAACCGCGCCCGCCTGCTGCGCGAGGTGATCGAGGATACCAAGGAGGAGGTCGGCGAGACCTGCGCCGTGGCGGTGCGTATCGCGGTCGACGAGTTGATGGGCGACGACGGCATCGCCAGCGAAAACGAAGGCCGCGACGTCATCGAGATGCTGGCTGAATTGCCCGACCTTTGGGACGTCAACGTCAGCGATTGGGATAACGATTCCCTGACCTCGCGCTTCGGGCCCGAGGGCGGGCAGGAGCCCTTCACCGCCTTCGTCAAGCAGGTGACCAGCAAGCCGGTGGTCGGCGTGGGGCGCTTTACCTCGCCCGACACCATGGTGTCGCAAATCAAGCGCGGCGTGCTCGATATGATCGGCGCGGCGCGGCCCTCGATCGCCGACCCCTTTCTGCCCAAAAAGATCGAAGACGGCCGCCTGGACGACATCCGCGAATGCATCGGCTGCAACATTTGCGTCAGCGGCGACCAGGTCGCCTCGCCGATCCGCTGCACCCAGAACCCGACCTCGGGCGAGGAATGGCGCAAGGGTTGGCATCCGGAGGAGATTCCGGCCAAAGGCGCCGGCGCCAGCGTGTTGGTCGTGGGGGCCGGGCCGGCCGGCCTGGAAGCGGCGCGTGCCCTGGGCCAGTGCGGTTACGAGGTCCACCTGGCCGAGGCCGGCGAGGACCTGGGCGGCCGGGTCGCGCGCGAGGCTCGCCTGCCGGGCCTGGCCGCCTGGATCCGGGTGCGCGACTACCGGGTTCAGCAGCTCGACAAGATGACCAACGTCCAAATCTATCGCGACAGCCGCCTGACCGCCGAGCATGTTCTGGAATTCGGCGCCAAGCATGTGGTGATCGCCACGGGGTGCACTTGGCGCCGCGACGGGGTGGGGCGCAAGAACTGGCAAGCAGTGCCGGGCCTCGACGGCGCGAAGGTCTTGACCCCCGACGACATCCTGGCCGGCGCCGTGCCCGAGGGGCCGATCGTGGTCTACGATGACGATCACTACTACATGGGCGGCGTCCTGGCGGAAAAGCTGCGCGCCGAGGGCCGCGCGGTGACCGTGGTCACGCCGGCGCCCTCCGCCTCCGCCTGGACCGACAACACCCTCGAACTCGGGCACATCCAGAAGCGCCTGCTCGAGGCCGGAATCGTCATCGCCGCCAACAAGCGCCTCGCCGCCCTGCATGGGGACCGCGCCGAACTCGCCTGCGTCTACACCGATGCGCGCGAAGAGGTTCCTTGTGCGTCCCTGGTCACGGTGACCGCCCGCCTGCCGAACGACGACCTCGCGCGCTCATTGAACGCCATGCCCGAGGCCCTAAAGGACGCCGGCATCGAAAGCGTGCAGGCCATCGGCGACGCCCTGGCCCCCGCCACTATCGCCGCCGCCGTCTATGCCGGCCACAAATACGCGCGCCTGCTGGGCGAGACGCCGGGCGATGGGGTGCCATTCGAGCGGGAGTTTCCGGGGTAGGGCGCGGGCGCAAGACTGAGTTCTGCATCACGGCACAACCGTTCACTCTTGAGCACATAGCAACCGTGATAATGCGCATCCAAGCCTTCCGTATTGTGCCAACAACGGACCTATGAGTCTCAGACGGCATATGTCGCTAAATCGTTATGAAATTTCTCACGGCCGTGAGATCGACAGCCTACTGTGTCGTCTCGGGCAGAGGAAAGCGCGCGTAAGGATAGATGCCGTGGGCGCAGACGGAGATGAACTCGTTCAGGTTTTCCTTTGTCCCCTCGGGGTTGCGATAGAAGGTGCAACGCGTTTTGCGCCCATTGGACCGCTCGGTATACTCCATATCGCCTTCGATCTTGGATGTTGTCGTGGAGGTTTGATGACCGTTCGAATAGTGTACGCCGGTGCCGTCGGGGTACATATCCCGCATCCATACACCGCCCGACACTCGCCCTTTGTGGCGATAGCCGGACTTCAAAGCCTCACTCAATTCCGCCCCGGAAAGGCGATTTTTCGGCAAAAGGTTCAAATCCTCAGGCTTCGGCCTGTCCGAAAGCCCCGCCTTCAGAAGAGCCTGATGTATCCTCTCTCGAAAAGTACTTCCGATGCCCCACCAGATGTCGAAGCTTCCAGCTAGCGTGACGAGAAAGCCGAGCTCCCGGCGACGTTCGACGAGGGTCTTCGCTGCTCGCTCAGCGTCTTCCAAACGGCCAGCTTCGGCGTAAGCCACCGTCAGATATACCAAATCCGACCAATCTCCGGGGTTCCGCTTCCGGGCCCGCTCGAAGAACTCGAGCGCCTTGGCCGCATCGCCGGCCCGCAAATAAAGCGCGCCTAGGCGAGTGAGGTAGAATGCCGGATAATGAGGATCGAGCCGCATGGCGGTCTTCACCAAGGCGATAGCCGTATCCGTGTCGCCTCGAATGTCGACCAACGTCGATCTCAGGACGAAAGTTTCGGGATCGTTCGGGTCGAGCGTGCTCGCCTTGTCGAGCCAGATCTCGGCGTCGTCCAATCGCCCTTGTGACATCAGCCGCTCGGCCTTGACCCGGTGGGCGAGCGGCGTCGGCCGTTGCAGAGCTTTGTCCAACAGCTCCGGTATCTTTTCGGTGCTAATGCCCAGTCGATAGGTCCACTGCCGTTCCCAAGCCTCATGATAGAGCAAAGCCATCAGCGCCCAAGCGCGACCGTAGTCGGGGTCGAGATCGACGGCCTTTTCCAGCCAGGTAAGCGCCTTTCGGTAGTCCTCCACATTGCGGAGACGGAAATGGCGCCATCCGGCGAGGAAGGCGTCGTAGGCTTCGGGCACAGATGTTTCCGACTGTTCGGCGAGCGCCCGTTCGCTGCTATTGAGCGTCACCGATAGCGAGGCGACGATCTGCGCGGTCACACGGTCCTGCAACTCGAATACGTCGGTCATGGTGCCGTCGTAGCGCTCGGCCCAAAGGTGGCCGCCAGTGGTCGCGTCGATTAGCTGGGCGTTGATGCGCACCTGGTCGCCGGCGCGCCTGACGCTGCCCTCCAAGATGTAGCGTACGCCTAGCTCCTCGGCCGCTTGGCGCACCTTCACCTGCTGACCCTTGTAGGAGAAGGACGAGTTGCGGGCGATGACGAAGAGGCCAGAGACCTTGGAGAGATCGGTGATGATGTCCTCGGTCATGCCGTCGGTAAAATATTCCTGATCGGCATCGCCCGACATGTTGATGAAGGGGAGGACGGCGATCGACGGCTTGTCGGGGAGCGGGAAGGCCATGCGCTCGACCGAGGCAGGCTCGACCCGCTCAACCCAGGGCTGCCACCAGACTGCCGTGACGGCAATCGCCGCCGCGGCAAGGCTGGCGGCCGCAACCGCGCACCACCGCAATAGCGGTCGGTTCGGTCGTTTCTCGCCGATGATTTGCCCCGCCGCAGACGGCTCCAGCAGGACACGGTAAGCCGGGATCGGGGCCTTTATGTTCTTGACCGTCTGTTCGCCGATGAACGCGTAACCCACGTCGAGTTTGTTGCGGACCTCGTGGACGACCTTGAGGGGAATGCAAATGCCGCCGGGTTCGGCCAAGCCTTCGAGGCGCGCCGCCACGTTAACCCCATCGCCTAGGATATCGTCGCCGTCGACGACAATATCGCCCGTGTTGATGCCAATACGGTACTGGATACGGTGCTCTTCGGGAACTTCCGCTTCGCGCTCCGCCATCGCCCGCTGAATCGCGACGGCGCACTCGGTCGCATCGACTACGCTGGCAAATTCCACCAGCAAGCCATCACCCGTGGTCTTGACGAGACGCCCATTGTGCGCGGCGATCTCGGGGTCGAATAGCTCCTGTCGATGGGCTTTTTGGCGCTTGATCGTGCTCCGTTCGTCGGCTTCCATGAGCCGCGAGTAACCCACCATGTCACCGGCCAGGATCGCCGCAAGCCTTCGTTCTTCGCGCTTCGGTGCCACCGGAATATCCCCCTTTGCGACACACGCTGCGGCTTACTCTACGGATGGTGGCAGCAGGTGTCTATGGGAGGGCAGTTAGCCATGTCCGAGTTGGGTCATCTTTCCCTGTCGCGAGTCTGCTCGGGGAACGGCTGTTTTCTGGGGTACAGCGTTTGTCATCGGCCGAGGTACGACGACAGTCAGCCGATTTGCGGATTACAACACGCGCCTACAGGCTCACCCCGCGTCGCGGCCCATGGTATAGAATTCGTCGTTGGGCCGCATGGACAGGAAGTTGGCCATCCTGTTGCTGAGCCCGAAGAAGGCCGAGATACCGGCGATGTCCCAGATATCCTCGTCGGTGAAGTCGTGGCCGCGCAGGGTTTCGAAATCGGCGTCGCAAATCGATTGCGCGTCCTTCGAAACCTTCAGGGCGAAATCCAGCATCGCACCCTGACGCGCGGTGATGTCGGCCTTGCGGTGGTTGACCGCCACCTGGTCGGCGATCAGCGGGTTCTTGGCGCGGATGCGCAGAATGGCGCCGTGGGCGACGACGCAGTATTGACAGCCGTTCTCGTTGGAGGTGGCGACGACGATCATCTCCCGTTCCGCCTTGGTCAGGCCGCTGTCGCGCTCCATCAAGGCGTCGTGATAGGCGAAGAACGCGCGGAACTCGTCCGGGCGATGGGCGAGCGTCAGAAAGACGTTGGGCACGAAACCCGCCTTCTCCTGCACCGCGAGAATTCGGCCCTGAATATCGTTGGGAAGCTCGGAAATCTCCGGCACCGGATAGCGGCTGATGGGTTTGTCGGTCATCGTCGTCTCCTGTTCTCCGCCGTGCAGTATCGCCATTCGCCGCCCATGATGGGGCTGCCACGAGGAGTCCAAGGTATTTCACGATGAAAGCGCGGAGTCACGAAGCGTCACGCAGATACCCGAGCGACGTGGTGCCGTTAAAGAGAGAGTTTCCGGAACAGGACGCAAGTGTCTCGGCTTGGTGCCGGACGCCATCCTTCGACAAGCTCAGGATGAGGTTCATATTCAGGATGAGGTTCATATATTGAGCCCATCGAAACATGCGGCCCTGGCACCATTAACGCGAAGAGGTCCTCATGCTGAGCTTGTCGAAGCACGAGGGCCGTTCGGCGAGGTCCCAATTGCTGGCGCCTCCCGCCACCGCCATGCCGCGCCCGGCGAGGTTGTCGAGGGCTCTTTGCGGTTTTTCCCGTTGGTTAGGTATTCCATCTCTCGTGCCGGAGGCCAGAAAAATGGCCTCCGGAAACATGATATCAGCTAGAGCGCAGTCGGCGGCGTGTTGTAACGGCATCGGCAAGTCGGTGCAGGATCTCAACCGAGGTGCCCCAGTCGATGCAGCCGTCTGTCACCGATTGACCGTAGGTTAGCGGCCTCGCGTCCAGATCCTGACGCCCGCCGACCAGATTGCTTTCGATCAACAGCCCCATGATGCGATCTTCGCCGCCCGCGATTTGCGCGGCGATGTCCTCGGCCACCAGGGGCTGGTTCTCGGGCTTTTTCCTGCTGTTGGCATGACTGGTATCGATCATAACCATCCCGCGCAGGCCCGAAGCTTCGGCTGCCCTGCAGGCCGTGTCCACGGACGCTGAATCGTAATTTGGCGTTACGCCGCCGCGCAGGATGATGTGACAGTCGGCATTGCCGGTGGTCGCGGCAATGGCCGAGCGTCCGTTCTTTGTCACGGCCATGAAATGATGCGGATGGGCGGCCGATTGCACGGCGTCGATGGCGATTTTTACATCGCCCGATGTGCTGTTCTTGAACCCGATGGGACAGGAAACACCGGATGCCAATTCCCGGTGAACCTGACTTTCTGTTGTGCGCGCCCCGATGGCGGCCCATCCGACCAGGTCGGCAATGTATTGCGGCACGGTCGTGTCGAGGAATTCGCACCCCGCCGGAACCCCGCGTTCGTTGACTTGCGCCAGCAGTTCGCGCGCCGTCCCCAGGCCGGTATTGATGTCGTAGGAGCCGTCGAGATGCGGATCGTTGATCAAGCCCTTCCAGCCTATGGTGGTTCGTGGTTTCGCGAAGTAAATCCGCATCACCACTTCCAAGGTGTCCGCTAGATCGCGGCGGATTGCCGCGAGACGCCGGGCATAGTCCAGCGCCGCCTCCGGGTCGTGGATCGAGCAGGGGCCGATCACCACAAGCAGGCGATCGTCCTGTCCGTTCAGGATTTGGTGGATAGCGGCACGAGCGGCGCGCACCGTTTCGGCGGCAGCCGGGGTCAGCGGGAGCTCATTCAGAAGGATCTCGGGCGAGACCAGCTCCCTTATTTCCCGGATTCTCAGGTCATCGGTCTGGGTTTGCATTGTCGGGCTCCTGTGTCTGGCTCCCGGCGGCAACAAAAAACCGCCAGAGAGCTGGCGGTTGGTTCGGTTTCGTTTGTCTGCTGAGTTTAGAGCATACGATTCCCTCCGTCCGCCTGTGGGCCCGGATAGCTAAAAAAATACCAGAAAGCGGCGAACGGCTGGATCATATCATCTCGCATACACGGCTCGGCGCGATGTGTCACCTATTTTATGCCGACTAGGGCGACACGACATCGTGGATAACGGTCGAAATGGCCGCTTCCCTGCTATGGCGCAATTACCTCAGCTTTCTGGGCAGCCCCATCCTTCGACAGGCTCAGGATGAGGTCTTGTGCTGAGCCGATGGAAACACGCAGCTCCGGTGTTGCTACCGCGAAGAGGTCCTCATGCAGAGCTTGTTGAAGTACGAGGCCGTTCCGCGGCGCCCCAATTCATTAGCGCGCTGGCCCTATTCCGGCGCCATGCCGCGCCCGGCGAGCTCTTCGAGGGCTTTTTGGGTTTTTTGCAGGCTCTCGAGCCCCATGCCGCGCAGCACATTGGGTGCCTTGGTGAACTGGATGTTCTCATAGGCCACGATCTCGACCCGGTTGCCCCAGGGGTCGAGGAAATCGAGGAAGTGGCCGGGCAAGACCTCGACCCCCATGTCCGCTAAGGTGCGGCGCACCTGTTCCTTGTCGTCGACCACCACGCCGAAGTGACGGGCATCGTCGGGCGCTTGTTTGCGGCCCTTGGAAAAATTGATGAACTGATCGCCCAGATAGATAAAGGCCGCGGTCTCACTTTGGCTCTGCAGCTCGAAGTCGAACAGGCGGCCGTAGAAATCCAGCGCCTCGCCGATATCGCCGACCTCCAGCGCCACATGGTTGAAGCCCAGAGCGCGTGCCTTTTTGCCGTCCGTCATCGCCTTCATCCTCCCGTTCAAGTTTCGCGAGGTTTACATATGTAGACCCGCGGCCCGCCCGACAATGCGTCACCCGCGCCGGGGAGTCGATCTACCCTACGATTCCAAGGGTCAAAGCGACGCCGCCGACCGTGCCGCCTGATCGTAAAGGCCGGAGAGGGCGCGCAGCAATTCGGCGGCTTCGCCGACCTCCTCGTCCATGGTGGCCGCTCCGCCGCCGGCGAAGGCCCCGAAGGCGGCGACCAGGCAATCTTCCCGCACGGCGCGGTAGCGGGCGCAGGCCTCCTGTCCCGCCTCCGTGGTCCGGTAGAAGATCTCCTTGCCCCGTCGCGCCCGCGCGATCAAGCCGAGGCGGGTCAGTTTCTTGAGCGCGTAGGTCACCGTGTGGGTGTCCTCGACGTTGAGTACGAAGCAGAGGTCGGCGAGCTTCTTTTCCCGCGTCCGGTGATTGACCGAGTGCAAAACTAGAACGTCGAGCGCGCCCAGGTCCTGCAGGCCGGCGGCGGCCATGCCGCGGACGATCCAGCGGTTGAAGGCATTGGCGGCGACGATCAGGCCGTATTCGAACTCGCTGAGCGCGCCGGCCTTTTCCGAGACCAGGTGCGCGGACGATACGATCGCCCGGCGGCCGCCGCGCTTGGCGGTCATTCCGCCGCCTCCTTGCGTGTTCCCGCCTTGCCGTAACCGCCGCCGCCCGGGGTTTCGATGACGAAGACGTCGCCCGGGTTCATCTCGGTCCAATCGGTGCCGGAAAGCTCGCTTCGGCCGCCGTCCGCGCGCTCGACCCAGTTGCGGCCCAAGGCGCCGGGTTCTCCGCCGTCGAGTCCGAATGGTGCGACCTTGCGGTGGCTGGAGAGTATCGCGGCGGTCATGGTCTCGCGAAAGCGCACGCGCCGGCGCACGCCGTCGCCGCCCCGGTACCGCCCGGCGCCGCCCGAGCCCTTCCTGATCTCGAAGGAGTCGAGCAGGACCGGGAAGCGCCATTCCAAGACCTCCGGGTCGGTCAAGCGCGAGTTCGTCATATGGGTGTGGACCGCGTCGGTCCCGTCGAAGTCCGGTCCGGCACCGGCGCCGCCGCAGATCGTCTCATAATACTGATGGGTTTCGTTGCCGAAGGTGAAGTTGTTCATGGTGCCCTGGGCCCCGGCCATGACGCCGAGCGCGCCGTACAGCGTATCGACGATGATCTGGCTGGTCTCCACGTTACCCGCGACCACCGCGGCCGGATAGGCGGGGTTGAGCATGCAGCCTTCGGGGATGACCAGATCGAGCGGCTTTAGGACGCCCTCGTTCATGGGGATTTCTTCGTCGATAAGGGTTCGGAACACGTACAGCACCGCGGCTCGGCACACTGCCGAGGGCGCGTTGAAGTTGTTCGGCTGTTGGGCGCTGGTGCCGGTGAAGTCGATCCGGGCCTGGCGGGCCGCCCGGTCGATCTTAACCGAGACCGTGATCTCGCAACCCTGATCCATGGCATAGGTAAATTCGCCGTCTTCCAGGCGCCCGAGCACGCGACGCACCTGTTCCTCCGCGTTGTCCTGGACGTGGCCCATATAGGCGTGCACCACATCCAGGCTGAAATGGTCGATCATGCGGCGCAACTCCTGCACGCCCATTTCGTTGGCGGCGATTTGCGCCTTCAAGTCGGCGACGTTCTGATCGACGTTGCGTGAAGGATGCGGGCCGGAACCCATGAGCGCACGAATTTCTGCCTCGAGGAACCGCCCGCGCTCGACCAGGGTGACGTTGTCGATCAACACCCCTTCCTCGTCGACCGTGCGGCTGCCCGGCGGCATGGAGCCCGGCGTGACGCCGCCGACATCGGCGTGATGGCCACGGCTGCCGACGAAGAACAGAACGCTCTCGCCCGCCTGGTCGAAGACCGGGGTGATGACGGTGATGTCGGGCAGATGCGTGCCGCCGTTATAGGGCGCGTTCAACATAAAGACGTCGCCCGGCGCCATGGTGCCGGCGCGCGCACGGATGATCGCCCGCACGCTGTCGCTCATGGACCCAAGATGCACCGGCATGTGCGGCGCGTTCGCCACCAGATCGCCCTGTGGGTTGAACAGCGCGCAGGAGAAATCCAGACGCTCCTTGATGTTGACCGAATAGGCGGTGTTTTCCAGGGTCGAGCCCATTTGCTCGGCGATCGACATGAAAAGGTTGTTGAAGACCTCCAGCATCACCGGGTCGACCTGGGTGCCGACCGCGACCGCGCGTTCCAGCGGTACCACGCGGTCCAGAACCAGATGGTCGCGCCCGGTCAAGACCGCCCGCCAGCCGGGCTCCAGCACCGTGGTCGAGGTCGGCTCGATGATGACCGCTGGGCCCTCAATGATATCGCCGGGCGCTAGGTCCTCGCGCGCGAAGACCGGGGTATCGGCCCAGGCGCCGGCGGCGTACATGCGCGCGGTCGCGCTCGGCGCCGGCTTGGCCTTGCCTTGGCGCGCCTCCAGGACCGGGTCCTCGACGGATTCGGTTTCGCCCACCACCTCGACCGACAAGGCCTCGACGATGAAGGGCTTGTCGGACATGACGAAGCCGTAGCGCTGGCGATGTGCGTCCTCGAAGCGGGCGACGATCTCCGCGCGGGTGCCGTGATCGACGATCACCGCGGAATCGGTGCCCTGATAGCGCAGGTGGACCCGCTTGAATTCCTTGATATGCGCGGCCGCGATGTCTTGGGCTTCGATCTCGCCGCGCGCGTCCTTGGCGAGGTCGTCGAGGCCCTGCGCCAACTCGGCCATCAGGCTGTCGTCGAGAACTTGTTCCACCGCGCGCTCGCGCAAGGCGCTCACGTTGGCCAGGCCCATGCCGTAGGCCGAGAGCACTCCGGCCAGGGGATGCAGGAAGATCTTGGTCATGCCCAAAGTATCGGCGATGTCGCAGGCATGCTGTCCGCCCGCGCCGCCGAAGCAGCACAGGGTATATTCGGTCACGTCGTAACCGCGCTGGGTCGAGATCTTTTTGATGGCGTTGGCCATGTTCTCGACCGCGATCATGCGAAAGCCCTGGGCGACTTCTTCCGGGGTCCGGGTATCGCCGGTCGCCCGATGAATTTCCCGGGTCAGGGCCTCGAATTTTTCCCGCACGACCTCGCCGTCGAGCGCCTGATCCGCGCCGGGGCCGAAGACCTTGGGGAAATAGGCCGGCACGATGCGCCCGAGCATGACGTTGCAATCGGTTACCGCCAGGGGCCCGCCGCGCCGGTAACAGGCCGGACCCGGGTTGGCGCCGGCCGAATCGGGGCCGACCCGATAGCGCGCGCCGTCGAAGTGCAGGATCGACCCGCCGCCCGCCGCCACCGTGTGAATCTGCATCATGGGCGCGCGCATGCGCACCCCGGCGACCAGGGTCTCGAAGGCGCGCTCGTAGTCCCCGTTGTAATGCGCCACGTCGGTCGAGGTGCCGCCCATGTCGAAGGTGATGATCTTGCCGAAGCCGCCCATGGCGGCGGTGCGCACCGCACCGACGATGCCGCCGGCCGGGCCGGACAGAATCGAATCCTTGCCCTGGAACAGCCGTGCGTCGGTCAAGCCGCCGTTCGACTGCATGAACATCAGTCGCGCGTCGCCCAGGTGGGCGGCAACCTGATCCACATAGCGGCGCAGGATCGGTGAAAGATAGGCATCGACCACCGTGGTATCGCCGCGCGAGACCAGCTTCATCAGCGGAGAGACCTCATGGCTGACCGAGATTTGGATGAAACCGATTTGGCGCGCCAACTCGGCGACCTGGCGCTCATGATCGTGATAACGATAGCCATGCAGAAGAACGATCGCGAGCGAGCGCAGACCGTCGTCGAAAGCGGCCTGCAAATCGGCGCGCGTAGCCTCCAGGTCGAGCGCACGCAGGGTTTTGCCCTCGGCGCTCATGCGCTCGTCGATTTCAATGGCGGCACCGTACAGCAGCTCCGGCAATTCGATGCGCCGGGCGAAAATATGCGGCCGGTTCTGATAGGCGATGCGCAGGGCGTCGCGAAATCCCTTGGTGATGGCCAACAGGGTCGGCTCGCCCTTGCGTTCCAAAAGGGCGTTGGTCGCGACCGTGGTGCCCATCTTGACCGCGCGGATGGTCTCGGCGGGAACCGCGTCCCCGGCGCTAAGGCCGAGCAGGCTGCGTATGCCATGAATGGCGGCATCGCGGTATTGCTCCGGATTTTCCGACAGCAGCTTGTGCGACATCAGACCGCCATCGGGCCGGCGGGCCACGATATCGGTAAAGGTGCCGCCTCGGTCGATCCAGAACTGCCAATCCGCCATGATCCATACCCGCTGGTTATTTCGATAATCGCGTTACGTTAATAAATTATCGATAAAATGTCAACATCACGGTTTCTTGAGGTGCACACCGGGTCCTTTCCGCCACCGCCGCGTGCTAGACTACGGCGATGAAAGCCTTTTTCACCTTGCTCCGGCGTATGGTCCTGCTGGCCATGGTTCTCTTGGCCGGCCCGGTCGTGGCCGTGGCCGGCGGCCTGGCCCGCATGAACGCCGACTGGCGAACCGCGGACCGGAGCAGTATGGGCAGCGCGCCCGACCCGGCGGTCGTGGCCGAGCCCATCGTTCAGGTTTACGGCGCCCGCGCCTTCGGGTGGCGCGGCGCCTTCGCGGTGCACACCTGGATCGCGGTGAAGCGCGCCGGCGCGCCGGCCTTCACGACCTACGAGGTTATCGGCTGGCGCTACTGGCACGGCGGGTCCCCCATGTCCGTGCGCCAGGGGCCGCCCGATCGCAAGTGGTTCGGCGCCATGCCGGAGGTTTACGTGGATCGGCGCGGGCCTGAGGTCGAGGCCCTGATCGACCGGATCGAGGCCGCGGTGGCGGCCTATCCCTTCCACGATATTTACCGGACCTGGCCGGGGCCCAATTCCAATACCTTTACGGCCAGCGTGGCACGCGCCGTGCCCGAGTTGGGCCTGGAGTTGCCGCCGACCGCCATCGGCAAGGACTACCTGGGCGCCACCAGCATTGCCGCGGCGAGCCCGAGCGGCACCGGCTTCCAGATATCCCTCCTGGGGCTGCTCGGCATTATGGTCGGCGTGGAGGAGGGCTTGGAAGTGAACGTCTTGGGCCTGAGCTTCGGCATCGACCCCTTGGGCTTGGCCATAAAGTTGCCCGGCATTGGCCGGGTCGGCGCGAACCCCTCCTAGTCGGCGCACCCTTGCCGAGTTCCGTGCCGCGTGAAATAAATTCCGCAATCGTCGTCGTCGCCGCTTGAGCCGCCGTTGCGGCCGGATCTGATCGTGCCGAAGCTATGACTGTCTGGGGTAAAATCCTTGGAGGAGCGGCCGGGTTCGCCTTGGGCGGGCCGCTCGGCGCGTTGATCGGCGCCGCCGCCGGCCATGCGGTCGATAAGATGCGCGAGCCGGCGCAGGACGGCGTCGCCGACGACGCCACCAAGAAGATCGCCTTCACCATCGCCGTGGTCGTGCTCGGCGCCAAGATGGCCAAGGCGGACGGTCAAGTCACCCGCGACGAGATCAGCGCCTTTAAGGAAATCTTCCGGGTTCCGCCCCACGAGATGAAGAACGTCGGGCGCCTGTTCAATCGGGCGCGCAGCGACGCCGACGGGTTCGAGCCCTATGCCCGGCAGATCGGGCGCATGTTCAGGGATAACCCGGCGGTCTTGGCGGAGTTGCTGGACGGCCTGTTTCATATTGCCCGCGCCGACGGCACGGTTACGCCGGACGAGCTCGAGTTCCTAGAGCAAGTGGCGCACATCTTCGGGCTGGACGCGGCGGATTGGGACCGGGTGCGGGCCGCCAATCTGGGGCCGGACAAGGCCGATCCTTATAACATTTTGGGCGTGGCACGCGATGCCAGCCCGGACGAGATCAAGGCCGCCTACCGCAAGCTGGTACGTGAAAACCACCCGGACCGCCTGGTCGCCCAGGGCATGCCGCAGGAATTCGTCGACTTGGCGAACGGGCGTCTGGCCACCATCAACGCCGCTTACGAACGGGTCGGGCCCCGGCGCGGAACCTGAACCGGGTGCCGATCAAGCCGCTTCATATTTGTGCCCTAGTATTCGTCACCTTCATCTGGGGTATGAATTTCGCCGCCGCCAAGATCGGTTTAACGCAACTTCCCCCGCTCATGATGATGGCCCTGCGCTGGGGTCTTGTGGGCCTCTTGCTGGCCCCCTTCGCGCCGCTGCCCAGAGACCGCTGGTGGCCGGTTCTGCTGATCTCCTTCACCTTGGGCTTCTTGCATTTCTCGCTCATGTTCTGGGCCTTGCGCGACCTCGATGCCGGAACGGCCGCGATCGCAATTCAGTTGCAGGTCCCCTTCGCCGCCTTGCTTGCGATCGTTTTCTTCAACGATACCTTAGGCTGGCGGCGTGCCTTGGGTATGGCGGTCGCCTTTGTTGGGGTCGCGATAATCGCCGGCGAACCCAGGTTGGCTGGGCACTATGTCGCCTTGGCCATGGTCATCGCCGCGGCTTGCATCTGGTCGGTTGCCAATATTCAGATCAAGCTGTTGGGCGAGATAAACGGCATGGCGCTAAATGGCTGGATCGGTGTTTTCGCCACGCCGCAACTTGCGCTCGGATCATGGCTGCTTGAGGACGGCCAGTTCACGGCACTGGCCGAGGCCGACTGGAGGGCCTATGCCTCGATCGCCTATCAGGCGATTATGGTGGTGGCCGTTGGCTATGCTCTTTGGTTCCGGCTGCTTCGCCGTTACGACATGAATCAGGTGATGCCTTTCATCCTGCTGGTCCCAATATTCGGTGTCTTGTCCGGGATCCTTTTCCTAGGCGAAACCCTGTCGCTGCCTTTCATTGTGGGCGGCTTGCTGACGATCCTCGGGGTCGGGATTATCATTCTGCGGCGGCCGAAGCTGGTCGCGCCCGAGACGGAGCGAATCTGATGCCGCCCCTGCACGAGCGTCCCTCGCCCAACTTCGATGCCCGCCCGCCGGGCCAAGCGGTCGACATCCTGTTGCTGCATTATACCGGCATGCGCGACGCCGAGACGGCGCTAGCCCGCCTGTGCGATCCCCAGGCCAAGGTCAGCGCGCATTACTGCATCGACGAGGACGGCACCGTCACCCGGCTCGTGAGCGAGGCGGCGCGCGCCTGGCATGCCGGGGTCGCCCTTTGGGCCGGGGCCAGCGATATCAATGCCCGGTCCATTGGGATCGAATTGATCAATCCTGGGCACGAGTTCGGCTATCGCGCCTTTCCGGACGGCCAGATCGCGGCGCTGATCGCGCTCTGCCGAGATATTTTGAGCCGCCACGCCATTCCACCCGCGCGCGTCCTCGGCCATTCCGATGTGGCGCCCTTGCGCAAGGAGGATCCTGGCGAGCTTTTCCCTTGGGCCCGCCTGGCGGCGGCCGGGATCGGTCTGTGGCCCGAAGCCCCGCCCGAGGTGCCGGTTCCCGCGCCGGCCGAGATAAAGCGTCGCCTGGCCGCCTTCGGTTACGGCTACCTGGAAGAGGACTTCGGCGCCGTGGTCCGTGCCTTCCACCGCCACTTCCGCCCGGAGACTCTGACCGCTAAGGCGGACGGCGAAACCACGGCCCGTCTCGATGCCCTCTTGGCCATGGCAGGCCGGCTCGATTGACGGCGGCGGCCGGGCCGCCTAGATAGAAAGGGCCAGACGGCCGGATGGCCGCTTTCGGTCCGGGATTAGTCCTGGACCGGGGGAGGAAAGTCCGGGCTCCACAGAAACACGGTGCCGGGTAACGCCCGGCGGGGGCGACCCCAGGGAAAGTGCCACAGAAAGCAAACCGCCCGCCGACGCCTCTAGGGGCCCAGGCGGGTAAGGGTGAAAGGGTGCGGTAAGAGCGCACCGCGCGGCCGGTAACGGGCGCGGCACGGCAAACCCCACCGGGAGCAAGACCAAGTAGGAACGGTAGGCCCGCAAGGGCCAGGCGGGTTTCGGCGCCGCCGTTCGGGTGGGTCGCGCGAGGCGTTCGGCGACGAACGTCCCAGATGAATGGTCATCCCTTCGCGTTCGCGCGAAGGACAGAACCCGGCTTATAGGCCGTCTGGCACTTTATCAGATTGATAAATAAGTATTTTCTCCAACAAGCCGAGACTGGGGAACCGCCGGTGCCCGGACCCAGGGGAACCGGGTCACAGAATTGACATTCGTTCTCCTCAAAGAGAACAATACAAGAACAAAATCATGACACAGTTGACCCAGAGTCTTATTCCGCCTGGGCCACAGAAATTCCATGACGGGAACCGATCACTACACGGAGGTGTCTTTTAATCGCTTCTTAACCACCTAGGGAATACTTGAGGTGGCATTGACTCCCATCATAGCCCATGATATCCCAGTCTGTCCCAAATGAGGGACGATATGGCGGTCAAGAAGAGCAGTGTGGGCGGCTTCCGGGGGGCAAGATCCGGCGGTGCCCGTCGGGGGAGAAGCGCGTGGCCATGTTCGTCGGCAAATCCGAGAACAAGATCGACCGTAAAGGTCGAGTCTCGGTGCCGCACGCGTTCCGTCTAGCTCTAGGCCCCCAAATTTCCGACGGTCTCGTCGTCTACAAATCCATCCGGGACAATGCGATCGAGGCCTGCGGCCTCGATTTCCTGGAGCGGATCAACGCGACCCTTCTGGAAAAAATGAACGAGAGCATGGAATCGCTCAACGCGTTCTCCGTCGATCAAAATGATTTGGCGACGAACGTATTTGGCGGTTCCGACCCTCTGACCTTGGATAGCGAGGGCCGGGTCAACTTGCCCGCTGAGTTGACCGAGTTTGCCGGAATCACCGATCGGGCCGCCTTTGTCGGCAAGGGACCGATCTTTCAGATCTGGGAACCGGAGGCGCTCAAGCAACATTTGGAAGAGGCCCGTAACCGCGCGAGAGCTGCGGCCAAGGACCGGACGCCGCGCGCGTCGGGGGGCGCAACGCCATGACCGAGCACAAGCGCGGCCCGGCGTCAGAATCGCGCGGCACCCGGGCGGGCCTATCGCCAGGCGCTCAGTCATCCGGCGGGCACACGCCGGTCATGCTGCGCGAGGTGATCGAGGCCCTGGCACCGCGCGACGACGCCATCTACGTCGACGGCACTTTCGGCGCCGGCGGCTACACCCAGGCCATCCTCGAGGCGGCACAGGCCACCGTATACGGCATCGACCGCGACCCGGAAGCGGTCGCTCGGGCCGCCGCTCTGGTGCGCCGCTATCCGGGCCGCTTGACCGTGATCGCCGGGCGCTTCGGCGACATGGACCGGCATTTGCGCGACCGCGGCGTCGAGGCGGTCGACGGCGTGGTGCTCGACCTGGGCGTTTCCTCCATGCAGATCGACGAGCCAGAGCGCGGCTTTTCGTTCCGCTTCGACGCCATGCTCGACATGCGTATGGAAGGTCCGGGGAAGGACCGGGAGCAAGACGGCGAGCAACCCAGCGCGGCCGATGTGGTCAATGACATGCCGGAAGAAGACCTCGCCGCCATCATCAAGCGTTTCGGCGAGGAGCGGCGGGCCCGGCAGGTCGCGCGCGCGATCGTTGCCGCGCGCCGTCTGGGCCGGATAGAGCGCACCGGGCACCTGGCCGACATCGTGCGCGGCGCGGTTTCCCGCCAGCGGCGCGACGGCCCTGGAATCGATGACGCGACCCGCACGTTTCAAGCGCTGCGCATCTATGTCAATGACGAGCTGGGCGAGTTGGAACGGGGCTTGCGGGCGGCAGAACGCTTGCTGGCGCCCGGCGGCAGGCTGGCGGTCGTCGCATTCCACAGTTTGGAAGACCGGATCGTCAAAGACTTCCTTAGGCGACGCAGCGGCGGCCAACCGCGTGGCCCCCGACACCTTCCCGAAACGCCTGACGGGGCACCAAGCCCCACCTTCAAGCTTCTTTTCAAGGGTCCTTGCCGGCCCAGCCAGGCGGAGTGCGGCGCAAATCCGCGCGCCCGTTCCGCCAGGCTGCGGGCCGCCGAACGGACCGGCGCCCCCGCGTGGCCGGCGAACGGCGAGACCGCCGGGTGGGCGGCATGAGGCGTTTCGCGATTCCCCTTACCGTTACCGTGACCCTGGCGATCGCGGTAACGCTGTTTCACCTAAAGCAGCAATTCGGCGACATGGAAAAAGAACTGGCGCAGGTCAATCGCACCATCGTGACCCACCGCGAAATGATCAAGGTGATGCGCGGCGAATGGACCTATCTCAACCGGCCGGCGTGGATCGCCGAAATGGCGACGAAGCACTTGGGCATGCAGCACAGCGGGTCGGCCCGCTTGATCCACTTGAACGATCTGCCGCCGCGCGCCTTGGACCGAATTTCACCCGACACCGACCTGCTCGCCGAAGGCACACGGCCGGCGGCAAGCGACCAAGGGGAGCTTCAATGACCGGCGCCAACTCGAGGACCAGGAAAGTAAACCGGCGCGGCGCCCCGCGTCTGCCTACGCGCGCCCGGGCCGAGTACCTTTTGACCGGGGATGTCGCGGCGGCCTTGGAAACCGGCCGGACCCGTCTGCTGGTCGCCGGTGTGATCTTCGCTCTGGCTTTTGCCGTGGTCGGCGGCCGGCTGGTCGACCTGGCGTTGTGGGGCGACGGCGCGGTGCCGCGTGTCGCGCAGTCGTCGGCGCCGGGCCTGGGCCATGGCCGCGCCGATATCGTCGACCGTCACGGGGTGGTCCTGGCCACCAGCGTGCCGACCGCTTCGCTGTATGCCGACCCGAATATGATCCGCGATCCGGCAGAGACCGCCGCCGCCTTGGCCGAGATCCTGTCCGGCGAATCTTACGACGAAATTTTCGGCAAGCTGTCGAGCGATCGCGACTTCGTCTGGATTAAGCGCAACCTGACGCCGCGCGATCAGCACGCGGTCAATAGCCTGGGCTTTCCCGGCCTGGACTTCCGGCATGGCGTGCAAAGGATCTATCCGAACCGCAACCTCGCCGCCCATGTGGTCGGCTTCAGCAATATTGACACCAAGGGGTTGGCCGGAATCGAGCGCGCTTTCGACAAGACTCTCAAGACCAGCGATGCACCGCTGCGCCTGAGCCTGGATGTGCGGGTTCAGCATGTCCTGACCGAGGAATTGGCCGCGGCCATGCAAACCTTCGACGCGGTCGGGGCCGCGGGCGTCGTCTTGGACGTGCGAAATGGCGAGACCCTGGCCATGGCTTCGTTGCCGGATTTCGACCCCAATCAAGCACGTGTCGCGTCGGCGGACCAGCGCTTCAACCGCGCCAGCCTCGGCCTCTACGAGATGGGCTCGGTGTTCAAGATTTTCACCACGGCCCAGGCCCTGGACAGCGGCGCGGTCAAGCTCAACGACGGCTTCGATACCAGCAAGCCGATCCGGGTCGCGCGTTACACGATCAACGATTACAAACCCAAGAACCGGCGCCTGTCGATTCCGGAAATCTTCATTTATTCCAGCAATATCGGCACCGCGCACATGGCCATGGAAATCGGCACGCGCGCGCAGCAGGACTTCTTGAGCGGGCTCGGCCTGACTCGCGAGACGGGGATCGAGTTGGGCGAGGTCAGCCCGCCACTGTTGCCCTCTCCCTGGCGCGAAATTAACACCTTGACGATCTCCTATGGCCACGGCATCGCGGTCAGCCCCATACAGGTCGCCAGCGCGGTCTCCGCCATCGTCAACGGCGGCGAGCTGATCGCCCCGACCTTGTTGCGCCGCGATCCCGAGGAACCCCTGGCCGGCGAACGGGTGATCAGCGAAGCCACCTCGCGGGTCATGGGCGATCTGATGCGCCTGGTCGTGCGTCAAGGCACCGGACGTAAGGCCGACAGCAAAGGGTATTTGGTCGGCGGCAAGACCGGAACCTCGGACAAGCTGGTCAAAGGCCGATATGCCAGGAACAAGCGGATGGCGTCCTTCGTCGGCGCCTTTCCCATGAACGATCCGCGCTACGTGGTTCTGATAATGGTCGACGAACCCAAGGGCACGAAGGAAACCCATAATTACGCGACCGGCGGTTGGGTCGCGGCGCCGGCCATGCGCAATGTCGTTGAACGGATCGCACCGATCTTGGGTATCGCGCCGGCCGCCGATGGTTTCGAGACCGAGACGAGTGAGCGTCTCCTGCGGCGGACGTTGAAACGGGCGCAGCTGGCGAAGGCGCAACGGATAGCGGCGAACTGACTTGAGATTAACCGAATTGCTGGCGGATAGAGCGAAAGACATGCAAACCGAATTGCCGGTTTCGAACGATCCGGACATCCGGGGGTTGACCGCGGACAGCCGCGCCGTTGCGCCCGGATTCCTGTTCGCCGCTTTACCCGGCAGCCGTGCGGACGGCCGCGACTTCATCGACCAAGCGGTCGAAAAGGGCGCCACCGCGATCTTGGCGCCGGACGGCACCAAGCTGAAAACCTACGACCGGCCGGTCGCCTTGGTGACCGCCGCGAACCCGCGCCGGGAACTGGCGCGTTTGGCGGCCCGCTTCCACGGCGCGCAGCCGGCCTTCGTCGCGGCCGTGACCGGGACCAGCGGGAAGACCTCGGTCGCCAGCTTCGCGCGGCAAATCTGGGCCGCCCTCGGCTACAAGGCGGCCAGTCTGGGGACCCTTGGCTTGGAGCCGGCCCGTCCCGGCGCGCCGAAATCCCTGACCACGCCGGATCCGGTCGAATTGCAGGCCTGCCTGACACAGTTGGCGCGCGAGGGCGTGGAGCGGCTGGTCATGGAGGCGTCGAGTCATGGGCTCGATCAATACCGCCTCGACGGTGTCGCCATCTCGGCCGCGGCTTTCACCAACCTGTCGCGCGATCACCTGGACTATCACGCCGACATGGCGGCCTACCTGGCCGCCAAGCTGCGCTTGTTCAGCGAGCTCGTGGCGCCCGGCGGCATAGCGGTTCTCAATCTCGACATGCCCGAGGCCGCGCAGATCCGCGATGCCTGCGCGGCGCGCGGGCTAAAACTCATCACCTTCGGCAGCGGCCCCTCGGATTTGCGCCTGCTGCGCCAGACACCGGGCCCGACAGGACTCGATCTGGACCTGGAGGTCTTCGGCCGCGGCCACAGCGTCTCGCTCAAGGTCGCCGGCACCTTCCAGGCCTTTAACGCCCTGGCGGCCTTGGGCTTGGTGCTGGCATCGGGCGCCGAGGAAATCGCGGCGATCGGCGTGCTGGCTGGCCTGAAAGGCGTGCCCGGCCGCCTCGAGCCGGTCGGCGAGACGCCGTCGGGCGGCCATGTCTATGTCGACTACGCCCACAAACCGGGGGCGCTCGAAGCGGTGCTGAAGGCGGTACGGCCGCACACCCACGGCAAGCTCAGCGTGGTTGTCGGCTGCGGCGGCGACCGGGACCAGGGCAAACGCCCCATGATGGGCGAGATCGCGTCCCGTCTGGCCGACCGCGTGATCGTCACCGACGACAACCCGCGGACCGAAGACCCGGTTGCCATTCGCCGCCCGATCCTGGCGGCGGCGCCCGGCGCCCGGGAGATCGCCGACCGCAAGGACGCCATTGTGACGGCCATTGGGGAACTCGGCCCCGGGGACAGTTTGATTATCGCCGGAAAGGGTCATGAGTCCGGCCAGATCGTCGGCACCGAGGTGCTGCCCTTCGACGACCGCGAGGTCGCCCGCGCCGCCTTGAGCGAGGCGGGCGGCACGCTTCAAGCCGGCGGAGACGCCCAGTGAAGCAAGAGGTTCTCTGGAGCGCCCAGGAGGCGGCTGAAGCCACCGGTGGCCGTAATTCGGCGAATTGGCGCGCCACCGGCGTCTCGATCGATACCCGGTCCTTGCGCCCCGGCGACCTCTTCGTCGCCCTGAAGGGGCCGAGCTTCGACGGTCACGATTTCATCGCTAAGGCTTTCGCCGCCGGCGCCGCCGCGGCGATGGTCCACCGGCCGCTCGAGGGCCGGGCGGGCGGCCCGGTGCTGACGGTCGACGACACCTTGGCCGCCTTGTGGCGCCTGGGTGCGGCGGCCCGGGCGCGCAGCCAGGCCCGCTTCGTTGGCGTGACCGGCAGCGTCGGCAAGACCGGCACCAAGGAGGCGATCGCCAAGTGCCTCGGCGCCCAGGCATCGGTGTCCGCCAACCTGGGCGGACTCAACAATCATTGGGGCCTGCCGCTCAGCTTGGCGCGCATGTCGCGCCAGGCCGTCTACGGCGTGTTCGAGCTGGGCATGAATCATCCCGGCGAACTGCGCGATCTAAGCGAACTGCTGAAGCCGAACGTCGCCCTGATCACCACCGTGGAGGCGGTTCATATCGGCCACTTTGCCTCGGTCGAGGAGATCGCCGACGCCAAGGCGGAGGTCTTCGCGGGTATGACGCCGGAAGGTTCGGCGGTCCTGAACCGAGACAACCCGCATTTCGAGCGCTTGAACAAACACGCCCGGGCCGCCGGCCTGCGCCGCGTCATCACCTTCGGCCGCCACGGCGACGCGGATGTCCGCGCGATCGAGGCAACTCTGAACGCCGAGGACAGCAGCATACGCGCCGAGGTTTACGGTGCGCCCGTCAACTACACGATTTCCCTGCCGGGCGTCCATTGGGTGGCCAATTCACTGGCGGTCTTGGCTACGGTGACGGCGCTGGGTGCGGACATGCCGGCGGCGGCCTCGCACCTGGCCAAACTGACGCCGGTCCAGGGCCGGGGCGTGCGTCACGCCCTGGATATCCCCGGCGGCCAAATTCTGCTGATCGACGATGCCTACAACGCCAGCCCGGCCTCCATGGGGGCCGCCTTCGACGTGTTGAGCCGGGCTGAGACCGGCCCGGGCGGGCGGCGCATCGCCGTCCTGGGTGACATGCTGGAGCTGGGCGCCCTCGCCGCCGAGGCCCATCGCGGCCTGGCCGGTCCGCTCAGCCATGCAGGCGTCGACCTGGTGATCACTTGCGGGTCCGACATGGCCCGGTTGCAAGACGCTTTGCCCGCGGCCATGCGCGGCGGACACGCCGCGGACTCCCAAGCCGTGGTCGCCCGGGTTCTGGATACCCTCGGCCCCGGCGACGTCATCCTGGTGAAAGGTTCCTTGGGCAGCCGCATGGCCGTCGTGGTCGATGCGGTTCTCAAACAAGATCTAAGCACGCCGCGCGCGGCGAACGGTAACTAGGCGAGGCGACGGCATGCTCTATCACCTCCTGGTTCCGCTGGCCGACGATTTCAGCATTTTCAACGTGTTCCGCTACATCACCTTTCGCAGCGGCGCGGCGGTCATGACCGCCTTGCTCATCAGCTTTCTGCTGGGCCCACGAATCATTAATTGGCTACGCGCGCGACAGCGCGAGGGGCAGCCGATCCGCAGCGACGGCCCGGCCAGTCACCTGCTGACCAAGCAGGGCACGCCGACCATGGGCGGCCTGATGATTCTCTTGGCCATCACCATCTCGACCTTGTTGTGGGCCGACCTGAGCAACGGCTATGTCTGGGCCGTTCTGATCGTCACATGCGGCTTCGGGTTGATCGGATTCGCCGACGATTACCTGAAGCTGACCCGGCGCAATTCCAAGGGCCTGCCCGGACGCGTAAAATTGGTGGCGCAGATCCTCATCTCGGCGGCGGCGGCGGCTTGGGTCACCACGCTGAGCCCCGGCGAAATCGGATCGCACCTGGCGATCCCGTTTCTCAAGGACCTCCTGGTGAACCTGGGGTGGTTCTTCATTCCCTTCGCGGTCTTCGTCATGGTCGGCGCCTCCAACGCGGTCAATCTGACCGACGGTCTGGACGGCCTGGCGATTGTGCCGGTGATGATCGCGGCGGGGTGTTTCGCGCTGATCGCCTATCTGGTCGGGAACTCGGTGTTCTCGAATTACCTGCAGCTGCAGTACGTCGCCGGCAGCGGCGAGTTGGCCGTGTTCTGCTCCGCCCTGGTTGGGGCCAGCTTGGGTTTTCTGTGGTTCAACGCGCCGCCCGCCATGGTGTTCATGGGCGATACCGGTTCGCTCTCGTGCGGCGGCGCCTTGGGCGGGGTCGCGGTGGTGACCAAGCACGAGTTGGTACTGGCGATCATCGGCGGCCTGTTCGTGCTCGAGACCGTTTCGGTCATCGTGCAGGTGGCGTCCTTCAAGATGACCGGGAAGCGCGTATTCCGCATGGCGCCCTTGCACCATCACTTCGAGCAGAAGGGCTGGGCCGAACCGACCATCGTGATCCGATTTTGGATCATCGCCTCGATCCTGGCCCTGGCCGGCCTGTCGAGCCTGAAGCTGAGATGAGGGGGCGCGTCGCGTGATCGATCTCAGCTTCTTCAACGGCCTTCCGGTGGCGGTGCTGGGGCTCGGCAAATCGGGCCTCGCCGCGGCGCGTGCCCTGCACACGGCCGGTGCCGAGGTTTGGGCCTGGGACGACAATGAAGACACGCGCGCCGCCGCGCGCGCCAAGGACGTGCCGCTGGTCGATTTGAACACCTGCAACTGGCAGCAGCCGACGTCGCTCGTTATCTCGCCAGGTATCCCGCACACCCACCCGGCGCCGCACCCGGCCGCCGCGCAGGCGCGCGCCCATAATGCCGAGATCATCGGCGACATAGAGCTCCTGGCCCGGGCGCAAAGGAACGCGCAGTACCTCGGTATCACCGGGACCAACGGAAAATCGACGACCACCGCCTTGATCGGTCATATCTTTCAGTTGGCCGGGCGCGAGGTCGCGGTCGGCGGCAACCTGGGAACGCCGGCGCTGCAGCTCGAGGCTCTGGACGCGGGCGGCACCTACGTTCTGGAGATGTCGTCCTATCAGCTCGAGCTCACCTACTCGATCACTTTCGATATCGCCGTGCTGTTGAACATTTCGCCCGATCATTTGGAACGGCACGGTGGCTTGGACGGATACATCGCGGCCAAGCGCCAGATCTTTCACCGTCAAACCCGGCCGCGTACCGCGATTGTCGGCGTCGACGACGAGATTTGCCGGGGCATTTTCGAGGATCTGCGCGCCGCCGACGAGCAATTCGTGGTGCCGGTTTCCGGGCGAGGACCCTGCCCGGGTGGCGTGTTCGTTCAGAACGGAATTCTGCACGACGATACCGACGGTCAGGGTTTGGCGGTTATGGACCTGCGCGAGATTCCGACTCTGCCCGGCGCGCACAACTGGCAGAACGCGGCCGCGGCCTATGCCGCGTGCAAGGTCGCGGGTATCGAGCCGCCGATTATCGCCGCCTGCCTGCGCAGCTTCCCCGGTCTGCCGCACCGTCAGGAAACCATCGCACGCATCGACGGTGTCACCTACGTCAACGATTCCAAGGCAACCAACCCCGACGCCGCGGCCAAGGCGCTGTCGTGCTACGATCCGATCTATTGGATTGCGGGCGGCCGGGCCAAGCAAGGCGCGCTCGCCGGCTTGGCGCCGCATTTCGCGCGCATCGCCCATGCCTTCCTGATCGGTGAGGCCGAAGCGCCCTTCGCCGAGGCCTTGCAGGGCAAGGTTGCGCTCAGCCGTTGCGGCACCTTGGATCAGGCGGTCCCCTCGGCGCGCGACTTGGCATTGGCCGAAGGCAAGGGCGGGGCGGTGGTTCTTTTGTCGCCGGCTTGCGCGTCGTTCGATCAGTTCACGGATTTCGAGGCCCGCGGCGAGGCCTTCCGCGCCCTGGTCGAAAGCCTGCCCGGTCAACGCGAGGATCTGGACGAGCAGCCGGAAGGCGCGGCGCCATGATCTATGTCGCGCGCACCGATACGAGCATTCTGGGCCGTTGGTGGTGGACCGTGGACCGCTGGACCCTGGCCGCGCTGATCGGGCTCATGGGCTTCGGCACCGTGCTCATCATGGCGGTTTCGCCCGCCGCAGCCGCCCGGATCGGCGGCTTGGCCACGTTTCAGTTGGCGCAGCGTCAAATGGTTTTCCTGATCTTGGCACTGGCGCTCATGGTCGCGATTTCGCTGCTCGACGTGCGCAGTGTGCGGCGCCTGGCGGTCTTGGGAATGGCCGGGTGCTTGGTCCTGCTGAGCGCCACTCTCATGGTCGGGCCGGAGATCAAGGGCTCGACCCGCTGGCTCAGCCTGGGCGGGTTCTCGGTTCAGGCGTCCGAATTCGTCAAACCTTGCTTCGCGGTCACTTTGGCTTGGATGCTGGCCTGTCAGAAGACGAACAGCGAAGTCCCGGGCCAGTGGATCGGGACCGTTCTATGGCTTGTGGTGGCCATCTTATTGCTCGCGGAACCCGATGTCGGGCAGACCTTCGTGGTGACCGCGATTTGGGGTTTGCAGCTTTTCATGGCCGGTCTGCCCTTGGCGCTGGTCGGTCTGCTGGCGGCCCTGGGCGCACTCAGCCTGATCGGCGCCTATTTCTTCTTTCCCCATTTCACGGCACGGATCGACGGCTTCTTGGACGCCGACGCCGGCAACCGCTATCAGATCGAACGTTCCATGGAGGCCTTTACCAAGGGCGGTCTCTTGGGTCGCGGCCCCGGCGAAGGCAGCGTCAAGGCGCACCTGCCCGACGCCCACTCCGATTTCATCTTCGCCGTGGCCGGCGAGGAGCTTGGTGTGATCGCCTGCCTGGTGATCCTCGGCCTCTTCGCCTTTATCGTGCTGCGCGGTTTCGCCAATCTGTTGCAGGAAGACAATCTATTCATTCTCTTGGCCGGTACCGGGTTGCTCGGCCAGTTCGGGCTGCAGGCCCTGATCAACATGGGCTCGACCCTGCATCTTATACCGACCAAGGGCATGACCCTGCCCTTCATCAGCTATGGCGGTTCCTCTATCCTGGCGCTTGCGCTCGGCATGGGCATGGTCTTGGCGCTAACCCGGCGGCGCGCCGTACCGGGGGAAACTATATGACCGCCCGGGCTCCCAACCGCATTGTCCTGGCTGCCGGTGGCACCGGGGGTCACATGTTCCCGGCTCAGGCCTTGGCGCGCGAGTTGCTGTCGCGCGGGCTCGGCGTCGCCCTTGTCACGGATCGGCGTGGCGGCGGTTTCGGCCCCGAGTTGCCCGAAATCGAAACCCATCGGATCAGCGCCGGCGGCATGGCCGGGCGCGGTCCCCTGGGCAAGGCGGCGAATCTAATGCGCCTGGGCTTGGGTTTCTTGCAGGCACGCAGGTGCATCAAGGCCTATCGGGGCGATTGCGTGGTCGGCTTCGGCGGGTACCCCTCGGTGCCGACGGTGATGGCCGGGTCGCAACTCGGCTTGCGGATCGTGCTGCACGAACAGAACGCCGTGCTGGGCCGCGCCAACCGGCTGCTGGCCGGGCGAGCCGACACACTGGCGGTTTCCTTTGCCAAGGTGGACGGTATTCCGGCGTCCTCGGCCGCCAAGGTCCGGGTCACTGGAAACCCGGTCCGGCCGGCAATTGCGGCCTTGGGCCGTCGGCCCTATGCCCTGCCCGACGAGACCGATGAGATCCGTCTGCTGGTGACCGGCGGCAGTCAGGGTGCCAGCGTATTCAACGAGGTAGTGCCGGACGCCCTGTGCCGTCTGCCGCAGGCCCTGCGGGACCGGATTCACATCTCTCAGCAAGTGCGCGGCCCGGAACTGGAACGCATCGGCGAGGCCTATAAGGCCGGCGGCATACGCCACGATCTGCGCGCCTATTTCGACGACATGGCGGATCGCCTGGGCGCCGCTCACCTGGTGATTTGCCGGGCCGGGGCCTCGACCGTGACCGAATTGGCGTCGGCCGGCCGGCCGGGCATGATGGTGCCCTATCCCACGGCCACCGACGACCATCAAAGCGCGAATGCGCGGCGCTTGGTCGAAGTGGGCGGCGGCTGGCTGATTCCTCAAAGCGCCTTGAGCGCCCCTTACCTGGCCGAGCGGCTGTCTTCGCTGCTGTCGAATCCGGCCCTTTTAGCCAAGGCCTCGCGCTGCGCCCGCGCCGGCGCTCATGACGATGCCGCCCAGGCTCTGGCCGACGTGGTCTGTGCGCAGGGCGATCGCAACGGCGACGCCCAGCGGGACCGAGGAGAGGCCGCATGAGACGCCTGCCCCTAAACATCGGCACGATCCACTTCGTCGGTATCGGCGGCATCGGCATGAGCGGCATCGCCGAGATCCTGCACAGTCTGGACTACAAGGTTCAGGGCAGCGATCTGTCCGAGAACCCGAACGTTCAGCGCCTGCGCGACATGGGCATTTCTATCGCCATCGGGCACAAGGCCGAGAACGTGGATCACGTCCAGGCCGTGGTCGTGTCATCCGCGGTCAAGGCCGACAACCCCGAAGTCGCCGCCGCCCGCGCGCGTCTGGTTCCCATCGTGCGCCGGGCCGAGATGCTGGGCGAGCTGATGCGCCTCAAGTGGGCCGTGGCGGTCGGCGGCACCCACGGCAAGACCACGACCACGTCGCTGATCGCCGCGCTGCTCGACGGCGGCGGAATCGATCCGACGGTGATCATCGGCGGCATCGTGAATGCCTACGGCACCAACGCGCGCCTGGGTCAGGGCGAATGGATGGTGGTCGAGGCTGACGAAAGCGACGGCAGTTTCGTCAAGCTGCCGGCAACCATCGCCGTGGTCACCAACATCGATCCGGAGCACATGGAATTCTATGGCTCGTTGGATGCGTTGCACGATGCCTTCGAGGCCTTCGTCGAGAACATTCCGTTCTATGGCCTGGCGGTGCTGTGCATCGACCATCCCGCCGTGCAGACCCTGATCGGTCGGATCGATAACCGGCGCATCGTCACTTACGGTTTCAATCCGCAGGCCGACGTGCGGGCGATTGAGCTTTCCGCCGCCGGCGGTGCCCAGCACTTCTGTATCGAAGTCGGCGGGCATCTCGATGGGGAGCGCAAAAGGATCGAGGGCGTCAAGTTGCCCATGGCGGGCGAACACAATGTGCTGAACGCTTTGGCTGCGATCGCCGTCGCGCGGGAAATCGGTGTGCCGGACGAGAAGATCCTCACCTCCCTGGCCAACTTTGCCGGGGTCAAGCGGCGCTTCACCAAGACCGGCGAGGTGCGCGGGATCACCATCATCGACGATTATGGCCATCATCCGGTCGAAATCTCGGCGGTCCTGAAGGCGGCGCGCCAGGCTGCCGATGGCAAGGTCATCGCAGTTGTGCAACCGCATCGCTACAGCCGCCTAGCCGACTTGTTTGAGGAATTCTGCGCCTGCTTCAACGATGCCGATCATGTGGTCGTTGCGGACGTCTACGCCGCCGGCGAGACGCCGATCGAAGGCGCCGACCGGGATGGCCTGGTCGAAGGTATGCGCGCGCGCGGCCACCGCAACGTGACAGCCCTGACCGACCGGGCCCTGCTGGCGCCGCTCATTTCCGAACTGGCCGGCGAGGACGACTACGTCATTTGCCTGGGTGCGGGCAACATCACGGCCTGGGCCCACGATCTGCCGGGCGAGCTGGAAGAAACCATCGCGGCCCGCGGCCCGAAAACCGCGGGGCCCGGGCGATGATGGCCATGGCCGAACGCAAGGAAACCGATTTGATCGACCGGCTGCCCGCAATCCGCGGCCGCTACCGCGAGCAGGCCGCGCTAGCTGGGATTACGTGGTTCCGCGTCGGCGGCCCCGCCGAGGTCATGTTTCGCCCGGCCGATATTGAGGACCTGTCGCATTTCCTGCGGGAAAAGCCTACCGACGTGCCGGTCACGGTCATCGGCGTGGGCTCCAACCTCTTGGTCCGGGACGGCGGCGTGCCCGGCGTCGTTATCCGCCTCGGTCGCGCGTTCGCCGATATCGTGGTCGAGGGCGGGGATATCGTCTGCGGCGCGGCCTGCCTGGATTTGAACGTGGCCGCCGTGGCGCGCGATGCCGGAATCGCGGGGCTGGAATACCTGTGCGGCGTGCCCGGCACGATCGGCGGCGCGCTGCGTATGAATGCCGGCGCGTATAACCGCGAGACTAAGGACGTTCTGGTCGAGGCCTGGGCGCTCGACCCGCGCGGACAGGTCCATGTTCTCAAGGCCGGCGAATTGGGCATGGCCTACCGCAAATCGACCCTGCCTTGCGATTGGGTCTTCGTTCGGGCGCGGCTGCGCGGCGAACCGGGCGACCCGGATGCCATCGCCCAACGCATGGCCGAAATCCAGGTGACGCGCGGCAGCAGCCAGCCGATCCGGACCCGGACCGGCGGCTCGACTTTCAAGAATCCGCCCGGCCTCAAGGCTTGGGAGCTGATCGACAAGGCCGGTTGCCGGGGCCTGCGGCGCGGCGGCGCCATGGTCTCCGAACAGCATTGCAATTTCCTGATCAACACCGGCGATGCCTGCGCGGCCGACCTGGAATCCCTCGGCGAAGAAATTCGGACGCGGGTCTTTGAGGCCAGTGGCATCAGCCTGGAATGGGAAATCCGCCGCATCGGCTTGCCCAGCGTTCCGCGCCATTGGGGAGGGGCTCTATGAGCCAGCAGGTCGCCGTGCTTAAGGGGGGAACCTCGGTCGAGCGGGAGGTCTCGCTGGTCAGCGGCGCGGCCTGTGCCGGGGCCTTGCGCGAAGCCGGTTACCAGGTGCGGGAAATCGACGTGACCAGCGATATCGGCGGCTTGCTGAAAGCCCTGGCCAAGCCGAAACCCGATGTGGTGTTCAACGCTTTGCATGGCCGCTGGGGTGAGGACGGTTGCGTGCAGGGCCTGCTCGAACTCCTGCGGCTGCCTTACACCCATTCGGGAGTCATGGCCTCGGCTCTGGCCATGAACAAACAGATGACCAAGCATCTGGTCGCGGCGCGCGGCGTCACGTCGCCCGAAGGCAAAATCGTCCGGCGCGCGGACCTGGCCCAAGGCGAGGTCATGGCGTTGCCCTATGTGGTCAAGCCGCTTAAGGAGGGGTCCAGCGTCGGTGTGCGCATCATGCGCGAGGGCGACAATCGTTCGGTCCTGGACGGCATGGACTGGACCGACGATCAAGACCTTCTGGTCGAGCGCTTCATACCCGGGCGCGAACTCTCCGTCAGCGTCATGGGCGAGCGGGCGCTCGCGGTCACCGAAATCAAGACGCGCGAGGGCTTTTACGATTATCAGGCCAAGTACACCGACGGGCGGGCCGAGCATCTGATCCCGGCCCCGATCCCCGACGCGATTACCAAGGCCGCCCTGGACGGCGCGCACGCCGCGCACCAGACCCTGGGGTGCCGTGGCGTTTCGCGGTCGGATTTCCGCTACGACGATACCAACACGAAGAACGGCGCGGCCGGCGATCTCTACTTCCTCGAGGTCAACACCCAGCCGGGCATGACGCCGCTGAGTTTGGTTCCGGAACAAGCCGCCCATCTGGGCATGTCGTTTGCCGAGTTGTGCAGCTGGATGGTGGAGAACGCCTCATGCGACTCTTAGGGTTTTTCGCCCCCTGGCGCACCGACACCAAACGGCGCGCATCGAAGAAGCGCGGTGCCGCCAAGCCCAGCCGCCGCCGGACCGTGCACCGCGGCGCCGATTGGCGCCTGCGCCGGCGGGTCGCGGTCAGCGCCCTGGCGGCCTTGAGCCTGGGCAGCCTAATCGGCCTATGGTCGAGCGGCTGGATCGACCGGCAAGCCGATTGGTTGGCGCACCAAGCCCTGAGTGCCACCGCCGAGGCCGGCTTGCGGGTCGAGGATGTTCTGGTCGAGGGCCGCAATCGCACCGCGCGCAGCCAAATTCTGGGCACTCTGCGGGTCGGCCGGGGTGCGCCGATCCTGAGTTTCAATCCGCACCAAGCCAGGAAAGAACTGGAAGCCTTGCCCTGGGTCCGCAAAGCGGAGGTCGAGCGGCGCCTGCCCGGTGTGATCTTCGTGCGTTTGGTCGAACGGATCCCGCTCGCCCTATGGCAAAGGGACGGCAAGCTGGCGGTCATCGACGAACGCGGCGAGATCGTACGGGATGCCCCGCCCGAGGCCTTCGCGTCGCTGCCGCTCTTGGTCGGCGAGGACGCGCCGCGCCATGCCCTGGGCTTGGTCGCTCTGCTGGAAAGCGAGCCGGATTTGCGTCCGCGTGTCGCGGCGGCGGTCTTGGTTCGCGGCCGCCGTTGGAACGTGCGCCTGGATGGCGGGATCGATATCCGTCTGCCGGAAGACGACCCGACAGCGGCCTGGGCGGAGTTGGCCCGGATGCAGCGCGAGCACGGCGTTCTGGAGCGCGACGTGATCGCTATCGATCTGCGCATGCCCGACCGCCTGGTGGTGCGCACGGCGCCCGGCGTCAAGCCGCAGGTCGGCGGCGAGGACACTTGAGGATGAGGCCAAGAGATTTGGTGATGGTATCGGCAATAGGCCGCATTTCGGATCGGGAGCGATGAAACTGACGAAGAGTCTGACCAGGACTAAGGGCGGCTTGGTCGCCGCGCTCGATATCGGCTGCAGCAAGGTGTGTTGCTTTATCGCGCGCGCCGAGGACGGCGAGCGGCCCCGGGTGATTGGTATCGGTCAGCAAGCCAGCCGCGGGATCAAGAACGGCACCGTGGTCGACATGGCCGCGGCCGAGGCAACGATTCTCAACGCGGTCCACGCCGCCGAGCAAATGGCCGGGCACACCATCGACCGGGTGGTGGTCAGCCTGGCCGGCGGGCATCCGGCGTCGAGTTCGGTCGGCGTGCAGATCGCGCTGAACGGTCACGAGGTCGGCGACAGCGACCTGCGTCGGGCGTTCGAGCATTGTCATCAGACCCACGGCCTGAACGGGCACGGCACCGTGCCGCCGGACGAGCTGCGGCAAAGCGACAATGGCCGTCAGATGATCCATTCGATTCCGACCGCCTACACCATCGACGGCAACCGCGGTATTCGCGACCCGCGCGGTATGTTCGGCGATCAACTGGGCGTCAACATTCACTTCGTGACCGCCGCGACCGGCGCGGTGCGCAATCTAACCACCTGTGTCCGGCGCTGCCACCTGGACGTCGCGGGATACGTGGTCGCGCCCTATGCCTCGGGCATGGCGTCCCTGGCCGACGACGAATTCGAACTTGGTGTCACCGTGATCGACATGGGCGGCGGCATGACCAGCATTGCGGTCTTCTATGAGGGCAGCGTGGTCTATACCGACGTGGTGCCGGTCGGCGGCAATCACGTGACCAAGGATATCGCGCGCGGTCTCTCGACCACCTTGACCCACGCCGAGCGCCTGAAGACGCTTTACGGCCATGCCATGGCGACCGACGCCGACGAACGCGAGATGATCGACGTGCCACAGGTCGGCGAGGACGACGACAAGAACGCCCGTCAGGTGCCGCGCTCACTGCTGGTCGGCATCATTCAGCCGCGCCTGGAGGAAACCTTCGAATTGGTGCGCTCGCACCTGGAGGCCAGCGGCTTCGACAAACTGGGCGGTCGTCGCGTGGTCTTGACCGGCGGTGCCTCGTTGCTGCCCGGCACTCGCGAACTCGGCGGGCTGGTTCTGGACAAACAGCTGCGCGTCGGCCGGCCGACTCGGGTCGATGGCCTGGCCGAGGCGACTGCGGGCCCGGCCTACGCGGCCTGCGCGGGATTGTTGATTTACGGCGCCGCCGAGGAACCGGCCACGTCCGGCGAATCGGAAACCCTGCCGAGCATATCCAACGGGTTGCTGGGCCGGGTCGGCCACTGGTTACGAGAACACTTTTGAAGACGAGTTACGGACGCTTCGGCCGGATCGGAGCAACGCCTTGGTTGAGTCTAGTGACACGCACTATCCATCTAGAGGGGCAATGGAGGAGGTCATGACCTTGAATTTAAGTGTACCCAAGTTAGAGAACAACTTAGCACCCAAGATAACCGTGATCGGGGTTGGCGGCGCCGGCGGCAACGCGGTCAACAACATGATCCAGTCGAACGTCGAAGGCGTCGACTTCTTGATCGCGAACACCGACGCCCAAGCCTTGGGCCTGTCGTTGTGCGAACGCCGCATCCAGATGGGCCGTAGCATCACGCAAGGCCTCGGCGCCGGGTCGCGCCCGGATATTGGCCGGGCGGCGGCGGAAGAGCAGCTCGACGATATCCTGGCCGAGCTGGACGGTGCCAACATGGTGTTCATCACCGCGGGCATGGGCGGCGGCACCGGCACCGGTGCGGCACCCGTCATCGCCCGAGCCAGCCGCGAGGCCGGTATCCTGACTGTCGGCGTGGTGACCAAGCCGTTCCAGTTCGAGGGCGTGCACCGTATGCGCATGGCCGAAGCCGGCATCTCGGAAATGACCCAATACGTCGATACCCTGATCGTGATCCCGAACCAGAATTTGTTCCGGGTTGCCAACGAGAAGACGACCTTTGCAGACGCCTTCAAGATGGCCGATGACGTACTGCGTTCGGGGGTTCGCGGCGTGACCGACCTCATGGTCATGCCGGGTTTGATCAACCTGGACTTCGCCGACATTCGCTCGGTCATGACCGAGATGGGCAAGGCCATGATGGGCACTGGCGAGGCAGAGGGCGACAGCCGTGCCCTGAGCGCCGCCGAGGCCGCAATCTCGAACCCTTTGCTGGACGAGGTATCCATGAAGGGCGCGCGTGGCGTCCTGATCAACATCTCGGGCGGCATGGACTTGACCCTGTTCGAGGTCGACGAGGCCGCCAACCGGATCCGCGACGAGGTCGACCCGGACGCCAATATCATCTTTGGCGCGATCTTCGACCAAAGCCTGGAAGGCCGCATGCGGGTTTCGGTCGTGGCCACCGGGATCGAGGCGGAGATGGCCTCGGCGCCGCAGCCGGCGCCGCAACCGCTCAGCCTGGTGTCGAATCGAAGTGTGTCCCAGTCCGGCGGGTCCGGCCTGGGTCGAGCGGGCGGGGCCACGGCCGCGGTCAGCACGGCCACGGCCTACGATACCGCCTATGACGCCGCCCCCGAGATCCTAGACCAGGCCCAGGCAGCGGGCGACCCGGTGGTGGCGGTCGACGAGCCCGAGGCTCAGCCTGAGCCGGAGGTCGCGGAGAATCCGCACGCGAACCGCTTGTTCGCGTACTCCCAGGCGGCTTCGCAAGGCGCCCCGGAATCCGCCGAACGGGCCGGACCGTCGGAAGCCGCACGCCGGGAGCGGGGCTTCATCGCACCGGAGCCGGTCCAGGCGGATGCGGAGGCCGAATCGGTGGCGCCCCAGGCGGCGGACCCCTTCGCCGCGGCGGCGGTCTCCAATGGCTCCTTGCCCCCGGGCGTCGACCGGCCAAGCCTGGGTTTCGACCGCAAGAAGGCTCAACGGTTGTTCGCCAATTTCACTGAAAACGCGGCCAGGGCCCTGTCCTCGGCCGCGCAGTCCAGTGAGCCGCGCGAAACGCCGCGAAGCGAGCCTAGCCTGACGGAGGACCACCGGGATGCCCGGCGCGGCCCGAGCACGCCGGCCCAGCCGGCGGCGCAACCCACCGCGCAAACCAGTCTGAGCGGGCTCGACAACCCGAGCGCCGCAGATAGCCGGCGCGACGAGGAGGAACTTTTGGACATTCCGGCGTTCCTTCGCCGTCAGGCGAACTAGCACGGCTCGACGGCACCTAAACTGCCGCTCAAGGTTCGGCCGCCCGGGGAATGCCCCTCGAAATCCCCGGGCGGCGAATCTTGCTTAATAGGCCGTAAACCAAGGCCACGTGCGAAATATACTGTAACAATCAGTGATTTGATGGCTTCACCGAAGCCAACTACATTATCGGTCCAACACTATCTGTTCGCGTTCTTTTTTTTGGGGGATTCCTGCTCTGCATCCGTTCGGTCCGGGCGTTAGCCACGGGGCCTCGACGTTGAGCCTGGAGTCTCGTTTTCAGCCCGTAAAACCATTGGGCGGAAGTGAGACGATGAAATTAATGCAAGATCATTCGAGCGGCCACACAATCCGCCAGAGAACCCTGAAGAATGCGATCCATTGTTCCGGGATCGGATTGCACAGCGGCGTGAAGGTCAACATGACCCTGTACCCCGGCGCGCCGAACAGCGGCATTGTGTTTCGCCGCACCGGATTGCCGGGCGGCCCGATCGAGATCCCGGCGACTTGGCAATACGCCATCGAGACGCCTTTGTGTACCACGCTGGTCCATGGCGCGGACGGTGAAAAGATCGCGACCATCGAACACCTGATGTCGGCCTTGTTGGGCTGTGGCATCGACAATGCCGAGGTTGAGCTCGACGGGCCGGAAGTGCCGGCAATGGACGGCAGCGCGGCACCCTTCGTTTTCCTGATTGAATGCGCTGGCGTGGTAAAGCAAAACGCGCCCCGGCGGGTGATCGAGGTCTTGAAGGAAGTGGACGTTTCGGAACCGGATCGCTCGGCGTCGTTCCGACCCGGCAGCGATATGTCGATCGACTTCGAAATCGATTTCGATAGCCCGGTTGTGGCCCGTCAGACCTGGTCCATGCATGTCGACGAAGGCGCTTACAAGCGCGATATCGCGCGGGCCCGGACCTTTGGTTTCCTGCACGAGGTTGACCGCATGCGGTCCATGGGCCTGGCGCGCGGCGGCTCACTCGACAATGCGATCGTCATCAGCGGCGATCAGGTTTTGAATTCCGGCGGCCTGCGCTACGAGAACGAGTTCGTTCGCCATAAGGTGCTGGATTTGATCGGCGACTTATTCTTGGCCGGCGGTCCGGTAATCGGCGTTACCCGGGGCTTCCGTGCCGGGCACGCGCTGACCCTGCGGCTGCTGCAAACCCTGTTCGCGGATCGCGATGCCTGGCGGTTGCGCGACATGACCGTGGCGGATCTGCCCCAGAGTGCCGGTGCCTTGACGCCGCCGGCCCGTGCCGTGGCGGCCCCGCTCTAAGCCAAACCGGCACCGCGACCGTCGTCGCAAAACCCGGCCGGGCTGGGCTCTCGGCCTCTCGAGTCACCGATCCCTCGGTTAGCCAGTCCCTGAACCCTTTGTCCCAAGCCTCGGTGCCCTGGCCTGGCTTGAGACCGGCGGGTCTTCCTCTTATAGTCTTGCCGAAACCAGCCGCCCCGCAGGCCATCCGCGACTGGCGGCCGAGTGGCTGATACAGACGAGACCATGGAGCCTTAAGGTGATTGGGCGACTTCAATCCAAAGCCAGGGCAGGCGGTGCGGTCCTCTTGGCCGCCGTTCTGGCGCTTATGCTAGGTGCGTGTTCGAGCACCGAGCCCGAGTATGTCGAGCTTCCGGTCGAGGATCTCTATAACCAGGCCATGAACAACTTGCTCGAAGGCGAATACGTGGAGGCCGCGCGCCTGTTCGACGAGGTCGAGCGCCAGCACCCCTATTCGGTCTGGGCCTCCAAAGCGCAGCTCATGGCGGCCTTCGCGTTCTATCAGGACAACAAATACGACGAATCCATCAATACGCTGGACCGCTTCATACAGCTTCATCCCGGCAATCGCGATATTGCCTATGCCCATTACCTGAGGGCGATCGGCTATTACGAGCAGATATCGGACATCGGCCGGGACCAAAAGATGACACGCATGGCCCTGGAATCCCTGGAAGAGGTGGTGCGGCGCTTCCCCGAAAGCCAATATGCCCGCGATGCGACCCTGAAAGTCGATCTGGCACGCGATCACCTGGCCGGCAAACACATGGAGATCGGCCGGTTCTATTTGAACAAGGGCGAATACCTGGGGGCGATCAATCGTTTCCGCGCGGTCATACAGAACTATCAGACAACGACCCATGCGCCCGAAGCCCTGCACCGCCTGGTGGAGAGCTACCTCGCCATCGGGGTGGCCGACGAGGCTCAGGCGACGGCGGCCGTCCTTGGCTATAATTTTCCCGGCAACCCCTGGTATCTCGATAGCTACGCGCTCTTGACGGGCGTGGATCTGCGTCCGGCGGAGAACAAGGACTCCTGGATTAGCCGGATCTGGAAATCGATTACCTGAGGCCGGCATGCTGGTCAGCCTGACGATCCGCGACATCGTCCTGATCGACCGTCTCGAACTTGCCTTCCAATCCGGACTGTGTGTCCTGACCGGCGAGACCGGCGCGGGCAAATCGATCTTGCTCGATGCCTTGGGCTTGGCGCTGGGCATCCGGGCCGATACCGGGCTGGTCCGGCCCGGTGCGCAGCACGCCAGCGTCACCGCGGTGTTCCAGGTCGAGGCCCCGGACCCGCTCTGGGCGGTTCTGGCGGAGCATGACATCGACCCCGGAGAGGGAGAGGTCGTCTTGCGCCGGGTCGTGGGTGCGGACGGGCGGGGCCGGGCCTTCGTCAACGATCAGCCGGTCTCGGTCGGCTTGCTGCGCCGCTTGGGCGATGGTCTGGTCGAGGTCCAGGGCCAGTTCGAGCAACGCGGCCTGCTGGACACCGCGACCCATCGCGGCTCGCTGGACGCCTATGGCGGGCTGGGGGACCAGGCCCAAGAGGTTGCGACGCTTTGGCGCCACTGGCGCGCGGCGGTCGAGGCGCACGCAACCATGCAACAAGACCTGGACCATGCCCGGCGCGAGGAGGCCTATCTGCGTGCCGCGGTTGCGGAACTGGAGGCTTTGGCCCCGCGCGCGGGCGAAGAGCGGGACTTGAGTGACCAGCGCGAAATGCTGATGAACGCCGAACGCTTGACCGAGGCCTTGAGCGCCGCGGCCGCCCACCTAACCGGCGGCGAGGCGTCAAGCGGCGGGGCGGAGGCGGCCCTGGCCGGTGCCCAGCGGACCCTGGAGCGCATCGCGGCCAAGGCCGGCGGCCGCTTGAGCGGAGCCTTGGAAGCCCTGGATCGCGCCGCGGTCGAAACCGGCGAAGCCTTGGCGCAAATTCAATCCGTCTCGGCGGACATCGAGCTCGATTCGGCACGCCAGGAAGAGGTCGAGGCCCGGTATTTCGCGCTTCGCGAACTGGCCCGCAAACACGGCACCGAGGTTGACGGCCTGGCCGAGGTCCAGCGGACCTTATCGGAACGCCTGATGGGCATCGACAGCGGCGGCGCACGCCTGGACGACTTGGCGCGCGCCGCGCAAACCGTCCGGGCCGACTACCAAGCCGCCGCCGGAACCCTGGGCGCGGCCCGGCGCGCCAGTGCCAAAGCCATGGACGCGGCCGTCGCCAAGGAACTGCCGCCCTTGAAATTGGACCGTGCCACGTTCGTCACCCAAGTCGAAGCGCGCGACGAAGCGGATTGGGGCCCGGCCGGCATGGACCGGATTGCCTTCCAGGTTGCCACCAACCCGGGTGCCGCACCCGGCCCCTTGGGCAAGATCGCCTCGGGCGGCGAACTGGCGCGATTCCTCCTGGCGCTCAAGGTGGTCTTGGCGGGCGTGGCACCGGGCCGCACCCTGGTCTTCGACGAGGTCGATTCGGGTATCGGCGGGGCCACAGCCCATGCCGTGGGTGAGCGCCTGGCTCGCTTGACCCGCGATCGCCAGGTCCTGGTGGTGACCCACAGCCCCCAGGTCGGCGCCCGCGGCGCCTATCACCTGCGGGTCCGCAAGGAAGCGGACGGCGAGCGTCTGACCACCCGGGTTAGTACCTTGGACCCGGGGGAACGGTGCGAGGAGATTGCCCGCATGTTGTCCGGCGCCCAGATCACGGAAGAAGCCCGCGCCGCCGCGCGCCGCTTGATCGAAGCCGACCCGCGATGACGCGCGCCATGAGCCGGACCCCGGTCGAAGACCTGAACCGCGCGGAGGCCGCCGCCGAACTCGCGCGCCTGGCGGCGGAAATCCAGCATCACGACACGCTGTATTATCAGCAGGACGACCCGGAGATATCGGACGCCGACTACGATGCTTTGCGGCGCCGCAACGAGGCCATCGAGGCGCGCTTTCCGGACGTGATCTTGCCGGAAAGCCCATCGCACCGGGTTGGCGCGCGGCCCTCGGCCGGCTTTGGCGAGGTCGCGCACAGCGTTCCCATGCTGTCGCTGAGCAATGCTTTCGCCGACGAGGATGTGGCGGAGTTTCTGGCGCGCATTCGGCGCTTTCTCAACCTGGCGCCCGAGGCCGCCTTGGACATCCTGGCCGAGGCGAAGATCGATGGTCTATCGCTCTCCCTGCGCTATGAGGCGGGGGAATTGGTTCAGGCCGCGACCCGTGGCGACGGCACCAAGGGCGAAAACGTCACCGCCAATGTCAGAACCGTCGGCGATTTGCCGGCGCGCCTGAAAGGCAAGGGCTGGCCGGAGGCGATCGAGGTGCGCGGCGAGGTCTTCATGCGTCGGGACGATTTCTTCGCCTTGAACGCCCGGCAGGAGGCCGCCGAGGCCAAGGCCTTCGCCAACCCGCGCAATGCCGCCGCCGGGTCCCTGCGCCAGCTGGACGCGAAGGTCACGGCATCGCGGCCCTTGCATTTCATTGCCTATCACTGGGGCGAGCTTTCGGCCCCGATCGGTGCGGGCATGTGGGAAATTCGCCAGCGCCTCGCCGATTGGGGGTTTCAAGTCAACGAGCCGGCAAGCCTCTGCCACGATTTAGACGAGGTCTTGGCCTTCTACCGCGCAACCATGGCCGCGCGTGCCGATCTGGCCCACGATATCGACGGCGTGGTCTACAAGATCGATAGCCTGGCCTTGCAGGAGCGTCTCGGCTTCGTCAGCCGGGCCCCGCGCTGGGCCATCGCCCACAAATTTCCGGCCGAGCAGGCCCAGACCCTGCTCAAGGCGATCGATATCCAGGTCGGGCGGACCGGCGCCTTGACGCCGGTCGCGCGTTTGGAGCCGATCACCGTGGGCGGCGTGGTGGTCTCCAACGCGACCCTGCACAACGAAGATGAAATCGCGCGCAAGGATGTGCGTGTCGGCGACACGGTCATCGTTCAGCGCGCCGGCGATGTAATCCCGCAAGTGGTCTCGGTCGTGAAAGACAAGCGGCCCAAGGGCAGCAGGAAGTACAAATTCCCCGAAACGTGCCCGGTCTGCCAAAGTCACGCGGTGCGCGAGCCCGACGAGGCGGTCCGGCGCTGCACCGGCGGCCTGATCTGCCCGGCCCAGGCTGTGGAACGGCTGAAACACTTCGTCGGCCGCAACGCCTTCGACATCGAGGGCCTGGGCACCAAGCACATCGTGGCGTTTTGGGACGACGGCCTGATCGAGACCCCGGCCGATATCTTCCGGCTCAAGGCGCGGGAAGCCGAGATCGCCGCGCGTGAGGGCTGGGGTGGGAAATCAGCCGAGAACCTGATCGCCTCCATCGAGGCCCGCCGCCGGGTTCCGCTCGAGCGTTTCGTCTACGCCCTGGGTATCCGCCAGGTCGGGCAGGCGACGGCCAAACTTCTGGCCCTCAACTACGAAACCCTGGACGCCGTGATCCGGAGCATGAACGAAGCGGCGGACCCTGAAGGCCCGGCCTTTGGGGACCTGCTCAATATCGACGGGATCGGCCCCGGCGTCGCGGCCGAGATCGTCGGATTCTTCACCGAACCCCATAACCGGGAAGTCCTCGAGGATCTGCAACGCGAACTAACGGTCGAGGCGGCCAAGGCGCCGGACGATACGGATTCGCCCGTCGCCGGTAAGACGGTGGTCTTTACCGGAACCTTGGAGACCATGTCGCGGGGCGAAGCCAAGGCCGGGGCCGAGAGTTTAGGCGCGAAAGTGGCCGGCTCGGTCTCCAAGAAGACCGACTATGTGGTGGTCGGGGCCGACGCCGGCTCCAAGGCGCGTAAGGCGGCCGATCTCGGCGTCACCACCCTAAGCGAGGCAGAATGGCTGACCCTGATCGGGCGTGGAAACTTGGTGTAGGAACACAAACGAAGTTTTTACCCCTCAGGGTCTAAATTTGGCCTCCACCAGACAGGGATGTGGCGCCTAATGCTTAAAGCCGAAGAAAGCCTCGAATTCATCCTCAAGAAAGTCCAGGATTTGGGCGGCGGAGACCGGCCGGATCAAAGGGCTGCCTATCGGGCCTTGATTCACATGACCCAGCGATGGGCCGAGCCGACCGATCTCTTCATATCGGAGGATCTGGCCATGGCAGAGCAGATCGGCCAGGACCTGGCCGAGATATCGCGCCACATCAACGACATCCAGCACGCCTACTTGAAGGCCCTCTTCGGCGAAGCGGCGGCCTAGCGCTAAATCGGCTGCGTCGCCTGATCGAGCCAGGCGGCCGCCTCGGGGTCCAGGCTATCGCGATGGGTCTCGCGGACGCGGGCGTGATAGGCATTCAACCATGCGATTTCTTCCGGGTTGAGCAAGCCCGGGTCGATCAGCCGTCGGTCGATCGGCGCCAGGGTCAAGGTCTCGAACGCCAGCATGTCCTGCTCGTCGGGCCCTTGGGCGGGGCTTTCCACCACGGCCACCAGGTTCTCGATCCGAATGCCATAGGCTCCGGTCTTGTAGTAGCCCGGCTCGTTGGACACGATCATGCCCGGTTCCAGCGCGACCCGGTTCGGCACCTTCGAAATGCGCTGCGGGCCCTCGTGCACGCTGAGGTAGCTGCCGACGCCGTGACCGGTGCCGTGATCGAAATCCAGACCGGCCTGCCACAGGGGATAGCGGGCCAGGGCATCGAGTTGACTGCCTGTCGTGCCCTTGGGAAACCGTGCTGTCCCCAAGGCGATGTGGCCTTTGAGCACCCGCGTGAAGCGGTCCCGCATCTCGGCGCTCGGCTCACCGTTCACAATGGTGCGGGTAACGTCGGTCGTGCCGTCCAGGTATTGCCCGCCGGAATCGACCAGGAACATCTCGTTGAGGCCGAGCGGCCGGCTCTCCTCGTCGCCGGGGCGGTAATGTACGATGGCGCCGTTCGGGCCGGCGCCTGAGATGGTTTCGAACGACCGGCCTTGAAACAGCTCGCCTTGGCCGCGCAGGGCCAAAAGGTGCGCGGCAGCCTCGGCCTCGTAGAGCGGGTCGCCAGCCTTGGCCCGCGCCACGCCATGTTGGTCGACCCAGCTCAGGAATCGGACCACCGCACATCCGTCGCGCCGATGGGCCGCGCGCGCGCCGGCCAATTCGACCACGTTCTTGCAGGCCTTGGGAAGCTGACAAGGGTCCGCCCCCTTGACCACGCGGGCCCCGGCGTCTTGCAAGCGGGCGAAGACCCAGGCCGCCGCGGTCTCGGGATCGGCCAGCACCGCCTTACCCGCCGCGCCCAAGGCGTCGAGCGCCGACCCCAGTTCGCCCGGGTCGTGAATCGTGACACCGTTGCCGATATGGTCGCGCAGCGCCGCCGTGACCTTTTCGGGGGCTAGGAACCACTGCACCGTGGCGTCGGCACGCAGCACCGCGAACGACAGTGGCAAGGGCGAATTGGGAACGTCCTGGCCCCGGACGTTGAGCAGCCAGGCGATCGAGTCCGGCAAAGTTAGGACCGCCGCGTCCGCCTCCTGCGCGACCAATTGTTCAGCGACCTCGGCGCGTTTGTCGGCCGCCGCCTTGCCGGCGTGCTCGAGCGCATGGGCCACCACCGGGTTGGTCGAGGCCGCCGGGCGCCCGGCCCAAACCGCATCGACCGGGTTGTCGTCTTGCAACACCAGGGCGGCCCCGGCCTTTTCCGCCACCTGGCGCAAGGCCGCGATCTGCCGCTCGCTGTGCAGCCAGGGGTCGACCCCCAGGACTTGCCCGGCCGCCAGGTGGCCGGCGATCCAGTCGGCCGGCGGCTGATCGGTCAAATGGCAGAACTCGAACAGGTCGCCGTCGACCTGGTCGCGGACCTGAAGGGTGTAGCGGCCGTCCACGAAAACCGCCGCCTCGGTCTCCATGACCACCGCCAGGCCGGCCGAGCCCGTGAAGCCGGTTAGCCAGGACAGGCGCTCGGAGTCCGCCCCTATGTATTCGCCCAGATGGGCGTCCGCGCGCGGCACGACGAAGCCGGCCAGACCGCGGCGCGATAACTCCGCGCGCAGCAGGTTCATCCGTGCCGCGGGCGACGGCGTTTCCTGTGGGGCTTGGTCTGGCGTCGCAGTCATGGATTTCCTTCCAGGTTGGCGCCGCGAAGGCTAGAGCAGATCAGGGGGAAAGGGAATCGCTTTCGGCGACCCATAGGCTGGCGACTCTGCGCTGGGTCTTCGAGGCCCGGTCTAGGCCTAGGCACGCGATTCGACCAGCGCCGCCCGACGTCCGCGCTGGCACCGAAACCCGCTCCGGCCGAGCCTCGGCATTGTGGTTAAGATTCTGTTAGTTATGCCCTTTTAGCATTGCTGCAGTGCAATATGTACGTTGCCGCTTAGCCGGGGAAAGCCCTAGATTATCTTTCAGGTAGACCGAAATGCAGCCAGCGACGAGACGTCAAGGACCTGCAGAGGCGGCCGTTTTTTTTGGAGAACCGTTATGACTCAGGCAATTGCAAAACACGCCGGGTCGATTCAGATCGGCCACGACGCGTCCTTCGCTCACAAGATCCTCGCCGCCATCGCGCGCAAGCTCGACCAGCGCCGGACCGGACGGGAGCTGCAGCGGTTGGACGACCGCATGCTCGACGACATTGGATTGACCCGAGGCGATATCGAATTCGTCGCGGCCCAGACGACTGGCACGCGTGGCACTGGCGCCCCGGCGGCGTCGCTGTGGACTCGTCTGATGGATCAGGTGCGGATGGCCGGTGCCCAGGCCCGGACGGCCCGCGACCTGGCTGGTTTGTCCGATCGCATGCTGGCCGATATCGGCATCGAGCGCGGCCAAATTCAGGAGGTCGCCCTGACCGTCGCGGCCAAGAGTGCCCTGGCGGGCAGTGGCCTCAGCGGCCGTGCCATCAAGGGCGAGCTGCGCACCCGGTCGCATTTGGCGTCATCGCCGGTGCACGATCTGCTCCGGCGGACCGAAGACGCGATCCGGCCCCTGCGTCAATGGCAGATCAGCCGTGTCGCTGCCGGCCAAATGGCCCGCTTGAACCACGAAACCCTGACCGACCTGGGCTACGTCAAGGGCGACGTGGATTGGGTGCCGGAGGACCTGGCCAATCGCAAGCTCGCGCGTCCGGCCAACGGCAACCAATCGCGCCGCGGCGTCGCGTAAGACACCTCGCTTCTCATAATCCGACAACGCCAGGCGGCGGTCCCAAGTAGGGGCCGCCGCTTTTCGTTTGTCTGGGCGACTCACGCTGCGGCGGCGAGCAGCACGCCACCCCAGACGACGAGGCCGGCCCCGGTTGCATAGCCGAGCCAATGGCCGGCCGGCACGACCTTCTCCAAAAGAACGTAGGCCGCCAGGCCCGCGATCCAGTACAGGTTCATGACCCCGCCATAGAACAGCAGGCCCATCAGGAACCAACAGCAGCCGAGACAGAATGCGCCGTGCTCCAGGCCCATGCGCAAGGCACCGACGCGCCCTTTACGCCAGTTGTGCGACAGGACATGAAGGGGCGAACGGCAATGCCGCAGGCAGGCGTGCTTAAGCGGCGTGAGTTGCCAAAGTCCGGCTGCGACCAAGACCGCACCGCCGAGCAGGATGCTCGTGCTGGTCATCATCGAAGACAGCAGTCCCGTGCGCTCCAGGCCCCATTGCAGCGCTACCGCGGCCAGGCTGAACGCGCCCCATACGACGATATACCCTAGGGCGAAGATCCCGGTCGGGGCGTTGAAATGCCCACGTTCGCGCTGCTTCCTATTGACCGCCGCGAAGAGCAAAACCATGGGTGCGGCATTGGGCAGCATCATCGCGACCATCATGATCCACCACATGAAAAACATGAGGAGCGCGTAGCCGGGCGACCAAGCCGCCGGCGTCGCGGCATCCATGGCCATATCCGCCATCGCGGGGGCGCCGGTGGCGGACGACAGTGCGGTCATGTCGAACGCGCTCATACCCATGCCGGCGCCCGCCAGAATGTACGCCCACGCGAGTACGACGACCGCGGCCAGACCGGTCAGGACGACGGCGCGGTCCTTTTTCAAGGCGGCTTCGAGGCGCGACGCCGAGACCGCCGTCCGCACGAGCCCGCCTTTGGGCAATCTGGCGGCGCCGGTCAGCCGATAACCCCGTGCGGGCCGTAACCGACCACGGTCAAAAAGCCGTAGCACCCGCTGTTCTCGAACTTGATCTCGCCCGTCCCGGCGAAGGTGCCGCTCGCCATTTCGGCCTCGCGGAACTCGAAGCCTTCGGGCAGGCCGATGATCGCCCGGTGCGGCTTTCCCGTCACCGGGTTGCGGATCGGTTCGAGCGTCATCTCGATATGGCCGGGGACACTGAAATGCCCGGTGCGCGCCGCCATGTCGTACGCGAAGTCGATCGGCCCGAAGACCGGGTCGTACTCCGTCTCGATGGTCGAGCCGTAAATGTTGAAGGCCGTGGTCGGCTCCTGCTCCAGGCCGGACAGGATTTGGATCAGGGCGTCGCGCTGCGCCTCGTCGGCACGTTCGTCGATGAAGCCCTGGACGATGCCGCCGCCCTCGTGCACGGGGCCCGGCCAGCGATACGCGGCGGCGAAGCGCAAGCCCTCGAGTCGGATGTCGCCGAAGTACCCCTCGTCGATCTGCATGGCCTCGAGCCCTTCGCAAACGTCGTGCGTGGGCGGTGCGTTGAACTCGCACGGGCAGCCGTAGTCGCAGTTGCACGACGCGATCTTCGGTCCTTTGATCATCCAATCGATGTAGGCCATGTCTTCACTCCTTCCCTAAGTTGGCGGCGCGACCGCCGCCCGAATCGGCGCGGATGTTATGGCCCGGTGCAGGAAGCACGCAGTGATCGCTATCACGTTCGTGCCGGATCGAGCCTCCTTGTGCGCCTAATGCCGGATCAATATTGGCAAACGAAGACCGCGATGAGAAGGCCTGTTGGAGTCTCAGGCGCGCCCTTGAATGACCAGCGTGGTCCAATCGCCGAGCGGATAGTCGCGAACCAGGCCCAGCGGCCGATGGGCCTCCAGCACGTCTTGCGACTGGGTTGAGAGCAGCCCGGACAAAACCGCCGTGCCGCCGGGCGCGAGATGGCGAATCAAGTCACCCGCCATGGCTTGTAGCGGCCCTGCCAAGATATTAGCGACAATCAGGTCGTAAGGGGCGCTCTCGGCAACCGCCGGGGTGGCATAGCCGTCGCCCTGTTCGGCCCGCACCAGCTTTGCCTCACCGTTGATTCGCGCGTTTTCCGCGCTCAGACGCACCGCCTCCGGATCGTTGTCCACGGCCAGGACGGAGCAGCCCCATAGCTTGGCCGCGGCCAAGGCCAAGATGCCGGAACCGCAGCCCATATCCAGGGCGCAGGCCATGGACACCCCTTCGCGTTCGATGTCCGCCAGGGCCAGGAGGCAGCCTCGCGTGGTCTCGTGCCGTCCGGTGCCGAAAGCGACGCTGGCTTCGATCCGGATTGGCATCGTCTCAGGCGGCGGCGGCGCCGTGACGTGGGCGCCATAGAGGTAGAAGGGCCCGGCCAGGATCGGCGGCAGGGCCTTGCGCCCTTCCGCGACCCAATCGAGGTCGGGCAGGCGCTCGATCTCGAAATCGGGCGGCGCGATTTGCGCGGCCAGCGCCCCAGCGGCCAGAAGGGCCACGACCCGCGCTCGTTCCGGTTCCGCCGCGAGGTAGGCGTCCAGGGTTACCTGGCCCGCCGCATCGGGCAGGCCGCTGGCCACCGCACCCTCAAGGGCCTCGAGCGCCCGTTCGAAGTTGGACACGACATCGCCCGGCACCGTTAGACGCAGGCACCACGCCGAACCCCCGCGATCCGCCACAGCGATGTCAGCCCGCCTGATCGGCGGGAACGACGAAACTGGCGATGACTTTTTTGCGCCCGGCCTTGTCGAATTCGATGTCCAGGCGATCGCCGTTCACGTGGGCCACCTGGCCGTAACCGAACTTCTGATGAAACACGCGGCTGCCCCGGCCAAGGTTGCCGCCGGAGGGGGACTCGATCGTCTGGGCGGTCAATTCGATGAAACTGTCGCCACGCGCGCCGCGCCGGCGCGCCCGCGCCATGCCCGGGCTCAGACGATCGCCGGCCGGCGCGAAGCCCGGCTGGGTTTCGGCGAAATCCTGGCCGAAACCGAAGCCGCCGGCGGTCGCGCCGTAGAGGCCGGCATCGCTTTCCACCTCGATATGCTCCTTGGGCAACTCGTCGATGAAGCGCGAGGGGATCGCCGGCGCCCAGGAGCCATGGAGCAGACGGTTCGCGGCGAAGCTGATAATCGCCCGCTGGCGCGCCCGGGTCAGGCCGACATAGGCCAAGCGGCGTTCTTCCTCCAGCGCCCGCTGGCCGGATTCGTCCAGCGCCCGCTTGCTGGGGAATAAGTCTTCCTCCCAACCGGGCAGAAACACCGTATCGAATTCCAGGCCCTTGGCGGCGTGCAGGGTCATGAGGCTGACCATGTCCTGGCCCTCGGCCTCGTTCAGTTCCATGACCAGGGCGACGTGTTCGAGGAACCCGGCCAGGGATTCGAACTCGGCCATGGCGTTGACCAGTTCCTTGAGGTTGTCCAGACGGCCCGGCGCGTCCGCCGACTTGTCGTTTTGCCACATGGCCGTGTAGCCGGATTCGTCGAGCAGGATTTCCGCCTGTTCCGGGTGCGGCATGGTGTCACTTAGGCCGCGCCAGCGCGCGAAATCTGCCAACAGGCCGGCCAGGGACCGGCGCGCGGCGGGGCGCAACTCGTCGGTCTCGATCAAGCGCCGCGCCGCTTCGTAGAGCGGGACCCCGGCGCCCCGCGCGGCCTGATGAAGCAGGCGCAGGGTTGCATCGCCCAGGCCGCGCTTGGGCTTATTCAGGATACGCTCGAAGGCGAGGTCGTGGCTGGGCGACTCCAAAACCCGCAAGTAGGCGAGCGCGTCGCGCACCTCGAGGCGCTCGTAAAAGCGCGCGCCGCCGACCACCCGGTAGGGCAGGCCCAGGGTGATGAAGCGTTCCTCGAAGGCGCGGGTCTGGGCACCGGTGCGCACCAGGATCGCGATCTGCGATAGGGCGAGGCCCCGGCGCTGCAAATCCTCGATTTCCTCGCCGATGAAACGCGCTTCGGCCTCGCCGTCCCACAGGCCGCGCACCCGTGGCTTGGCGCCCTCTTCGTCCTCGGTCCAGAGGGTTTTGCCGAGGCGGCCCCTGTTGTGGGCGATCAGGCCCGACGCGGTCGCCAGGATGCGCCCGGTCGAGCGGTAATTGCGCTCCAGCCGGATCACCTTGGCGCCGGGAAAATCGGTCTCGAAGCGCAGAATGTTGCCGACCTCGGCGCCGCGCCAACCGTAGATCGACTGATCGTCGTCGCCGACGCAGCAGATGTTTTTATGACCCTGGGCCAGCAGGCGCAGCCAAAGGTACTGCGCCACATTGATGTCTTGGTACTCGTCGACCAGCAGGTAACGGAACCGCCGGTGATAGTTTTCCAGAACCTCCGGACAGGTTTGAAAGAGGGTCAGGGTGTGGAGCATGAGGTCGCCGAAGTCGCAGGCGTTCAGGGTCACCAGACGCTCCTGATAGGCCCGGTAAAGTTCGACCAGGCGTCCGCCGCCCAGCTCGCCGCCCAGGCCGCCGGTTTGCCCCGGGGGCACCTTGTTGGGCGCGAGGCCACGGTCCTTCCAGCTTTGAATGACGCCCAGAACTGCGCGCACCGGGGCCTTGCGGTCCTCGATGCCGGCCGCCGCCATGACTTGCTTCAAGAGCCGTAACTGATCGTCGGTATCGAGGATGGTGAAATCGGACCGCAGGCCGACCCGCTCCGCGTCGCGTCGCAGCATGCGCGCCGCGACGGCGTGAAAGGTGCCGAGCCACCAGCCCTCAACCGGGCGCTGGAGCAGGTCGGCCACTCGCTCGCGCATTTCGCGCGCCGCCTTGTTGGTGAAAGTCACGGCCAGAATCTGACCCGGCGTCGCCCGGCCGGTCACCAGCAGGTGGGCGAGGCGAGTGGTCAGGGCCCGGGTCTTGCCGGTGCCGGCGCCGGCCAGCACCAGGACCGGGCCGTCCAAGGCCTCGACCGCCTGGCGCTGGGCCTCGTTGAGCGCCTCGAGATAGGGCGGAGACATTTCGGCGGCCATGAGATCTGTCGATTCGGGCATGGCTTCAATGTATATCCTGGCGATGCCCCCGCAAGCCCGGTGCCGCAAGACAATGGACCGCCCATGAGCAGAGTTCGGAATGTGAGCCACGCCCTGGCGACGTTCCTGGACGCCGCGGCCGAAGCCTATGGGGCGGCCGGTCATCCCCTGGCCCAGGCTGCGGCTGAATCCTTGCGGGCCTGTCTGCCGCCCAAGGTTCCGCCGATCCAGGGCCGGCCACCGGCCCTCGAAGACCTCGGCGCCGCACTCGAGACGCTGGTGCCGGGGCGTCTGGCGGATTCGCTCAATGCCTGTGCCGCGCGTATTCCCTGGTCCGACGCGGCCTTCGACATGCCGGGGCCGCTCGCCGGGCGCTATGCCTTCGTTGAAATCGCCGGTCCGGCCGGGTTCGCGTCGTCCGACGATCTGCGCTTCGGCCTCTACCTTCAGATGCGCGAAACCGATTATCCGGCGCACAGCCACGCCGCGGAGGAGCTCTATCTGATTCTCAGCGGCACCGCCAAGTGGCGCAAGGCAGACGGCGCTTTCGCGCCGCGCGCGCCCGGAACATTGATCCACCATCGCCCAGACGAATCTCATGCCATGGAAACGGCGGCCGAGCCGTTGTTGGCCATGTGGCTGTGGATCGGTGATCTCGATAGATCGAGCTACCGCTTCGACGGGGCATGAAACCGGCGCCCGCGCCCTTGACCGGCGGGGCGCGCGGCCTTTTGAATGGGGTCCAACGAATAAACTTGGGGAGGCCGCGACCATGACTAGGCGCATCGAGCGTCACCGCCTGCACGCCAGTACGCCCGGCACCACCCGCGAGGTGATGGTTCGCCACTATGGCGCGGCAGGGGCGCGGCCCAAGGCGTACCTCCAGGCCGCGCTGCATGCAGACGAGATACCGGCCCACCTGACCGTTCATCACCTGGCCCGGCTACTGGATGAGGCCGACGGGCGGGGCGAGATCGTGGGCGAAATCGTCCTGGTGCCTTACGCCAACCCGATCGGTCTGGGGCAATTTGTCGAGAACCACCACCACGGCCGGCGTGAAATATCCGGCGGCGGCAATTTCAACCGCAATTGGCCCAACCTATTCGAGATGCTGGGCGACGAACTGGACGGTAAGCTGACCGATTCGCCGGCCGAGAACGTGCAGATCATCCGCGCCGCTATCACCGCGGCCCTAGAGGCGGAGACGCCGGATAGCGAGCTCCACAGCCTGCGTCTGATCCTGGCGCGTCTCGCCGCCGACGCCGACTTGGTGTTCGATCTGCACTGCGACGATCAGGCGCTCATGCATCTGTTCCTGATTCCGGACCATTGGCCCCTGGCCCATGACATCGCGGCGGAGCTGGGTTGCCGCGCCGTGCTGCTGGCCGAGGATTCGGGCGGCGGATCCTTCGATGAGACCTTCTCGACGCCCTGGACATACCTGGCGGCCAAGTATCCCAAACACCCGATTCCGGCAGCGTGCCTGGCGGGGACGGTTGAGTTGCGCGGCCAGAGCGATGTCGAGGACGATCTGGCCGAGGCTGATGCCACGGCCCTGTTTCGCGCCCTGCAGCGCCATGGGGTCGTCGCGGGCAATCCCGGGCCCTTGCCGGAACCGCAATGCGAGGCGACCCGATTGGACGCCTGCGAAATCCTGCGCGCCCCGGTGCCGGGTGTCGTCGCCTATGCCGTGGCCCTGGGCGCGCAGGTGCGCGCGGGCGATGTGGTCGCTTGGATCGTCGATCCGGCCGCGGAAGATCCATCACAAGCGCGTGAGGCCGTGCGGGCCGGAACCGACGGTCTGATCCTGTCGCGTCGCGACAGACGCTATGTTTTGCCTGGAATGTCGCTGGCCAAGGTCGTCGGCACCAAAACATTGCCGGCGCGCGCCGGCGGGTTCCTGCTGGAGGATTGAGCGAATCGGTGGCCCATTGTCGGGCTGCGGGTGTTATGCTTGCCCAACCGCCGGACCGGATGGTCCGGACCGTCGGGCGGAGCACCTTTCGCCATGGCAAACATTCCTGACCTTCGCCGCGCCGCCGCAATCTTTTGGCTGATTCTTTTGCTTGCCGGCCTGCCGGTCACCGACGCCCCCGCCCCCGCGTGGGCAGCCGGACCTTTGGATTCGGTGGTCGGCGTTCATGCCACCATCCCAGGCGACGCGCGCACCGCCAATATTTTGGGCACCGAGCGTCAAGGCTCCGGTGTCGTGATCGGCCCCGAGGGCCTGGTCTTGACCATCGGTTATTTGATCATGGAGGCGATCTCGGCGGAGTTGATCCTGCCCGCCGGCAAGACCGTGCCGGCGGAGGTTGTGGCCTACGATTACGAGACCGGTTTTGGCCTCTTGCGCGCCCAATCGCCGCTGGGCATCGAGCCGATCCCATTCGGCCAATCCGGCGCATTGAGCGAACAAAGCCAAGTCCTGGTCGCCGGGGCGTCGGGCGTGCGCCCGGTGATCGGGGCCGTCGTGGTGTCGCGACGGGAATTCGCCGGGTATTGGGAATACCTGCTGCCGGGTGCCATATTCACGTCGCCTCCGCACACGGAGTTCGGCGGTGCGGCCCTGATCGGCCGCGACGGTCACCTGCTCGGAATCGGATCGCTGATCGTAGGCGACGCGGCCGGGCCGGCGCGCCAACTGCCCGGCAACATGTTCGTGCCGATCGATGCGCTGAAACCGATCTTGGCCGACCTCGTTGCCACCGGCCGTTCCAAGGTGCCGCCCCGGCCCTGGCTGGGATTGCTCAGTGAGGAGGCGCGCGGCCGCCTGTTCATCACCCGCGTGTCGCCCGAGGGCCCGGCGGCCAAAGCTGGGCTGACGGAGAACGACATCGTCATCGCCGTGGACGGACAGGAGATAACCGGCCAGGCGGATTTCTACCGCAAGGTTTGGGCGCTGGGCGTTGCCGGGATCGAGGTGCCGCTCACGGTCTTGACCCGCAACGGCCTCAGCGACATCAAGGTTATCTCGGCCAGCCGCTACGATCACCTGAAACTCAAGCCGAGTTATTAAGGTGCGGCGCGACCGCGCTGTGGCGAAAAAGATCGCATGGGTTTTTCTTGCGGGACTTGTTTCCGGCGCCGTCGTTTGGGGTTTTTCGGTGCCCGTCACCGGTATGCGGGAACCGTTCGATTCACCGGGTTACTACTACATGGTCGCCATGTTCATCGCCGGAATCCTGGCGGCCATGCCGGCGCCCCGTTATTGGTGGGTCGCGGTCGTTGGCATTTTCTTGGGGGAACGGATATACGCTTTTGCGATGCTGCCGGAAACCAGGTCATGGCTGTTGGCCGGCATTATCTTAAATCTACTCGTCTTTTCATGGCTGCCGGCAGCCTTGGGGGCCTTGAGTACGTATTGCGCGACCCGTTGGATACAGCGACGCGCGCGCGTTGACACCTGAGTCCGTTTCGTCTGTCCTATTGAGCCTAGGCCCAGGCGATTCCCCGGAATCGAAACGGAGAGTCCTTAGGGTCAGGACCCATTAATCAGGCGGGGCTTCTTGACTGCTTCAAGCCCAAAAGCAGCCCCCACCTCACTGCTTGTCTTCTTGACGGGTCTGTTTCTTTTGACGAACATTCGCGAGCGCGGAAGTAAGGTGAGCTAATG
>JAJFGO010000091.1 GCA_021776095.1 Kiloniellaceae bacterium | reverse complement strand
CGGCAGGCCGATCAAATCCATGTCGGCGAACTTGGCGCCAGCGCCCTCGTCGCGGTCGTCGTACAGCACTTCGACCCCGGCATCCTGCAGTTTCGCATAGATATCCTCGCAGGCTGCCGTACAAGCGTCGTCGCGCGCCCGCAGATTGATCAACCCAACCTTGTAAGGTGCCACGGCCTCGGGCCAGTTGATGCCGGCGTCATCGTGACTCGCCTCGATGATCGCGCCGACCAGGCGCGACACGCCGATGCCGTAGGAGCCCATGTGAACCGGCACCTGATCGCCCTCTGCGGTGGTCACCACGGCGCCCAGAGGCTCGGAATACTTGGTGCCGAAATAGAAGATATGGCCAACCTCGATGCCGCGCCGTTCCATCCGCTTGTCCGCCGGCACCTCGGCCTCGAATGCGGCCGGATCGTGCTTGTCGTCGGTACGGGCGTAAAGTTCCGTCCACTTGCCGATGGTCGGCTCCAAGTCCGCCTCGTAGTCAACCTCCTGGCCCAGCACGTCGAAATTTATGTAATCGCTATGGCAATAAACCGCGCTTTCGCCGGTGTCGGCTAGGAGAACGAACTCGTGGCTCAGGTCGCCGCCGATCGGCCCGGTATCCGCCTCCATTGGAATCGCCTTTAGGCCCATACGGGCAAAGGTGCGCAAATAGGCCACGAACATCTTGTTGTAGGCCCGCTTAGCACCGGCGAAGTCGATGTCGAAGGAATAGTTGTCCTTCATCAGAAACTCGCGCCCACGCATCACGCCGAAACGCGGGCGGACCTCGTCGCGGAATTTCCATTGGATGTGATAGAGCATCCGTGGCACGTCGCGATAGCTTTTGACCGATGTCTTGAAAATTTCGGTGATTTGTTCCTCGTTGGTCGGGCCGTACAGCATATCGCGCCCGTGCCGATCTTCGATCCGCAGCATCTCGGGCCCATAGGCGTCGTAGCGCCCGGACTCGCGCCACAGATCGGCCGACTGGATGGTCGGCATGAGGACTTCGTGGGCGCCGCTGCGGTCCTGCTCCTCGCGCACGATTTGTTCGATCTTCTTGAGCACGCGGAACCCCAGCGGCAGCCAGGAGTAGATCCCCGCGCTGGCCTGGCGGACCATGCCCGCACGCAGCATCAGGCGGTGGGATACGATTTGCGCCTCGGCCGGCGTTTCCTTGATGGTCGGCATAAAATAGGCGGTACGGCGCATCGCGGTGTCCTGAGTTGAGAAGCAGACGGCCGCGTGCCCGCGCCGCCCCGGCCAAGGCTGGCTCGGACGGTTCCGGCCCGGCCCACTTGACCGGCAGATGTATAGGAGAAGGCCGCAGGGATGTCTATGGCAGGCCGGCCGTGCCGGGGCCCTTCGGTTTAGGGTCGCTCGGCCTGGGGTCGCCCGTAGAGAATCTCCTGGCAACGCTGGGTCAACTCGGCCTGCGCTTCGTCTTGGAGGGGCTGGCCGTTGAAACGGGCGCTGCCGTCGGGCGCGACTTCAACCACGCCGATTTGAGCATCGGCCTCGAAGGAGCCGGCCTGGGCCGGAAAGCCGAAGCGGTCCTGCAGGTCGACCTCGATGCCGATGACGATGGTCTCCGGCAGGGTAATTTGGGGCGCCCCGCCCAGATCCGCCGGCACCACTGGCTTGCCGCGTACGTCCCGGCCGCTCTGGTAAGCCACCCCCGGATCGGCCAGATGGCCGGTCAGGCGGCGGCAGTCCCGCTTGGTGATTTTGATCGTGGCACCCTCAGCCCCCAGGGCCGGCGGCAGCCAGGCGCCCAACGCGAGGAGCCCGAGAAGCACGGAAATACAGCGGGCGTATGGCCGGATCATGTGGCACAGCTTGGCAATCGGGCTTTAAGAAACACATAACTGGAGCCCATCTGGCCAACCCCTTGGAACTGGGCGCCGCGCGCGGCGAATTCCAGTGGCGTGGATGGAGGCTTTGCGCTACCTTAGCAGTGTTACAAACATGCCGATTATAAGGTGTGGCCCAAGTTTAGGGAGGAAGCGCCGCAAGGCGTGCAAAACGGGGTGAAAACCCCACAAGAAAACAAAAACTTAGTCCGAAATGGTCAGGGCAAGCCGCTGTGCGCGCTTGCCTTTCTTTTTTACTCGGCGGCCCCCACACGCGAATCCGGGCCGGGCCCGTTAACCATCATTAGGGTCGGATCGCGATCAGATCGCTTTCGACCAAGGCATAAACGCCGAGCCAGACCAAGCCCGAGATCAGGGTCGTGATGGCGACCTTGCGCCACATCATCGGCCGCTCCGGTGCGCTGGTCGCGTGACCTTCCTCCGGCTTCTCGGGCACCTTGACGCCCCAGGGCAAGACCGCGAACAGCACCACCCACCAAATGATCAGATAGGCCAATATGCCGTTGAACCAGTTCATGGGCGAGGTATCCGTCGGACTCCGCCCTCAGGCCTGTTCCAGTTCGACCAGGGTGCCGCAGAAATCCTTGGGGTGCAGGAATAGGACCGGTTTGCCGTGGGCCCCGATCTTGGGCTCGCCGTCGCCGAGCACGCGCGCACCCTTGGCCTTGAGCTTGTCGCGCGCGTCCAGGATATCCGCCACCTCGTAGCAGATATGGTGAACGCCACCGGAGGGATTGCGCTCCAGGAACGGCGCGATCGGCGAATTCGCCCCCAGGGGGTGCAAGAGCTCGATCTTGGTATTCGGTAGCTCGACGAAAACCACCGTGACCCCATGGTCGGGTTCGTCGGCCGGCGCCGACACCGTGGCACCCAAGGTATCGCGATATTGGGCGCACGCCGCCGCCAGGTCCGGCACCGCGATCGCCACGTGGTTCAATTTGCCAATCATGTTCCGGCCTCCTTCACACCATCCGGCCCATCTACCCTAGTGCAGGCGGACCAAATGCACCTCGGTTACGGGCCTCTTGCCCAGCATACGCTTGAACGCCTGGCGGACCGTACCGCGCGCCTTGTCTTTGACCGCCTCGTCATCGCGCCGGGCGGCCGGGGACAGGCTCTTCAGGGCTTGACGCACGCCCTCACAGATTAGCGCCAACTTGTCGGCCTCGTCCGGCAAATCCAGCAACCCGCTGGCGGTGATCATGGGCTCACCCTGGAACAGATTATCGGCACCGATCACCAGGGTCACAACGGCCGCGCCGTTGAAGGCCATCTTTTTGCGGCCGCGCAGTACCTCGCTGTTCAAGTCCATCAGGCGGTTGCCGTCCAGGGCCAAGCGTCCGCTGGGCACGTGATCGACGATCTTCGCCGGGCCCGGCGCCAGGCGTATCAAAGTGCCGTTCTGTCCGACGACCTGCTCGGGGACCTGGCAGGTGCGGGCCAGCCGGGCGTGCTCCGCCAGATGGCGCGGCTCGCCATGGACCGGGACCGCAATACGCGGACGGACCCATTGATACATCTGGGTCAATTCCTCGCGCGCCGGATGGCCGGAGACGTGAATGAAATGATCATCGTCGGTGATGATTTCGATGCCTTCCTGGACCAGCCGATTTTGCAGCTTGAAGATCGAAATATCGTTGCCCGGAATGATGCGAGAGGAGAATACCACCGCGTCCCCCGGCTCCAACTTGACCCGGGGATTGTCGTCGTTGGCGATGCGCCACAGGGCCGAGCGCGGCTCGCCCTGGCTGCCCGTGCACAGCAGCAACACCTCCTCGCGCGGCAGGTAATCCACATGCTCGTCATCGATCGGTGGCGCCAGGCCTTGTAGATAGCCACAGTCGCGCGCCGCCTGATAGACCCGCCGCATGGAGCGCCCGGCCAGGGCGACGCGCCGCCCATGGGCCTCGGCGACCTTGAAGACCGTCTCCAGCCGAGCCACGTTCGAGGCAAAACAGGCGACCGCAACGCGGTTCTTCAGGCCTCCGATCAGCTCCATGAGAGAGCTTCGGACCTCCGCCTCCGATCCTGAATCCCCGTCGACCATGGCGTTGGTCGAATCGCACACCATGGCCAGGATGTTCTCGTCGGCGAGCGCCCGCAGCGCCGCCTCGTCGAAGTTGTCGCCCACCAAGGGTTCCGGATCCAGCTTCCAGTCGCCGGTATGCAGAACCGACCCGGCCGGAGTGCGGATGACCAGGGCATTGGGCTCTGGAATCGAATGGGTCAGGGTAATCAGCTCGATCTCGAAGGGCCCAACCGAAAAACACCCGGACATGGGCACCTCGATCAACTCGACCTCGTTTTGGATGCCAGCCTCAACCAGTTTCGGATAGAGCATGGTCGCCGTGAAGGCGGTCGCGTAGATCGGGCATCGCAGACGCGGCCAAAGATGCCCGACCGCGCCGATGTGATCCTCATGGGCATGGGTCAGGACCAGCCCGGCCAAGTTGTCGCGCCGCTCCTCGATAAAGGCCGGGTCGGGCATGAGCACGTCCACCCCAGGCAGGCTCGCGTCGGCGAAGGTCACGCCCAAATCGACCATCAGCCAGCGCCCATCGTGACCGTAGAGATTGAGGTTCATGCCGATCTCGCCGGTTCCGCCCAGGGGCAGGAAAAGCAACTCTTCCGCGCCGGGCCGATGCTTCACGCGGGACGCTCCGCGTTGATCCGATAAATCTTGCACAATCCGCGCATGGTGATCTCGGGATCGATTTCCTCGATGCTTTGGGTCGCTTGCGCGAACAGTGGTGCCAGGCCGCCGGTGGCGATGACCTTCATGGGCTTGCCGTACTCGCCCTTAATGCGGCTGACGATTCCTTCGATCAGGCCGACGTAACCCCAATAGGCGCCGGATTCCATGGCCGGAATGGTCGCGTCACCGATGACCCGTTGCGGCGGCCCCTTAATCGCGATACGGGGCAGCCGGGCCGCCGCGCGATCCAAGGCCTCGAGCGACAGGTTGATGCCCGGCGCGATCACGCCGCCTTCGTAGGCCCCGTCGGCGCCGATCACGTCGAAGGTGGTTGCGGTGCCGAAGTCGATCACGATCAGCGGCCCGCCGAAACGCTCGAAGGCGGCCAGGCCGTTGACTAAGCGGTCGGCGCCGACCTGTTCCGGTCGGGCAATGCGCACCTCGACGCCAACGTCGACTCCCGGCTCGCCGATAACCATGGGATCAGCCTTGAAATAGCGCCGGCACAGGGTCTTGAGCGCGAAGACCGCGGCGGGGACCACGCTGGCAATGATCGCGCCGTCGATCTGCTCCCGCTCGAGGCCTTCAAGCGCCATCAACTGGATCAGCCAGACCGCGTATTCGTCCGCCGTACGCTTGGCATCGGTCGCCGTGCGCCAGGACCCGACGGCTTCGCCATCGGCATCGTAGACGGCGAAAAGTACGTTGGTGTTTCCTGCGTCGATGGCAAGCAGCATGGCGGCCTCCTCACCCAGCGAAATAAACGTCCCCGGCGGTGATCCGGCGCTGGCCGGCGCCGGGCACATCCAAAAGCAAGGCGCCGGTTTCGTCGAGATCGGCGAAGGTGCCCGATAGGGTCTCGTTCGGCAAGCGGACCTCGATGTCGTCCCCCTGCCCGTGCGCATGGGACAGCCAGGTCTGGCGGATCGGCGCGAAACCGTCCTCCAGCCAGCGATTGACCCAGGCCAAGAAGTGGCGCGCGAAGGCCTGCAGCATATCGACCTCGGTGACCGATGTGGGCGTGCCTTCGAAGTGCAAGCTGGTTGCTGGGAATGTCGTGTCCTGCGGGTGGCTACGCACGTTGACGCCGAGGCCCAGGACCAACCAGTCCAGCCCGCCGGCCGCCCCGCTACGCGACTCGAGTAAAATCCCGGACACCTTACGGCCGTTCAAGAGCACGTCATTGGGCCACTTGTAGGTGACCTCCAAGAGGGCCGGCGCGATGCTGCCGATCCCGTCGCCGACCGCGAGCGCGGCTACGAAACTGAGCTGCGCGGCGGCCGCGATCTCGCATTCCGGCCGCAACACCAGGGAGAGATAAAGGTTGCCGGGCGGGCTGACGAATGCGCGGCCGCGCCGGCCCCGCCCCTGGCTTTGCTCGCGGGCCCAGACCAGGGTGCCGTCCTCGGCGCCGCTTTCGGCCAGGCGGATCGCCTCGTCGTTGGTGCTCGTCACGCTGCCCAACGCCACCAAGCGATAGGCCGGTGGCAGCCTGACGTCCGGCCCCCGGTCCGAGGGCGTCACCGTCATCCTGCGATCAAAGACGCCGCCGCGGCCGCTGCGCCTTCCAAGACCGGGCCGGGAAACGCAAAGAGGAGCAGGATGATCGCACTGCTGGCGGTCAGAATCAGCGCCATGTCGCGGCCGATCGGCCCCTCGAAAGGCTCAACCGCCTCGTCGAAGTACATGAACTTGATGATCCGCATGTAATAGAACGCGCCGACCACGCTGCTCAGGACGCCGATCACGGCCAGGGCATATAGTCCCGCGTGGATCGCCGCCATGAAGACGTAGAACTTGCCCAAAAATCCGGCCAGAGGCGGAATGCCGGCCATGGAGAACATGAAGATCATTAGCGCCAAGGCCATCATGGGACTGGTCTTGGACAGTCCCTTTAGGTCCTCGATATTTTCCAGCATCACGCCGGTACGGCGCATGCTGAGGATGCAGCCGAAGGTGCCCAGGTTCATGACGATGTAAATCGTCAGGTAGAAGATCACGCCACGCACGCCTTCCTCGGTGCCGGCGGCCAAACCGACCAGGGCATAGCCGATGTGCCCGATCGAGCTGTAGGCCATCAGGCGCTTGATATTAGTCTGCGCGATCGCCGCAAAGGCGCCGACCACCATGGAGGCGATCGAGACGAAAACCAGGATTTGCTGCCATTGCCCCACAAGATCGCCAAAAGGCCCCATCATGACCCGGATCAGCAAGGCCATGGCCGCGACCTTGGGGGCCGTGGCGAAGAACGCGGTCACAGGGGTCGGCGCGCCCTCGTAAACGTCGGGCGTCCACATATGGAACGGCACCGCCGAAACCTTGAACGCCAAGCCCGAAATCAGAAACACCATGCCGACGATCAAACCGAAGGACGGCGCCTCGCCAGCGGGGATGCCGGCAAAGACTTCGGCCAAGGCGGGAAAGCTGGTGGTGCCGGCAAAGCCGTAGATCATGGAGCAGCCGTACAGCAGCAGGCCCGAAGACAAGGCGCCTAGGACGAAGTATTTCAGGCCCGCTTCGGTCGAGCGCAAATTGTCGCGTCGGATCGCGGCAACCACATAGAGCGATAGGCTTTGCAGTTCGAGGCCGACATAGAGCGAGATCAGATCGTTGGCCGAGACCATCATCAACATGCCCAGGGTCGCGAACAGCATCAACACCGAATACTCGAAGCGCTGAATTTGCTCCTCCTCGCAATAGCGCCGCGACATAATCAAGGTGACGATCGCGCCGACCAGGACCAGGCCCTTCATGAAATTGCCGTAGCGATCGACCATGAATAAGCCGCCGAAGGCGATGCCGGTCGCCCCCCTATCCAGCGATACCAAAAGGAACACGATCACCAATGAGGCCACCGAAAGGCCCAGGACCGTCGGCGCCGAAGACTCGCCGCGAAACACACCGACCATGAGCAAGATCATGGCCAGGCACGCCAGCACCAACTCCGGCAGGGCGGCGGACATATCGAAGGTGATCATGGCCATGGCCCGCGCCCTTATTGGCTCAAGGAAAACAGAGACGCGAAGCTGCGCCCGGGCGCCTGCAACAAGGCGGCCTGATGCGAATCGACGATGTTCGCGACCGAGGCCGACATGATATCCAGGAACGACATGGGATAGATGCCCATCCAAAACACCAGCGCCAAGAGCGGCGCGAAGACCAGAGCCTCGCGTGGGCTAAGATCCAGGATCGCCTTCAAATCCGGCTTGGTCATGACTCCGAAGATGATCCGCCTATAGAGGTACAGCATATAGGCCGCCCCAAGGATCATGCCGCCGGTCGCCAGCAGCGCGGCCCAAGTGTTGACCTGGAAGAGGCCGACCAGGACCAAGAACTCCCCGACAAAGCCACTGGTCCCCGGCAGGCCGACCGAGGCCAACATGAAGATCATGAAGAACAGCGCGTAGACCGGCATGCGCTCGACTAGGCCGTCGTAGCGCGCGATCAAGCGGGTGTGCATGCGGTCGTAGATCACGCCGACGATCAGGAACAAGGCGGCCGATACCACGCCGTGGGACAGCATCTGGAACATGGCGCCTTCCAGGCCCTGCTGGGTGACCGTGAAGGTGCCGAGTGTCACCATGCCCATATGCGCGACCGACGAATAGGCGATCAGCTTTTTCATGTCCTCCTGTGCCAAGGCGACCAGGGAGGTGTAGAGGATCGCCATGACCGAGAGTACGAAGACCAGCGGCGTGAAGAACTCCGAGGCGAGCGGCAGCATGGGCACGGAGAAGCGCACGAAGCCGTACCCGCCCATCTTCAGCAGCACGCCCGCCAGGATCACCGAGCCGGCGGTCGGCGCCTCCACGTGGGCGTCGGGTAACCAGGTGTGAACCGGCCACATGGGCACCTTGACCGCGAAGGAGGCAAACAAGGCCAGCCACAGCCAGGTCTGCATGCCGGCCGGGAAACCATGTTCCAACATGGTCGGCACGTCGGTGGTGCCGACCTCGAAATACATGGCCAGCAAGGCCAGGAACAACAGCACCGAACCGGCCAGGGTGAAGAGGAAGAACTTGAAGGCGGAGTAGACCCTGCGCTCGCCACCCCAGATTCCGATGATCAGGAACATGGGGATCAGCACGCCCTCGTAGAAGAAATAGAACAGCACAAAATCCAGGGCGCAAAACATGCCGACCATCAGGGTCTCGAGCACCAGGAACGCGACCATGTACTCCTTTACCCGGACGCGGATCGCGTCCCAGGAGGCGAGCACGCACAAGGGCGTCAGCAGGGTCGAGAGCATGACGAACAGCATCGAGATGCCGTCGACGCCCATGTGGTAGTCGATATTGTAGCCGGGGAACCAGACCGCCTTTTCGACGAACTGGAACTCGGCCGTACCGCGCTCGAAGCCGAACCAGATAAACAGCGACATCACGAAGGTCGCCAGCGATGTCCACAAGGCCACGAAGCGAGCGTTGCGGGCCACGACATCGGCATCGCCACGGATCGCCAGAATGAAGACCGCGCCCACCAGGGGCAGGAAGGTGACGAGCGATAGGACCGGCCAGGTGCTCATGATCCGCTCATCCGAAATGCACCAGGGCGTACCAGGAGATCAGCCCCACCACACCGATCAACATGGCGAAGGCGTAATGGTAGAGGTAGCCGGTCTGGAGCCGGCTGACCCGGCCCGCCAGGTCGCGGGTAGCGGCGGCGATACCGTCCGGCCCGACCCCGTCGATGACAGCGCCGTCGCCGGACTTCCACAGGCCGCGGCCCAGGTACATGGCGGGGCGCACGAAGAGCCAGTCGTACAACTCGTCGAAATACCACTTGTTATAGGAGAACAGATACAACGGCCGGAACGCGCGGGCCGCCAGGGCTGGCAAGTCCGGGCGCGCGATATACATGATCCAGGCCAGACCGATGCCGGTCACACCCATGACCAGGGGCAACAGCTTGACCCAGAACGGTACGTGGTGCGCCGCCTCGACGCTGTCGTTGGCGCTCAACACTAGGATCGCCTCGCGCCAGAAACCTTCGCGCCCATCGCCGACGAAAAGGTCGTAACCGAGCCAGCCGGCGAAGACCGCGCCCAGGGCCAGAATAATCAGGGGCACCAGCATGACCTTGGGCGATTCGTGGACGTGGGACATGGTCTCCTCGTCGGCCCTGGGCTTGCCGTGGAAGGCCAGGAACAAGAGGCGCCAGGAATAGAACGCGGTCATGAAGGCCGCCGCGATGCCGAGCCAGAATGCATAGCCGCCAACCATGCTGTGCGCCCCGTAGGCCGCCTCCAGAATGATGTCCTTGGAGAAGAACCCGGCGAAGGGCGGTATCCCAGCGAGCGCCAGGGAGCCGACCCACATGACCGCGTAGGTCACCGGGACCAGGCGCCAGATGCCGCCCATCTTGCGCATGTCCTGCTCGTCCGACAGGGCGTGAATGACCGAGCCCGCGCCAAGGAACAACAGCGCCTTGAAAAACGCATGGGTCATGAGGTGATAGATCGAGGCGCTATAGGCCGAAACGCCGGCCGCGAAGAACATATATCCCAGTTGCGAACAGGTCGAATAGGCGATGACCCGCTTGATGTCGAACTGGGTCAGGCCGACCGTAGCCGCGAAGAAGGCGGTCGAGGCGCCGACCACGGTCACGACCTCCAAGGCGAAGGGCGCGTATTCGAACATGGGCGACAGACGGGCGACCATGAACACCCCGGCGGTCACCATGGTCGCGGCGTGGATCAGGGCCGAGACCGGGGTCGGCCCCTCCATGGCGTCGGGCAGCCAGGTATGCAGGAACAACTGCGCCGACTTGCCCATGGCGCCAATGAACAGCAGCAGGCAGACGATGGTCAGGGCATTGCCCTCAAGCCCGATGAATTCGAAGCGCGCGTCGGCCATGGCGGGAACAGCGCTGAAGACCTGCTCGAAGCCGACCGCCCCGAATAGGAAGAAGGTGCCGACAATACCCAGGGCAAAACCGGCGTCGCCGACCCGGTTGACCAGGAAGGCCTTGATCGCGGCGGCGCAGGCGCTCGGTTTATGATACCAAAACCCGATCAACAGATAGGAGGCGACACCGACTCCCTCCCAGCCAAAGTACATCTGCACGAAGTTGTCCGCGGTCACCAGGGACAGCATGAAGAAGGTGAAGACGCTGAGATATGAGAAGAACCGCGGGATCGACTTGTCGTGCGACATATAGCCGATCGAATAAACGTGAATCAGGGTCGAAATGTTGGTGACCACCAACAGCATGACCGCGCTGAGGGTATCGAGCTTGATCGCCCATGACAGTTCGAAATCGCCCGAATCGATCCAGGTGAAAAGCTCGGTCGTCCGCGCGTTGCCGTCGATCGCCACCTCCTTGAAAACGAAGATCGACAACAGGGCCGAAGCCCCGAGCAGGCCGCAGGTGACCAACTGCGCGCCGCGGTCGCCGACGAAGCGCCCCAAGAGCCCGGCGATGACCGCGCCGAGCAGCGGTAAGAGGACGATGAGGGTTTCGATCACCTGCGCTCAGCCCTTCATCAGATTGACGTCCTCAACCGCGATCGAACCGCGGTTGCGGAAATAGACCACCAAGATGGCCAAGCCGATGGCGGCCTCGGCCGCCGCGACGGTCAGCACGAACATAGCGAAAACCTGGCCGACCAAATCGTTCAGATGAGTCGAAAAGGCGACCAGGTTGATATTGACCGCGAGCAGCATCAATTCGACCGACATGAGGATGATGATCACGTTCTTTCGGTTCAGGAAGATCCCGAAGATGCCGAGCGTGAACAGGATCGCCGCGACGGTCAGGTAGTGCGAGAGGCCGATTTCCAGCATGGACTAGACCCCGCTCCGGCTGGGTACTTTTTTGATCTCGATCGCCTGATCGCGCTGGAGCGAGACCTGGGCCGAAATCGACTGCCGGCGCACCCCTTCGCGCCGACGAAGGGTCAGGACGATGGCCCCGATCATTGCGACCAGCAGGATCAGGCCCGAGGCCTGGAACAAATAGATGTACTTGGTATAGAGGACCTGACCGATGGCCTCGGTATTGGTCAATTGATCGGGCGGCAGAATCGGCACCGCCCCCGCCGTGCCAGCCTCCGGCGCCGTGACCCAGGCACCGAACACCATGACCAACTCAACGAAGAGTATCAGCCCGATCAGGCCGCCGATGGGCAGGTACTGCAGGAAGCCTTGGCGCATTTCCACCAGATCGACATCCAGCATCATGACCACGAACAGGAACAGCACCGCCACCGCGCCGACATAGACCACGACCAGGATCATGGCTAGGAACTCGGCGCCCATGAGCACGAACAGCCCCGCGCCGTTGAAGAAAGCCAGAATCAGGAACAAGACCGAATGCACCGGGTTGCGCGCCGAGATCACCATGACTGCAGCAGCCACGGCGACGGCCGCGAAAAGGTAAAAGGCCAAAGCCTGTACGATCATCCCCTGCCCCTTGCCGCGCGTCCCGTTCCCCGGTCGCGGCTTCGTCTATCCCGGCGGCGCCCTTTAGCGATAGGGCGCGTCCATCTCCAGGTTTTGCGCGATCTCGGCTTCCCAGCGGTCGCCGTTATCGAGCAGCTTCTCCTTGTTGTAAAACAACTCCTCGCGGGTCTCGGTGGCGAACTCGAAGTTCGGCCCCTCGACGATGGCATCCACCGGGCAGGCCTCCTGGCAAAAGCCGCAGTAGATGCACTTGGTCATGTCGATATCGTAGCGGGTCGTCCGTCGGCTGCCGTCGGCGCGCGGTTCCGCCTCGATCGTAATCGCCTGGGCCGGGCAGATCGCTTCGCACAGCTTGCAGGCGATGCAGCGCTCCTCGCCGTTCGGATAGCGCCGCAAGACGTGCTCGCCCCGGAATCGCGGGCTCAGCGGCCCCTTCTCGTAAGGGTAGTTCAGGGTCACCTTGGGCTTGAAGAAATAGCGCAGGGTCAAGCTGAGGCCGCCAAGCAACTCCCAAAGCAGGAGGCCGCGTGCGCCCCGGTCGATCATACCCATGGCCGGTTACCCCTTGGCCCGGATCGAGAATTCGGGCGAAATTCCGCGCCTAACATAACCGGCAAACCCGGCATGGCAAGGATCGCAGCGGCAGCCATTCCGGTCATGTTCCCGGTACCCTGTCGAAGGCGATCAGGTAGCCGGCCGTGGCCACCACCCAGAACAGGGACAGCGGCAGAAAGACCTTCCAGCCCAATCGCATGAGCTGATCGTAGCGGTACCGTGGGAAGGTCGCGCGGACCCAGAGAAAGAAGAACAATACGAACGCAATCTTGCCGGCGAACCAGATCGGCCCCGGAATCAGATTGAACGGCGCCACATCCCAAATCGGCAGCCAGCCGCCCAGGAACAGGATGGTGGTCATCCCGCTCATCAGGATCATGTTGGCGTATTCGCCCAGGAAAAACAGGGCGAAGGGAAAAGACGAATACTCGACGAAAAAACCGGCGACCAGTTCCGATTCGCCCTCGGGCAAATCGAAGGGCGATCTGTTGGTCTCCGCCAGGACCGAGATAAAGAAGACCACGAACATAGGCAATAGCGGCAGCCAGTACCAACTCAAGAAGCCGTAGTCGCCCTGTTGCGCCTCAACGATCTCGCTGAGGTTCAGGGACCCGACGCAAAGCAGCACCGTGATGATCACGAAGCCCATGGAAACTTCGTAGGAGACCATCTGCGCCGCCGAGCGCAGCGCGCCCAGGAAAGGATACTTCGAGTTGGAGGCCCAGCCGGCCATGATAACGCCATAGACGCCGAGCGAGGATATGGCGAAGAGGTAGAGAATGCCGACGTTGATATCGGCCAGTACCAAACCCGGGCCAAAGGGAATCACGGACCAGCCGATCAGCGCCAGAATGAAGGTCAGCATGGGCGCCATGATGAAGACCACCCGGTTCGCCCCGGCCGGCAGAATGGTCTCCTTGAACAACAGTTTGACCGCATCGGCGATGGGTTGCAGCAGGCCGAAGGGACCAACCACATTGGGCCCCTTGCGCAACTGCATGGCGCCGATCACCTTGCGCTCGGCATAGGTCAGGTAGGCGACCGAGAGCAACAGCGGCACCGTGATCAACAGGATCTGCGCCACGATAATCACGCCCGGCAGAGCGTAGCCTTCCCAAAGCTCGATCATCCAGGGTTCAACCATCGGTGCCGGTCGCCTTCGTCTGTGGGCCGAGCCCGAGTTCCGCGCTGCATTTCGCCATGGTCTCCGAGGCCCGGCTGATCGGGTCGGTCATGTAGTAGTTCTCGACCGCCGCGCCAAAGGCCGCCGTATCGGGTGTTCCGGCCGCGCCGAAATCGGCCCAGTCCGCTGTCGCCGGGCTGTCGAGGGCGGCGAAGACCGGATTGACCGCGATCAGACGCTGGCGTAGGGCCCCTAAGTTGTCATAGGGCAAGCGGTTGCCGACCACCTCAGATAAGGCGCGCAGGATAGTCCAGTCCTCGCGCGCTTCACCGGGCGGGAAAGCAGCCAAACGGCCCAATTGGACCCTGCCCTCGGTGTTGGTGTAGGTGCCGTTCTTTTCGGTATAGGCGGCACCGGGCAGGATCACGTCGGCCCGGTGCGCGCCGGCGTCGCCATGGTGACCCTGATAAATCACGAAGGCCTTGTCGCCCAGGCGGCCCATGTCGATCTCGTCGGCGCCGAGCAGAAAAACCACCTCGATCTCGCCCTTGGCCGCACCGTCCAGGATCGCCGCCGTATCGCGCCCATCCGGCCCCGGCACGAAGCCCAAGTCGAGACCCGCGACCCGCGCCGCGGCGCTGTGCAACACGTTAAAGCCGTTCCAACCCTCGCGCACCATCTTGAATTGGTCCGCGACTTGGCGCACCAGGTGCAAGATCGCCGCGCCGTCCGGCCTGGCCAGGGCGGCCATGCCAACCACGATCATGGGCCGCTCGGCGCCGCTGAGAACCTTGGCGAAATCGCCCTCTCCCTTGGCCAGTTTGGCCAAGTCCCGCGGCCCCGCGCCCAGGTCCGCGACCGGATAACTCAAATCCAGAGGGGCGCCGATCGATCCGACGCGCAGTCCTCCGGTCAGGAAGCGCTTGCGGATCCGCGCGTTGATCAGCGGGGCCTCCCAGCGCGGGTTGGTTCCGACCAGCAGGACCGCGTCGGCCTGGTCGATCCCGGCGATGCCGGTGTTGAACAGATAACCGGCCCGCTGGCTTGGGTCCAGCTTGGCTCCATCCTGACGGCAATCCAGATTCTCGGACTTAAGACCGGCCATCAACTCTTTGAGCGCCAACATAGATTCGGCATCGCACAAATCGCCCGCCAAGGCTGCGATCTTGCTGCCAGGCAAGCCCTTGAGGCGGTCGCCGATGGCCCCGAAGGCCTCTTCCCAGGAGGCTTCGATCAACTTGCCGCCGCGCCGGACATAGGGCCGGTCGAGCCGCTGACGGCCCAAGCCATCGCAGGCGTAGCGGGACTTGTCGGCCAGCCATTCCTCGTTGACGTCTTCATTGAGGCGCGGCAGCACCCGCATAACCTCGCGCCCGCGGGTGTCGATGCGCACGTTTGTACCGACCGCATCAAGCACATCCACGGAATTGGTCTTGCGCAACTCCCACGGCCGCGCCGTGAAGGCATAGGGCCGCGAGGTCAAGGCACCGACCGGGCAGACATCGACCAGATTGCCCGAAAGCTCCGAATTGATCGCATGCTCCAGGGTGCTGATCTCTAGGTGCTCGCCCCGGCCGAGCGCGCCGATCTCCTCGACCCCGGCCACTTCGGTCGCGAAGCGGACACAGCGCGTGCAGTGAATGCAGCGGGTCATGATGGTCTTGATCAGCGGCCCCATGTACTTCTCTTTGACCGCGCGCTTGTTCTCCTGAAAGCGGCTGCGGTCGAAGCCATAGCCCATGGCCTGATCCTGCAAATCGCATTCGCCGCCCTGATCGCAGATCGGGCAATCCAGCGGATGGTTGATCAGCAGAAATTCCATGACCCCGTTACGAGCCTTCTTGACCAGGGGCGAATCCGTCTTGATCACCATGCCCTCGCCGACCGGCATGGCGCAGGACGCGACCGGCTTGGGCGCGCGCTCCATCTCGACCAGGCACATGCGACAGTTGCCGGCGACCGACAGGCGCTCGTGATAGCAAAAGCGCGGGATTTCGACCCCGGCGAGTTCGCAGGCCTGCAAGACGTTTAGGCCGTCCGGCACCTCGATCTCGCGGCCGTTGATGGTCAGCTTAGGCATCGCCTGTCCTTGGCTCCCGAATCTCTATTCCGCCGCCACTTGGCCGCTTTTCTTAAAGTCAAGTATCCGTTTTTCCAGTTCCGGCCGGAAGTGCCGAATCAAACCCTGTATGGGCCAAGCCGCCGCGTCGCCCAGGGCGCAGATGGTGTGGCCCTCAACTTCGTAGGTGACCTCGAGCAGGGTGTCGATATCCTCGATGTCGGCGTCGCCGCGCACCATGCGGGTCATAACCCGCCACATCCATCCCGTGCCCTCGCGGCAGGGGGTACACTGGCCGCAGCTTTCGTGCATGTAGAAATGCGACAGGTTGGCAATCGCCGCGACGATATCGGTCGACTTGTCCATGACAATGACCGCCGCCGTGCCCAGGCCGGATTTCGCCTCGCGCAGGGAATCGAAATCCATCAAGATCGACTCGCAAGTCGGCTTAGGAATACAGGGCACCGAAGAACCGCCCGGGATGACCGCGAGCAGATTGTCCCAGCCGCCGCGCACCCCGCCGGCATGGGTTTCGATCAACTCCTTCAAGGGAATACCCATGACTTCTTCGACGTTGCACGGCTTATTGACGTGGCCGGAGATGCTGAAGATCTTGGTCCCGGTGTTGTTCGGCCGGCCCAGGGCGGTCCACCAATCTACCCCCCGGCGCAGGATTTCGGGCGAAACCGCGACGGTCTCGACGTTGGTCACCGTGGTCGGGCAGCCGTAGAGGCCCATGGCGGCCGGGAACGGCGGCTTCAGGCGCGGCTGGCCCTTTTTGCCCTCCAGGCTTTCCAGAAGTGCGGTCTCCTCGCCGCAAATGTAGGCGCCGGCGCCGCGGTGCACGTAGATGTCATAGGGCCAACCGGAACCGCAGGCGTCCTTGCCGATCAGGCCGGCGTCGTAAGCCTCTGCGATCGCCGCTTCCAGACGCTGGGATTCCAGAACGTATTCGCCGCGGATGTAGATGTAGCAGGTGTTCGCCCCCATGGCGAAACCGGCCACCAGACAACCTTCGAGCAGGCGATGGGGATCGTTGCGCAGGATTTCCCGGTCCTTGCAGCTGCCCGGCTCCGACTCGTCGGCATTGACCACCAGGTAATGGGGCCGGCCGTCGTTTTCCTTGGGCATGAAGGACCACTTCAAGCCGGCGGGGAAACCGGCGCCGCCGCGCCCGCGCAATTGGGAATCCTTGATCTGCTGAATGATGCCATCCCGGCCCAATTCCAGCATCGCCTTGGTGCCGTCCCATACGCCGCGCTGGCGCGCGCCCTTCACACCCCAATCGTGCTCACCGTAAAGATTGGTGAAGATGCGGTCTTTGTCTTGCAGTAACATCACGCACCCTTCCCAGCGCCCGGCGGCACCTTGGGCAAGGTCTTGGCGCCACCCTCGGGCGCCGAGCACAGCCGGCCACCCTGCGGCCCGACCGGAACTTCCTCTCCGGCGCGCAAGGCGTCGATGATCTCGATCAAACGCTCCGGCGTCAGGTCCTCATAGTAGTCGTCGTTGATCTGCACCATGGGCGCGTTCGCGCAGGCGCCCAGGCATTCGACCTCCATGACACTGAACATGCCGTCTTCGGTCATTTCCTTGAAACCAACGCCCAGCTTGTCTTGGCAGGTACGGCTCAACGCCGCCGCGCCACGCAGCCAGCACGGCGTCGTCCGGCACACCTGGATCAGGTATTTGCCCGCCGGCTTCAGGTTAAACATGGTGTAGAAGGTCGCGACCTCGTGAACCCGGATCGGCGCCATCTCCAGCACCTCCGCCACGTGCTGGATCGCCGCTGGCGAGAGCCAACCGTCGTTTTGCGCCTGGGCGATATAGAGCAGCGAAATGACCGCGCTGGCCTGCCGGCCTTCCGGGTAGCGCGCGATGAAGGCCTTGGCCTTTTTCAGGTTTTCGGGCGTGAAAGCGAAGTCCTGGGCCTCGTCGCGCCGGAAACTTGTAATCTTCATCGGTCGATCTCGCCAAACACAACGTCCATGGAACCGAGGATCGCCACGCTGTCCGCCAGCATGTGGCCCCGGCACAGATGATCCATCGCGGCCAAGTGAGCAAAGCCCGGCGCGCGGATCTTGCAGCGGTAGGGCTGGTTGCCGCCGTCGGATACCAGGTAGACGCCGAACTCGCCCTTCGGCGCCTCGACCACCGAATAGGTTTCGCCCGCCGGCACGTGATAGCCCTCGGTATAGAGTTTGAAGTGATGGATAAGGGCTTCCATCGAACGCTTCATCTCGCCGCGCCTGGGCGGCGTGACTTTGTTGTTCTTCACCGACACCGGCCCGTCGGGCATCTTTTCGACGCACTGGCGCATGATGCTCAGGCTTTGGCGCATCTCCTCGACCCGCACCAGATAGCGATCGAAGCAATCGCCCTTCTTGCCGACCGGAATATCGAAGTCCAAGTCCTCGTAGCATTCGTAGGGTTGCGACTTGCGCAAATCCCATGGGATCCCGGAGCCGCGCACCATGGGACCGCTGAAGCCCCAGTCCATGGCGTCCTGTTTGCTGACCACGCCGATATCGACGGTGCGTTGACGGAAAATACGGTTGTCGGTCAGCAAGCCTTCAAGGTGTTCGATGTGGGTCGGAAAGGTTTCGCAGAAGCGGCCGATGTCGTCGAGCAAGCCGGCCGGCAAGTCCTGATGCACACCGCCGGGGCGGAAATAAGCGGCGTGGAGCCGCGCGCCGGATGCGCGCTCGTAGAACTCCATTAGCTTTTCGCGCTCCTCGAAGCCCCAAAGGATCGGGGTCATGGCGCCGACGTCGATCGCGAATGTCGTGATGTTAAGGATGTGGTTGAGGATCCGGCCGATCTCACTGTAGAGGACGCGGATATACTGGCCCCGCACCGGCACTTCGATGCCCATTAGCTTTTCCACCGCAAGCGCGAAGGCATGCTCTTGGTTCATCGGCGCGACGTAATCCAGGCGGTCGAAATACGGCACCGCCTGCAGATAGGTTTTGTACTCGATCAGCTTTTCGGTGCCGCGATGCAGCAGACCGATATGCGGATCGGCCCGCTCGATGATCTCGCCATCCATCTCCAGAACTAGACGCAGGACGCCGTGCGCGGCCGGATGCTGCGGTCCGAAGTTGAGGGTGAGCGGCTTGATCTCCTGCTCGGCCATACTAGGACTTGGCCTCCCCGCCGCTGGCGCCCTCGGCCTCGCCGTCCGCCTTCTCGTCGCCCGGTAGATGCAGCATACCCTCCCAAGGGCTGACGAAATCGAAGCGGCGGAATTCCTGAGTTAGCTTGACCGGCTCGTAAACCACCCGCTTCTGATCCTCGTCGTAGCGCACTTCCACGTAACCGGTCAGCGGGAAGTCCTTGCGCAAGGGATGGCCGTCGAAACCGTAGTCGGTCAGGATACGGCGCAAATCCGGGTGATTGGCAAAGAACACGCCGTACATGTCCCAAACCTCGCGCTCAAACCAAAATGCGGAGCTATAAACCTCCCCGGCGGTCGGCACCGGGGTGGCCTCGTCGGTCGACACCTTAACCCGGATACGCTGGTTCTGTTTCAGCGACAGCAAGTTGTAGACCACCTCGAAACGCTCCTCGCGGTCCGGAAAGTCAACGGCGGTCACGTCCATAAGTTGTTTGAACTGACAGTTCTGATCGTCACGCAAGTAGGTCAGCACCTTGATGATGCTCTCGCGCTTGACGCGCAACGACAGCTCATCCACATGCGCGGCGCTGTCGATCAGGGCGTCGGCCAAGGCAAGGCCGATATACTCCCCCAGGTCTCGCAGGGCTTCGTTCATGCCTGTATGCCCAATTCCCTTGTCGCGATGGCCGGCGCCTAGCGCGCGAGGCCGCCCTCGCGCTTGATCTTTTTCTGCAACTGCAACAAGCCGTAGAGCAGCGCCTCAGCGGTCGGCGGACATCCCGGCACGTAGATATCGACCGGCACGACCCGGTCGCAACCGCGCACCACGGCGTACGAATAATGGTAGTAGCCGCCGCCGTTGGCGCACGATCCCATGGAGATCACCCAGCGCGGCTCCGCCATCTGGTCGTAGACCTTGCGCAGGGCCGGGGCCATTTTGTTAGTCAGGGTACCGGCCACAATCATGACGTCGGACTGCCGGGGACTGGGCCGGAAGACCATGCCGAAACGATCGATATCGTAACGGCTGCACGCGGTGTGCATCATCTCGACCGCGCAGCAGGCCAAACCGAAGGTCATGGGCCAGAGCGAACCGGCCTGCGCCCAGGCCGCGAGCTTGTCCATCTGGGCGATGATGAAGCCCTTTTCCTGCAGCTCGACGCTGGCCCGCCGCAAGATCGCGTCTTGTGCCGGGCCGGGCGCCATGGGGGCGCCGCCGGCCGTGCCCTGCTCTACTCCCATTCCAAGGCCCCTTTCTTCCACTCGTAAATGAAGCCCACGGTCAAGATGCCCAGGAACACGACCATCGACCAGAAACCGAGCAAGCCGATATCGCCCAGCGACACGGCCCAGGGAAACAGGAAGGCAACCTCAAGATCGAAGATGATGAAAAGAATCGCAACCAGATAGAACCGCACGTCGAACTTGCTGCGCGCGTCGTCGAATGCCTCGAAGCCGCATTCGTAGGCCGAGGCCTTTTCCGAATCCGGCCGTTGGCGCGCGATGATGTAGGACGCGGCCACCATGATCGTAGACAGGGCGATGGCGATCCCCAGAAAGACCAAGATGGGCAGGTATTCGGCTAAGAGCTGCTCCATTGCTTTCCCGCTCTATCCCCCTTCGCGCCAAAGCCGGGCCGCGCGCGCGGTCCCCGTGGCCCGGAATATAAGAACAACTTCGAGTCGGGGAAAGCGCCAAACCGTCCCGCGCTCGACCCGGCCGCCGCCTTTTCAGCAGTTTTCGCGGCCACTCGCAAGCCCGCGCCCGGGTCCGGCGATCACTTTCGAGCGCCGGGGCAATGAGCGAAGAAACTCGCGGTGTAATTCTGAGGGGAAATTGGCGGGAGTGACGGGACTCGAACCCGCGGCCTCCGGCGTGACAGGCCGGCGCTCTAACCAACTGAGCTACACCCCCCTCGCGGGCCCGGCATCGGCCGGAAAGCCTGGAAACAGGGCCGCCGTCATGTACTCCAGGGCCTGTGGAGTGTCAAGCAGCGCCGGACCGCAAGGGATTCCGGCGCCATGGCGCGGTCATGGCTGGACCTCATGCCGTCGCCGCCAGGATTCAGGTACCGCTTAGGCGGCCAAATCTTCGTCTTCGTCCAGTTTCTGCTGCAAGCGCAAGACATCCGAGGACAGTTCGCTCAAGAGCTCGGCCATGTCGCGTTGTGCGGCCAGCGCGCGGTCCAGCTTCTGGGCGATCTTGGCGGTTTCCGAGACCGGCAGCGGCCCCTCCCAGCCCCGCGGGATGTCGCCCGTCAGCAGCCAGATCAGGGGCACTTGAAGAACCCCGGCCAACATCAGGAGCTTGCTGCCGCGCGGTTCGCTGCGATCGTTCTCCCAATTCTCCAGGGTTTTGCGCTTAACCGCCACCCGGCGCGCCAATTCGGCGACATTGAGCCCGGCCTGGATGCGAGTTTGCTCGATTCTACTACCTGTGGTGGTTTCGATGGTCACGCCGTGTCACTCCTTTTTTTCAAATTCCGGCCGAACTCGTTCGGGGCGTCCCGGGGCTTGTGGCCGCCGCCGGGGCTGGCATTTTGGCTCTATGGGTCCCCCGCGGACCTATCCGGGGTCGTGACCGCGCCGATCGGTATCCGGGCGGCCTCTTAAAACGTCGTGCTTTGCTTGGGGCCCGGACTGGATCTTCAGGCCCCTGTGGGGGCCGGTCTCGGGCCGGGGCGGCCAGCTCAGGGTGCTGGCGCGAATCGGAACGCTGTCCCCAGGTGACTTAATACCTCAGCGAGAACCCTAAAGCCAAGTCGGAAAGAAACCCTTGCCAGTTTCCGTTAATTTTGGTGGGCGATGACGGGGTCGAACCGCCGACCTTCTCGGTGTAAACGAGACGCTCTACCAACTGAGCTAATCGCCCGAACCGCCCGGTGCCGGCTAGAACCGCAAGAAATCGCCCGGAACAGGCCCTTACAACGAAACCGGCCGCCTCGCGCACTGGGCGGGCGGCCGGGATAATTCCTATGCGGCGGGGCCGCCTTATTTGTTAACCAAATCCTTCAAGCCCTTGCCGGCCTTGAACTTCGGCTGTTTGGACGCCGGGATATTGATCTTCTCGCCGGTGCGCGGATTGCGCCCCTCGGAAGCCCGGCGTTGGCTCACGGAAAATGTGCCGAAGCCGATCAACCGGACCTCGTCGCCGCCTTTAAGCGCATCCGATACCGCGTCGAACACGCAGTCGACTGCGTTGGTGCTATCCGCCTTGGACAGCCCGGTCTTGTCAGCGACAACGCCAATAAGATCATTCTTGTTCACGATGAACCCCCTGAAGATAGTTTGAGACGAGGTGGCCTGAGACGCGGTTCAGGCGCTAGATGACGTATAAGAGAATCTTGAAGCGCCGAGATATTAGATCGCGCAATCCGGCGGCGTCAATGAAACACCAAGCAAAAAAATGCAGGAATCGCTTGCTTTCAGTGGAAAACACGGCCGGACGAGAAGACCGCCCGGCCGTCGGATCAATGGGTGAGCAGACCGCTACGCCCTTCGTCCTTGGATACCTTCGAGGTGGCCTCGACCTCGCTGCCCTCGCTCCAATCCAACTTGACCGGCGGCGACACCAACGCGATATGCAAGACCTCATCGACCATGTGGACCGGGACAATCTCCATAGCACGCTTGACGTTGTCTGGAATGTCCGCCAGGTCCTTTTCGTTTTCCTTGGGAATGATCACCGTCTTGATTCCGGCCCGTAACGCGGCCAGCAGCTTCTCCTTCAAACCGCCGATCGGCAGGACCCGGCCGCGCAAGGTCACCTCGCCGGTCATGGCAACGTCGTGGCGTATCGGTGTACCGGTCAGGGTCGAGACGATCGCCGTGACCATGGCGATACCGGCCGAGGGGCCGTCCTTGGGGGTCGCACCCTCCGGCACGTGTACGTGGATGTCGCGCTTTTCGAAGACCGCGGAATCGATGCCGAATTCAACCGCGCGGCTCTTAACGTAAGATTCGGCAGCCTGGATCGATTCCTTCATGACGTCGCCCAGCTTACCGGTCGAAGTCACCTTGCCCTTACCGGGCACAGTCACCGATTCAATCGAGAGCAACTCGCCGCCGACCTCGGTCCAGGCCAGGCCGGTGGACACGCCGACCATATCCTCGAGCTCGGTCTCGCTACGCCGGAAGCGCGCGATGCCCGCATAGGTCTTCAGATTGCGCCGATTGACCAGCACCTTTTCGATCTTCTTGACCGCGATCTCCTTGACCGCCTTGCGCATAAGACCGGCGAGCTCGCGCTCCAAGCTACGAACCCCGGCCTCGCGGGTGTAAAGCTGGATCAAATCGCGCAGGGCCTGCTCCGATATCGACCACTCTTCGTCCTTCAGGCCGTGCTGCTTCATGAGCTTGCTCATCAGGTGGCGCCGCGCGATCTGCACCTTCTCGTCCTCGGTGTACCCGGGGATGCGGATAATCTCCATGCGGTCCAGCAAGGGCTGCGGCATGCGCAGAGTGTTGGCCGTGGTGACGAACATCACGTCCGACAGGTCGTAATCGACCTCCAGGTAATGGTCGTTGAAGGTGCTGTTCTGCTCCGGATCGAGAACCTCCAGCAGCGCGGACGAGGGATCGCCCCGCCAATCGGCCCCCAACTTGTCGATCTCGTCCAATAGGAACAGCGGGTTCGAGGTCTTTGCCTTCTTCATGCCTTGGACCACCTTGCCCGGCATGGATCCGATGTAGGTGCGCCGGTGGCCGCGAACCTCGGCCTCGTCACGCACCCCGCCCAGGCTCATACGCACGAAGTTGCGCCCGGTCGCGCGCGCGACCGATTTGCCGAGCGAAGTCTTGCCGACGCCGGGCGGGCCGACCAGGCATAGAATCGGTCCTTTGACCTTGCCGATGCGTTGCTGCACGGCGAGGTACTCGAGGATCCGTTCCTTGACCTTTTCCAACCCGAAGTGATCGGCGTTGAGGATATCCTCGGCTAGACTGATGTTCTTCTTGACCTTGGAGCGCTTTTTCCAGGGAATACCGAGCATCCAGTCCAGGTAGTTGCGCACCACCGTCGCCTCGGCCGACATGGGGCTCATGGAGCGCAGCTTCTTGAGTTCGGCCGTGGCCTTTTCCCGCGCCTCTTTGGACAGGCGGGTCTTGGCGATGCGCTCTTCCAACTCGGCCAGCTCGTCGCGGCCCTCTTCGCCCTCGCCCAGCTCCTTCTGGATCGCCTTGAGCTGTTCGTTCAAATAGTACTCGCGCTGGGTCTTCTCCATCTGCCGCTTGACCCGGTTGCGGATCCGCTTCTCGACCTGCAGGACGCCGATCTCGGCCTCCATGAAGCCGTAGACCTTCTCCAGGCGCCCGCTGACCGGCTCGGCCTCCAGCAATTCCTGCTTCTCGGGGATCTTGAGGGTCAGGTGCGAGGCGATGGTATCGGCCAGCTTGCTCGGATCGTCGATCTGATTGATCGAGACCAGCACCTCCGGCGGAATCTTCTTGTTCAGCTTAATGTATTGCTCGAATTGAGAGACCACGGTGCGCGACAGGGCATCGATCTCGCGGTCGTCGTCGACCGTTTCCTCGATGATCTCGGCATAGGCCTGGAAGAAATCCTCGACCTCGGCATAGCGAGTCACGCGCGCGCGCTGCTGGCCCTCGACCAACACCTTGACGGTGCCATCGGGCAGCTTGAGCAACTGCAGCACCGTGCCGACCGTGCCCACGGTGTAAATATCGGCTGCCGTCGGATCGTCCTGGGCGGCGTTCTTTTGGGTGACCAGAAGGATTTGCTTGTCGTCCTTCATCACGTCTTCCAAGGCCCGCACGGACTTCTCGCGCCCGACAAACAACGGCACAATCATGTGGGGGAAGACCACGATGTCGCGTAGAGGCAGAACTGGGAACAGATTACCGCCTGGAAGTTCGAGCATAGGACCTCATCATGTTGTGTCGTATACGGAAATCGACCGATGACCGTCGAGCCGGGACTTCGCCTTCCGGCCCGCGACCCTTATAGAAATCGGGTTCGGGGCCGTCCACTTCAAGACCGGGCGCCAGCCCGGCGCGGTATTTGCGTCACCGGGGCCCGGCGCCTAGGCGCTTGTGCCTACGTCCTCGCGGCGGTCGGTGTAGATTTGCAGCGGCTGCGCGCGCCCCTCGACGACCTCCCGGTTGATAACGATTTCCTCGACGCCATCCAGGCCGGGAAGCTCGTACATCGGCTCCAAGAGGATCGCTTCCATGATCGAGCGCAGGCCACGCGCGCCGGTCTTGCGCGCGACCGCCTTTTCCGCGATCGCCTTGAGGGCGTCCTCGCTGAAATCGAGGCTAACGTCCTCCATCTCGAACAGGCGCTGGTACTGCTTGACCAGGGCGTTCTTCGGCCGGGTCAGGATCTCGATCAGGGCTTCCTCGTCCAAGTCCTCGAGGGTCGCGACCACCGGAAGCCGGCCGACGAATTCAGGTATCAGGCCGAATTTCAACAGATCCTCCGGCTCGACGTCCTTGAGAACCTGGCCGGCGCTGCGCTCGTCCGGGCTGCGCACGTCGGCGCCGAAGCCGATCGAAGTGCCGATACCACGCTGTGAGATGATCTTTTCCAGCCCGGCAAAGGCGCCGCCGCAGATGAACAGAATGTTGGTGGTATCGACCTGCAGGAATTCCTGCTGCGGATGCTTGCGCCCGCCTTGCGGGGGCACCGAGGCGACCGTGCCTTCCATGATCTTCAAGAGCGCCTGCTGGACACCCTCGCCCGAAACGTCCCGGGTGATCGAGGGGTTGTCGGATTTCCGGCTGATCTTGTCGACCTCGTCGATATAGACGATGCCGCGCTGCGCGCGCTCGACGTTGTAGTCGGCCGACTGCAGCAGCTTCAGGATGATGTTCTCGACATCCTCGCCGACATAGCCCGCCTCGGTCAGGGTCGTGGCGTCGGCCATGGTGAAGGGCACGTCCAGGATCCGCGCCAGGGTCTGCGCCAGAAGCGTCTTGCCGCAACCGGTCGGCCCAACCAGAAGGATGTTGGACTTGGCCAGTTCCACGTCGGACGACTTGGCGCCGTGCGCCAGGCGCTTGTAATGGTTGTGGACCGCGACCGAGAGCACCCGCTTGGCCTTGTTCTGGCCGATCACATAGTCGTCCAGGACGTCGCAGATATCGTGCGGCGTCGGCACGCCGTCGCGGGATTTGACCAGGGTGGTCTTGTGTTCCTCCCTGATAATATCCATGCAGAGTTCGACACACTCATCGCAAATAAAGACCGTCGGACCTGCAATGAGTTTACGAACCTCGTGCTGGCTCTTTCCACAGAACGAGCAGTACAAGGTGTTCTTTGAGTCGCTGCCGCTAGTCTTGCTCATGATCTTTTATCTCGAACCCCACACTCGACTTAGTCATGTTAGACGTTCGCGCCGCTCGCATACAATGTTAAAATCCGCGGCATTTAGCGGTCTTAACAGGGGTTCCCAATTTTTTTTCAGGCCCCTGAAGCTGTCTATCCAACACTATAAAATCCGCTTCAAATTTCCCTTAACAGGCCGATCCGGCCGCCTCAATTAACTATATCGGGTGAGCCTTCTTACGATTTGGTTAACGAGTCGAGAAGTGTCAAGCAGCGGAATGCGTTACGCCCGGCCAGGGCGGCCCAGACAAACTGATCCACGGCGGAACGGAATAACAACCTTAACGGGAAAGAGGCCGGCGCCGGAAATTCGCCGCCGGGTCAACGCCGGCTCTGGGCCTCGTCGTCGACCGGCGGCCGGCTGGTGACGACGGTATCGATCAGGCCAAATTCCCGCGCCTCGTCCGCCGACATAAAGCGGTCGCGCTCCATGGCATCCTCAATGACCTCGATGGATTGGCCGGTGTGGGTGGCGTAGATTTCGTTCAACCGGCTGCGGGTCTTGATGATCTCGCGGGCATGGATCTCGATATCGGTCGCCTGGCCCTCGAAGCCGCCGGAGGGCTGGTGCACCATGATCTTAGCATTCGGCAGGGCGTACCGCTTGTCCTTGGCCCCGGCCATCAGCAACATGGACCCGGCCGAGGCTGCCTGCCCGACGCACATGGTCGAGACGTCGGGGCGGATGTACTGCATGGTGTCGTACATCGCCAGGCCCGAGGTCACGACCCCGCCCGGCGAGTTGATATAGAACGAGATATCCTTGCTCGGGTTTTCCGATTCCAAGTAGAGCAACTGGGCGCAGACCAGGCTGGAGACGGCATCGTTGATCGGACCGGTCAGGAAGATAATCCGCTCCTTCAGCAGGCGAGAGTAAATATCGTAGGCCCGCTCGCCCCGGTTGGTCTGTTCGACCACCATGGGCACCAGCGTGTTCATCGCCAAATCTCTTGCGTCGCTCATCTGAGATCCATCTTTGTGAAGGAGGTTAAAGCCTGCCTCGCAAGTCCTAAGGTCGGGTTACCGCGCCACCGGATCAAGTCACTAATGGGCCGCGGGTTCAAGCCTCCGCGTCGGGCTCGGCCGGGGCGGCGGATTTCTTGGGCTTGCTGGCGGCTTTCTTCTTAGCGGCCGGCTTGCTTTTCGCCGTCTTGGCACCACTTCCATCGCCCGCCGATTCGCTGGCGGCCTCGGCGGCAATCTCTTCCCGCAGTTCCTCCGGCGTCACCTTGCGCTCCGTAACCTTGGCGAGATCAACGATGAAATCGACCACCTTGTCTTCGAAAATCGGCGCCCGCAGGTTGGCAATGGCCTCCGGCGTGCGCTGATAAAATTCGAAGACCTCGCGCTCGTGGCCCGGGTGGCGTTGCGCCTCCTGCATCAGGGCCCGATTGACTTCCTCCTGAGTGACCTCGATCCCGTTGGCCCGACCGACCTCCGAGATCAGCAGGCCGAGGCGCACGCGCCGCGCCGCGATGGTGCGATACTCGCCCTTCAGGTCGTCATCGCTCTTGGCCGCGTCATCGTCGTCCAGGCGGCCCGCCTCGCGATCCTCCTCGATCTGTTTCCAGATCGCCTCGAACTCGGCCTCGACCATGCCCTCGGGAACCGCGAAATCGTGCCCCTCGGCCAAGCGGTCCAGCAATACGCGCTTCAGGCGGCTGCGCGCGAAATCGCCATATTCCGAAGCCAGGCGCTCGCGCACCCGCTGTTTGACGCTCTCCAGGTCCTGCTCGCCCAGTTTGGTGGCGAATTCATCGTCGACCATGGCCGGCACCGATTCCAGCACGTCCTTGACGGTCACGGCGAAAATCGCCTCGCGGCCCGATAGCTTGTCGTTGGCGTAGCCCTCGGGAAAGGTCACCTTGACCTCGCGGGCATCGCCCACGCCGGCGCCGATCAACTGGCCCTCGAAGCCCTGGATGAAGGAATTCGAGCCGAGTTCCAGGTGGTGGTCCTCGGCCTCCATGCCGGGGAAAGCCTCGCCGTCCACCGTGCCCTTAAAGTCGATCACCAGCACGTCGCCCGATTGCGACTTGCGGGGCTTGTCCAAGGGCTTGGTGGTCTTATGCGCCTTAGCCAGGTCGGCCAGGGCCTCATCGACCGCGGATCCTTCGACCTCGATCGCGATACGCTCCAGCTCGATCGCCGCGAAGTCCATGGGCTGGATCTCGGGCAGGATCTCCAACGCCATGGTATATTCGAGGTCCTTGCCTTCGTCGAAGGCGGTGATCTCGATCTTCGGCTGGATCGCCGGACGCAGACCGCGCTCGCTCAGGGCCTGGCTGGAGCTGTCGTTGACCGCGCGCTCCAGAACCTCGCCCATGACCGATTTGGCGAAGCGCTGCTTGAGCACCCGCATGGGCACCTTGCCGGGACGAAAACCCGGCACCTTGATTTGGGCGCCCAACTCTTCCAGCCGGCCGGTCACCTTCTGGTCGATGTCCTCGGCGCTGATCAGCACCTTGTATTCGCGCTTCAATCCCTCGGTGTGTGTCTCGGTAACCTGCATAGCCCGCTTGGCCTTTCTTCTCTCGCCTATCGGATGGTCCCGGCCCGGCCGCCGACGGCGGCCTCGATCGGCGGATGGCCCGATAAAATGGTGCGGGCGGAGGGACTCGAACCCCCACGGATCGCTCCACTGGCACCTAAAGCCAGCGCGTCTACCAATTCCGCCACGCCCGCGTATATGGCGGCGCGTTCGTCTATACCATAGCCGTCCCGGGTGCAACAGCCAGGGCCGAACGGCCTGTCGTCTAACCTCTCGTTCTTAACCCAGCCGGCGCAGTCGCGCCAGGCAGGCGGCGGCGCAGGCATCCAGGATGGCCTCGCTGTCGATGCCGTACTTGCGATAGAGATCCGGCAGGTCGCCCGACTGACCGAAGTGCTCCACGCCCAGGGCCTGGACCGCGTGGCCGCGCACGGCGCCGATCCAGGACAGGGCCGCGGGATGGCCATCGAGGACGCTGACCAGCGCGGCGTCGGCGGCAAGCGGCGCCAGCAGGGTTTCCACATGGCTCAAGGCGCCCGGATCGCCGCTCTGGCGGGCCCGCTCGGCGGCATGCCAGCCGGCGTTGAGGCGGTCCGCCGAGGTCACGGCCAACAGTCCGGCGCCGGGAATATCGTCCAGCAGCGCCTCGTGCGCCGCCAGAGCCTCCGGCGCGACCGCCCCGGTATAGATCAGGGCCAGTTCGGCCCCCGGCGCCGGGTCGCGCAGCCAATAGCCGCCCGCGATCACGGCCTCCTTGAGCTCGGTGCTCATGGCGCGCCGCGGCTGGACCACCGGCCGGGTCGATAGCCGCAGGTAGACGGAGCCGCCTGCGGCGTCGCGTAGCCAATTCGTGCCGTCGGCGCTGGGCGCGGTCTCGCCTTCCCCGCCCCGCTGCATGTAATCGAAGGCCCAGGCCATGATCGCCGCCAGTTCATCGGCGAAGGCGGGCTCGAAGCTGGCCAAGCCATCCTGGGCCATGCCGATCAGCGGGGTTGAAATCGACTGATGGGCGCCGCCCTCCGGGCCCAGGGTGATGCCCGATGGCGTGGCGACCACTATGAAACGAGCGTCCTGGTAGCAGGCGTAGTTGAGGGCATCCAAGCCCCGTTGGATGAAGGGATCGTAGAGCGTACCGACCGGCAGAAGCCGGACCCCGAACAAGGCGTGGGACAGGCCGAGCGCGCCAAGCAGCAGGAACAGGTTGTTCTCGGCGATGCCCAGTTCGATGTGCTGGCCGTCCGGCGACATGCTCCAGCGCTGGGCCGAGACGACCTTTTGCGCCTTGAAGACGTCCTCGCGCGGATGCCGGTCGAAGATGCCGCGCCGATTGACCCAGCCGCCCAGGTTGGTCGAAACGGTCACGTCCGGCGAGGTGGTGACAATACGCTCGGCCAGGGCGCCACCGTCGCGCGCCAAATCGGCCATGATCCGGCCAAAGCCTTCCTGGGTCGACATGGTCTCGCCCTCGGGGCACGGAAACGCGGCCGGCACAGGGGCGGTCGCGGCCCTGGTGCGCCGGCCCGGCCGGGCCGCGAAGGGTACACTCTCGAGGAAGGCCTGCAAGGTCTCGGCGGGCTGATCCAGGCCGGCGAACCGGTCCCACTCGGCGCCGTCGGGGATCGCATTGAGGCGCTTGAATTCCTCCATCTGGCCCGGATTCATGAGCCCGGCGTGGTTGTCCTTATGGCCGGCGAAGGGCAGACCCAAGCCCTTGATGGTATACGCGATGAAGCAAGTCGGCCGGTCGTCGTGCACGCCGTGAAAGCCGTCCAGCACCGAGACCATGTCTTGCCCGGCCAGGTTGGTCATCAGGGTCGCCAGCGCCGCGTCGTCGTGGTCGTCGAGCAAGGCGCGAGTTCCGGCCGCGTCGCCGATATCGGCGCGCAACTGCCGGCGCCAGGCCGCCCCGCCTTGGAACACCAGGGCCGAATAGAGCGAGTTCGGGCAATCGTCGATCCATTGGCGCAGGGCGCCGCCGCCCGGTTGCTCGAAGGCGGCGCGCAGGCGCTCGCCGTATTTCAGGGTGACGACCTGCCAGCCTAGGTTGGAGAACATCTCGTCGATCCGCCCGAACAGGCGGTCGGTGACGACCGCATCCAAGCTCTGTCGGTTGTAGTCGATGACCCACCAGACGTTGCGGATATCGTGCTTCCAGCCCTCGAACAGCGCTTCGTAGACGTTGCCCTCGTCCAATTCGGCGTCGCCGACCAGGGCGACCATGCGGCCCTCCGGCAGGTCGTCCGGTGCCCAGCCCTTCAAGCGCACGTAGTCTTGCGCCAAGCTGGCGAAACTGGTCATGGCCACCCCCAGGCCGACCGAGCCGGTCGAGAAATCGACGTCGTCGGCGTCCTTGGTCCGCGAGGGATAGGACTGCGCCCCGCCCAAGGCCCGGAACCGTTGCAGGTTGTCCAGGGTCTGCTGGCCGAGCAGGTATTGGATGGCGTGAAACACCGGGCTAGCGTGCGGCTTGACCGCGACCCGGTCCTGCGGCCGCAGCACATCGAGGTAGAGCGCGGTCATCAGGGTCGCCAGGGAGGCGCTGGAGGCCTGGTGGCCGCCGACCTTAAGCCCGTCGCGGCTGGGCCGGATATGGTTCGCGTTATGGATGATCCAAGACGATAGCCAGAGAATCTTGCGCTCCAGCGCCCGCAGGCAGGCCAGGCGCGCGGGCTCTGCCGCCTGCCCGCACTTCGGTGTCCTCGCCTGGGAATCCGCCATGCCCTCAACTCTCGACCAGTTGCGGCATGATTGCCGAGGATCGAGGCGGCCTCAAGCCCAACGGTAACGGGGCGAGAGCCGCGGTGGCGGCAGGTCTCTTTGAAATTATAAAGGGTGCGGGCCCGGGACTAGGTTAGACGAAGCCGACGCGAGGGCCGGGCGGACCCCCCGTTCGAAAAGCCGGAACGAATTCGCACCAGCCGGTGTCAGCCGGCGACAACCTTGGCGAAACGCTCCGCGAAGCTGTCCAGGCCCAGGGTCCGCTGTTCCTCGAAACACTCGTGATGGGCGCTTTGGATCGACACCTTGTAGTGCACATGGGGCACGCCCATGCAATCGGGGGCGATCTCCAGGACCTTCGCGATCTCGACAATGTTGCCCCGCCGAGACTTGCGGAACTCGGCCCCGACCTTGACGTCGTCTGGGCTAGAGCCGGTCTTGAACCACTGGCCTACGTTTAGCGCGAGCATTCTGAATACCTTTCATCGTGACCCACTCCTTCTGGAGTCGGGCTGCGCCAGTACTAGAACTAAATTATGAGCCAACACGTTTAAATACAGGTTAAGTCAGTCGCTAAAGATAACTACAATTTAAAGTTAACAATATTTCAAATTAGGGCTGAATAGCTGCGACTAAACGGCGCAGGACGGCCGGCAGCGCGGTGGGCAGATCCTCCGCGATCAGGCCCGGGCCCAGATCCCGCCCGGCTTCGCCGTGCAGCCAGGCGGCGGCGCAGGCCGCCTCGAAGCCGGCCATGCCCTGGGCCAGCAGGCCTAGGGTCAGCCCGGCCAAAACGTCGCCCGTACCGGCCGTGGCCAAGGCCGGCGGGGCGTTGGCGTTGATCGCGGCACGGCCGTCCGGCGCGGCGATGACCGTGTCCGCACCCTTCAAGACGACGACCGCGCCACAAGTCCGCGCGGCCTCGCGGGCCCGGGTCAGCTTGTCGCCCTTCCGGCCGGGAAACAGGCGGGTGAATTCGCCCTCGTGGGGCGTCAATACGCAGGCTCCGGCGACGGCCTCGAACAGGGCCTCGGGACGGCCCCGGAAGGCGCTCAAGGCATCGGCGTCCAGGACCACGGACTTGCCCGCACCCAGCGCCGCCAGGGCCCGGTCTCGGGCCGCCTCGCCCACGCCCAAGCCGGGGCCGATCAAGACCGCATTGCGCCGCGGATCGGCCAGCAGAGTATCAAACTCCCGGTCCGTATCGACCGGGGCGGTGATCAGGCTGGCACCGGAAAGCGCGTAGATGGGCAGCGCCTCGCGCGGGCAGGCCACGGTGACCAAACCGGCCCCGACCCGTAGCGCCGCCTGGGCAGCCAGGCGCCCTGCCCCGGTCATAACTGCGCCGCCCAGGACCACCGCATGGCCGAAGTCGTACTTATGGCTGTCCGAACCGCGCCAGGGATAGGCCTCGGCCCAAAGCGGTGGCGCATTCCCGAAGGTACGCGGATCGATCCCGTCGAGGACCGCGTCGGGGATGCCGATGTCAGCGACCGTGACCTCGCCGCACAGGCTGCGCCCAGGCAAGAGCAGGTGGCCCGGCTTCTTGCGGAAAAACGTCACCGTCAGGGCGGCTCGCGAGACGGCGTCGCCCAGGGCCGCGCCGCTGTCACCGGACAGCCCGCTGGGCACATCGACCGCGATCGTCGGCAGACCCGCCGCCCTGACCGCGAGAACCGCCGCCCGGGCGGCACCCTCCAGGGGCCGCACCAGGCCGGCGCCAAACAAGGCATCGACTACGAGCCCGGCGCCGTCCAGCAAGTCCGGCAGGCATTCCGGGGTCAGGGACGCGATCTCGCCACGCCAAAGCCGGGCGTGGTGGGCCGCGTCGCCCTTCAGCTTTTCCTGGGCCCCCAGCAAGGCGAGCCTGACCGGCCAACCGGCGGCGGCCAAATAGCCGGCCGCCACGAAGCCGTCGCCACCGTTGTTGCCGGGGCCGCACAAGACGACGACCGGCCGGGCATCAAAGCGGGCCTGTATAGCGGTCGCGACCGCCCGGCCGGCGTTGTCCATCAGAGTTGCACCAGGGACGCCCCCGGCCGTAGCAGCGGCATCCGCGCGGTACATCTCCGCGGTGCTCAGCAGGTACAAGGAATCCTTGGTGTCCATCGATTACCGCGCCGTATTCGGGTACGCCGCACACCGCGCCGAACCGGGATTGAGTTCAGCGCGTCCCGCGTATCGCCGCCAGGCTGTCGCGGGCCGCATTACCCAGCAGCCCGACGTCACCGTCGGCCATCACCAGGTTGTAGCCGGCCTCGATCAGGGCCGCCGCGTCGCGCCCTGGCGTCTGGATGCCGCCGAGCATGACCCCGGCCACCTTGGCCGCGGCCTCGATCCCAGCAATGGCGGCGCGCGCTTCGGGATGATCCGGATTGCCCAGGTGGCCCAGATTGGCGGAAAGATCGTAGGGGCCGATAAATATCATATCGACCCCATCCACGGCCGCGATCTCGGCCGCGTTGCGGACCGCTTCGGCGCTTTCGATCTGACACATGATCAGCAGGGCCTGCTCGACCTCGGCCAAGTAGTCCTGCGCGCGAGCGCCATAGTCCGAGGCACGTATGATGCCGACCGCCATACCGCGCATTCCGCGCGGCGGATAGCGGCAGGCGGCCACCGCCGCGGCGGCCTGCGCCGCGTTGTCGACCGAAGGCACCATGACCCCAGCGACGCCGATATCGAGAACCTTCTTCAAGGCGACCGGATCGTTGGCCGGCACCCGCACCAGGGGCACACAGGGCTCGGCCTGGACGGCGTGCATCAGCGGGATCATGTCCAGGTACCAGCCCGGACCGTGTTCCAGATCGATCAGCACGCAGTCGTAGCCGGCTTGAGCGACAATTTCCGCCGCAATCGGGCTGCACATCTCGAGCCAACAGCCGAGCTTGGCCGGGCCCGACGCCAATTCGCGCTTGAAGCTTGTCCTTTGGCTCAATTTGCGGCCCCGCGCGACGGCAGGACCTTGCAGAACGTCCCGGGCGCGTTATGGCGCAAGAGCTTGCACCACTTGTGCCCCTCCTGCCATGTCGGGAAACCGCCGGCGACGACCCGGTACATGACGCCGTCTTGGCCCAGTTGAACCGGTGTGACCGAACCGTCGACCCCGGTCAAAAACGGCTTGTTTTTGGATTCCAGGTCGCGCAGGTACTTGATCGCCTCGCCCTCGCTGCGCGCCGTGTATAGCCAGGCCCGCACCGGACCGTCACGCACCGGGACCGCGCCAGCGCCAGCCCGCGCAATCTGCGACTTAACCTGGGCCGGTTGGGCGGCAGCGGGTTTCTGGACTGGCTTCTGGAACGCCGACTGAGGTGCCGTTTTGGCCGGCGCGGCGGGCTGGACCGCTGCCGCTTTCGGCGCCGGGACCTTAGGCGCGGTGGCCTTGGGCAGGGTAGCCTTGGGCGCCGCAGTCTTTGGCGCGGTGGCCTGGGGCGGATCGACTTTGAGCGGGGCGTCGGCCAGCGTGCTTTGTGTCTTGGAGGGCTGCACAATCGCCGTTTTCGGCGTGGCCTTTGGCGCCACGGTCGACGAGGCGGCGGGCTCGGCGGGCGTTGCGGCCGTGCCGGCCGCCGCACTTGCCGCCGGCGCTTGGGGCTCGCTCTTGGCCTCGTTCGTGTTCGACGCCAATTGTGGCTTCACCCCATCCTGGCGCAGGATTTCGGCCTGTTCGCGCGCCTTGAGGTGCCCCTGGGCCGCGGCCAACTGATACCAGGCGAGGGCTTCGCTCTTGTCCGCCGGGGCGGTCAGGCCATGAAGCTTGATCTGGCCCAAGGCATACTGCGCGTCGGCTAGGCCAAGCTCGGCGGCGCGGCGAAACCAGGTTTGCGCCTCGGTCTTGTCCTCGACCTTGCCTTCGCCCCGGAAGTACGCCAGGCCCAAATTGAACTGAGCCATGGGATGGTTCTGATCGGCGGCCGAGCGCCATAATTGAGCGGCCCGGCCGGCGTCGCGCGCCACGCCCCGGCCCTGGGCGTACATCAAGCCCAGGTTGTTCTGCGCCGACGCCACACCTTGGGCCGCGGCTAAGCGGTACCATTCGACGGCGCGCCCGTAGTCGCGCTGCAGGTCGACATTCCCAGTCTCGTATATCTTGCCCAGGCTGTACTGGGCGGTCGCATCGCCCGCCGTTGCCAGGGGATCCCAAATCCGCACCGCGCGGTCATAGTCGCCCGCCTCGTAGGCGGCCATTCCGGCCTCGTAGTCCTGCGCCCGGGCCACCCCGGTGCCGAAACCAGCCCAAGCCGCGAAAGCCAGGAGCGCAACCGCTTGAAGAATTCGTCTCGGTGTCATTGGAATCCGGCGCCGCCTTGTGAAGGGATCGTCGATCATAGCGCGCCTGTGGTAAACATGCCGCCTAAATCCAGCGGTGGTCCCGGAGCGAATTCCAGGCGGGCTTGGGGTGGCTGATGGGGTTTGAACCCACGACCCCCGGTACCACAAACCGGTGCTCTGACCAACTGAGCTACAGCCACCATAAGATCCAAGCGCGGCACGGCGTCCGCGAACACCGCGACTTAAAACACCGGCTCCCGGCCGTCGTCAAGCGTGGTGCACAGCTTGCCTTCGGACCGAAGCGCCGCGTAGGCTCGGCTTAGTCGAGACCAAGCGCGAGAGAACCGGAGCATGCTTAGGACCGCCGCGGCCATCGGACGGATCGGTACGGAAAGCGCCTTCGAGGTCTTGGCCCGGGCCAAGGCCCTGGAGGCGGCGGGGCGCTCCATCATCAATCTGGGCATCGGTCAGCCCGACTTCCATACCCCCAGGCACATCGTCGAGGCCGCGATCAAGGCCCTGCGCGACGGGCATCACGGCTATACCCCGGCCAGCGGCATTCCGGAATTGCGCGAGGCCGTGGCGGCGGATCTGCACAAGCGCCTGGGCGTCGAGGTCGATCCGGACCTGATCCTGGCCGTGCCGGGCGGCAAGGTCACCATGTTCTTCGCCGTGCTCATGTTCGGCGAGGCCGGTGCCGAGATCATGTACCCCAATCCTGGTTTTCCGATCTATGAGTCGATCATCGAATTCAGCGGCGCGACCCCGGTGCCGATTCCCTTGTTGGAGGAAAACGGCTTCGCCTTTTCGGCCGAGGACGTCCTATCCCGGATCACGCCCAAGACCAGGCTGATCATTCTGAACAGCCCGGCCAACCCGACCGGTGGCGTGACCCCGATCTCGGAGGTCGACAAACTGGTGGTCGGCCTGGCCCGCCATCCCAAGGTCGCCATCCTGTCCGACGAGATCTATGGCCAAATGCTCTACGACGGCTTGGCACATGCCAGCCTGCTGCAGTACCCCGAAATCCGGGACCAGGTGATTCTGCTGGACGGCTGGAGCAAGACCTACACCATGACCGGCTGGCGCCTGGGCTATGCGGTGTGGCCCAAGTCCTTGATCGAGGGGGCGACGCGCCTGGCTATCAACTGCCATTCCTGCGTTAACGCATCGGCCCAATTCGCCGGCATCGCCGCCTTGACCGGGCCGCAAGAGGCGGTACGCGACATGGTCGCCGCCTTCGACGCCCGCCGTCGGGTTGTGGTCGAGGATCTGAACGCGATCCCCGGTCTATCCTGCGTCACCCCGGGCGGCGCCTTCTATGCCTTTCCGAACATCACCGAAACCGGGATTCCGGCCAAGCGGATGGAAGTCGAGCTCTTGGAGCAAGCCGGGGTTGCGACCATCGCCGGCACCAGTTTCGGGCGCTACGGCGAGGGCTACCTGCGGATCTCCTACGCCAATTCCATCGAGAATATTCGCGAGGCGATCGGCCGAATCGGCACTTGGCTGGCCGGGCAAGGGCAAGCCTAGGCCAACTTCGCCCAGGACAGAGCCAGGGCCTCTGGCGCTTTCTTCGGCAAATCGCCTTTTATTTGGGCACTTTTCCCCGTACCGCCCAAAGCGCCGCCGCCAAGAATGGATCTTTTTTCGTTATTGATCAGATAGATAAGAAAGTTATCTCACATACGACTGCAGTTGGTACGCGACGTGCAATGACCTAAGGGAGCGGCTACGGTGCGCCCGGCGCACCGGGCTATTCGTGTCGCGCATTTCAGTTAGGCATCACACGGCGGGATCCATGAAAAAGATCGAGGCGATTATCAAGCCCTTCAAGCTGGACGAGGTGAAGGAAGCCCTTCACGAGGTCGGGATCAAGGGGATCACGGTGACCGAAGCCAAGGGCTTCGGGCGCCAAAAAGGCCATACCGAGCTTTATCGGGGGGCCGAATACGTGGTCGACTTCCTGCCCAAGGTCAAGGTCGAGGTCGTGATCGAGGACTCCCTGACCGAGCGGGCGATCGAAGCCATTCAACAGGCCGCGCAAACCGGCCGGATCGGCGACGGCAAGATCTTCGTCAGCACGATCGACGAAGCCATCCGCATCAGGACCGGCGAACGAGGCGCGGAGGCGGTCTAGAACATTGCGCCCGTTGGGCGCTTTCCGAAACTTATTCGACGCAAAGCACAAATCTGGGAAATAACATCATGGCCGACGCAAAAAAAATTCTCGAAATGATGACGGAAAATGACGTCAAGTACGTCGACTACCGCTTCACGGACCCACGCGGGAAGTGGCAGCACCTGGCCATGGCGGCACAGGCGGTCGATGAGGATGCGCTCATAGAAGGCATCATGTTCGACGGCTCCTCGATCGCCGGCTGGAAGGCGATCAACGAATCCGACATGACCCTGGTGCCGGACCTTTCGACCGCGGTCATGGACCCCTTCGCGGCACAACCGCAACTGATCCTGTTCTGCGACGTGGCCGAGCCGGCGACCGGCCAGCCCTACGAACGCGACCCGCGCTCGACCGCCAAGAAGGCCGAGGCCTACCTCAAGGCCTCAGGAGTTGGCGACACCGCTTTCTTCGGCCCGGAAGCGGAGTTTTTCGTGTTCGACGACGTGCGCTTCAAGGTCGAACAGAACCAGTCCTTTTTCATGCTGTCCGATGAGGAAGGCCCCTATTTGTCGGGCGAGAAGATGGAGAACGGCAATACCGGCCACCGGCCCCCGCCCAAGGGCGGCTATTTCCCGGTCCCACCGGTCGACGCCGGCACCGATCTGCGCGCGGAAATGACGACGGTCATGGCCGAGATGGGCCTCAAGGTGGAAAAGCACCACCATGAGGTCGCCCCCTCGCAGCACGAGCTGGGCATCGTTTTCGATACCCTAGTGCGCACCGCCGACAACATGCAGATTTACAAGTACGTGGTGCACAACGTCGCTCATAACTACGGCAAGACGGCGACGTTCATGCCTAAGCCGGTGTACGGCGACAACGGCTCTGGCATGCACACCCATCAGTCGATCTGGAAGAGCGGCAAGCCACTTTTCGCCGGCGACGGCTATGCCGGCCTGTCCGAAACCGCGCTCTTTTACATTGGCGGGATCATTAAGCACGCCCGCTCGCTCAATGCCTTCACTAACCCCTCCACCAACAGCTATAAGCGTCTGGTTCCGGGATTCGAGGCGCCGGTCCTGCTGGCCTATTCCGGCCGGAACCGCTCCGCATCCTGCCGCATTCCCTACGGCGCGGGGCCCAAGGCGAAACGGGTCGAAGTCCGCTTCCCAGATGCGACGGCCAACCCTTACCTGGCCTTCGCCGCCATGTTCATGGCCGGGCTGGACGGCATCCGGAACAAGATCCATCCGGGCGATCCCATCGACAAGAACCTCTACGATCTGCCGCCGGAGGAACTGAAGGACGTGCCGACGGTATCCGGCTCCCTACGCGAGGCCGCCAATGCCCTGGTCGACGACCACGAGTTCCTGCTCGCCGGCGATGTCTTCACCAAGGAGCAAATTCAGGGCTATCTGGAGCTCAAATGGGAAGAGATCTATCGTTTCGAGCAGGCGCCGCACCCGATCGAGTTCCAGATGTACTACTCGGCCTAGGCGCTCGCGCGGCCCCGAAGAACCCGCCACTGGCGTTGCCCGTGGCGGGCCCTCGTCCTTCGCCCTTCGACAAGCTCAGGATGTGGAAGCCCGGGATGAGGGCACATTAAAGAAAATTAGCCATACCCCGATTTTGCCGGGAGCGGCTGAACGCGGCCCGCCCTCGGGGATACTCCGGGTCGATCTCCGGGGACATTCGAGAGGGCGCCCCTTCAGGGGCATTAATCATGGAAGTACAACGAATTACGGGAGGCCGGATGGTTCCGGCCTCCCGTTTCTTCTGGAGACAGCGCTAAGTGAGGAGGAGCTTGCGTGTCCGTTACCGAGAAAGCAATGAAGGGATTGTAACCGCGGCGTTAGGAGAGATCAATAGAAATCTTGAGTTAATTTATTCACATCTTTGATTTATTTAGTTAATGCAAAGTTAACATTAAGGTTTAGGTTATCTTTATTGACAATTTGTTACTCGACCTAACTCACGCGAATTTGTCTAGGGTCCCGGGGTCGAATAAGACAAAATTAGGACGCTTCGCCCTATCTTTGGACTGCCCTCACCCTGGGCGCTTCACCGGTGCGACGCAGTCGACCGAGCGGAAAATCGCGATGGCCATGGACACGACCAACCCGCGCTCCATGACGGCGGAGGAGCTCCGCCGCCACTGCAGCCGCCTATATGGCGCCCATCGCTGGCAGACCGCGCTGTCGCGGGAATTGCAAGTCAACGATCGTACCGTGCGCCGCTGGGCCGCCGGCACATCGCCGGTGCCCCACGCCGTTGCCCTCTGTGTCCGTCTCATGGTTTTCCTGGACGAGCTCAGCTGGCTCGGCGAGTGGCGCAAGATGCTCGACGAAGAGGACTTTTAGTCCGGCGCGGAGGCCGACCCTTCAGATAGCGGTCACGAAGTTGGCCGTCGGCGTTAAACGATAACGCTGTTGTTCATGAGATCGTCTAGCGTATCGATGGCGCCGTTGAGGTCCTCGATAGCCAGGACTGTGCCGCTTTGCAGGGTCACCTTGACCGTAGAGTCGACCTTGGCGAACGACCCGGCGACGAAGACATCGTCATAATCGGAACTTGGATTGCCAAGGCCGTCCACAACGTCCTCGAACGCCAGCCTGTCGCCCTCATCGACCGAGAGATCGCCAATCGTATCGTCGCCTTCGTGGCCCGACAGGCTGAAGGAAAAGGTATCCGCCCCGCCATCGCCGAACAGGATGTCGTCGCCGGCGCCACCGGAGATAGCGTCGTCACCAGCCCCCCCGACGAAAGTATCGTCGCGCGCGCCACCAAGAAAAAGCATGCTGTCACCCGCCTCAGCGTCGTTGAGGGCGATGAAGCTGGCCGCGCCCGGCCCGAAATTCACGTCGAAGTCGAAGCCAGACGCCACCCCGGAAAGCGAAATCGAGAGGGGCTCCGGCCTGGCTGTCAGACCGCCGTCGGCGCTCAGGAACACGATCTCGTCGCCATGGTCCGGCAGGTAGCCGTCGATCAGCGAGACTTCGATCAGGCCATCGAGCAGGGCCGCATGGCCGGCCACATCGATCAGATCGGACTCGCCCGCACCGGTGCCGCCAAGCTCGATCTCGAGCACCTGCCCGTCGATCGTCAGGTTGCTATCGATCGCGAGCGTTCCGGCGGAGTTGCCCGGGGCAAGCACGCGGGCACTGGCTTTCACCAGGACTTCCAGGCTGGCCGCGGAGGTATCGCCATCGCCGTCCTCGATCGTGTAGCCGAACACCTCGGTCGCATCTTCAACCACGATCGGCGCGAAGACGATATTGTCGACCGCGCCTGAGCCATCGATGACCACCTCCATGCGCACCACCCCGGAGACGCCACCGAGATCGACCGCGGCCACGCCGTTTTCGCCCGTCTGGGGCGCGGAAACGCTGCCAAGAAGAGTGCCGCCAACGGCCGCATCGTAGAAGTTCAATGTCATCGCCTGTTGCCCCGAACCGGGGTCGCCGGGAATTACGAAGCCGGCGATGTCCTGAACGTCGATGGAGTCCAGGCGCACGGCGCCGAATGACGAGAAGTCAAAGACCAAGGTCGTCTTCGTCAAACCCTGCACAAAGGGATCGTCGATCAGGCCGTCATTATTCGTATCCACGAAGGCGCCCGCGTTGCTGACGATCAGCGTCTTGCCAAGCGGCGTTTTGTTCTCGAACGGGGCCCCGGCTTCGCCCCCGGCGCCGGTGCCCGGGCCCTGGAAGTCCTCGTTCGGCGTACCCAAGCCGGGCAAGAGGCCCGGATTCGCCGAATCGAAGATCACGGCGGCGTTGGTATCCAGAAGGAATGGGTTGCTCGCGCTGACCAGGATGGGCACGAAACCGCCGTCGGCGAAGACCTGGAATGTGCCGTCAACCGCCCCGTCGGTGCCATCGTAGGTTCCGGCGTCCAAACCCTCGAACGTCAAGGTCTCGATGCCGCCGGGCACACCCGGCAACCCGTCCGGGGCGGTATAGTCGTACTCACCGGCCAGACCGAGCGCGCCCGGGTCTCCGGACGCGATCAACTGGATCGAGAACGCCCCGCCCTCGTCCGTCGGGATGGTCAACTTTCCGGCCAACAATTCGAAGGGCGCGACTGTCGGCAGCCCGGTCGTGGCATCGGTCGTGACGATACCGTTGCCAGCGGCGTTCAGGGTGTAGAGCACATTGCCATGTTCGATCGAACGAATCAGCCCGGGTCCGTCCGCTCCTGGAACGTCCGCTTCGCCCAGATTCGGCGAGCCACCCGGATCGTTCGCATCCGCCCCGGTGATGACGTTGCCACCGGTTGAACCGCCGAGGAGGACCATGTCGAAGTCGTCGCGGGCAATTGGCGCATCGTCATCGACCCGCACCTCCAAGTGGCCGACCGCGGTGTCGCCGTCGCCGTCCCTGACCATGTAGGCGAAGCTTTGCACCAGCGGCTCTCCGGCGGCATGCGCCTGGGTGCTGTCTGTCAAAGTGTAAACGTAATCGCCGCTCAGGGTATGGACTCGAAGCTCGAAGAACGCTCCAGAGAGGACCAAGTAGTCGCCTTGCAGAACGCCCACCTGATCGCCCAAAGTCAGAGTTGCGATCCGCGCCCCATCCGCCCCGGCAACAAAGGCCAGCGTCCCCGATGCGACCGCTGCACCGCCGCCGCTGCCGTCCGGCAAGGCGGTCTCTTGGACTGAGACCGGCGCGTTCGCGCCAACCGCCGGAATGTCGTCGAGCGCCGTAATCGTGATTGTGCTGATGACGCTGTCATTGTCTCCGTCGGTGACGGCGACCTGGAAAACGAGATCGAGCGAATCGACGCCGACGGCACCATGATCGATCGGCTGAAGTAACGAGAATGCGTAGTCTCCCGTGGCGACATCGAAGACCATGCGGAAGATCTCGGTGCCGTCGGCGGTCAGGCCGAGGAAGGTATCCTCGGCGACTTGGACCAAACCGACCGCCCGGCCGCCGGAGGTCAGCGCCCCGGACTGACCGGTTAGCTCGACCGATTTCAAGCCGTCACGCCCGGCCAAAATAGGGAGGTTGCCGGTCACCGGAACGCCCAGCCCGCTGTTCTCGTTCACCGCCTCGGCGACGCTCGCCGCCATCGGCCCGGAATCCAACACGACCGACAGGATACTTGTTTGCAAGGTGGTGCCGTCGACGAAGGTCACCACCACTTCGAAACCGATTTCGATCGTGTCGGCCGCACCGGTGGCGCCCGCGGCTGGATGGTCAAGCGGCCGGAACAACGAGAACGTGAAACTGCCATCGGAATTCAGACGAAACGAGAAGACCTGCACGCCGCCCGCGAAGCCTTGAGTCTCGGTGCCGCTCTGCACCACCGAAACGGGAACGCCGCCCGAGGTCAGAGCTAGCGGCGCCCCGCCGGCCATGAAGGTCAGGCCGGCCAGGGTCAAGGACTCAACCGGGGTCGTGCCACCGGTGAGAATGATCTGGCCGGAACTGGTGGTGCCCTCCCCGGTGCTGGCGTTGGGCTCACCCAGTTCGATCCGCGCCGTGATCGATTCCGCAGACAGCCTGAAATTATCGGGCCCATTCTCCAACGCAAGCCGCGATAGGGGAGAGCCGTCGAGCAAGGTTAAGGTCGAGCTGGCCTCAAGCCCTTGCAGCAATCCGCCCTCCAGAGCCTCGCCGGCGCCGCTGTCCCGGTCGAAGCCGATTCCGCCGGACGGCAGCCTTGGCCCGGCTTCGGTGCGTAGCGCCTCGCCCGGCTGAACGATCGGGTCGCCGGTGTCGTAGCGGAAGCCGAAGGTCGATTGTACGCCGTGGATGAGATCGGCGCGCTGCAGGCCAAACTCCTGTTCCGGCGCTGTCAACGGGCGCAGCAGAGGCCGCGCGCCCACGCTGTCCAAGAAAAAGGCGACGCCCAGGTTGTCGAGGTTTGCAATCGGTACACGGGTCAAAGGATCCACCAGGATCACCCGGGCGGCGGATCCAAGTTGGTTTCGCCCCAGAAACACCGTCAGTGGCCCGGCAATGCTCTCGAGGATGCCGTGAACCGTTGTCCCGCGTATGCCGAGGGTGGCGACCGGGGTGGTGATCTCCATCCCGCCGGTCGGCGCGATCTGGCCGGTGACAAACGAAAAGACGCCCTGAACCACCGACAGGGTGAGCGAGTTGGACGGCCCGGCCGGGTCGTACACCATGCCGTCCAGAACCATCCGCGCATTGGCGGACAGCGAGAAGATCGTGCCGTCGGCGAATCCGATAACCAGATCGGAGGCTAAGCCGGTCCGCACGACATCGTTCTGGAATACCGGATCGCCGGTCTCGAGGCTGACCGGCAGACCGCCGCGGACGACCGTCGCGCTGCCTGTCACGGTCTCGACCTGCCCGATCGGGGCCGGCCCCTCGGCGGGCTCGGCCTGGGCGTATTGGCCCGGCGCGCGCGGCCCGGCCAGTTGCGCGATCACCTGGGGCGTTAGAACCGCCCCCTCCGGCGACGCCAGGGCCGGCGGCGAATCCGAGGCAAAATACCCGGCGATGACTTGCCCGGCGCCGTCGCCGCCGGTCAGCAGCAGGTCGTCGCCGAGACGGCTGTAATCCGCGGAAAACAGAAGCTGCGCGTCGGGGACGACCAGAAGCTCGCCGCTAGCCTCGAGCGGCGGTGACGAATGCGCAAAACCTGATTCGCCAGTGACTACCCCGAGCGTCAACTCTTTGCCTGCCCTATTTCCTATCCGGCCTTATTGAGGCCGGTTCTGCCCTGCGTCGATGCCATGGGTTGCCGTTTCGGACCCCTAGTGCCGCGCTGAAACGCACCGGCGGTCGGCTTCAATCCGTACCAGTCTACCCAAATTGCGGCGATTACGGGACCCCACCGTAACAGCCGGCAAATTATCGCTCAGTACACCTCGAAAGTACAAAGAAATCAAATAATTATTTATGACAATGAAAGTCAAACATTAGGACTATAGGTGCCGGCCAGCCGAAATATGGCTCAGCGATACCAGCCTATCGTCGGAGCCTCTCGTAATATTCGACGCCATTGAACACAATTGAAGTTGCGGCTCGCATAAGCACCCTGGTCTCCTCACGGGCCCCAACGCCACGCAGCGGGTCGGCATTTGAGGCGTTCCGGGTCAGCGCCGCAACTCGACCGTCATTTTCTTGCCGCCGTAGCCGTGCACCTTGTCATGGGCCCGCAGGCCGACCCGGTCTACGCCCTCAGGAATCGCAACCCCACCCAGGGAGCGGGTAAAGGGCTGCTCTTGCTCGTGCGGGTGCAGCAGGACCCGGGTCCCTAGGATCGTGCCGTCCGGCCCCACCACGTCCCACTTGTCGGCATAGTGGTCCCAGCCGGCGTCCGCGTGAGCGACGCTGACATGAAAGCGCCAGGCGCCCGCCCCCTCGCGCACCGCCTCCACGGCCACCACATCGGCCTCGCCGGCCTGGGCGGGGATCCCGGCGCACAGGCCGATGAACATGCACCATGCCGACGCGCTAAACCTGCGAATACTCATACTGCGATCTCCTCCTGCGGCACGGGGCGCGGACGCCCCTCCCCGTCTATGGCAACAAAAACGAATTGTCCTTCCGTGACCCGAAGCCGCTCGCCCTGGCGGCCACGCAGGGCCCAAGCCTCTAAATGGATACTGATGGAGCTGCGCCCAACCCGCTCGATGTCGGCATAGACGCACAGGACGTCGCCGACGTAGACGGGCAGGTGAAAGGTCATGGCGGTCACCGCGACCGTTGCGACCCGGCCCCCGGCGCGCTGGCCGGCCGTGATGCCGCCCGCGATATCCATCTGTGCCAAGACCCAACCGCCGAAGATGTCGCCGCTCGGGTTGGCGTCGGCGGGCATGGCCAGGGTCCGAATCGCCAATTGGCCCCTGGGCGATGGCGCCGCAGCGGCGGATGACGCGCCCCTCTTCGACTTGGCCATGAATGGCTCTCCGCAAGTTAACTATATGTTGTTAATATTGCACCTATAGCCTACATGATAGGGCTAAATCCTGGCCAGTGAGCAGGAATTCGGGGGCGAGGTACGGCACGGAATGGCGGATCTCTTCGACAATCCCGCACGCGCGGGCGACAGTTATTCGGCCAAGGACATCGAGGTCCTGGAGGGCCTGGAGCCGGTCCGGCGGCGCCCGGGCATGTACATCGGCGGCAGCGACGAGCGGGCCATGCACCATTTGGTCGCCGAGCTGCTCGACAATGCCATGGACGAGGCGGTTGCCGGCCACGCGACGCGGATCGAGCTGGAACTGGGCGTCGGCAACCTGGTCACCGTGCGCGACAACGGACGCGGCATTCCGGTCGATCCCCATCCGAAATTCAAGAGCAAGTCGGCCCTGGAAGTCATCATGACGACCCTGCATTCGGGCGCCAAGTTTTCGCAAAAGGCTTATGCGACCTCAGGCGGCCTGCACGGCGTGGGCATCTCGGTGGTCAACGCCCTGGCCGACGGGCTCTGGGTCGAGGTCGCGCGCGACCGCAAGCTTTACCGCCAGGAGTTCAAACGCGGCAAGCCGCAGGGCAAGCTGAAGCAAGTCGGCGCCGCCCCGAACCGGCGCGGCACCACGGTCTGGTTTCAGCCCGACGTCAGCATTTTCGGCAAGGAAGCGTCGTTCCAGCCGGAGCTGATGTACCGCATGGCCCGCTCGCGCGCCTATCTCTATCGCGGTGTGGAAATTCGCTGGGTCTGCGATCCCAGCCTGGTCAAGAAAAAGGGCGCGCCGCCGGCGGAAGAGGTTCTGCACTTCCCGAACGGCCTTGGCGACTATCTCGACGCCAGCCTGAATGGGCGCAAGACCCTGACGCCGGAACCTTTCGTCGATCGGGCCGATTTCCCCGAGGGCGAAGGCCGCATGGAATGGGCCATGACCTGGCCGGCCGATGAGGACGGCTTCTTATTTTCCTACTGCAACACGGTGGCGACGCCCGACGGCGGCACCCATGAGCAGGGCCTGCGCGCCGGCCTGACCAAGAGCCTGAAGGCCTACGGCGAAATGGCCGGCAACAAGAAGAAGGTCGCCCAGATCACCGCCGACGATATCCTGGGCGGCGCTTGCATCATCCTCTCGGTCTTCGTCAAGGAGCCGCAGTTCCAGGGCCAGACCAAGGAACGGCTGGCCTCGCCCATGGCGACCAAGCTGGTCGAGACCACGATCAAGGATCACTTCGACCACTGGCTCTCGGGCCATCCGGAGCGCGCGCGCGTGCTGCTCGAACGAATTATCGAGCGGGCCGACGACCGCCTGCGCCGGCGCCAGGAGAAGGAGCTCAACCGCAAGTCGGCGACCCGCAAGTTGCGCCTGCCCGGCAAGCTCTCCGACTGCGCCCGCTCGCGCGCCGAGGGCACCGAGGTCTTCCTGGTCGAGGGCGATTCCGCCGGCGGCTCGGCCAAGCAGGCGCGCGACCGGGAGACACAGGCGGTCCTGCCCCTGCGCGGCAAGATCCTCAACGTGGCCAGCGCGACCCAAGACAAGATGCGCGCCAACCAGGAAATCTCCGACATCACCCAGGCGCTCGGCTGCGGGCTGCGCCAACAGTTCGATATCGACAAGCTGCGCTACGAGCGCGTGATCATCATGACCGACGCGGACGTCGACGGCGCCCACATCGCCTCTCTGCTGATCACCTTCTTCTATCGCGAAATGCCGGGCCTGATCGAGGAGGGACGCCTGTTCTTGGCGCAACCGCCCCTCTATCGCCTGACCCAAGGCGGCGATTCGGTCTACGCGCGGGACGACAAGCATAAGGACGAATTGCTGAAGGATCACTTCAAGGGGCGCGGCAAGGTCGAGATGAGCCGCTTCAAGGGCCTGGGCGAGATGCCGGCCAAGCAGCTCAAGGAAACGACCATGGACCGGCGCAACCGCACCCTGTTGCGGGTCGCCATCAGCGACACCCGCGGTAAGGGCGCCGACGATCAGGCCAAGATCAAGGCCCACCGCAAGGAGGCCGAAGACCTGGTCGAGCGCCTCATGGGCCGCAAGCCGGAACTGCGCTTCGCCTTCATCCAGGAAAACGCCAAGTTCGTTCTCGAACTCGACGTTTAGACCCGGACCTCCACAGCCCGCTTTGCGGCGCCGTGTCCCGGCATCACCGGACAGTCTCAAAAAATTGAGCGCAGGTGACTTGCCGGCGGACCACTGCGCCCTAAGTTGCTATTAACGGTGGCGCGGTCCCGGGCTCTTGGGTGCGCCCTTGGGCTTTATCTGGAGCTAAGAAATCTATGGCAAATCTGGCGCGCGTCTCTCTCGGCATGGCTTTGGCCGGCACCCTCGCGGCCTGTGCGGCCGGCCCGGTGGATACGCCTTACGTGAGCACTTGGGATCCCTACACGGTCAACTACATAGCCGCGAAGGGCCCGGTCCACACCAAGGTCATCGGCAATCCCTTCGAAGGCTCCCAAGAGGCGTTGGAGCGATCCGTGACCAGTGCCATGACCGGCGCGAACGCGGGGCAGCCTCTGCGCTTCTCGACCCAAGAGGACCCCAAAAATGTCTCGCCCTATCGGGTCGTGGTCCTGTTCGGCGCCGAGGCGGGGGTCGGGCCCGCCCGGGTCTGCCAAGCCGACGCCGGGCAGATCAAGCAAGCCGACGGCCCGGTGCGGGTGATCGCCGCCCTATGCGCCGGAAATATGCGAGAGAATTCGGTCACGGCACGCCTGGCGCCGACCACTGCGGGGCCCGACGATCCAGCCTTCCGCAGCGTATTGCGTCAGATGACCCGCGCCATCTTCCCGTCAAAAAACGACAACATCCTGGGCAATTCCTCGGCCTTCGACTTGTAAGCGAGTCTAACGCCGCCCCCAGCCGCGCAGCCAGGTCCGCAGGGCCTGGTTGACTGCGTCCGGCTTTTCCAAGGGCGGCAGATGGCCGCAGCCGTCGATGACCGTCAGGCTGGCGCTATGGATCGAGCGGGCCATGAGCTCATGATGCGCCAGCGGGGTGCGCTGATCCTCGCGGCCGCACAGAACCAGGGTGGTGCAGGCGATCCGCGGCAGGCCCGGCACGCTGTCGGGCCGGGACATGATCGCCGTCTGTTGCCGCACGAAGACCTCCTGACCGCAGGCCTGGGCCATGGCCACGATGGGTTCGGTAATGGCCGCGTTCTCCAACGCGTCCTCATGCACCAAGGTCGGCAGGAGCAGGCGGGTCACGCCGCGGAACTTGCCCTTCTGCGACAGCTCGATCAGGCCGCGCCGTCGGCTGGTTTCGTCCGGCGTGTCGAGGCCCGCCTTGGTATCGAGCAAGGCCAGCAAGGCCACACGGTGCGGCGCCTGACGTATGACCTCCAGCGCCACATAGCCACCCATGGACAGACCGGCCAGGGCGAAACGCTCCGGCATGGCGGCTAGGACGCCGCGCGCCATGTCAGCCACGTTGTCCTGGGTGGTGAAGTCGGCGACCCGGCAATCGGCGATGTCGGAGAGCGCCTCGATCTGGGCGCGCCAGAGATCCGCGTTGTTCAGCAAGCCAGGCAAGAGGGCCAGCGGTATGCGTTGGGTCATGTCAATGGGTCCAAAAGGCGGTTCACAGACCAGTCAAAGGGGTACGGTCGGGATCAGGGTTACGGCCCTTGCTTGATCAGGGGCAAAAGGTCGCGGAAGTCTTCACTCGCCGCGCGCTCCAACCACTCGAAGACGACCATTTCGGCGCTCACGATGGTGGCCCCGGCACGCTCCAGCCGGCGCAGCGCGAGCCGGGTATCGGCCGGATCGCGCGAGCCGACCGCGTCCGCCGCCACGAACAGCGCCAGGCCCTCGCCGATCAGGCCCAGGCCGGTTTGCAGCACGCAAACGTGCGCCTCGGTGCCCATGAGGACGACCTGGCTTCGGCCCAGGGCGCGAAATCGCTCGCGAAAGGCCGGCTCGGCCCAGGACGAAAAGGCGGTCTTCTCGATCCTCGCCGCCTGGGGCGCAAGTTCGGCGATCTCCGGCAGGGTGCGGCCCAGGCCTTTGGGGTATTGTTCGGTCAGGAGAACCGGCACCGCCAAACGCCGGGCCGCCTGGAGCAAGAACCGCGCTTTTCCCAGCAGCGCGGTCCGTCCGGCGATCGCCGGCGCCAGTCGCTCCTGCAGATCGACCGCGAGCAGGCAAGAGCTCGCGGCCTCGATCAAGAGACCAGGCACGATCCCGACTCCCTAAGCTTACGAAATAAAACCAAAGGTTTGCCCCGTCTTTCGTATATTTTATTGCAAGAAAGTTTGGATGAAGTAAAATACATGAAATATCTGGGGTCTTCACCAGTGTCCGCAGTTGACATTGCTGCGGGAAACCTCAATTAAACGATAGCCATAATTAGGTACATAGAAACCATCTTCCGATAGACACATACTACATGAGCTTCACCGATCTAGGACTCAGTCCTGAAGTCCTGAAGGCGGTGGATGAGGTTGGCTATGCCGACCCCACCCCGATTCAGGCCCAAGCCATCCCCTTCGTCCTTATGGGCCGCGACATACTGGGATGTGCGCAAACCGGCACCGGAAAGACCGCGTCTTTCACGCTGCCCATGATCGACATCCTGGCCAGCGGCCGCGCCAAGGCGCGCATGCCGCGCTCGCTGATCCTCGCCCCGACGCGAGAGTTGGCGGCCCAGGTGTCCCAGAACTTCGAGTTGTACGGCAAATACAGCAAGCTTTCCATGGCGCTTCTGACCGGCGGCACCTCGCTGGCCGAACAGGAACGCAAGCTGGACCGCGGCGTCGACGTCTTGATCGCCACGCCGGGCCGCCTGCTCGACCTGTACGAGCGCGGTAAGATCCTGCTGGCCGACGTCAAAATCCTGGTGATCGACGAGGCCGACCGCATGCTCGACATGGGCTTTATTCCCGATGTCGAGCGGATCGTCGGCCTCTTGCCCAAGATCCGCCAGACCCTGTTCTTTTCGGCCACCATGCCGCCGGAGGTCCGGCGCCTGGCCGATGCCTTCCTGATGAACCCCAAGGCGATCTCTGTCGATCCGCCCAGTTCGGCGGCCACGCTCGTCGCGCAGAACCTGATCAAGGTGATGGGCGATCAAAAAGACAAGCGGGCCGCGCTGCGCGCCCTACTGGTGAGCGAGAAGGTCGCCAGCGCGCTGATCTTCTGCAACCGCAAGAAAGACGTGGACATCGTCTACAAGTCGCTGAAGCGGCACGGCTTCGACGTGGCGGCGCTGCATGGCGACATGTCGCAGCCGGCGCGCACCGAAACCCTGGCCCGCTTCAAGGACAGCCAAATGCCGCTGCTGGTCTGCTCCGACGTCGCGGCGCGCGGCTTGGACATCCCGACGGTATCCCATGTCTTCAATTTCGACGTGCCGGTCCACGCCGAGGACTACATCCACCGTATCGGCCGGACCGGGCGCGCCGGGCGCAGTGGCCGCGCCTTGATGCTGGCCCTGCCCGAAGAAGCCAAGGGCTTGGATGCCGTGGTCCGCATGCTCGGCAAGTCGATCGAGGAAATGCCGGTCGAGGGCTTCGAGCCCTGGAGCGAGGGCGACGTGCCAGTGCGTGGCCGCCGGGGCCGCACGCGGTCCAGCGGCGACAAGCCGGCTGCGTCGCGCGGCAGCACCCGTAAGGCGACCCGGCCGGCACGCGACACCGCTCCGCGCAAACGGCGCAGCGCCCCCGCGGAAAGCGCCGCGCCTGCCCCTGTCGCCGACCCTGCTTCTCCCACGCCCGAAATTTCCGCTCAAGACCCCGCGCCGGCCCCCGAAATGCCGGAGGCCGCCGCAGAAGAGACCCCTGCGGTGTCTGAGCTGTCGAACGGCACAACCGGCGGCGCCGTCGCCCGGCCCAAGGCCGCGGCCGCGAAACCGGCCCGCCAGCGCCGTGAGCGCGAGACCAAAGGCGCCAACGGCGACGCCCCCTTCGGCGAGCATACCCCCGCGTTCATCTTGCGCCCGGTCAAGGTCGCTTAAAGCCGCATTCGGACGTCCGCCCGCCCCTTGGCGGCGGGCGCGGTTGCGCTATCATGGGCCCTAGACCGGTTGAACGGGCAGTCTCCATGCAAACCATCTTCGTCATGACCAAGTGCGACCTGGGCCGCGCCTATGAAGTGGCCGACGCGGCGGTGCAATCGATCGAGCAAGTCTCCGAGGTTCATTCGACCTCCGGCGAATACGACCTCCTGATCAAGTGCTACCTGCCCGACGATCAAGACATCGGCCACTTCGTGACCGAGCATTTGCAAAAGCTGAAGGGCGTCAAGGACACCTTCACGATCATCGCATTCAAGGCCTTCGCCTGAGGCACCGGCGGCGACCAAATTCCAGGATTGCGGCCCCATCAGCCTCACCGGTCGTCATACCGGACTTGTCCTCTCCTTCGACAAGCTCAGGATAAGGACAAGTCCCACGCCGAACGTCCCCGCCCTACGCCAAGCGCCCTCATCCTGAGCTTGTCGAAGGATCGGGCCAGGGCCCGCCCATCTCCTCGCCACCCCCTCGTCACCCTCGGGCTTGACCCGAGGGTCCGTGGCATTCCGAGTCTCGGACCTCGATGGATTGCCGGGTCGAGCCTGGCAATGACAGGTATCGAGGTTGTCGGCGCGGAATCTGGTGCCCGGGTTCCGCCGATGCTAAGATCGCCGTCATGGTAGAGAACTTCCAGCTCCCCCAGCCTTTTCGTTGCACCGGCCGAGCCGGACGTTAGACTTAGATCGGTATGGGCGCGGGCCGCATGGCCCGCGCCGATGTTTTGAAAAGGCGCCGATGTTCGCGATGTCTCGGGTCGGCTCGACCGCATTGCCACGCGCTTGGTTTGCCCAGTGGCGCGCTTGCGTGAGCCCCCTGTTATTTCCCTGTTCAGCAGGGAACAACAGGGAAACGGCCAGCATACGATTTTCAGGCCGGCTTGCTGGTCCTGGGCCGGGCCCCGGCCCGCTTTCGTTTCGCGCCAACGACCTCGTCTCATCCTTAAGAGCATGACCGCAACGCACACCGAAGTCCGTCCGCAGGGATGGCTCAACGTCTTCATCCTGAGCCTGACGCAGGCGATGTCGAGTTCGGGGTCGGCCATGGTGGTGACCGTGACCGCGCTGACGGGCACCTACCTGGCCGATAACCCGGCGCTCGTCACCCTGCCGCTCGCGCTTCAGTTCGTCGGCACCACGGCGGCCACGGTGCCGGCCGCGCTGTTGATGGGGCGCTTCGGCCGGCGCCTAGGGTTCTCGTTCGGTCAGGCCATGGGCATCCTCGGTTCGCTCATCTCCACCTACGCCATTCTCGAGGGGGACTTCTGGCTTTTTGCCGCCGGCGCCGTCTTTATCGGGATCCACAATGCCGTCTGGCAGCAGTTGCGCTTCGCGGCGATTGAGGCTGTGGACGCACCGCGCCGGGCACGGGCGATCTCTTATGTGCTGGCGGGCGGCATCGTTGCCGCCGTGGCCGGGCCCTGGCTGGCCGTGCACACACGCGAACTGTTTTCGCCAATTCTGTTTGCCGGATGCTACGCCGCGCACGCGGTCGTGTGCCTGGCCACAATCTTGGTGCTGCAAGGCGCGCGCATACCCAAACCGCCACCTAGGGCGGACCGGAGCCAGGGGCGCCCCCTCGCCGTCATCGCGCGGAAACCCGTCTTCGTGACTGCGGCCATGTCGGCGGCGCTGGGCTACGGCGCCATGTCGCTGGTGATGACGTCGACGCCCCTGGCCATCGTCGGCTGCGGACTGGGCTTCGAGAACGCCGCCTTTATTATTCAGTGGCACGTGCTGGCCATGTACGTACCCAGTTTCTTCACCGGCAATTTGATCACCCGCTTCGGCGTCACGCGGATCATCCTCGCCGGGGTCCTGCTCAATGGCGTAGCCATGGCCGCCAACCTTTCCGGCCTAAGCCTTGTGAATTTCTGGGTCGGCCTTGTCGCCCTCGGTGTCGGCTGGAATTTCATGTACACCGGCGGCACCACCTTGCTTGGTGAAGCTTGCGAGCCGGAAGAGCGCCCGAAGGTCCAAGCCCTGAACGAGCTTCTTGTTGCCGGCACCGTCACCTGTGCCAGCTTCCTTTCAGGCTCGCTGTATTCGACCTTCGGCTGGGTCGTGGTGAACGGCGCCATGGTTCTGCCCATCACGCTGATCCTGGTCGCGCTCGCGGTCCTGGCCCTGCGCCGGACCTCGACTCCGGCTTAAGCCCGCGTTATCCGGGGGGTTTAGGGGCGGCGCCGGGCTTCGATCCGGGCTTCGGCCTCGCGCAGTTGACTCGCGGTCAGCTCCCCGGCGAGCGCGTCGCGCTGGCGCCCGGCCCAGGCCCGGCCCTGCTCGGCGGCCAGGGCAAACCAGACATAAGCGGCCAAGGGATCGCGCGCCACGGCGCGGCCCAGGCGGTAAAACTCGCCCAGATTCAGTTGCGCGACGGGATGACCGGTTTCGGCGGCGCGGCGGTACCACTGAATGGCAGCCGCGCTGTCGGCGGCCACGCCCTCGCCAGCCATATAGAGGCCGGCCAGCGCGACCTGGGCCTCGGCATGGCCCGCCTCGGCCAGGGCGCGCCATTCCTCCAATGCAGTCTGGTAATCGCCGCTATCGTAGGCCGCCAGTCCATCGACGAAATCGGCCCGTGCGGGGGTCGCCGACACCAACAGCCAGGCAACGACCACGCCCAGGGCCAAACCAAGGCCCAGTCTCCTAAACGCGATCGCCGAAACCCTGGCTGCGGTGCGGAGGCGACTCAAACGGAATCCCGGTGGCGTCCCGCCCCACGGGGCGCCACCGGGCACCGAACCCTTAGCGCCGGTATTCCTCCGGCAGCAGCATGATCGAATCCTGGTCCGGCGCCACCGAGATATGACAGCCGATACAGAACTCGACGTTGTCCGCGCCCCGGCCCCTGGTGGTTCCAAAGACCGAACCGTTGGGCATGACCATGGTATAGCGCCAGTCGCCGCTGTCCGCGTTAAAGCCCGAGGGCATTTTCTCCATAATGAACAAGGGGCCGACAGAGACCTTGCCGCCGCCCGAGACCGAGAAGCTGTCCTTGGCCAGGGCGGTGCCTGCCGGCATGGTGCCCGCGTTCTCAAAGGCGCCATAGGCCCGGCCGGTCTTATTCGCATAATTCTGCACGAACCGGCCACCGTGGGTGTCGGAGACGTAGGCCCGCTTGCTGTAGCGCGGCCAGGAGGCATAGGACAACGCGATGCTGTTATCGGACTTCGCGTAGGCCGCCTTCAACTCCTTCAACAGACAGTCGTAGACCGCGACCGCCTCGGCATCCGTCAACTCGGCCGAGCCGGCCGCGCCGCAGGGATTGCACGGGTTGCAGGCATTGGCCGCGCAAGGATTGCACGGGTTGCACTTCTTGGCCGCGCACGGATTGCAAGGATTGCACTTGGCCGCCGCACAAGGATTGCAGGGGTTGCATTTCTTGGCTGCGCAAGGATTGCACTTGGCCGCTGCACAGGGATTGCACGCCTTGGCGGCGCAGGGATTGCAGGGGTTGCACTTCTTGGCGGCGCAGGGATTGCATTTGGCCGCTGCCTGCAGGCGCGGTACGAAGCATGCCTTGCTGGCCGATCCACCGCCCGCCGCACATGGGTTGCAGGGGTTACACGCACCTGCCGCACAGGGATTGCAAGGATTGCACTTGGCCGCGGCACAAGGATTACACTTCGCTGCCGCGCAGGGATTGCACTTGGCCGCCGCGCAGGGATTACATTTGGCGGCGCAAGGATTGCACTTGGCCGCCGCGCAGGGGTTGCACTTCTTGGGGGCGCAGGCCGCCATGGCCGGTGTCGGCCCGGCTACATCGACCACGATAACGCCGCCGAAGGTGAAGCCGGCAAAAACCATGAGCGGCATGACCGTGCTCGATAAGAGCACCCGTTTCCTTGAAATCATTACGTCCCTCCCCAGACCTGAACTTTGATTGTGTGTTGCGAAACGCCCCGCGCTCCTGCCACGCGACCGTGGCTCAATCTAGCGGTCCGCGAAAACAAATGTAGAATCAACGTCTTTCACGTTCTCGTGATGACGCATCGCAAAAGCTTGGGTCGGATTGCGAGGGTCACTGAACGCCCCCAAGACGGAACGGCGGGGGCACGTAGAACATATGGTCCTGATCTTCCTGCACCCCGGCGTGGCAGGACACGCAGAACTCCATCCGGTCCGAGCCGCTACCCCCGGTAACGCCCAAGAGACTGCCGTCGGGCATGATCATAGTATAGCGCCAATCGCCGCTCTCCGGGTTGAAGCCGGGCGCCATCTTCTCCATGACGAACAGCGGGCCGCTGAAGACGTCGCCCTTTTCGGTCACCGCGAAGCTGTCCTTGACCAGGATAGCGCCCCGGGGCATCGGGCCCGAGCGCTCGTACAACCGATAAGCACCCGCCTTATCGTTGCCGTAGTTATTGGCGAAGCGCTCGCCGTGCTGCGCCGACCGGTAGGGTTCCGTGTTGTACCGGGGCCAGCGCTGGTAGGGCGCGGCATAGGCTTCGCCGGAGAGCCGGTAGCCCGCCACGAGATCTTGTTGGATTCGCCCGTATATGGCCTCGGCATCGTCCCCGGTCAGCTCGGCCGGGCGCGCCACCGTAAAATGCTTCTGCGGCTGCTTGGGATCGGCATCGCTCTGGGCCAAGGCCGGCCGCCCGGCGGCGACCGGGTAAAGTAAGGCCAGCAAAGCGACCAATGCGACAGCCGAGCGGATGCCCGATATAGATGTCAAGGGCGGCTCCTCAAAATCGGCCGAACAGCCAAAACGATCCGCGCCATCACTCTTAAGTATGACCGGTCTCGAAGTAGGACGTCGCAAAGGCGGTGAAGGCCGCCACTTGCGGCGCCTTTCGCCGGCCCTCTGGGACCTCCAAATACAGGGCCTGAGAACGGTCCCGAAACGACGGCAAGACATTGACCAAACGGCCCGCCGCAAGGTCGTCCGCGACCAGCGATTCAGGCATGAGCGACAATCCTAATCCCGACAGGACCGCGTGCTGCAAGGCGGCGCCGCTGTTGGCGCAAAACCGGCCACTCACGTTGACCGACCAAGGGCCCTCTGGACCTTCGAGCGCCCAGGTTCCGCCCTGGCGGCCGGACCCAATGCGCATGCAGTTGTGGCGAGACAGATCGTCGGGCGTCATCGGCTCGCCGTAACGCTCTATATATCCGGGCGATCCGTATACACGGGCCACGCACGGTGCCAGTTGGATCCCCCGGCCGATGCATTCCTGAATCCGGGCGACTTGGATGGACACGTCGGCCTTTTCTTCTCCGCTCCCCTCGCCCATGGCATCGTGCAAGGACAACTCGACCTCGATAGCGGGATAGCGTTCCATGAAGTCGTGCAGGGCCGGCGCAATCTTCTGACCGTCGAAGAAATTTGGGGTAGCAACGCGGAGCCGCCCCTGCGCAGCGCCCAGGGATTCCAGAACTTCGGATTCGGCTACCGCAAGCTCGTCCAAGATATTGCGGCAATGGGAATAGAAGCGCGCACCGGCCTCGGTCAGACCCAGGCTGCGGGTGGTGCGCCTAAGCAAACTTGCGCCCAGCCGATGCTCAAGGTGCGCGACGTGTTTGCTGATGGTTGCCTTGGAGAGGCCAAGTTGCCGCGCGGCGTCGGTAAAGCTGCCGGCGTCGACCACCTGCGCGAAGGCGGTAACGTGCGACAATCCGAATTGACCCAGAGTCGATGACGGTTCGCCTCCCATGGATCGATTTGCGCTCCTATTTATTCAAGCATCCCAGGTCGGCGACCGGCATTGACGGGATACTCTCGTGATATATTAGGGCGCGCAGCAGAGTCCTGGAATCACAAGCGATCACATCCCCTTGAGAGGATTGCGCCGAAGCGGCCGCGCCCCGGCCCATAGGCAAAAAGACCCCTCCGAGCCGAAGATCGACTCGGAGGGGCAAGCGGGGTATCAAAGAAGCCGCCACGCGGACCCTCAAGATTGGTCCTTTGCTTGGCTGCTTCCAGTCTAGTCGCCCAAGAGGACGAAGGCCCCGTCATCGCCGGATAAAAGCCCGGGCCCAGGCGGTATCTCATGGATCTCGGTGTAATCCAGAGGCTTGATCTCAGCGCAGGCCGCCGCCAAAAGGACCGTGGTAGCAAGCGCGGCGAGACGTGCCGCGTCTCGCCAGCCTTGAGTCGAACGCATCGTCATTTCGCTCTCCATCGATTCTAGAACTTGATCCGGGCGCCGGTCAGCACGGCGATGACGTCATCGAAGTCCGTTCCGCTGCGGTCCAGTTCATGATTGCGGACCGCCAGATAGAGTTCCGTCCCAATCGCGTCGAAGCGCTGCACACCGAAGGCGCCATAGGTCATGAACTCGTCGCCTTGCGCCGCCAGATCGTCGGTTTTCGCGAAGTCCACACCGACCGCCGTCTCGCCCAGATCGGTTAGGTGGAACCTGTACCCCAATTTGCCGTAATAACTCATGGGATCGTCGCCGGTTCGCCCCTTTATGTCCCGGCTGCCGGCCGCGGCCGTCACGCTGACTCCAATCGGCAGAAGGACCGACACCGAGCCATTGACTTGCTCGAAACCTTGGCGTGAGTTGGCATCGGCATAGGCCAAGGCGGAGACAACCTTGGTGCCGGCAATTTCACCGGCAAAGCGCGCCGCCGTGTCCCAGGAGCCACCATCGATTGCCCCGGCCGACGCTTTGAAGCCCATGAAGCTGGGCGTATCATAGCGAACCCGATCGTCGCGGCTCAGGCCGTCGAAGTTGCTGAAGGCTTGGTTGATGCGCGGCCCCAGGGTGCCGCCCGAAGTCGAAAAGGCTATCCCGCCGGCCATATCCGCGATGCCGGAATAGGCGACCACATCGGTTCCGGAGAGATCGACCTCGGAGGTGCCGTTCGACGCGGTATCGCCCTGCCCGACCCAAAGGCGGCCCAATTGGTTGCTGTCGACAAAGATCTCGAGCTTGCGTTCAGTGAAATTGTTGGGTCCGGCGGGACTGTCTTGATCGATACGAATATCCGCCGTCGAGTTGGATTCGAACTGCACCTCGATCTGAGATCCGACGGAGATATCTTCGTTCAAATGGCCTTCGCCAATGAACCTGATCCGGGTCGAGGAGTTGTCGTTGTCGACGTGGAAGAATTCCTCGCTCGGCCCGTTGTCGACGTAGAGGATGCCCCGATTCACCTGACCGGATAAGGACAGCTTGATCTTGTCGTTGCCCGAGGTAACCGTCTTGTCTGCAGCGCCTCCTGCCGCCGGTTTCAGGTCTTGCTCGGCCTGCTTTTTTTCCATTTGCTCGACCCGCTTCATCAGGCGGTTGATTTCATCCTTTAGCTCTTTCATGGTTTGCGCCGCTGCCGGCTGAGCGATCAGACCCAGGCCAACAATGGCGACCGACGCCATGAGAACAGTCTTAACTGTATGGTGCATAACAGAACCCCCACAAATTGCTCGCAACCGCTACTTCAGCGGGAGAGCAGTTTATCATGGTGGTTACTGTCAACGAAGTAAGTCCTATCAGCAAAGCAAATTGTGATAAAATATTTGCGACATTATGTCTGAATAAGAAACTTTCCGTTTCTATATTGGAAACAATTATTACACGCCGTTTTATATACTTCATGTTCGGCACCGGCATTTGCCCCATGATCTCTAGGCCCTGCTTACCCACCCCAATGGGCCGTACAGAACTTGGTCGTGCAAGGAGCCAAATCAGTGCTAAAGGCCTTGATTGCCGCCAAAAAACGTATATCTATGAAACCATACTAGATTAGTCCGATTTGGAGCTCTGCATGTTCAGACTCAATCGCTTGACGGATTACGCGGTGGTCGTGATGAGCCGGATGTCGCGCGCACCGGACGAGCTATACACCGCGCCGCACATTGCCCAAGAAACCGGAGTTCCCCTGCCCACGGTAGCGAAACTCTTGAATGCCCTGTCGCATTCGCGGCTGATCGCCTCGCACCGAGGTGCCGCCGGGGGCTACACCTTGAACCGGCCGGCCGAAACCATTTCGGTAGCGGAGATCATTCAAGCTCTCGAAGGGCCGATCGCCCTGACGGCCTGCGTCGATGGCGCCAGCGGCGGCTGCGACGTCGAATCCTTCTGCCCCATGCGGGGCAACTGGGACAAGGTGAATAAGGCCATTCACGAGGCACTGTCCGGGGTCAGCCTGGCTGACATGATGCCGGGACCCGACTGTTTCATGCCGCCGGCGCCGCCACGGCACCCGGCACAAAAGCCAGCTGTTTAAGGGGAGAATGCAGCCATGGCTGCGCATGTAGATACGGTCGAACAGGTCCGCACGGTCGCGGATCAGAAGTACAAGTACGGCTTTGTGACCGACATCGAGGCGGATACCGCGCCCAAGGGCCTGAGCGAGGACATCGTCCGTTTCATTTCCCAGAAGAAGAACGAGCCCGAATGGCTGCTCGAATGGCGGCTCAAGGCTTATCGCCACTGGCTGACCATGCCGGAGCCGGAGTGGGCCCATGTCGCCTTTCCACCGCTCGACTATCAGGACGCCTACTATTACTCCGCGCCCAAATCCAAGACGGACGGGCCCAAGAGCCTGGACGAGGTCGATCCCGAACTTCTGAAGACCTACGAGAAGCTCGGAATCCCGCTCAAGGAACAGGAGATGCTGGCCGGTGTCGCGGTCGACGCGGTGTTCGATAGCGTCTCCGTCGCGACCACCTTCAAGGGCAAGCTCGAAGAACAGGGCATCATCTTTTGCCCGATCTCCGAAGCGGTACAGAACCACCCGGAACTGGTGCGCAAATACCTCGGCTCTGTGGTCCCGGCCGCCGACAACAAGCATGCCTGCCTAAACTCTGCGGTCTTCACCGACGGCTCCTTCGTTTACATCCCCAAGGGCGTGCGTTGCCCCATGGAGCTGTCGACCTATTTCCGGATCAACGCGGCCAACACCGGCCAGTTCGAGCGGACCCTGATCATCGCCGACGCGGGCTCCCACGTCAGCTACCTGGAAGGCTGCACGGCGCCCATGCGCGACGAAAACCAGCTTCACGCTGCCGTGGTCGAGCTGGTCGCCCTAGACGACGCGGAGATCAAATACTCGACCGTACAGAACTGGTATCCGGGCGACGAGAACGGCGTCGGCGGCATCTACAACTTCGTCACCAAGCGCGGCGCTTGCCGGGGCCGGAATTCCAAGATCTCCTGGACCCAGGTGGAAACCGGCTCGGCGATCACCTGGAAGTACCCGAGCTGTATCCTGCAAGGCGACAACTCGGTCGGTGAGTTCTATTCGGTCGCCATCACCAACAACATGCAGCAGGCCGATACCGGTACCAAGATGATCCACCTGGGCAAGAACACGCGCTCGCGCATCGTCTCCAAGGGCATTTCCGCCGGGCGCTCGCAGCAAACCTATCGCGGCCTGGTCAAGGTTTCGACCAAGGCCAGCGGCGCGCGCAATCACACCCAATGCGATTCACTGCTGATCGGCGACCGTTGCGGGGCCCACACCGTGCCGTATATCGAGAGCCGCAACCGCAGCGCCATCGTGGAGCACGAAGCGACGACCTCGAAAATCAGCGAGGACCAACTGTTCTACTGCCGCCAGCGGGGCATCTCGCAGGAAGACGCGGTCGCCCTGGTGGTCAACGGCTTCTGCCGCGAGGTCCTGCAGCAATTGCCTATGGAGTTCGCGGTCGAGGCGCAGAAGCTGGTCGGCATCAGCCTGGAAGGCAGCGTGGGCTAAACGCCCCAAGCAAGGGAATTCGGAATTAGACGATGCTTGAAATCAAGAACCTACACGCGACGGTCGGCGGCAAGGGCATATTGAAGGGGCTCGACCTGAAGGTCGGCGCCGGCGAAGTCCATGCCATCATGGGCCCGAACGGCTCGGGCAAGAGCACGCTGTCTTACGTACTGAGCGGCCGCGACGGCTATGACGTCACAGAGGGCGAGGTGCTGTACCAGGGCAAGAACCTCCTGGACATGGAACCCGAGGCGCGCGCCGGCGCCGGGGTCTTCCTGGCCTTCCAATACCCGGTCGAGATTCCCGGCGTGCCGAACACGACCTTTCTGCGCGAGGCGGTCAATGCGGTCCGCAAGTTCCGGGGCGAACCGACGCTCGACCCCATGGCTTTCCTGAAGCTGCTGCGCATCAAGATCAAGGAACTCGGCATCACCGACGACCTGATCAAGCGCGCGGTCAACGTGGGCTTTTCCGGCGGCGAGAAGAAGCGCAACGAGATCCTGCAGATGGCCTTGCTGGACCCGGCCCTGGCGATCTTGGACGAGACCGATAGCGGCCTCGACATCGATGCCTTGAAAACCGTAGCCGACGGCGTCAATGCCCTGCGCGCACCGGACCGCTCGGTCCTGGTTATCACCCATTATCAGCGCCTGCTCGACTACATCGTGCCTGACCACGTGCACGTCTTGGCGCACGGCCGCATCGTGCGCTCCGGCGGCAAGGAACTCGCGCAAGAACTCGAGAAGACCGGCTATGCCGCCTTCACCGGACAGGCGGCCTGACGCCATGAGTCAAATGCCGGCGACCGCCGAAAATATCCTGGAGCGCTTCGCGCCGGGCGCGGCCCTGGCCGACGCCCCCGCCCTGCCCTGGCTGGAAGACCTGCGCGCCGGGGCCCGGCAACGCTTCGCCGCCGCCGGCCTGCCGACGCCGCGTCTGGAATCCTGGAAGTACACAAACCTGCGCCCCCTGGAGAAGCTTGAGTTCGCGCCCTGGGCGCAAGAGCAGGTCAGCATCGATCGCCTGCCCAGCCTCCTGCCCCAAGGTCAGAGCACCCAGCGGCTGGTCTTCGTCAATGGCCGGTTCCGCGAAGATCTCTCGGCGCTCGGCGCGCTGCCCGATGGCGTGCGGGCCGGGAGCCTGGCCGACGCTCTGGCCAAGGACAAGAGCGGCGCCCTGGCCGATACCTTGGGCCGAATTGCCGGTGAAGACGGCAACCAACCGATGCTCGACCTCAATACCGCCATGATGAGCGACGGCTTCCTGCTCCACCTCGAAGCGGGGGTGCGCCTGGAGTGGCCGATCGAGGTGATCTATCTGGGCGCCGCGCCGCGCGGGCCACAGGCCTTCCATCCGCGCAGCCTGATGGTCCTGGAGGAAGACAGCCGCGCCATCGTGGTCGAGCATCACGACGGCATCGGCGGCAACGCCGGGGGTGCCTATTTCGCCAATCATGCCTGCGAGATCCGGGTCGGCGCGGACGCGCAGTTGCGCCATTACAAAGTCCAGGCCGAAGACACCGCGGCGATACACCTCTCGAACCTCCATGCCGAGGTTCGGGGCGGCGGGCTTTACGACGCCTTTACCCTGACCCGCGGCGCCCGCCTGTCGCGCTGCGAGGCAAGCGTCGCGCTGGCCGCGCCCGGCGCGGAGTGCCACCTCAACGGCATCTACATGCTGCGCGGCGAACAGCACTGCGACAACACCACGCGGATCGACCACCTGGCGCCGGAGACCGCGTCGCGCGAGGTCTTCAAGGGCGTGTTGGACGAGCGGGCGCGCGGCGTCTTCCAAGGCAAGGTCGTGGTCCATCAGGACGCCCAGAAGAGCGACGGCCATCAGTTGAGCAAAGTCTTGCTGTTGTCCGACACGGCCGAGATGGACGCCAAGCCAGAGTTGGAGATTTACGCCGACGACGTGAAGTGTAGCCACGGCGCGACCGCGGGCGATATGGACCCGGAGGCGCTGTTTTATCTGCGCGCGCGCGGCATTCCGGAAGAGACCGCCCGGCACATGCTGATCGAGGCCTTTCTGTCCGACACCATTAACGGCCTGGCGGCGGAGGGCCTGTGCCCGGCACTACTGTCCAGCGTGGGGCATTGGCTTTCGGATGCGGCGGATGGAGGCGCGTCATGAGCAAGGTGGCCAGCATCGAAAAGATCGCAGCCGGCGACAATTCGACTCTCGCCTTCGATGTCGAGCGGGTACGGGCCGATTTCCCAATCCTGCGTCAGGAAGTTTACGGCCGGCCGCTGGTCTATCTCGATTCGGCGGCCAGCGCGCAAAAGCCGCGTCAGGTGATCGACGCCATGAGTCAGGCCTACGAGACCACCTACGCCAACGTCCATCGCGGCGTGCATTGGATGAGCCAGAAGACCACCGATGCCTTCGAGGCAGGCCGCGAGAAAGTCGCCGGGTTCCTGAACGCCGGCAGCGCCGACGAGATCGTCTTCACCCGCAACGCAACCGAAGCCTTCAACCTGATGGCCTCGTCCTTTAGTCGGGCCAACCTGGGCAGCGGCGACGAGGTGGTCATTTCGGCCATGGAGCATCACGCCAACATCGTCCCTTGGCAGATGGTCCGCGACCGCCTGGGCATTGTCCTGCGGATCGCCCCGATCGACGATGCCGGTAACTTCCTGCTAGACGAGTTCGAAGCCCTGTTGGGACCGCGTACCAAGCTGGTCGCGCTGACCCACGTCTCGAATGCCCTGGGCACCGTGGTTCCGGTCAAGCAAGTGATCGAGAAAGCCCACGCGCGCAATATTCCGGTGCTGCTCGACGGCTGTCAGGCGACGCCGCATTTTGCGGTCGATGTCCGCGCGCTCGATGTCGATTTCTATATTTTCACCGGGCACAAAGTTTATGGGCCAAGCGGGATCGGCGTCCTTTATGGCAAGAGCGAGCACCTGAACGCCCTGCCCCCTTATCAAGGCGGCGGCGACATGATCAGCTCGGTCACCTTCGAGAAATCGACCTTTAAGGCACCGCCGCACCGCTTCGAGGCCGGCACGCCACCGATCGTCGAGGTCATTGGGCTCGGCGCCGCGATCGACTACCTGGGCGCCTTGGGCCAAGATAACATCGCCGCCCACGAAGCCGGCCTGCGCGCCTACGCCGAAGAGCGTCTGGCCCGGGTACCCAACGTGCGTCTGGTCGGCACCGCGCGCGAAAAAGCCAGCATCGTCAGCTTCGTCATGGACAACGCCCATCCGCACGACATCGGCACCATCGTGGACCGGGCCGGCATCGCGGTGCGCACGGGTCATCATTGCACGCAACCGCTCATGGACCGGCTCGGCGTGGCCGCCACGGCGCGCGCTTCGCTCGGTCTCTATAATACCCGCGGTGAGGTCGATAGCCTGGCCACGGCCTTGGAATCGGTCAGCGAGATATTCGGATAAGATGGCCATGGACGACCTGCGCGAACTCTACCAGGAGGTGATCCTGGAGCACGTCAAGAATCCCCGGAACAAGCGCACCCCGGCGGACGCCAACCGTCACGCCCACGGCAACAACCCCATGTGCGGCGACGCGGTGGTGGTGCATCTCAAGGTCAACGGCCAAGGCGTGATCGAGGATGTCGCCTTCGACGGCAAGGGGTGCGCCATCTCGGTCGCCTCGGCCTCGCTCATGACGGAGGAACTCATGGGCAAAACACAGGATGAGGCCAAGGCCCTGTTCGATACCTTTCAGGAGATGTGCACCAAGGACGACGCCACGGTTTCGGCCGGTGTCGACGAGGATACCCTGGATCGCATGAAGGTCTTGGCCGGAGTGCGTGAGTTTCCCATGCGGGTCAAGTGCGCCACCTTGGCCTGGCATACCATGAATGCCGCCATGGCCGGCACCGACAACGTAACCACCGATTAGAACCGGGCCCACGGAGCCACGAGCGACCATGCCGAACGATCCCAGCCTGAATGACTTCATGCCCGGTGGCGCGACGGGGGAAACCGTGGACTTCACCGCCACGGCCGGCGCGCCCTTGGCGCCGGATCAGGCCCCAGTTGCCGGCGAGGATCCGGTGATCGCCGCTTTGTGCGAGGTCTACGACCCGGAAATCCCGGTTAATCTCTACGAACTTGGGCTCATTTATGATATTAATATCGTCCCCGATGGTACTGTAGACATTGACATGTCGCTGACGGCCCCCGGTTGCCCTGTGGCCGGCGAGATGCCCGGCCAGGTGGCTCGGGCGGTCGCTGCAGTGCCCGGCACCGGTGTGGTGACCGTGCGCCTGGTCTGGGACCCGCCCTGGACGCCGGAGCGTATGTCGGAAGATGCCCGCCTGGCTCTAGGCATGATTTGAAACCGCCTTAACCCGATCTCATATAGAATAAACCGGCAGAACGAGAGACACACATGGCACAGCCCCTGATTTCCCTGACCGACAGCGCCGCCGAGCGGGTTAAACGCCTGGTCGCAAAGGGCGATAGCGACGTGCTCGGCCTGCGAGTCGGGGTCAACACGCGTGGCTGCTCGGGCCTCAGCTATATCGTGGAATACGCCAAGGAGCAGAAGCGCTTCGAGGACGTGGTCGAGGACAAGGGTGTGCGGATCTTCATCGACCCGACGGCGGTGATGTTCCTGCTCGGCTCCGAGATGGACTACGTCGAGGACAAGTTCCACAGCGGCTTCGTGTTCAAGAACCCCAACGAAAAAGGCCGCTGCGGCTGCGGCGAAAGCTTCCACATCTAATACCAAGGAGCATTGATAACGACCCATAGAGATCGCCTAGGCGGTCTGTCGGGTAGGAGGGAAGCCGCAGGCGATGTGGGACATCGACAAGGCTTTCCGACGCCCTCCGACGGGCCGCCTAGGCGACCGGAACGGCGGCGTACCGAGGCTTTCGGACTGCGTCGCGTACGCTTCGCGATGCCCCGCATCGCCACAGCGCACGCTCCTAGCCGAAAACCTCGGTACGCCGTCTCTAGGGGTCATTATCAACACTCCTTGGTATAAGACCAAATCTCGATAGATCGGCTGGTCGGCGCCCCGCCAAGGGGTTATTTTCATGGCCTTGGACCAAACCATCCGGACCGGCCCGAGGCCGCCGCCGTTGGGCGCCGACGACATTCACAAGATGAAGGCCGAACATGACATACGTGATACCCCCGTGGGATCTGCCGTCGCTGGCGGTCGAGGGTGAGGCGGGCCGCTTTCCGGTCCGGCGGATTTTCTGCGTCGGGCGCAATTATGCCGAACACGCGCGCGAAATGGGCAACGATCCGGATCGCGAGCCACCGTTCTTCTTTTTGAAACCGGCCGATTCTTTAACGCCGGACGGCGGCAATGTCCCCTACCCGCCGGCGACCGCGAACCTGCACCACGAGGTCGAATTGGTCGCCGCCATCGGCACGGCCGGCGCCGAGATCTCGCCAGGCGCGGCAAACGATCACATTTACGGCTATGCGGTGGGCCTCGATCTGACCCGGCGCGATCTGCAACAGGTCTCCAAAGACCGGCGCTGGCCCTGGGATACCGGAAAGAGCTTCGATTCCGGCGCTCCCTGCGGGAACATCGCGCCGGCGGCGCGTATCGGACATCCCGCGAACGGCGCCATCACATTGAAGGTCGACGGTGAGCCCCGCCAAGCCGGCGATCTATCCGACATGATTTGGTCAGTGCCGGAAATCATCGGCCACTTATCGCGCCTCTTCACCCTGAAGCCCGGCGATCTGATCTACACCGGCACACCGGCCGGCGTCGGCCCGGTGACCCCGGGTCAGCGGCTCGAAGGTGAAGTCGAGGGAGTCGGCACCCTCTCCATCACCGTCGGCGGCGCGGCCTAGAACCGGGCGAGATTGCGCGGCAGCGCCCGGACCCGGCGTTCATTTGCGTCCGACCACCACGCCGGGGCTATCACTGAAGAAACCGGTGCAGGCCCCGGCGGCGCGCAGGCTGCGCCGGTCCTCGCGCGGCGCCAATCCGAATTGGGCCCGATAGGCGCGCGAGAAATAGGGCGCCGAGGCGAACCCACAGGCAAGCGAAACGTCTAGCACGCTCATGTCGGTTTGCTCCAGGTATTGGCGCGCCCGGCGCAAACGCAGCTTCAGGTAAAACCCGGTTGGGGTGTCGTTCAGGTGGGCCCGGAACAGGCGCTCCAGTTGCCGGCGCGAGATGCCGCCGAGGGTCGCTAGGCGATCGAGGCTGAACGTCTCCTCCATGTTTTGGTACATGGCCTCGACGATCTTCAACAGACGGGGGTGGCGCACGCCCATGCGCCGTCCCAGGGTCATGCGCAAGTGGTCATCCGGCGCGCGCATGCGTGCGTGCAACAGCATCTCTGAAACCCCGACCGTCAGATCCTGCCCGTGGCGCGCCTCGACCATGCGCAGCATGAGGTCGATGGCGGCGGTGCCACCGGAGCAGGTCCAGCGATTGCGATCGACCTGAAACAGATCCTGGCTCAGTTCGACCCGGGGGAAACGCTCAACGAAGGCCGGCGCGTTTTCCCAATGGACCACGGCCTTGCAACCGTCAAGCAAGCCGGCGCGCGCCAAGAGAAAGGCGCCGTTCTCCAAGCCGCCGAGGCGGGTCCCCTGGCGGTCGAGCCGGCGCAGCCAGGCCAGCAAGGGCTTGGTCTCGTATCGCTCCGGTTCGAAGCTGACGTTCACGAACACGCACGGGAAGCTCTTGATGTCGGCTATCCCGGCGTCCGCCACGATGGTCATGCCGTTGTTCGCCGCCACCGGCTGGCCGTCGATGGAGAAGACGTGCCAGCTATAGATCTCTCGCCCGCTCAGGCGGTTCGCCACTCGCAGGGGTTCGACCGCCGAAAAGAAGGTCATCATCCCGAAACGGGGCAGCAAGACGAAGCCGATACGCTCCGGCTCTTCCGAACGCGACCCCAATGCCGTGGGCACGATGGGAACCTCCATCCCTGGCTTGGCTTACGCCAAACGATCGCGCCCCCAGGATCAAGCCCTTAGGCGCGCGTTGCCGGGATCGTACACCGGTTCGGCCAAGATTGTCGCCTGGCGCGGCATGCCCAGGACTTCGATGCTGAGATGGGTTCCCGGCGCCGCGTAGGCCGGCTCCACATAGGCAAAGGCCAGGCTCTTGCCGGTGCTGTGCCCATGGCCGCCGGACGTCGTGATGCCGATCACCCGGCCCTCGGCGAATACGGGCTCGCCGCCGTGGGCGTCGCAATCGCCGGACTCCAGCTCCAGGTAAACCAGTTGCGTCGCGACACCCGCCTGCTTGACCTTCAGGGTCGCGGTCTTGCCGATGAAATCCTCCTTGTCGGCACCGAAGAAGCGGTCCAAGTCGGCTTCGATCATGGTGATCTCATTGGTCAGCTCGGCGCCCCAGCCCTTGTAGGCCTTCTCCAGGCGCAAGGCATTGACCGCATAAGTCCCGAAATCGGCGATCCCTTGGGCCTCGCCGGCCGCCCAAACGGCTTGATAGAGGGCGGCCAGTTGCGACATGGGGCAATGCAGTTCCCAGCCAAGCTCGCCGACGTAGCTGACCCGCAAGGCCCGCACCGGAATACCCGCGACCTCGATCTCCCGGCCGGTCAGCCAACGGAACGCCGGGGTGGTAAGATCCGTTTGGGTTAGCTGGGACAGAACCTCACGCGACCTGGGCCCGGCCAGCACCAAGGTGCCCCAGTCGTCGGTTATGTCGGTCACCTCGACCGCCTCCCCAGCTTGAATCCGGTGGCGCAGATGATCCAGGTCGCGGTCCTGGGCCATGGTGCCGGACAGCACATAGAAGCGGTCCGCGGCGAGCCTAGTGATGGTCGATTCGCCGCAGATCCGGCCCTCCTCCGACAGGTAATGGGCCAGGACGATACCGCCGTCGCGCTGCGGCATGCGATTGGCACAAACCCGACTCAGAAAGGCCTCGGCGCCCGGCCCGCTGACGTCGTACTTGGCGAAGCTGGAGAGATCGAGAACGCCGACCCGCTCGCGCACCGCCAGGCATTCGGCGGCCACCACTTCGAAGGTATTGTTGTGGCGAAAGCCCAAGTCCTCTTTGCGGCCATCGAGGGAGAACCACTTCGGACGTTCCCATCCATTGGCCTCGGTGTGGACGCAGCCCTTGGCCACCAGAATGTCGTAGAGCGCGCTCTTACGCGCGCCGCGCCCGGCCGGGCGTTCCTCGCCAGGCAGGTGCAGGGCATACATGTGCTCGTAGTCCTGATGCGACTTCGCCTTGGTATAGGCGCCTGGCGCATAGGCGCCAAAACGCCGTGGATCGAGACCCGCCATGTTGATTTCCGCATCGCCGTGGACCATCCACTGGGCCATGTACTTGCCGCAGCCGGCGCCCTGAGCAATGCCGATCGCGGAGCCGTTGCACTGCCAGAAGTTCTCCAAACCGGCGGCCGGACCCACCAAGGGATTGTTGTCCGGCGTATGGGGAATCGCGCCGCAGACGATCCGCTTCATGCCCGCGTCGGCCCAGATCGGCACCCGCTCCAAAACCCGTTCAATATAGGGTGCTAGGCGGTCGAGATCGCCCTCGAACAATTCGTTCTCCGACTCCCACTCTGGCCAGCCGTCCCTATGGGTCCAGCACTCGGCGGAGGCCTCGGTTTCGTAGATGCCGATGAGGCCGGATTTCTGCTCCTGTCGATAATATGCCGAGGGATAGGGATCGCGCATCACCGGCATCTCAGTATCGCGCTCGATGAATTCCTTGATCGGCTCGGTAACGATATAGGCATGTTCCATGTTGGTGATCGGTACGTCGGTTCCCGCCATCTGACTGACCTGGCGGGCATAGCACCCGGCCGCATTGACCACGTGCTCGCACAGCACGTTACCCTTATCGGTGAAGACCTCCCACTCGCCGCCGGCGTGCCGCTTGACGTCCATGACCTGAGTCCGGCGAACTATCTGAGCGCCCAAATCGCGCGCGCCCTTGGCCATGGCGTTGCTGACACCGGCCGGGTCCACATGACCGTCGGTGAAGGTCAAGGCTCCGGCCAGGACTCCCTCGGTGGTCACGAAGGGATTGATCTGGCGAATCTTCTCCGGGCCGATGATCTCCACATCGAAGCCGATCAATTTGGCGACGCCGGCGACATGGTGGAACCACTCGACGTCCTGCGGCGTCAGCGCGAAACGGATACCCCCGCAGCCGTGCCAACTCACGTATTGGCCGGTCAGCTCCTCGAGCTTGGGATAGAGCTGCACGCCATAGTCGTGGATCTTGGCCATGTTGTAGTCGGCGATGAAGCTGGGGCACTGCCCGGCCGCGTGCCAGGTGGAGCCCGAAGTCAACTCCCCCTTCTCGATCAGTAGCGAGTCGGTCCAGCCCTCCAGGGCCAAGTGATACAGCAGCCCAGTGCCCATGGCACCGCCGCCGACAACCACAACGCGGGCGTGCGATTTCATCTGCTTCGGTTCCTCAATTCGGTGTGTATTTCGTCACGTCGTGTTCAATCCTGCCCGGTTAGGCGCGGGGCCGCATGGCCTTGCGCGGCAGTAAAATCGGAAAGGCCTCGCGGAGCCGGGCATCCAAGGCGGCGTCGATATGGCCGGGAAAATGCTCGTCCAGGATCTGCCGCGTGCGCAAGCGGGCCTTGTCGACAATGTTGGTGGAACCTTGCTCGACCCATTCCTTGGGGCTCGTACGGTCGCCGACCTCCGGGTAGACATAATCCTTCAGCATCAGATCCAGGGTTTGCTCGTGGCCGAGAAAATGCCCCGGCCCCTGGGTGCAGACCTCGCGTATAGTCTCGACCGCCAGGTGCTCGTCATTGACTTCGATCCCGCGCACCGTGCGCAAGACGCTGCCCAGCATGTCGTTGTCGATCACCAAACTTTCGAGGCAGAAACCGAGCAGACTGGCGTGCATGCCGGCCGATTCGTAGATCATATTGCCGCCGGATTGGGCCGCCAGGGCCACCGTGTAACCCTTCTCGTAGCCGGATTGCGCGTCCGGGACCTTGGAATCGGTCATGCCGGCAGCGATGCCCCCGGGCAGGTCGTAGAATTGCGCCATCTGGGCGCAGGCGGCCATCAGCATGGCCTGCTCGCCGCTGCCGCCGCTCATGGCCCCGGTACGCAGGTCCGAGACGAAGGGCCAGGCCCCGAAGATACAAGGATGTCCGGGCACGATCAGGTTGACGTACGTCAATCCGGCTAGAACTTCCGCCGTCTCTTGCACCACCGCCCCGGCAAGCGAGGCCGGGCTGGTCGCCCCGGCCTGTCCCGCGGCCAACAGAAGTATCGGCATCCCGGCGCGCACCCCAACCTCCAGGCAGCGGCAGGCGTCCTCGGCGAATTTCATGGGCGGCACCACGAAACAGCTCGACATGCTGACGAAGGGCCGGGCCCGCCATTTATCCTCGCCGCCCGCGATCATGTGCAGCATGCGCACAGTCTCGTCGACGTGCTCCGGCTGAAAGAAGCTGGTGCCCACGTGTTTCGAGGTGCCCGAGACCGCGGCGTAGCAAGTGTTGATATCCAGCGCCCGCGAGTCCTCGATATCGCGCAGCACGATGGAGCGCTGAAAGAAATGAATATGGTCCATGCGGTCGACGGTTCGGGCGATATCGTAAAGGTCAGCCAAAGTCGACTCACGGTAGGCGCCGGTCATGGCATCGACCATATGCACCGCCGCGCCCGCGGTGCCGAAATGCACCTTTTTGCCCCAAGGCTCGAAATCGTGGCGCGGGTCGAAGCCGTGAATCGGGAAGCGGCGCGCCGCCTTGGCGATGGTGTCCTCGACCAGCGCGCGCGGGAACAGCAAACGGCCCCCGTCGGTTAGCGAGCCCCCGGCGGCGGTGACCATCTCGATGCAGGACGGGATTGCATCGCTCAGACCGACCTCTTCCAGAAGGACCAGCGCCGCCTCGTGAACGCGTTTCACATCGGCTTCGCTCAAGGGCTGGTAGAGCCCGCCCTCCAAGCCGGGGCGCACCGCCCGCAATTCGGGCGGCGGCGGCGCGGCGCGTTGCTCGCGGCGCGCCTCGCGGCCGCGCCGGCGCGGTGCAACAGTCACGGTTTCGCTCATGGGCTTTCTCCAAATGCCGCGCCGCCGTGTCGCTCCGGCACCGGCCGGAACAAGAGTCGCGCGCGAAACACAATCCGGTTATCTAGATGACGATGACACAAAGCCAGGGGAGACCGTGACTCATGATTGACAAGGGCAGCGCCAACGGTCTCAAGGGCCAGGGCGCGATCGTTACCGCCGGCGCCTCGGGCATCGGCCTGGCCATCGCCCGCGAATTCCAAGATGCCGGCGCCCAGGTTTATGTCTGCGACAGCGACCCGGCCGCCATCGAGGCCTTGCGCGAAAGCGATCCCGGCATCGGCGCCAGTGTGTCCGACGTGGCCGACGAGGCTCAAGTCGACTGCCTGTTCGACGAGGCCATGCCCCACATCGGCCGGCTGGATGTCCTGGTCAACAACGCCGGTATCGCCGGGCCGACCGGGCCGGTCGAAGCCTGCGCGCCGGAGGCGTGGCGCCGGACCATGGCGGTTAACTTGGACGGTCAGTTCCTCTGCGCGCGCCGCGCGGTACCGATCATGAAACAGGCCGGACGCGGCTCGATCGTCAATATCTCCTCCACCGCCGGCCTGTTCGGTTTCCCCTTGCGCGCGCCCTACGCCGCGTCGAAATGGGCGGTCATTGGTTTGACCAAGACCCTGGCCATGGAGTTGGGCGATTTCGGCATCCGGGTCAACGCGATCTGCCCGGGCAGCATCGACGGCCCCAGGATGGACCGGGTGATCGCCGCCGAGGCAGTGGCGCGCGGCACGGGGGAACAGGCGGTTCGCGATTTTTATTTGCGCCAGAACTCGCTGCGGACCTTCATCGGTGCGGCGGACATCGCCAACATGGCAGTCTTTCTCTGCTCGGCGGCGGGAGCGAAGATCTCCGGGCAGGCTTTGAGCGTCGACGGCCATACCGAAACCATGGGCATCTAGAGCAAAGCGCGACCGCGCATAACGACCGGCAAGGAAAAACGGCTCCATCGACTTCCCTCGGCTGCCGGCGATAATACCCACCCCGACCGCTCGCCGGGACATCTCCCGTCGCACGCTAAACCAAAGGGCTGGGCAAACTTATCCGATTTCGCCGAGTCGTTATCCTGACACGACAGTGCGGCTCAGCACCGGGCACGAAAAAAGGGGGCCGAACTGGCCCCCTTTCCGATAGCGCCGCCACGGGCGGAGTGGCGGCGACGCCGCGCTTTAAGCAGCCCGCACCTGGCTCAGGAAGCTGTCGACCTGGCTGCGCATTAGCTCGGACTGCTTGGAGAGTTCGGTCGCCGCGGTTAGAACCTCCTGCGCCGAGCTGCCGGTCTCGCTTGCCGCCTGGGTGACGCCGGCGATATTGCTCGACACCTCGCTGGTGCCTGCCGAGGCCTGCTGGACGTTCTGAGCGATTTCCTGAGTCGCCGCACTTTGTTCCTCGACCCCCGCCGAAACCGCCGAGGCGATCTCGTGCACCGTCTCGATGGTCGCACTGATCTCCCGGATCGCATTGACCGCGTCCCCGGTCGCGCCCTGGATCCCGCCGATCTGGGCCGAGATGTCCTCGGTCGCCTTGGCGGTCTGATTGGCCAGGGATTTGACCTCGGAGGCCACCACCGCGAAGCCCTTGCCGGCCTCCCCGGCGCGCGCTGCCTCGATGGTCGCGTTGAGGGCCAGCAGATTGGTTTGCTCGGCGATATCGGAGATCAAGCTAACCACCTCGCCGATCTTCTGAGCGGCGTCGGCTAATTGCTCGACTTGCGCGTTGGTTGTGCGCGCCTGCTCCGCCGCCTGGGTCGTTCTCTGGGTGGATTCCGCGACTTGGCGGCCGATTTCGGTGACAGAGCTCGACAACTCCTCGGCAGCGCTTGCCACCGTCTGCACGTTGGTCGAGGCCTCCTCCGAAGCCGCCGCGACCGAAGTGGCTTGCCGACTGGTCTCCTCCGCCGTCGACGACATGGACTGCGCGGTAGCCTGCATCTCAGTCGAGGCCGCCGAAACCGCTTCGACGATCTTGCCGACGCTGGCATCGAAATCGTCGGCCAATTGAAGCATGTCCGATTTGCGTTTTTCCTCCGCGCGCTTGGCTTGGTCTTCCTGCTCTTCCTTCAAACGGTCGACCTCGATCGCGTTGTCCTTGAAGACCTGGACCGCGCCGGCCATGCTGCCGATCTCATCCTTGCGGTCGACGTGCGGAATCTCGATCGTCTTATTGCCCTCAGCAAGTTGGCCCATGGCATTGGTCATGGCAATGATCGGCCGGGCCGCCATGGTGCCAATGAACAAGCCGATGGCCAAGATCGTGACGGCCGCGATAGCTATAGCAATGACCATTACCAGCTCGACGTTCCTGACCGACGCGAAAGCCTGCTCCACCGGGACGCGCACCAGAGCGGACCAACCGAGACCGGGATAGTCGTAGGCGCCGGCGCTGCGGTGAAAGCCGCCCACTTGCTCCACACCCTTGCGCGCGTGTGTCGCGACCGTCGCACCGGCTTCACCCTTGACTGCACGCGCTGCCGTTTCGACTTTTTCCGCCAGGTTGAACTTCCCGATAATCTCAGAGTTGCGCTGATAGGTGCTCCAGCCCTGGCCCACGGGGTCGTAGTCGACGATGATGCGGCCCTGCGGGTCGAGTATCGTGATCTCGCTGCTGGCCATGCCCTGCGCCGCCAGGTCAGTATAGAACTTGGCCACGATCTCCTCGACCAGACTGAAGTCGGCGAAGTTGACCCAGACGCCGAGGGTCCGCCCCGAGGCGTTCTTGACCGGCGCGGCAAAGGCCATGGTGTAGCCGTCGTCGCCGTAGAGCCCACCGATCAGGCCATTGGGCGCCGGCTGCTCGACCGCCGTACCGGTGAAACCGTTCGCGCCTTCCAAGAATTGCCCACTCATGGCGTTCTTGAACCAAACGGCATTGTCGAAGCGCAGGTCGTAGACCGCGCCCGTGTCCAGGGCCGCGCCCTTGGGATCGACCGTGTTGACCGCCAGGACCTGGCCTACGGTATCGACCAGGACCATCAAGCGATAGATGCCGTAGCCGGTCATGTAACCGTTCATCGCCGCGGTCAGCGGGTTGCCCGCGCTGCGGTCGCTCCAGTTGGCCGGATCGTGGGCCGCGGCGTTGAGCCCGAAGGCCTGCACGTCGCCGTAGCGCTCAAAGAGGTTGCGGTCGATTACGTCATTGATCGCCGCCGCGTTAAATTCTGCCGGTTTCATGAAGGCAGTTTCAAACTTGGACTCCGAAACGAAAAAGACCGCGAAGATCGCCAAAGCCGGCAATATGCCGAACAACAAAAACATTACGCTGAGTTTGGACCGGATCTGGTTCAAGCCAAGACCTTTAAAGAAGGATGACACGGTATCAGTCTCCCAAATTCCCAAGAGTGGCGGACGGTCACCGGCAAATGCGGCGAATTAGCCCTTGTTTCATCGCCCTCATAGGCGTGATAGGTTCCGCAAGTCACGACCGTATGAATCGGGCACTCATGAACTACTCGTAAGTATAAGATTTAACAAACAACTACCTTAGGACAAAAACGATATATTCGAGTCGTTTTCTCGTTTTGATTGACTCAAAAAAACCACAATTTTTGATTTTATCGGGGTAAAAGCTACTTATCATTGAAACTAAAAATAGTCTTTCTCGTTGAATGGTTATTATGTTCTTTCTACTTTTGCGTGCTTTTTTGACTAATGGCCGTTGATAAATGGCCGTTGTAGGTCGAAGTGAAACGCTGCGACCCGCGCCGGATTACACCTGCACTACTTTTGATGGCTGCATTTCGGGCGATGAATTGTGCCTCTGACAGTATTTCCAGGTCGGCCTGACAATAAAAAAGGGGGCTGAAACAGCCCCCTTTTTAATCGCGCCTCCACCGGTGGAGCGGCGGCGATGTCGCGTTTTACAGGGCGCGCCTGGATCATGAAATTCTCGACCTGACCGCGTATCCGCCCGGGTCACGAGGAAAACTCAGTCGCGCCTCTCAATGATCGCGTTGCAGCACTAACGGGTCCATTATCTTTATTTCACAATATTACTACACCTGTGTTGAATTCATGACGATTTTGTTCGTTAAACCCCTCTTAATTATTCCGCGACTAGTTTGTACGTGGCCTGCAAAGGCTTGGGCACCGTGACTGGGCGACCGGCACGTAAGCCCTCTAACGCGGTGCGACGTGCAGTTAGCGGTACATCAGGAGTCAGTCGGCGATGCGGGTCATGGCATTTGCCTCTCAGAAGGGCGGGTCGGGCAAGACGACCTTGGCCGGGCATGTCGCGGTTCAGGCGGAGCGCGCCGGTGCCGGCCCCGCCGCTATCATCGATACCGACCCGCAGGGCAGCTTGTCCGACTGGTGGAATTCCCGCAAAGCAGAGACACCGGTGTTCGCGCAAACCTTCATTTCTCGCCTCGGCGAGGATATCGAGCGCATGCGCGACATGGGGATCGAACTTCTGATCTTCGATACGCCACCGGCCATCACCGCGACGATTGAGCAGGTCGTACGCCTGTGCGATCTGGTCGTCATTCCGACCCGGCCAAGCCCCCATGATCTGCGCGCGGTGGGCGCCACGGTCGACCTCTGCGAGAAACTCGACAAGCCGCTTGTCTTCGTCCTCAACGGCGCCACCCAGCGCGCCCGGATCACGGCGGAAGCCGCGATCGCCTTGTCGCAGGCCGGAACCGTGGCCCCGGTCACGATTCATCACCGCACCGAGTTCGCCTCGAGCATGATCGACGGGCGGACCGTGATGGAAATCAGCTGCAACCCACGCTCGGTCGAAGAGATCGAGGAGCTGTGGGATTACCTTGCGGACCGCCTCGCGCGTTGCGCCCAACGCAGCGAAAAGGCGGACCAGTTGGATCCCGCCGCGGGCAATCGCGCCTTCGAATACCTTAGCCAGGCAACGAGCGAGGGACTTTGACATGGCCAACGTCGCATTCTTCACCACCGACCTGCTCAGCCGTAAGGGCCGGGCCCGTCCTGCGACGACCGTCCAGGAAAGGGAAAACCGCTGCTCCAGCCGGGAAAACCTGCACTGGTTTCCGACCGTGGTGGCGGCGCCGGGCTTAACCCCTGCGCGCAGGGCGGCGAACGGGCAGAGCGCCAGGCGCAAGACGACGGCAGGTGAACCGCGAATACGTGCCTCGCTACGCCTGCGCCGCGACCTGCATGGTCAGTTCAAGGGATACTGCACCGCCGCAAAGCGGACCCAACAGAGCGTTCTCGTGCAGGCGCTCGACGAATATCTCGTCCGGCACGATAAACACACGGAATACACAAGCGACGCTGAACACGCGGGGGACCGGCGCTGCCCGGTCCCCGTCTAGCCGCGCACAGGGCCGAAACGATCGAGCCAAAATTAGTCGCAAGGCTTGAGGAGCAATAACTTGGATCGCATGGATCGGAGCGACATAGAGGACGAAGGCGCCGCGACGAGCGCTGGCTCGGACTCGCCCGATAGTGGGAAGGCGGGGATAAGCTCGCCCGGGTCCTTGATGTCCGTGAAAATCAGGAAACGAACGGCTGGATCAACAGGATCGGCGGCCAGAGTACCGCCAGCACCCTTCGTGGCACCGCCGCCAGAATCCCCTAGCAACCCGGAGCCGACAGAACCGACCGTGCCAGCATTGGACCCGGATCCGGTGCCCGATGCGATTTCCCGCGTGACGCGCCGGGCGCAACAGTCACAGGCGGCGCGCCCACCCCTGCCCCCGCGTGTGCCCACCGCCCCGCCAACCCAGCCATGGATCGCCCCGACCCGGGCACGGGCTGAACCCCGACTCGAAGACTCCAGCGCCAGCACGGCCCCGGCGCGCAACACCGATATCGTGGCCTATTGGGGTCGGCTGAGAGGCGGGCGGCGTTATCCAAAGTCTACCGAGATAGATGCGGCGACTGTTGCGGACTGCTGGCCCAACAGCATTCTGATTCGCTGCCGCCCGGGTAGCCGGGCCTTGGAGCCCGAGAAAATATTCGTCGGCGGCGAAGGCGTTTCGCCCCGTTTGTCGGGCTTGCGCGGCGGAGGGCGGGTCAATCTCTCGCCCATGATGCTGCAATGGCTTTTGGGCTTGGCCGGAGAAGTGGTCCGCGAAGGCCGTCCCATGAACGACGTGGAAACCTTTCCTTCGGTAAAAAGGGTCGTGCACTACCGCGCTGTGGCCCTGCCGTTCAGCGACAACGAAAACGCGGTAGACCATGTGTTGTGCCATTTTCGGCCGGACGCCTAAGCCACCCGGCCGAGATGTGTGCGAGATTGAAGGGTAAGGAGCGATGATTTCGATAGTGTCCGGGCGCCGCGGGTTGGCGAAAGCAGCCTCGCTCGGCGTGATGTTGCTGACGACCGCCTGCGCCAGCCAGCCCAGTATTGGCCCCAACACGCCCACGGGCCTGCCGAATTACGTGGACGGCGGGGTCGGCCAGGTGTTGCGCTTCTGCGAAAAGCTGCACGATCGGGGCGACCTGGCAACCGCCGCAGCCATGTGCGAGCGGGCGCACCGCCTCGACCCCGAGGCCGCTGAACCTCTATTGGAATTGGCCAGCATTCTCGGCGAGATGAACGAGACCGATCTCTCGGTGCAGTCCTATCGCACGGTGCTCAAGACCACGCCGGACAACGTCCAGGCGCATTACGGCCTGGGCCGAATTTACCTGGATCAAGGGCAAAACGACTTGGCCCTGGCGGCCTTCGAGACCGCCTTGCGTGGCGATGCCAAGGATCCGCGCCTTTATCGCGCCGTCGGGATCGCAAACGGCCTCTTAGGCGCCCATGAGGAGGCCCAAAGGGTTTTCCGCGCGGGTCTCTTGGCCGCGCCCGAAGATGTGGCGCTGCGCAACAACCTGGGCCTGTCCCTGGTTCAATCGGGCCGCTACGACGAGGGACTTTCAATTCTCGAAGCGCTCGCCAAGGTCCCTGGGGCGGAGCAAGTCAGCCAGGAAAATCTGGCCATGGCACAGGGGCTGGCCGCCGCCGCCCATGCCGAGGTCATGCTCGCGGAAGCGCGCGCCGAAGCCGAGGCGGAGGCCAAGGCCGAAGCCGAGGCCTTAGCGAAAGCCCAAGCAGAGATCAAAACGCAAACCGTGGCCAAAATGGCCGATACCGACGACACCGGCCCAATGCAACAGGCTATGGCGCCCGCGTTGCAACTCAACTATCCGCAACACTCCTGGCCCATGGACGGGCCCGGCGAAACCGGCGCCGCGCCGCGCGGGACCTTGGCGCACACGCCCACGTCGATCACCTCCCGCTCGACAAGAACGGCCCAAGCCGCAACGCCAACACCAGCCCAACCCAAGCCCATCGCTGCGCCAACTCCCTTGACAGGACCCATGAAGGCAGGGCCGGCCAAATCCACGACGGCACGCCCGGCCAAACCTCGGAGCGGCCTCCAAGATCGGCAGACCGCGCGCGCCGATATCGGCGGCACCAGCGATACCGGCGAGATGCCTGGCGACTCAGAGGGCGGACCGATTTCCTGGGGCCAGCCGCGGGAAGAGGTCACACCCGTCCCGGCCCGCCTGGTGAAGGTCGGCCCCAAAACCGCCGCGCCGCATGAGGTCGCCCCCCATCAAGCCGCACCCACGGCCATCGTGCCTCAGATCGCCTCGCGGGCCATGCCGCAAAAACCCACTCAAAGGACCGCAGTGCCCACCGGCCAGGGCTACGCCGTGCAGTTCGCCTCCTATACCAGCGAGGAACGGGCCTGGCGCGGCTGGGACTCGCTTCAGAGCGTGGCAGCTACCCTGTTGAAAGATATCGAACCGAACGTGCGGCGCGCCGATCTGGGCACCGACATAGGTACTGTCTATCGCCTGCGTACCACGCCGGTGGCCAAAACGAACGCCGAGACCCTATGCAACGCGCTTAAGGCGCAGGACGTCGAGTGCCTGGTCGTGAAATCCGAACCCAAGATGGCCAAAGGCGGCACAACGAAAGGCCCCGCTACTCTATGAGCGCGCCTTACGCGGTGCCGATGGCCGCCGCCCGCCGCGGCGTGGAGGACGATCTGCCGCCCGATCCGACCGAAGTCGACCCGCAAAACCCGGAAGTTCGGCAGCTCTCGACGCAGACCGAGCAGCTGACGCAGTTCATGATTTCCCTGCTGCGCCGGCACGAGAGCGAGCGAGCGCAACGCGAGGCGCTGCAGGCCACATTGGAGCGCCTAATCGAACAGTTAGGCACAGCCGCCGAGCCGCCCGCGCCGGTGGCCTTGGCCGACGAAATCCGACGCGGCGTCGTGGAAGACTTGCAGCCCTTGATGCATGCCATCATCGACCTCTTGGAGCTTTCCGTGGGTCGCGTGGCGCCGAACCCGACGTCATCGCCCGAGGCCGGTGCGGCGGCAGGCGCCGGCCATGCTGGGTCTGACCGGGATACCCCGGCGCGGTCTCTGCCGTCCGACGACCTGCCCAAGGCGCTCCCCGATATTCTCACTAAATCGGTCGAAGAATTAGTCTCGAAAGTTGGCGCGCCGGGGCCCAACGGCGGCGATGGGACCCGAGTCACAAGCGCCAAGGGCCAAGCCACAATGGATGGTACGCGCGCCAGTCCCTGGATTCCGGTGACTCCCGGGACGCCCGGCACCTAACCTCAACTTCCTTCCCTCCGGAGGGCGGCGAGTAGATCCGATGCGAACGCTCATCATTGAAGACGATCCATCGGTCGGCCGAAGTATCGAACTCGTCCTGAAGTCGCGGGGTCATACCTGCACGATCGCCGAAACCGGCGCTGCAGGCCTGGAGGCCGCGAGGGCACAGGATCACGACATCATTCTGCTCGATCTTTCCCTGCCCGACACCGACGGACATAGCATCCTGCGCCAAATGAGGGCGGCCAAAATCCGCACACCGGTTCTGATTCTCTCGGGCAGCCAGGACTTGCAAGACAAGGTCGAGGGCCTTGGGATCGGGGCCGACGACTACGTCACCAAGCCCTTCGAGAAAGAAGAACTCCTGGCGCGGATCCGGGCCATCGTCCGTCGCGCAACGGGACGAATGCCGCCGGCCAAGGCGGCGGTATTAGACGGCCTGCTGCTAGCCAAGCGCGGGGCCGCTTCGGCCTGGAGCTTCACCGATTCCTATACGCCACCAATACCGGGCAAGCTAGAAGCTGGTGAACCGCAGCGCCAAGGCAGTTCGACAACCGCAGCCATAGGCCTGGGCGCCCCCAGCCCAGACGAGACCCTGGGCGTGGCTCCGCTGCGCCAAGTGGAGAGAAAGACCTCGGTGCCGAACCTGGGCCCTGCCCGGATCATTGTGCTGGGCAACGCCAAGGGTGGAACCGGGAAGTCGACCATCGCCATGAACCTGATCGTGGCCCTGCTGAGCGCCGGCCATAAGGTCGGCAGCATCGACTGCGACCATCCGCAAGGCACGTTGACGCGCTATGTGGAAAACCGTCGCCGTTTCATGGCCGAGGAAGCGCCCGATCTGGTCATGCCGAACCACGAAACTCTGAATGCCCGGGCCCTGGCCGAGGGACGCGCCGACCGAATTCTCGGCCAGCACTCCAATAGCCAGGATTTCGTGATCATCGACACCCCGGGCTACGACACGCCGCTTTCACGTTGGGCCCATGGGCACGCCAGCACCCTGATTACGCCGATCAACGACAGTTTGATCGACCTGGACGTCCTGGGCGAGATCGGTTCCGATACAGAGCGGCCCGTGCGACCGAGCCCCTACAGCGGCATGGTCGAGCTTTCGCGCCAAAACCAGGCCAGAGCGGGACATGGCGGCATCGACTGGATCATCTTGCGCAACAGGTTGGCCAATCTCAACGCGAAAAACCGGCGCCAAGTGGCTGAGTTCTTGACTAAGTTGCGGAAATCGCTTCGATTTCGCGATGGGCCGGGCCTGCGAGAACGCGTGATTTATCGTGAGCTTTTCCTGTTGGGCCTGACCTTGCTTGACCTGCCATGCGGCAATCGCCGCGTCCGCCTCGCCATGAGTCACGTCGCCGCGCGGCAGGAGCTCAGGCAGTTGCTGGAAGTCATTCAGCCGTCGGTCACGCCCCTCGCCCAATCCCCTAACAAACGGTCCCGGCCAAAGCGGGCAGTGGCCTCATGAGCGATAGCCGGATTTCCGTGGCGACCCTGGAGGATGAGGCGCGCAGCCGCACCTAGCCTCTGTGGAGCATGCAGGCCCGGGCGGGCGCCAGCACCTCATCTTGATTAAACGATCCGTTGTTTCTTTATTTCTTCAATATACTATGTAGAAAAACACTATTGTCTCATTTTGCTCAAATACTGATGTTCTTTTGTATCAATTTGTATGTTTAATATGCTTCCTTTTCACACTTTGTTAATACGGCTTCTATAGAAATAGCCTGGATGATGCGCTTACAAAGGAGACCGTCTCATGTTTACTAGTATCAAACAGTTCATCTTCGACGATTCGGGCGCCACGGCCATTGAGTATGGCCTGATCGCCGCCCTCGTGTCGGTTGCAGCCATCACGGCTCTGACCGCAATGGGCGACTCGCTGGTCACGATTTTCGGTCGTGTTTCGAGCGAGCTGCAGGGCGCCGTCGCCCCGTAATCGGGTGAAGACAAAAGGGTAGAGTACACAAAAACTCTCTACCCTAATTAAGAAGAAATTGAGAGGCCGGGGTAGATTATTGCCACCGGCCTCTCTCTATTTTTGCGGTACCATGGAATACTTAGGTTCAGCCCAGGTCGCGACCACTGTCGCCATCCTCGCCTATGTCGGCCTGGTCTTCGCGGCCGGCGTCAGCGATATCTTGACGCTGACCATTCCGAACCGCTTCTCGGCTGCGATTGTCCTGTTGTTTCCGTCCTACGCGCTTTCCGCCGGATCCGCGGTCGATTGGTGGGGTTCCATGTTGATCGCATTCGGAGCCCTAGTCTTCGGCTTCGTACTCTATGCCCTGGGCGGTTGGGGCGGTGGAGACGCAAAGCTGTTCGGCGCGGCCGCTCTATGGGCTGGACCCGACCACATTTTGAATTTTACCTTAACCACGATGCTGGCCGGCGGCGCGATTACCGTTTTTATCATGCTGCAGCACTATCTGCCGCATGTATTTTCCACTGGTTTCTTCCGCTTTAGAGAAGGCCTTCCAAAACTACGGGGCGAGCCGATTCCCTATGGTTCGGCCATCGCCGTCGGCGGTCTTTACGGGGCCTTTACACTGCTCAGGGTAGCTTAAACCCATGTCAGTGCGTAATATAGTTCTCATAATCGCGGCAGTACTTATGACCGCTGGGACAGCATTTCTAGCCCGCAATTGGCTGGAGAGTCAGCGTCCGCAACCGCAAGTCGCCGCGCCTGCGCCCAAGGTCGAAGGGGCTATGGTCCTGGTCGCGGCCGCGGACCTACCCGCTGGCACCCTATTGCAAGACAAGCACCTACGTTGGCAAATTTGGCCCAGCAACGCGGTGCCCGAAACCTATGTCGTCAAGCCCGAGGCCGAGGACGTACCAGACCCTATACAAAGCCTGCTGGGCGCAGTGGTACGCAAGGGTATCTCGACCGGCGAACCGGTTGCGCGCGGGGGCATCCTAAAATCGGGCGATCGCGGGTTCCTTGCCGCCGTACTTCGGCCCGGCTATCGCGCCATGTCGATCCAGGTCAACCCGACCGCGGGCATTGCCGGCCTTGTGTTCCCGGGCGATCGCGTTGACCTAATCTTGACACACTCGGTCACGCGTGGAGGCAAGGAACGGCGGGCCAGCGAAACAGTGCTGACCAATGTGCGGATACTAGCGATCGACCAGACCATCGACGATCAGTCGGGCGAGCCACGTATCTTTAAGAACGCGACCTTCGAACTCACCCCCAAGCAGACCGAGATGCTGTCTGTGCTCAGCGAGCTTGGCCGTATCTCCTTGGCGTTGCGCAGCTTAGCCAAAGATGAAGAGGAACTCGAGCGTCTGAACAGTTCCAACGACCCCATGGCAGAGCCCGACCCCGCTCGCGGATCGACCCACACCTGGGATACGGAAGTAAGCCGCCTGCTGTGGCGACCCAGCACGGCGAATATGGACACGGTCAAGATCTCCCGCGGGACAGAGACCGAAGAGCTTAAATTCCGAAAGCGCAAATGATGACCGCACTTCGCATCGGATCCATAGCCCTCGTGGCGCTCTTCGCTGCCGTCCTTTGGCCCGCGCCGCGCCCAGCCTTGGCCCAAGACAACGCGATAACTCAGAGCGACGGCCGCTTTGAAATCGCGCGTCATCAAGGTCGCCTGGTGCGCCTATCGCGGGCTGCGACCTCTGTCTTCATCGCCAATCCGGAAGTCGCGGACGTCAACGTCAAATCGAACCGTGTGGTCTATATCTTTGGCAAGAATCCCGGCACCACCACGCTGTTCGCTGTCGATCGCAACGAGCAAGTTGTCGCCGACATCGAAGTCGTCGTGACCCACGATTTGGGCGGACTGCGCCGGGCGATCGACACCCTGTTGCCTGCCAGCGGCGTCACGACCGAGTCGGTGCAAGGCGCCATCGTTCTAGAAGGCGATGTTGCCACCGCCACAGACGCCGAGAATCTGCGCCGAATTGCTATGCGCTTTATCGGCGAGGGCGACGAAGTGATCAACCGGTTGTCGATCACTGACCCCAATCAAGTCAACGTGCGGGTCCGCATTGCCGAAATGTCACGGACGGTCGTCCGTCAACTGGGGCTCAACTTCGACATCACCAAAGGCGACTTCAGCTTCACGTCCGGCGATACCTTCCTACAAAATGCGGCCGCCCTTTCCGGCTCGGGACCATTTCAATTGATTGGAAATCAGGCTGGTGCCGGTCTCCTGTCGGGTATCACTGCCGGCAGTGCAACAATCAACGTCCTTTTCGATGCTCTGGAAGAGATCGGCTTAGTCAAAACCCTGGCTGAGCCCAACCTGACGGCCATCTCCGGTGAAACAGCGAGTTTCCTGGCCGGCGGCGAGTTCCCCATACCAGTCGCCCAAGAAGACAATGCGATTTCAATCGAGTTCAAGGAATTCGGAGTCAGCCTATCTTTCACGCCGACTATGATCTCCAGCAACCGCATCAGCATGCGGATTCGGCCGGAGGTCAGCAGCCTTTCGGACGCGGGGGCAATTCGGATCGACGGCCTGAATATTTCCGCCCTAACCACGAGGCGCGCAGATACTACGATTGAACTGGCATCGGGACAGAGCTTCGCCATCGCCGGCCTGTTGTCAGAAGATTTCCAAGACACCGTAAAGCAGATCCCCTATCTGGCCACTGTGCCGTTGATTGGCGAACTCTTTAAGAGCGAAGCGTTCCGGCGCAACGAGACCGAACTGATCATCATCGTCACCCCGTACGTGGTAAAGCCCTACAATAAGGCAAAAGATCTACCTTTGCCGACCGCCCCACTGACCCGATCTCAAGTCGCCCTGCAGAACCAACGGCCGAGAATGCCGGCGGCAAACCTGTCGCGCACGATCGAAGTTCCGATCGGGCCAGCGGGATCGCCGCAAACCGGCGCCGCCACATTCATGCTGGATTGAGGATGCGGATATGATCCAAGTATCAACTCATAGATTCCGTCTTCGTCTGCTTGGCACCGTTTTGGCTGCGTCGGCTTTAAGCGGCTGCTTCCTGAATCCAGATGCCATGCCGCCCAATGACGTGCGTTCAATCGACCGGCTCTACCATTCCCTGATCCGGCTACAGCCCGCAGTTGTCGAACCCCAGGTAGAAACCATCACAATGATCCATAAGGTGAACTTCACCTATGGTGAGGATAGCCTGAGCCGAGCTGAAAACGACGGCCTGGTCCACTTCCTCCAAGAAAGCGCCGCTGACCGTAAAAGCCGAGTCGAGATCGACGGCCCGCGCAAGGCGGCCGGCCGGCACGATATCTTGACCGCGGCACGCATGGCGGCCATCGCCGAAAAACTCTCCACAATGGGGATCAACGCTGAGGTTGCGGCGCGCCCGGTTCAGTCCATGGCCAAATCTGACGACGCCATCGTTGTAACCATCACTCGGGCCATGGTCATCGAACCCGACTGCGAAGTACCGAAAACCATCTATGCCCCCCGACCGACCCACGTGTGGAGCTGCTCCACCGCCACAGCGCTTGGCCGCATGGTTGTCGACCCCTTGGATCTGGCTAGCGGTCGGCCGCTCGGTCCGGGCGACGGGGAGCAGCAGGTCCTAGGTGTTCAGCGCTATCGCGAGGACAAAGTTAAAGCGTTGAAGAACGAAGCCACCGCCGGCGGTTCCGAGTAGGTCCAACATGAGCGCCGCAGAAAAATTCCTGGATCCACAAGATCCAAACGATCCGCAGGGTGCGGAGAATACCGCGCCTGAGTGCGTCGCTTTCGTAAGCGACAATCAAACACACGACGTGGTCGAAGCCGTAACTCGCCAGTTTTTCGACGAGCCCTATGTGCGCGATGGAGGCAGCCAGCAAGCGCTCGACTACCTGGCCGAAGCTGCGACGCCAGTGGTGTTGATTGTTGATATTGGCGAGTCCTCGGCACCGCTGACGGCCATGCTGTCATTGACCGCGGCCTTTAGCGAGCAAACCCGGTTGATTGGCATCGGCACGATCAACGACATCAATCTATATCGCGAAATGGTCGGCGCGGGTATCACCGACTATCTTGTCAAGCCGGTCACCGAGAAAGCTCTCGCGGCGGCCCTTTGCCGGACAGAGGAAACGCCAACAAGTCAAACGGCGGCCGAAGGTCCCGCGGGAAAGGGAATCGAGCGGATCGCTGTGATCGGCTCGCGCGGCGGTGTCGGTGCCAGTGCTCTAGCGGTGAATCTCGCCTGGCTTGTCAGCCAAGAGCAGAACCAGAAAACCGCTTTGATCGACCTCGACCTGGAGTTCGGAACAGTCGCGCTATCATTAGATTTGGAGCCGACCCGCGGCCTTCGCGAAGCCCTGGAAAGTCCGAACCGCATCGACAGCCTATTTATCGAGAGCGCCACAGCCAAGCTGACCGAAAAGCTGTCGGTCATGGCCACCGAAGAAACGCTGGCGCAGCAGATCGCCTACAATCCCGATGCCATCGACGTTCTCTTTGAGACCGTCGGTCGATCGAACACCTGTATAGTGGCCGATGTGCCACGATCCGCCTTCGCGGTTAGGCAACGGGTCTTCGAGGTTTGTTCCAAGGTCATCGTGGTAACCGATCTCACCCTTTCGGGCTTGCGCGATACCATGCGCCTTCTGACCGGAATTGAAGAGGTCGCCGCCGGCCGACCGGTGTTCATCGTCGCCAACCGCACCGGCGGGAAGTTCCAGGCCATGAGTGCCAAGGAATTCCAAAAGGCGCTAGGTCATAAGGTGAATTTCGTTATTCCCGACGACCCCAAGACATTCAACTTAGCAGCCAACAACGGCAAGCCGGTCGCGCAACTCTATGGCAAGTGTCCGGTGAGTAAAGTTGTTCGCAAGATCGCCGAAACCGTGGTGGACGCGCCGGCGGATAAACAGAAAGAAGCTGGCTCGAAGGCCAAATGGCGCCGCTTTTTAAGTAGAAAGTAGGCCGAGATGAAGGGCGCAACGGGCAACGCGCGTCCCGCCAAGGCGGCGCAACTGGGCGGTGCCGGGCCCCGTGGCGGCGCCCAGCGCCAATCCCGCTATGTTGAGGAACTGAAGCCGGAGATTATGGCTGCCTTCGAGGGCCAAAACCTGGCCGCAGTGCCTCGGCCGGAGCTCGCGGTGCAAATCGGGCACATCGTCACGACAGCGACCGAGGCAGATTCACACTCGATGAATCTTCTCGATCGCCGAAACCTGGTCGCCGAATTGATCAGGTGGCTGTTGACCGACAGCCCAATCGCCCCGCCCCCCCCCGCCGAGGCCCAAATTCCGAGCGGCCAAGGAACGCCTGCACCAGAAAGGCCGGATCCGCGTCAACCCCGCCGCGAGCGGGGCGAAACCCGGACCAAGGCAGCCACAGAAGTGTCGGCAACAGTTGAGCGGGCCAAACTCAAGATCGAACCGTCGGTCATGGAGCGGTTGGACGTCTCCGCCGCGTCCCAATTGCCGCGCGACGAGTTGTCGCTCCAATTACGCGAAATCGTCACCGAGATTCTCGCTGAGCAGAACCTGCGGCTCAACCAGGCCGAGCAAATCAGCCTAGTCGACCTTCTGCTAGACGATATGTTGGGCCTGGGCCCCTTGGAGCCGTTGCTCGCCGACGAGACCGTGACCGATATCTTGATCAATGGTCCCAAACAGGTCTACGTCGAACGAAAGGGCAAGCTGGAGGTCACCGACGTCCATTTCCGCGACAATGACCATGTCCTGAATATTTCGCGGCGCATCGTGTCCATCATCGGCCGCCGGGTCGATGAGACGGTTCCGCTGGTCGACGCCCGCCTGCAAGACGGCAGCCGCGTTAACATCATCATCCCGCCTCTGGCCATCGACGGCCCTTCAATCTCGATTCGTAAATTCTCCAAGAAGGGCATCACCTTGGATTTGATGGCCCGCCAAAGCAATATTTCCGAGGCCATGGCGACGGTCTTGAAAATCGCTGCTCGCAGCCGCCTGAACATCCTGATCTCGGGCGGTACGGGTTCGGGCAAGACGACCCTGCTCAATGCCATGTCGCAGATGATTGACGAGCGCGAGCGGATCGTGACCATCGAGGACGCGGCCGAGCTGCAGCTTCAGCAGCCCCATGTGGTGCGCTTGGAAACCCGCCCCGCGAACTTGGAAGGGACCGGCGAAATCACCATGCGGGATCTGGTCAAGAACTCCCTGCGTATGCGCCCGGACCGGATCATCCTAGGTGAGGTTCGAGGATCCGAGGCGGTCGACATGCTTCAGGCCATGAACACGGGCCATGACGGTTCTCTGGGCACGGTTCACGCCAACCGTCCGCGCGAAGCCCTGACCCGCCTGGAAAATATGATCGGCATGGCCGGCATCAACCTGCCCGCCAAGGCGGTGCGCACCCAAATCGCCGCCGCCATCGACATGATTGTTCAGGTCTCGCGTATGCGTGACGGAATGCGCCGAATTACGCATATTACCGAGATCGTCGGCATGGAGGGCGACATCATCACGACCCAAGACCTCTTCACCTACGAGTTCGAAGGTGAGGGCTTGGACGGCATGCTAAAGGGCAATTTCCGCTCCTCTGGCTTGCGCCCGCACTTCGCGCAAAACGCCGCCTATTTCGGCCTCGATCGTCGACTGCTGGAGTGCATGTGATGGAAATCTTCCAGTTTCTCGGTGGCGCCGGCGCCGGGCCGGAGGCCCTGATCGTCGCGCTCTTACCGGTCGGTTGTGTGCTCCTGCTTATCGGACTGTTCTCGGGCGACAAGCGCGCACCCATGTTTCGACGTATGGAATCCATCAGGGCACATCATGAAAAGCGCGCCCTTGGCGAGGCCTATGTTTCGATCGCGCGCCGCAAGTCGCAGGCGAGCGAAATTGCCTTCTTGAACGAACTAATCCGGCGTTTCGTGCCGCGCCAGGATGTGCTGCGCCTGCGTATCGAGCGGGCCGGCATGAGTTTCTCCATCGGCACATATGTTTTGGTCAGCCTGCTAATCGCGATTACCGCCGGCGCCACTAGTATCGTGTTCGGCGGCACACCGCTTGCGCCGGGCCTGCTGGCCGGGTTCACCGCGGGCCTCGCCCTTCCGCATATGTTCCTCAACTGGCGCATCACGCGCCGCCAAGTGCGCTTCATTGAATTTTTCCCGGATGCGATTGACCTCATGGTCCGTGGCCTTAGGGCCGGCCTGCCGATCGGTGAATCGATCAGAACCGCTGCCGAGGAAATTCCCGATCCGGTCGGCACGGAACTCCGGCAAATCAACGACGGCGTGCGGATCGGCCGGACGATGGACGAAGTCCTTTGGGAATCCTCGCGGCGTCTCAATTTGCAGGAGTTCGACTTCTTCACCATCGCCCTTTCGATCCAAAATGAAACCGGCGGCAACTTGGCAGAGACACTGAACAACCTGGGTGACGTTCTGCGCGGCCGGCGCCAACTAAAGCGAAAGGTACGCGCCCTGTCGTCCGAAGCCAAGGCCAGCGCCTATATCATCGGATCTCTGCCATTCATCATGGCCCTGCTTATCTATGTGGTGAACAGCGAGTACATCATCGCCCTATTCAACGATCCGCGCGGCCAGGCCATGGTCGGCTTTGGCCTATTCATGATCTTCGCTGGCGCCGCGGTTATGTTCAAGATGGTCAAGTTCGAGATATGATCGAATCCTTCTTCGAGTTGATTGGGCTCACCCAGGAGCAGGCAACGATCATAATGGCCGGGCTCTCCGCCGCGACCATTAGTGTCACGGTATGGGTGACCCTATTGCACAAGGATCCGGGAGCGCGCCGGGTCAAGTTGATCGCGGCTCAGCGAGATGAGCTACGCGCCGGCGTCATCGGCCCCCGGCGACGCCAGGAGCGCCTGCCGACGATTAGCCTCATGCGCCGCGTCGTTGACCGGCTGAACCTCCTACGATCCGCCCAGGCAAGCCGCATATCGATCAAACTCATGCGAGCCGGGTGGCGTTCGAAAGACGCGATCATCCGCTACCTATTCATGAAAGTCGCCCTGCCTTTCGTTCTGGGCAGCATCGCCATAGTGCTATTCTACGGCCTGAACCTCTATGGCCTGAATACGTCCGGCAAGCTCGCCGTCACCATCGGCTGCGTCCTGCTGGGCGCTTACTTGCCGGACATCGTGATCAAGAATGCCGCGGGCAAGCGAGCGGGCAATATCCGCAAAGCCTTGCCCGATGGGCTCGATCTGATGGTTATTTGCGCCGAAGCGGGCTTGAGCTTGGATGCCACGCTGCTGCGCGTGTCGCAGGAGATGGAAAGAACCTCGCCCGAATTGGCCGATGAGTTCAGCCTTACCGGTCTCGAGTTGGGGTTCTTGCCCGACCGGCGCAAGGCCCTCCAGAATCTGTCGTTACGGGTCGATCTGCCGGGCGTCCGTGGGGTCGTCAACACCCTGTTGCAGGCCGAGCGTTACGGGACGCCCCTGGCGCAATCCTTGCGCGTCATGTCAGCGGATTCGCGCAACGAACGGGTCATGAAAGCGGAGGAAAAGGCCGCTCGCTTGCCCGCACTTCTGACCGTACCCATGATTGTTTTCATCCTGCCGCCGCTCTTTATCATCTTGATCGGCCGCGCGATCCTCAAAGCCGTCGACGCCTTTAGCGCCCTTTGACAGACCCACGCCTTTAGTCGAGGAATCGCCGGCCTCTTCGGCACCTCCAATTCGATCATCCCCCTAGAAAGGGCCGCCTGGGCTTGCTATAGGCAGAGTCTGCGCGACGCTTAAGCGGCCCAGTCCCCGCCGCGCGCTGTCCCATGGCGCCGCAACGCTATGGCCGAATTCTGGAGAGCTGCCGCCATGGACACCTGCTGCCGGACCGCAGGCCAGCCACACCGATGAGCGCCGAACCCCTTTCGCTGCTGATCCACCATGATCGGCCGGAGTTGTTCCTGGACCTAATCGAGCCCAAGTTTCCTCAGGTGCGCGTCGCTTGCTGCCGCGATTACGATAGCCTGGCAGAAGCCGTGGACACGACCCGGCCGGAGATCGTTCTGAGCTACAAGTTCCTGCAGCGGCCCTACCCCCGCGCCTCGCTCATAGGGCAATCCGGCGTCCGCTGGGTCCACTGCGGCGGGGCCGGGATCGACCATCTCGTGCCTTGGGACCCGAATGAGCTGACCGTCACGAACTCGGCCGGGATCGCCGCCAAGGCAATTGCCGAATTCACCCTGGGCGCGGTCTTCGCCCTGAACATGAAACTGCCGCGCTACCAGCGCCAGCAGGCCGCGCGAGTCTGGGACAGCGGCGAAGTCGCCACAGGATCGCAGCAGACCCTCTGCGTGGTCGGCCTGGGCCACATCGGCACGGCCATCGCCCGGCTGGCTCGCGCCGCGGGTCTAAACGTGATCGGCGTGCGCCGGAGCGACGGGCCGTGCGACGCCGTCGACACGGTCTATCCCATAGCGCGCCTGAGTGAGGCCTTGGCCCTGGCGGACCACACGGCAGTCATCGTGCCCCTGACACCCACGACGCGCGGCTTGATTGGTAAGACTGAGTTCGACGCCATGAAGCCGGGCAGCACGCTGATCAACATCTCGCGCGGCGGTGTGGTCGCCGAGGCACCTTTGATCGAGGCCTTGCGGGACGAGCGCTTGAGCGGCGCGGTGCTCGACGTCTTCGCGTCGGAGCCCCTGCCCCAGGACAGCCCCTTCTGGTCCTTGCCGAACGCCATTGTCACACCCCACGTAGCCGGCTCGTTCCGGGGTTGGGAGCGGGCCGCGGCAGAGGTTTTCCGCGCCAACCTGCGCTTCTACCTGGTCGGTCAATCGCTCATCAACGTGGCCGACCCGACCCTCGGCTATTGACTGGCGCTAGAAGGCTATTTCCACCCTGCTAGGACACCTCGGCCGCGATCACGGCGCCCTGGGCGATCAAGGCCTCGATGTCCGCCGGTTCATAGCCGTGCTCGGCCAGGACCGCCCGGGTGTGCTGCCCATAGACCGGTGCCCCCGCACGGACGCCACCCGGGGTCTCAGAGAACTTGATCGGCAGGCCGATGGTCTTGACCGGCCCCAGGCGGCCATGTTCGGGCGCCGGCACCATATGGCGGGCCACGGCCTGCGGGTCTTGGTGCATTTCCCCGACGCTCAGCACCGGCCCGGCGGGCACCCCGGCCGCCTCTAGCCGGGCCAGCCAGTCGGCCGTGGTCCGTTTCGAGAAAGCCGTGCCTAGGGCCTGGTCCAGATCCTCGAGGTGGCCCATGCGCGCGGCGTTGCTGGCGAAGCGGGGATCGTCGTTCAAGGCCGGCATTTCGATAACCTCGAGCACGCGCAGCCAGTTCTTCTGGTTGGCCGCGCCCAGGTTGATCCAGCCGTCCGCCGTGCGAAACGCCTGGTAGGGTGCGTTGAGCGGGTGCGCCGAGCCCATGGGCCCGGGGGACTGGCCGGTCGCGAACGCAATGGCGGACTGCCAGTAGGTATGGACGATCCCGGCCTCGAACAGCGAGGTATCGACCCTTTGGCCCCGGCCACTTTTCTGCCGCTCGACCACGGCGGCCAAGACCCCCATGGCACCCAGGATGCCCGCGGTGATATCGGTGACCGGCGCGCCGACCTTGACCGGCGGGCGCCCTTCGCCCTCCCCGGTGATGCTCATGAGTCCGCTCATGCCTTGGGCGATCAAGTCGAAACCGCCCCGCTCGGCGTAGGGGCCGCTGCGCCCGAAGCCGGAGATTTCGCAATAGATCAGACCCGGGTTTTCCGCGCGCAGGCTCTCGTAGCCCAAACCCAGGCGCTCCATGGTGCCGCACCGATAGTTTTCGATCACCACGTCGGCCGATTTCAGCAGGCGGCGCAGGACCGCACACCCGGCCTCGGTCTTGAGGTCGACCGCGATGCCGCGCTTGTTGCGATTCATCATCATGAAGGCCGCGGACTCGCCGCCGATCTCGGGCGGCAGAAAGCGGCGCGAATCGTCGCCACCGGGCACCTTTTCGACCTTGATGACGTCGGCGCCCATATCGGCCAGCATCAAGCCGCAGACCGGCCCGGCCATGATGTGGGCCAGCTCGATCACCTTCAAACCGGCCAGCGGACCGCGCCCAGCGGGCATATCAGCGCCCCTTGAAGTCCGGCTTGGTCTTGGTCAGGAACGAGCGGTAGCCGATCTGGAAATCCTCGGTGTCGTAGCAAGCGAAGCCCTCATCCAATTCCTCCGGGGTCAGGGGCTCCGGCCGGGCCAGGCGGCGAAGGAACTTCTTGTGCCAGCGCGCCACCAAGGGGGCCCCCTCGGCGATGCGCTGGGCAGCCGCCATGGCCTCGCTTTCGACCTCGGCATCGGGCGCCACGCGATTGACCAGGCCCTTCTCCTTGGCCTCGGCCGCGCCGAAGACTCGGCCCTCCAAGAGAATTTCCAGGGTCGCCGAACGGCCTATCAGGTCGGCTAGACCGGCAATCTCCGGATAGGCCATGACCAGGCCGAGGCGCTTGATCGGCACTCCGAAACGGCTGGACTCGCCACAGATCCGCATATCGCACAGGGCCGCGATCTCCAGCCCGCCGCCAACGCAAATACCCTCGATCAAGGCCAAAGTGGGGTGCGGACAGTCCTTAAGAGCCCCCAAGGCATGATGCAGGAGCTCGCCATAGGCCTTAGCCGAGGCCGGATCGTGGCGTTCGGTCTCGAACTCCGAGATATCGTTGCCGGGAGAGAACGCCTTGCCGCCCGCGCCGCGCAGGACCACGCAGCGCAGGGACTCGTCGGCCGAGAGTTCGCGCAGAGCATCGCCCAACTCCCGCCACATGGTCTTGGTCATGGCGTTGAGCTTTTCCGGCCGGTTGAGCACGACGGTGGCGACCGGGCCATCGCGTTGCACCAGGATGATGTCCGTCATCGGGGGCTATCTCCGCTCAGCGATAGAAATATTCGACCAGACTCATGGGCACGGCCGGAACGTAGGTCACCAGAACCAGGATCGCAAACAGGATGGCGATGAAGTTGATGTTGACCTTGCTGACCTCCCAGACATTCGCCTTGGCCACGGCGCAGGCCGTGATCAATACGCTGGCGACCGGCGGGGTCTGTTGCCCGATGCCCAGGTTGAGGGTGACGATAAGACCGAAATGAATCGGGTCGATCCCCACCGCATGAACCAGGGGCATTACAACCGGCACCACCAGGATAATCGCCGCCGCGGAATGGAGAAACAGGCCGACGGCGAGAAAGAACACATTAAGCAGAGCCAGGACGGCGTAACGATTGTCGGTCCAGTTCAGTATCGCGGCTGCCAGCTTCTGCGGCACCTGCAACTCGGTCAGATAGACACCAATGAGCGCGGAGGCGGCAACCAGCAACATAACCACGGCGGTCTGCACCCCACCCTCAACCGCGGCCTTGCGCAGGAAGTCCCAGTTGAGCTCCCGGTAGATACCGCCGCCCACGACAAGGGCGGCGACGACCGCTAGGCCGGCACCCTCGGTCGCGGTGACGATGCCACCGAAGATACCGCCCAGGATGATCACCGGCAGAGTCAGGGCCGGCACCGCCTCGACGAAGGTCGCGCGCAAACGGGCAAGCTCGAACACGTCCTCGACCGGCCAATTGTGACGCCGGGCCATCCAATAGGACACGCCCATCATGCCCAGACCACCCAGAACGCCCGGGATGACACCGGCCACGAAGAGCTGCACGATGGAGGAATCCGACATGACCCCGTAAAGAATCATGGGTATCGAGGGCGGGATAATGACCGCCAGGGTGGCTGAGGACGAGGTCACCGCGGCGGCAAAGGCCTTGGGATAGCCTTTGCGCCGCATGGCCGGGATCATGATCGAGCCGAGGGCAGCCACGTCGGCGACAGCGGATCCTGAGATTTCAGCGAAGAATAGCGAGACCGCGATGTTGATCATGGCCAGGGCGCCGCGCACGAAGCCGAGCAAGGCCGAGGCAAAGGCGATTAGGCGGCGCGAGATGCCGGAGGCGTTCATGATCGCTCCGGCCAGGATGAAGAGTGGGATCGCCAGTAAAGGGAACTTGGTCGCCCCGTCGAACATGACCAGGGCTACGTTGGGCAGAATATCCGCGCCCTGGGTCAGCACCATAGCGCAGACCGCCGTCAATCCCAGGGCCACGGCGATGGGAACGTCGATCAGGATCAGTACGAGCAGCCCGACGATCATCACGGGGACGATCATGATTTCGGATGCCCGCGTCCCGCATTCGCCTCGTCGCCTGGCGGGTATTCGTCGACCATGGGCCGGCCCAGGTCGCGCCAGTGGCCGGGCAGGCTCAGAAGCTGGCAAACAATGAACAATGCGGCGCCGATCGGGATCACCGACTGGGTGATCTGGACTGAGATTTCAGGCAGGCTGACCAGGGTATCGCCGGCCAGGACCAGCAGCACGACCCAGCCGGTCCAGGCCAGCATGGCGAAAAAGCCGATTACACAAGTCTCGGCGACGACCACGAAAGCCAGGCGCCAGGCCCTCGGCACGGCGCGCACGATTCCGTCGAAGCCGATATGGGCGCGTTTAAGCGCCGCCAGGCAGGCCCCGTAATAGGTCAGCCAAGCCAGCATGATCGAGGCCACCTCGTCATACCAGGCCAGGGAATCGCCCAGCTTGCGATAAACCACAGCGACCACCACGACGATGGTCAGCGTGACGATCAAAACGATAACGGTGACTTCGAGCAGGCGCTCAAGCCCCCGCGCCGCGCGCGCAATCAGCCCCACCGTTGCCCCTCGCTCCCTATGTCCGATCGGCCCGGTTCAACCCGGGCGCTCCACGGCCGGCCCGGGTCAAACCGGGCCCGGCCGCGGGCGTACCCATTTTTCGGATCAGGATCCGTCAGCTAAGCTCAAGGCCTTGTCGACCATCGCTTGGCCACCCGACACGCTCGAGGCGAAGTCCTTGTAGATGCCGTCGCTCGCCTTAACGAAGGCCGCCTTGTCGGCGGTATTGACGGTCATGCCGCCGGCTTCGAGCTTGCCCAGAAGATCGGTCTCCAAGGCCGCCGCGGTATCGTAAACGTAGCTTTGGGATTCCTTGGCGATCCGCTCCAGATCGGCGCGGATATCGGCGGGCAGGCTGTCCCATTTCTTCTTGCCGACCAGAACATAGGCCGGGGTGTAGACGTGCCCGGTCAGAGACAGGTACTTCTGAACTTCCTGGAATTTGGCGCTGTGAATCTGCGCGAAGGGGTTTTCCTGGCCGTCGATGACGCCGGTCTTGAGGGCCGTGAAGACCTCGGAAAATGACATCGGGGTCGGGTTCGCGCCATAGGACTTGAACATCTTGACCCGCCAGGCGCCCTTGGGCGTGCGCAGCTTAATGCCCTGCAGATCGCCAGGTTGATCGATCGGGCGCAGGTTGTTGGTGATGTGGCGGAAGCCGTTCTCCCAGATCGCCAGAACCTTGTAGCCCTTGGCCTCGGCACTGGGCGCAATCTGGGACCAGAAGATCTCCTTCTCGATCCGCTTCATGTGACCCCGGCTCTGAACCAGATATGGCATCTCGAATAGGCCAAACTGATCGCTGACCGTCGACATGACGCTGGACGGCAGGGCGAAATCGACCGTGCCGAGCTTCAGCTTCTGTAACAGCTCCTTGTCCTTGCCGAGTTGGCTCGAGCCGAAGGTCGCAATCTTGACCCGGCCCTTCATTTGCGCATTGACCCGCTTTGCAAACTCGTCCACCGAGACCGCGAAGAGCGAGCCCGGCGCACCGACGTGACCGAACTTCAACTCCATCTCGGCAGCCAACGCCGATCCGGCCAGCATGCTGACCATGACGGCCGTGCCTAAAATCTTGATCATGTGCCTGTCCTCCTCCTGTTCATTTCATTGTTTTGATTGTCGTGACCCGCGGAGCCTTTCGTTCGCCCCCGCGTACTAGGCGTCCTGCGCGGCGGTTTCGCCGCTGAGGTAATCCATGGCGATCTGAACGCCGCCTTTGCCATGCGGCACACCGGCCGCCGTTAGACCCATTTCGACCCCGGCCAGGGTCCCCGCCAACATGAGGTCGTTGAAGTCGCCCAGATGGCCGATCCGGAAGACCCTGCCCTGAAGCTTACCCAGACCGTTGCCCAGCGACATATTGAAGCGCTCCAGTGTGGTCTTGCGGAACGCGTCGGCATCGTGCCCGGCCGGCATCAGAACCGCGGTCAGGGAGCCGCTGTATTCGGCCGGGTCGAGGCACACGACCTCCAGGCCCCAGGCGCGCACGGCGCGCCGCGCCGCCTCGGCGTGGCGGGCGTGCCGGGCGAAAACCCGGTCCAGGCCTTCCTCCAGCAGCATCTCGATCGCCTCGCGCAGGCCGTACAGCAGGTTGGTTGCTGGGGTATAGGGGAAATAGCCGGTCTGGTTGGCCTTCAGCATCTCCTCCCAATCCCAATAGGAGCGTGCCAGGCGGGCCGTTTTCGCCGCCTTCAAGGCCTTCTCGCTGATCGCGTTGAAACTCAGGCCCGGCGGCAGCATCAGGCCCTTCTGCGACCCGGCAACCGTCACGTCGACGCCCCAATCGTCGTGCTGGTAGTCGATCGAGGCAAGCGACGAGATGGTATCGACAAGGAACAACGCGGGGTGCCCGGCGCGGTCGATGGCCTTGCGAACCTCGCCGACCCGGCTGGCGACCCCGGTTGAGGTCTCGTTGTGGACCATGCAGACGGCCTTGATCGACTGACCCCGGTCCTCAGCCAGCTTGGCCTCGACCGCCGCCGGATCGACCCCGCGCCGCCAGTCCCCGGGTACGTATTCGACGTCGAGCCCCAGACGCTCGGCCAGGCGCTGCCACAGAGAGGCGAAGTGCCCGGTCTCGAACATCAGGGCCTTGTCGCCGGGCGAGAGGGTGTTGACCAGGGCCGCTTCCCAAGCGCCGGTGCCCGAGGCCGGGTAGATCACCACCGGCCCGGCGGTCTTGAATATGGCCTTGAGGCCGGCCAAGACCTCACGGCCAAGGTCGCCGAAGGCCGGCCCGCGATGATCCATGGTCGGCCGGTCGATGGCGCGGAGGATCCGGTCGGGCACGTTGGTCGGCCCTGGAATCTGCAGGAAATGACGCCCGCTGGGGCTACCGCCGTTAGGTCCGGTCATGGCGTGTGTCTCGCGGATCCCAAACTACCGTCCCCAAAATAACGCGCTCTTGGCGGCAGCTATATACGCATAATGCGCATAACGCATAGCCGGCGCTTGCCGAAATTCTTGTTTTGAATTATGCATACATTACAAAGGCGAGCAACACGGTTAACGCGATGATCTTTTATTATTATATTTCTGCTAGTTATATGCTGTTTGCGAAAAATTTCCAACTCTCGAACGCTTGATCGTGACCGGGTTTTTTGCATGCAAAATAAAAATCTAAACGAAAACGGGACCTTGGACGGTGAGATGGCCTGAATGAGCGCGATCGAGAGCACCTCCCAGGGCACCTCGCATGCGGGTACCAGCCCTGTTGCGGTTCCGGGCCCGAATGCCTCTCGAGGCACGCCGCGCCGGGCTGGCCGGGTTGGCGACGGCGCCCTCGCCGCCCGCCTGCGGCGCGAGATCGCCGGCGAGGTGCTGTTCGATTCCTTCAGCCGGGGCCGCTATGCCACCGACGCCTCGATCTATCAGATCGAACCGATCGGGGTCGTGGTGCCACGAGACGAGCAGGACGTGCTGCGCTGCGTCCAGATTGCGGCGGAGGCGGGGGTCCCTCTCCTGCCTCGGGGCGCCGGCACTTCGCAATGCGGCCAAAGCGTCGGCGAGGCCCTGATCGTCGATGTCAGCAAGCACCTGAACCAAGTACTGGAGATCGACGTCGTGGCCCGCCGCGCCCGGGTTCAGCCCGGCCTGGTGCTCGACCGCCTGAACGAGGTCTTGCGACCGCGCGGCCTGTTCTTCCCGGTCGACGTTTCGACCTCCAGCCGGGCGACCCTGGGCGGCATGGCCGGCAACAATAGCTGCGGCGCCCGCTCGATCCGCTATGGCACGATGCGGCGCAACGTGCGCTCTATCGAGGCCGTGCTGATGACCGGCGATCGGGGGCGCTTTGGCGAGCTTCCGGCCGACTCGGACCTGGCTTTCGACACGCCTCGGCTGCGGGACCTGGTCTCCAACCTGCTAGCGCTGGGCCAGCGCGAGGCGGCAGAGATCGCGGCCCGCTTTCCCAAGCTGCATCGCAGGGTGGGCGGCTATAACGTCGATGCCTTGGTCCCGTCCCTGGCCGGCAACACGCCGATCAACCTGAGCCATCTGCTGGTCGGCTCCGAGGGCACCCTCGCCTTCTCAACAGCAATCGAGCTCAATTTGCAGCCGATCCCGGCACACAAGGTGCTGGGCGTCTGTCACTTCCCCAGCTTCTACGCGGCCATGGACGCGACCCGGCACATCGTGGCGTTGAAGCCCGCCGCGGTTGAGTTGGTCGACCGGACCATGATCGAGTTGGCGCGCGACATCCCTCTGTTCCGTCCCACCCTGGAGCGCATCGTCAAGGGCGCGCCCGATGCCCTGCTGCTGGTTGAGTTCGCCGGCGAGGACCTGGGCGCGCAGAAACGCGGGCTCAAGCGCCTGAACGAACTCATGGGAACCCTCGGATTTCCGGGCGCGGTGGTCGAGGCTGTGGAGCCGGCATTCCAGAAGGCAATCTGGGAGGTCCGCAAGGCGGGGCTCAATATCATGATGTCCATGAAGGGCGACGGAAAACCGGTCTCCTTCATCGAGGACTGCGCGGTACCGCTCAGCGATCTGGCCGACTATACCGATCGCCTGACCCGGGTGTTCGAGAAACACGGCACCACCGGCACCTGGTACGCCCACGCGTCCGAGGGCTGCCTGCACGTCCGCCCGGTGCTTAATTTAAAGCTGGAGGCGGACGCCAAGAAGATGCGCGCCATCGCCGAGGAGGCTTTCGCCATGGTGCGCGAATACAAGGGTTCCCACTCCGGCGAGCACGGCGATGGCTTGGTCCGATCCGAATTTCACGAGGCCATGTTTGGAGCCCGCATGGTGCGCGGCTTCGAAGAGGTCAAAGACGCTTTCGATCCGCGCGGGCTGATGAACCCGGGCAAGATCGTCCGCCCACCGGCCATGGACGACCGCAGCCTGTTCCGCTTCAAGCCCGACTATAAGACGCCGCCGCTCGATACGGCGCTGGACTGGTCCGACTGGGGCGGCTTCGCCGGCGCGGTCGAGATGTGCAACAACAACGGCGCCTGCCGCAAATTCGATGCCGGGGTCATGTGCCCCTCGTTCAGGGTGACCGGCGACGAGCAACACCTGACCCGGGGGCGCGCCAACACCTTGCGCCTAGCCCTCTCAGGGCAACTCGGGCCCGACGCCATTAGCGCCGACGATATGGCCGAGACCATGAAGCTCTGCGTCGGCTGCAAGGGCTGCAAGCGCGAATGCCCGACCGGGGTGGATATGGCGCGCATGAAAACCGAGATCCTGTACCAGCGCGCCAAGCGCAACGGTTTACCCTGGCGCGAGCGCCTGATCGCCATGCTGCCGCACGCTGCACCTTGGCTCAGCCGCCTGGCGCCCCTGACCAACGCGCGCGACCGGATACCCGGCCTCGCCGCCTTGAGCGAACGTCTGCTCGGCCTCAGCGCCAAGCGAAGCCTGCCGGTCTGGCGGCGCGACCGCTTCGCCCCGGCCGGAGTCGAGGCCGGGCGGCCGGGCGGCCGCGAGATCGTGCTTCTGGCCGACACCTTCAACACCTACATCGAGCCAGAGAACCTGCACGCGGCGCTCGCGGTACTGGGCGCGGCGGGCTATCGCATCCACCTACCGCGCGCCCTGGACGGCGGTCGACCTCTATGTTGCGGCCGCACCTTTCTGGCCGGCGGCCTGGTCGATGAGGCCAAGACCGAAGCGCGTCGCACCCTGGAGGCTTTGCAGCCCTTTGCGGCGCGCGGCGTTCCGGTGGTCGGTTTGGAGCCCTCGTGCCTGTTGACCCTGCGCGACGAGTTCACCGCCATGCTGCCGGGCCCGGACAGCGCCAAGCTGGCGGCGCAAGCCATGCTGCTCGAGGATTTCCTGGCGGCCGAGCACGAGGCGGGCCGCCTGAACCTGAGGCTCAAGCCGATCGGCCACAGCCGCGCCCTGCTGCACGGCCATTGCCACCAAAAGGCCTTCGCCGCCATGCCGGCGGTGCAGACGGTCCTCGGCTTGATCCCGAACCTCGCGGTCGAGACCGTCGAGTCGAGTTGTTGCGGCATGGCCGGCGCCTTCGGCTACAATGCGGAAACCTACGATGTATCCATGAAAATGGGCGAGCTCTCGCTGCTCCCGGCAGTGCGGGCGGAGGCGCCTGAGACCATCGTCGTTGCGGATGGCACGTCTTGCCGACATCAGATCCGCGACGGCACCGGGCGCAGCGCCCTACATGTCGCCAGAGTCTTGGAGCTGGCCCTGGCCGGAGAGCTAGAGGGAATCGCGACCAATGAATGATGCCAATTTGGCCGAACGGCCAGGCAGCGATGCGGCACCCGCACCGATCCAACGCGCCAGCTTGCACGACGAATTGGTCGAGCGCTTGCGCGACCTCATCGTCGAGGGCGAGATGGCGCCGGGCACACGGGTCCCCGAACGCGAACTGTGCACCCGCTTCGGCGTGTCGCGGACTCCGCTGCGCGAGGCGCTCAAAGTCTTGGCGTCGGAGGGTCTGCTAGCGCTTCTGCCCAATCGAGGCGCCCAGGTGGCTAGCCTAACCCTGGCCGACATCGACGAGATGTTCCCGGTCATGGGCGCGCTCGAGGCCTTGGCCGGAGAACTCGCCTGCGCCCGGGTCACGGACGAGGAGATCGCCGAGATCCGGGCCCTCCACTACCAGATGGTCCTGCACTACACGCGCCGGGAACTGCCCGAATATTTTCGCCTGAACCAGCGCATCCACGAACGCATTTTGGAGATTGCCGGGAACGCGACCCTGACTCGCATGTATACCGGCCTCGCCGGGCGGGTGCGCCGCGCCCGCTATGTAGCGAACATGTCGGGTGCGCGCTGGGACCACGCGGTAGAGGAGCACGAGGCGATTCTCGACGCCCTGGCCCTGCGCGACGGCCCACGCCTCGCACGGATCCTGAAACTGCACCTCGCCAACAAGTGCGAGACGGTCAAGGACTCGCTCCTGGCCGAGACGGCATCGTCAAAGCCCGCAGGCTGATACCTGTCTTCGCCGATCGCACGTTAGAATCAAGGAACCTTTTGCCATGAATTATCGCAGGCTTGGCCGCAGCGGCCTTCAGGTCTCGCCGATCTGTCTCGGCACCATGATGTTCGGCGACCGCACGGACGCGAAGGTCGCCGGGGGCATCGTCGACAGCGCGCGCGAGGCCGGCATTAACTTCATCGATACCGCTGACGTCTACTCGACCGGCGCCTCGGAGAAGGTGGTTGGCACCTTGTTGAAGAAGGACCGCGACTCCTGGGTTCTGGCAACCAAGGCCGGCAACGCCATGAGCGACGCACCCAACATGCGCGGCCTCGGGCGCAAATGGCTGCAGCGCGCCATCGAAGACAGTCTGACCCGGCTCAAGACCGACTATGTCGATATCTATTATCTGCACCGGCCGGATCACGAAACGCCCATGGAGGAAACCTTGGGCGCGATCGGCGCCATCATCGCCGCGGGCAAGGCGCGCTATTTCGGCCTCAGTAATTTTCGCGGCTGGGAGCACGCCAACGTCACGCGGCTATGCCAGATCATGGGCCTGCCCGGACCGGTCGTCTCGCAGCCCTACTACAACGTCATGAACCGGATGCCGGAGATCGACGTCCTGCCGGCGTGCGCGCATCACGGTCTTGGCGTGGTGCCCTATAGCCCGCTGGCGCGCGGCGTGCTGACCGGCAAGTACCGGCCGGAGGAGGCGGCGCCCAGCGAAACCCGGGCCGGGCGCCAAGACAGCCGGTTCATGGAGACCGAGTTCCGGCGCGAGTCCCTGGAGCACGCCCAGCGGATCAAGGCGCGGGCCGAGGAGCGCGGCATGACCGCCGGCCAGTTCGCCCTCAACTGGGTCCTGGCCAATCCGATCGTGACCTCGGTTCTGGCCGGCCCGCGAACGATGGAGCAATGGGAAGAATACCTGGGCGCCCTGGCCCACGGGTTAACCCCGGATGATGAGGATTTCATCGACTCCCTGGTCACGCCGGGTCATCCCTCCACGCCCGGGTACAACGACCCCAGTTATCCCCTCACCGGGCGCCCGCGGTAACGCTAGCAACGGCGCTAAGAGAAGGGGGTTCACCACAGAGGCACAGAGAGAAAACTTACAATTTTTGTATTCTCCTCTGTGTCTCTGCGCCTCTGTGGTCACCCTTAACTTATCCCTCGTGCCGGCAAGCTCCCTCTCCCCTCAGGGAAAACCGGTTGGGGCGGACCTTCACACGCTCGGCACCTGACTGAAGGTTCGATCGACCGACTCGTCACTCGGAAATTCCTCGACCACGATGACCCGGGCGGCCGGCGGGCCCTCGCCGCACGCGGTGACCATGGACGCCACCGCCTCGTCCGTGCCGTCGAAGACCGCCTCCAGGGTACCGTCGCGCCGGTTGCGGACCCAACCGGTTAGGCCGCGCGCCCGCGCCTCCTGGATCGTCCAGCCGCGAAACCAGACCCCCTGAACCCGCCCATGAACCACGACACGGACCTGTGCCATGTCGCTAGGCGCCGTCCGCGGCGCCCGGATACAAGGCGGCGACGGCCGCTTCGACCGCACGCCGGGCATGGCCTTCCCAGGCCTTGCGCCGGGTCCATTGATCCTCGATCGAGATGACCGGATTTTCCCGGTCCTCGTGCACCAAGCGGTTGCGCATATCGCGCAGCCATCGCAGCTCGCCGCGCGCCAGGCCGGGCACATCGGCGCGCCGCGCGGCCCCGGCCAAGTCGGGGTCGCGGGCCCGGGCTTCGCGGGCCTGGGAATCGACGATCGCCGCAGCCAAGATCACTGTGGCCGCCCAGGCCCCGGTGCAAAACGTCGCCTGCAGGTCAACCATGAGGGCGCAAGCCTGCTCGCTGGGCGCCGGGGCGCCGGCCCGGCCACGCACGTCCTCGAGGTCCTCGAACCACCGGCGGCGCGCCTCCCAGGCGATTTCATCCGGCAACTCGATCTGTTCCATCGACCACCTTTCATCGGGCCCGTCGGCACCGCCCCTTGCCGTCCGCCGGCTGCGAGCCGGCGCGGGGCCTTAGTCGAATTCCAGGATCGTTTGATCGACGGCCAAGCTGTCGCCCGCCTTGGCGTGAATCTTGGCGATGGTGCCGTCGCGCTCGGCACGCAGGACGTTCTCCATCTTCATGGCCTCGACCACGGCCAACTCCTCGCCCGCCTCGATGGTCTGGCCGGCCTCGACCGCGAGCCTGACCAGAAGCCCCGGCATGGGCGACAGCAGGAAACGCGACAGATCGGGCGGCGCCTTGACCGGCATGCGGGCCGCGAGCTCGGCGACACGCGGCCGCAGAACCAAGGCTTCAAGTGATGCCCCGCCGTGGCGTAGCACCCAACCGGGTCCGCGCCGCTCGAGCTGAACTGCGATCTCCTGGCCATCGACCCGGCCCAGAAACAAGGGATCGCCAGGCCGCCAATCGCTGATCACCACACAGTCCTCGACCGCGCCAGTGATCCGGTACCCGCCATCGGCCGGCTGGACCTCGACCGGATGCGGCTCTCCGTCCAGGCGCACTACCCAGGCATCGAGGCCGCGCAAGTCCGGCCGCCCAGCCCCGTCTGTCGGCGCCACGCGCTCGGCGATCTGGCGTTGCAGAAAGGCGGCCACCGCGATCATGGCCTCGCGAGCCGCCGCCGGCACCGCCGCCATCTGAAAGCCGTCGGGGAATTCCTCGGCGATGAAATCGGTGGTCAACCGCCCATCGCGGAACCTGTCCTTGGCGATGACCGCCGCTAGGAAGCTCATGTTGTGATTGATGCCGCGTATGGTGAAGGTATCCAGCGCCGCCTGCATGTGACGGATCGCGGCGTCCCGGGTCTCGCCGTGGGTGACCACCTTGGCGATCATGGGGTCGTAGTACATGGTGATCTCGGAGCCCTCGGTCACGCCGCTGTCAACGCGCAGGTTGGGCGCCGCCGGCGGCTCCCGGTACCGCACCAACCGTCCGATCGAGGGCAGGAAATTACGCAAGGGGTCCTCGGCGTAGACCCGTGCCTCCAAGGCCCAACCGGTCAGCTTCACCTGGTCCTGGGTCAGCGGCAGCTTTTCGCCGGCGGCGACCCGGATCATGCATTCCACGATATCGAGCCCGGTTACCAGCTCGGTTACCGGATGCTCGACCTGGATACGCGTATTCATTTCAAGAAAATAGAAGTTTTTCTTGTTGTCCGCGATGAACTCAACCGTGCCCGCGGAGCGATAGTCGACCGCGCGGGCTAGGGCCACGGCCTGCGCGCCCATGGCAGCCCGGGTTTCGGCGTCCAGGAGGGGCGAAGGCGCCTCCTCGATGACCTTTTGATGACGCCGCTGGATCGAGCATTCCCGTTCCCCCAAGTGGATGATGTTGCCGTGGCCGTCGGCCATGACCTGGATTTCGATGTGGCGTGGCTGCTCGATGAACTTTTCGATGAAAATGCGTTCGTCGCCGAAGCTGGTGCGCGCCTCGTTGCGCGCGGAGCGGAAGCCGTCGCGCGCCCCGGCGTCGTCGCGCGCGATGCGCATGCCCTTGCCGCCGCCGCCGGCTGAGGCCTTGATCATGACCGGATAGCAGATATCGCCGGCGATGCGTGCGGCCTCGTCCTCGTCCTCGATCAGGTCCATGTGGCCGGGCACCGTGGTCACCTTGGCCTTGGCCGCCAGGCGCTTTGATTCGATCTTGTCGCCCATGGCACGCAGCGCCGGGGCCGGGGGCCCGATGAAGACGATCCCGGCGGCCTCCAGGGCCTCCACGAAGACGCCGTTCTCGGCCAGAAAGCCGAATCCGGGATGCACCGCCTGGGCGCCGGTCTGCTGACAAGCGGCGACAATTTTGTCGATCGCCAAGTAGCTCTCGCTCGAGGCCGCCGGGCCGATATGGACCGCCTCGTCGGCCAGTTCCACATGCAGGGCGGTGCGGTCGGGCTCGGAAAAGACCGCGACCGTGCGGATGCCCATCTTACGGGCACTGCGGATGATCCGGCAGGCGATCTCGCCCCGATTCGCGATCAGGATTTTTTCGAACACGTCACGCCCCCAGATATCCCCAGAGTATCAACGGCTAAGAGAGCCGTTTTTACACCATCTGCGCGGAATTTCCAGGGGCCGGCGCTGGGTCGGCAAGCAGTGCGGGCTCAACGGCCGCGGGTATGGTCGTCCGCTGTTCCGACCCGCTTGGCCCTTCGGACACGTCCGGGCCCTGCGTCGATACGCCAACTCCTGCCGTCCGGCGAGAAACTCCGGCCCTTGATGGCCTCCGGCGGGAGGCCGGCCAAGACCTGGTTCACGTCGGCAACCACTTTGGGGTTGGAACGGTAATACTGGTGGTTCGAAATGTCGTCGCCCGAGACATCGACCTTGCGGCAGTCGACCAGGACGATCTTGAAGGGAATGCCGTCGCGCACACGGGGCCCGTTGGAGCCGAGCCGGTCCGGATTGCCCTTGGTCACGTCGCTGACCACCAGCGCCCGGTCGTCGGGACTAAAATAGACATGCACCTTGTTAGCCAGGTCCGGAAGCAGGCGGAACTTTTCGTCGTGCTCGAAGGCGTCGTTATCCTCGTCCGCCGCCATGAGAAAGATGTTGTCGAATAGGCAAGGAAGCCGACCGTTGAGTTCCGTGCGCAAGCCCTGCAGCGCCCAACGAACCGCGAAGTTGCCCATGGAATGGGCAACCAGGTGGATCGACTGATTGCAGGTCCGCTCCCGGTCCAACTGGTGCAGGAATTGCCGCAGTTTCAGGATGGCCCGGGCCATGGCCACGCCGGACACCTTGGCGTCGTCGCGGTCGTCGAAATAATTGATGGGCGGAAAGACCTTACCGTCGGACGGCCAAGCGAACGCGAAGACCTCCGCTTCCCGGCCGGCAACCTTGTATTTGTCTTTCAGTTCGGCGGCGCGCTCCAGCGCCGATTCGATGTCGTTGGCGAAGCCATGGACGTAGCAAATCACGTCGAGGCTCTTGTCGGCCATGCTGGCGCGCAAGGCCTCGAATATCCGCCCGCTGGGCGGTGGGCCCTTGGGCATGGCGGCCTTGCTCTCCGCTTCCAGGGTTATGCTGGCGAGTTTGTATTTGCCCTTGGCCTTCTTAACATTGGCGGAGCCGAATCGCAGCTCCTGCGGGCCCTTCTCATTGAAGCGGTCGCCGAACTTCGGTGCGGTGCCTTCGTTAAGAATCCTCCGGTTGGTGGCGTAATAGACCTCGATCATGAAAGCCTCCCCCGTTCGTTAAGCCGCTAGTATGCGCCCTATGCCACGCGCGACTATGACAATCCTGTGGAAATCCCTCTGGTGGCAAGACTGCGTTAGGGACACCAGCCTATCATAGGGCAGCGAGAGAAAACCCCAGACCCCAAGGGTGAGGCAATCGGTGCCATGGCAACTTACTTCGAGCGCACAAGGAAGCGGCCCGGCGGCCCGAGCCTTCGATGGCTCGGCGCTCTGCTGCTGGTCTTATTCCTGCCGGCCGCCTGTGCCTCGCCGGCACGGCTGCCGGCCCCCGGCCCGCAAGACTTCCACGCGGTCGGCTTGGCCTCGTGGTATGGCGGCAAGTTCCACGGCCGGCGCACCGCCAACGGCGAGGTCTACGATCAAAACGGACCAACCGCCGCCCATAAGACCCTGCCCTTCGGCACCCAAGTGCGGGTGGTGAATCTGGAGAACGGACGCGCGACCGTGCTGCGCATCAACGACCGCGGCCCCTTCGTGCGCGGGCGGATCATCGACGTTTCGCGCCGCGCCGCCGAGGTCCTTGGGTTCCGGTCCAAGGGCCTGGCCCGAGTCGGAATTCAGATCGTCCAAAGGGGCGGTTAGGACGGAGGCACTGCTGAGTGGAAGCCTGGTTCAGCGGGGTCCGTGCTTCGACAAGCTCAGCATGAGGGCTTTTCTTTGCGCCCTACACAGCTCCCCCTCAGCCTGAGCTTGTCGAAGGCCGCAGCGAAGCCTCCGCAACGCTAACGCCTCAACCCGCGTTCGCCGCGACGTAGCCGGGCTGCGCCTCGATCCGCATCATCCAGGCTTGAACGGCGGGAAACTTCGAGAGATCGAAGCCGCCGTCCGCCGCCACGCTGGTGTAACCGTAGAGTGCAACATCGGCGATCGTGTAGCGCCCGGCGGCAAAGAAGTCGTGGCTGGCCAGGTGGTCGTCCATGAGCTTTATGGCGGCGTTCCCGCGCTTTTGCTTTTCCGCCAGAATCTCGCCCTCGCGCCCCTTGGATAGTTCCGGATGGTTCAGGATAAAGCGGGATTCCGCGACGTTGGTTTCGTGCACGTTCTGCTCGAAGCAAATCCAGCGCAGCACTTGCGCGCGCCCGACCCGATCGTCCGGCAGATAGGGCGTGCCTTCGGCCAGGTAGAACAGGATCGCCCCCGATTCCGAAAGGATGGTGCCGTCTTCCAGTTCCAGCGCCGGGATCTTGCCGACCGGGTTCTTGGCCAGGTACTCCGGTGTGCGCGAGCCACCCTTGAAGATATCGATCTCGACCCGCTCGAAGGGCGTTTTCAGGTGGTTGAGAAGCAGCACCACCTTATAGCCGTTGCGCGATTCCTTGTTGTCGTAGAGTCGGAGCATATGGGACCTCACAGCGGCAAGTTGTCGTGCTTTTTCCAGGGATTTTCGAGCTTCTTGTCACGCAGCATGCGCAACGAGTGACAGATGCGCCAGCGGGTGCTGTGCGGCATGATGACGTCGTCGACGAAGCCCCGGCTGGCCGCCACGAAGGGATTGGCGAAGGTCTTGCGGTATTCCTCGGTGCGAGCCTCGATCTTGCCCGCGTCGCCGATGTCCCGGCGGAAGATGATTTCGACCGCGCCCTTGGGGCCCATGACCGCGATCTCGGCGGTCGGCCAGGCATAGTTCACGTCGCCACGAATGTGCTTGGACGACATGACGTCGTAGGCCCCGCCGTAGGCCTTGCGGGTGATGACCGTCACCTTGGGCACGGTCGCTTCGGCGTAGGCAAAGAGCAACTTGGCGCCGTGCTTGATGATGCCGCCGTACTCCTGCGCCGTGCCGGGCAGGAATCCGGGCACGTCGACGAAGGTGACGATGGGAATGTTGAAGCAATCGCAAAAGCGCACGAAGCGCGCCGCCTTGATCGATGACGCGATATCTAGGCACCCGGCCAGCACCAGCGGCTGATTGGCAACGAAGCCGACCGTGTGCCCGTCCATGCGGCCATAGCCGGTGATGATGTTGCCGGCGTAGGTCGGCTGCACCTCGAAGAACTCGCCCTCGTCGACGACCTTCTCGATCAGTTCCTTCATGTCGTAGGGCCGGGTCGGGTCCGTCGGCACCAGGGTGTCGAGCGAGAGGTCTTCGCGTTCGACCGGATCCTCGCTCGGCCGCACCGGCGCCGGCGCGCGGTTCGAGCTGGGCAGGAAATCGACGAAGCGGCGCAGCTCCAGCAGGGCCTCGACGTCGTTCTCGAAGGCCAGGTCGGCCACGCCGGAGCGCGTGGTGTGGGTGATGGCGCCGCCCAGTTCCTCCTGGGTGACGGTTTCGTGGGTCACGGTCTTCACCACGTCGGGACCGGTCACGAACATGTAGGAGCTGTCCTTGACCATGAAGATGTAGTCGGTCATGGCCGGCGAATAGACCGCCCCGCCCGCGCAGGGGCCCATAATCAGCGAGATCTGCGGCACCACGCCGGAGGCCAGAACATTACGCTGAAACACTTCCGCGTAGCCGGCCAGGGACGCGACGCCTTCCTGAATTCGCGCGCCGCCGGAATCGTTCAAGCCGACAACCGGCGCGCCGACCTGGATCGCCTTGTCCATAACCTTGCAGATCTTCTCCGCATGGGCCTCGGAAAGGGAGCCGCCGAATACGGTAAAGTCCTGGCTGAAGACAAAGATCGGGCGGCCGTTCACTGTGCCGTGCCCGGTGACCACGCCGTCGCCCGGGATGCGCTGTTCCGACATGCCGAAGTCGGCGCAGCGATGCTCCATGAACATGTCCCACTCCTCGAAGGAGTCCTCGTCGAGGAAAACCTCGATCCGTTCGCGCGCGGCCAGCTTGCCCTTGCCGTGCTGGGCCTCGACCCGCTTGGGGCCGCCACCCGCGCGCGCGCCGTCGCGTTTTTCCTCAAGCTGTCGGACGATTTCGTACATCGCACGGGCTCCCCGTTTCATAGTGGTTCGACCATGCAGATAGCACGGGCGCGGTATGGGTGCCAACGGGGCGCCGGCCGCCGGACCATCAGCCTCCCAAGGGGGCTTGACTGGCGCTGCTCCTCCGCCTATATTTAACCTAATGGTTAAGTATCATGCCGATCCTCTCAGCGACGTATTTTCGGCCCTGGCCGACCCGACCCGCCGGGCCATTCTGGCCCGCCTGGCACAGGGTGAGACCACGGTCGGCGAGCTGGCCGCGCCCTTCGAGATGTCCCTGCCGGGCATCTCGAAGCACCTCAGTGTCCTCGAGGCGGCCGGGCTGATCGAGCGGCAGAAGCAGGGCCGCCTGCGCCGTTGCCACCTCAACGCAGGGCCCATGAAAGACGCCTCGGATTGGATATCGCGTTATAGCGAGTTCTGGGAAGCGCGTTTCGACTCCCTGGCCCGCTACCTGGAAAAGACGGTTCAACACGACAATTCGAATTTGGGAGATAAAGACGATGGCTCAAAGTAAGACCGCCGCGACGCCGGAAGATTCCTTCGTTCTGGAACTCACACGCCGCTTCAAGGCGCCGCGCGAAGCGGTTTTCCGCGCCTGGACCGACCCCGATGCCTTCGCCCAATGGATGGGCCCGGAAGGCGTGCAGGCCCGCGACGTGAAGATCGATTTGCGCAAGGGCGGTGCTTACAGCCTGGTCATGGACGGGCCCGAAGGTGGGGTTCACCCACTTTCTGGCACCTATCGGGAGATCGACCCGCCCAGCCGCCTGGTCTTTACCTTCGTCTGGGGCCACGGCGACCTGAAAGACCTGGAAATGTTGGTCACCTTGACCTTCACTGAGGACAAGGGCGGCACGCTGTTGACCTTACTGCAGGAGAAAATTCCGACCGAGAGCGCGCGCGAGCATCACACCCAAGGTTGGAACGGCAGCTTCAATTGCCTGGATGATTTTTTGGCAGCCTAACCGCCGGCGACTTCGAACAAGAAAAGGACCCAGTCCATGACTGAGACATCCCATGGCGGCTGCCGGTGCGGCGCGCTGCGTTACGAATTTCAAGCCGAGGCGATGTTCCCCGGTATCTGCCATTGCCGGGCCTGTCAAAAGACCTCTGGGGCACCTCATGCCGCGGCTTTCGCGATTCCGGAAGGCACTCTACGCATTACCGGAAAGGTTACCCAATACGAAGACAAAGCCGATAGCGGCAACACCGTGCGGACAGGCTTTTGCCCGACTTGTGGCTCGCGAGTCTTTGGCGGAAGCAGCAGTATGCCGGGCTTAGCCGTGATCTTCGCGACCAGTCTGGACGACCCCAGCGGATTCCAACCTGGCATGCACGTTTTTGCGGCCAGCGCCCAGCCCTGGGACCCTATCCACGACGACCTGCCGGCCTTCCCCGGCATGCCGCAGATGCCAAGCTAGGGTGACTCCATGAGCGAAGTTAAGCTTACCGCCGGGCAACTGGCGGCTGAAAACCCGCAATACCGGCGCGCCCGCGCGGCCCTATTGGAGGCCGAGATCGCCTTGCGCGATCAGCGTGAAAAAGTTGCCGCGATGCGCCGCGCGCTACCGCTCGACACACCCTTCGATGACTATGTGCTGCGCGATACCCAAGGCAAGGATGTGCCCGTCTCGGGGCTCTTCGATCGGCCGGACAAGCCATTGATCCTTTACCATTACATGTACGGCAAGGCGCCAAAGGCGCCCTGCCCCATGTGCGGCCTAATCGTGGACAGCCTGGTGGGGAGCGGCCGTCACATCGGCCAGGTGATGAACTTCGCGATATTCGCCGCCGCCGACAGCGCACAGCTAAGTGAACTCAGCGGCGAGCGCGGCTGGAACGGGCTGCGGTTCCTGTCCTGCGGGGAGTCGAGCATCAAACGCGATCTCGGCTTCGAGACTGCCTCAGGCGGGCAACTGCCCGGTGTCACCGTAGTCGCGCGAACCTCGAAGGGCGAACTGCGCCACGCCTACTCCGCCTGCGCCGATTTGGGCAAGGCAGGCTTACGCGGCATGGACCTCTTAATGCCGATCTGGCACTTATTGGATCTCACCCCCGAGGGGCGCGGCACCTGGAACCCAGGTTTGTCTTACGATTAGGGCGGCCCGCCACTCAGCCGCGCAGTAGCTCGAAGACCTGCGCGGCGGCGGCGAGATCGGCGGCCACGCCATCGTGGCGACGCTTCGCGTCGGCATCCTCGCCCCAGCGTTCGGCCTGGTAGAGCTCGTCAAGTTGGGCCGCATTGAGCGCCTGGTCGGCATCGATCCGCCCGGCGCGCAACGCCAGCCCAATCACCAGGGACCCGGCCGCATTGACCGCGCTGCTTAGGGCCGCCAAGTCGAAATCGCCCAGGCCTTCGACTTGGCGGCTCAGGCTTTCCAAAGCGGACGGCGTTTGCCGGACCGAGACGATGCCGGAGGTGACGGTCAAAGGCGCGTCGAAGGCCAGGGCGGCCCAGTCCAGCAGCGGCTGCCAGATCGCGCGCTGCCGGGCGGTCAGGTCGGCCGGCGCCTCAGCCCGGTAGCACAGGAGGTCGTGCCCGCCGTAGGCCGCCACCTCCCGCGCAACCTCCGCCCGTTTCACCGCGACCAGGTCGATGGCGGTGCAGGCCAGGGCGGTCAAAGGCATGGCGCGCGGGTCGATCTCCTCGCGCTGAGCATCCCATTCGGCGGCGACCGCCTCGGCGAAGGCCGGCCTGGGCAGGCGCAGCAGAGCCTTGGCCGGCGTGCACACCGGGCGACCATCCAAGTGGACGCCGAAGCCGCCGGCATCGTGTGCCACGGCAACGGTCTTGTAGAACCGCTTGATCTTTTTGTCGCTCAAGATAGGCCGGCCGGATCAGTCTCTGATGATGTCTTGCAGGCCCCGGTTGATGGCGTCGCCAAGACCCTCAATCCCGTCCTTTTTCTTCGGCGCGTCTTCGCCTTCGGTGGACTGTTCTTTCTTGCCGTTACCTTCGATCGCCGCGACACAGGGGTTCTGGTTCGATAACTCGGATCCGAGAACGATGACGGCCCCGGCGACCAGCGGGTTGATGAACATGCCTGCGATCTTGGCCGCGCTTATAGCGGTGCCCAGGGCATCGGGGCCGACACTGGGGTCGTTGAGCGTCCCGCCAACCCGGACCGGCACCGCCAGGCTCAAGAGGCTGGTCTGCTTTGCTTGGGGCGTTACTTTCAGATCCAAAGTTTCCTTGCCGAGATCGATTTCCCCGCTGGCGCCCACGGTGACCGCGGCGGTATCCACAAGAATCGCCTCCGTCGTCATGAGCCCGTTTTCGACAGGCAGGCGCATCACCACGCAATTCAGCTTCAAGTCGTCGTCGCCCTCGCGCCAAGCGCCGAGCATATCGCTCAACCCGGCACCGCTCGCGCCCAGCAGATCGCTGCGCACCCGGCCCTCGCCACCGGTGAGGTCGACCCGGCCGCTCAAGCTCCGGGCCCAGGCGTGCAAAGAGGCGCCGGCGGCACGCAAGTCGGCATCCGCATCGAGCTTGCCGGCGACCCCATCGGTTATGTCCCGGCCTTGCAGGAAGTGGCCGTAGTCGAAATCTTTGACGCCGAGCTTGAACTCAAGTGGCGGATTGGGCGCACTCGCGTCCAGCGTCAGGTCGCCGACGAAAGCAGCACCCGAAAGCCCGCCTCGAACATCGCGCGCGACCAACTTCCCATTTTTCAAGTCAATTTCCAAAGAAAGATCAGAAAGCATTGTTTTATCGTCGATCTTCACCTGGGTCGCGTCCAACTCCAACTGTGCATCGATGACCGTGAGACCCTCAAGGCCCAAGGGCTCCGCCGAGAAGACGCGCGCCGGGGCCCCCTTCGCGTCGGCCGTCTCGGTCGCTCCAGCGGCTGCCTCCGTCGTCTTGTCGCGCTCGCCGGGCGCCGTAGGCACCTTGTCCGCTTCGGTGGCCGCTGTCGCTACCTTGTCGGCCTCGGTGGATGCCGCTGGTTCCTCGTTTTCGGTGGGCGGCGAAGGCGCCGCCTCGGCAACCGAGAAATCCTTCAGGTCGGCGGCGTTGGCGCTCAGGGTCCCCGCAATGGCTGGCCGAGGCCCGGCGAAAGACATGGCCAAGTCGCCCGCCAGATCGCTATCGCCCAGCTTAAGGGCCAGGTTCGCAATCTTCATGCCCTCCTTGGTATCGCTCAGCCGCCCGGCCAGGGTGTAAGGCCCCAGCGGCGGCAACGCCGTGCCGATCAAGTCGCCGATGTCGGTAAGGCGCGGGCCACGCGCATCCAGCTGGAAATCCAGTCCCTGAAACGTCGCCAAGGCACCGACCGTGCCGGCGACCTGGAGCGACGAGTCCCCCACCTCAAGCGTGAGATCCAGGGGAAACTGGCCGCCGGCCAGCAGTTCGGAGCGCGATCCGAGGGTTCCGGCGGCGGCGAACCCGGTGTCGTTATAACTGCCCCTCAAGCGCACCTGGGAGGGGCTATCTGGGGTATCGGCCCAGGCGTCCAGGCTATCGATCTGAACCAGGTATTCCTGACCGCTTTGTCCATCACGAAAAATAGCGCGGCCGGCGCGCACCTCAATCCGGCGGAACGCGGGGATCGAATCCAGGCCCGAGCCCTCGGCCGCGGACTCGTCATCGGATTTGGGGGCTGCCTTCGAATCGCTACCGGCGCTTTGCAATGCCCAGTTGCCCTGCCCCTCCGCGTTGGTTTCCAAGAGCAGCACCGGTTCCAGAACGATTAGCCGGCGCACCTCGATGTTGCCGGACAGCAAGGGCAGAAGCCGCACCTCGACCTCCAGCCGGCCTGCCGAAAACAACTCGGGCCAAGCGCCCCAGGGCGCGTTGCCGAAGGTCAGGTTCTCAATGGTAATGGTCGGAGACAGCGAGACCGCCAGATCCATCGGTCCCGTAATGGTCAGGGTGCGCCCGGTCGCCTCTTTCGCTTGGGCCTCGATCACGCCGCGCAGATCATCGAAATCCAGCGAGGACAGAATCGCGTAGACGGTCACCGTGGCACCGACCAGTAGCGCCACCACGGCGCTCAATATCCATTTCAGGCGAATTTTCATGGCAACGATCTCAACATGCCCGGCTTGCGCTCAGGGCGGACAGGGTGACTGGCAACGCCGGAAATGTCTCGACGATGGCCGCCGCGCCCGCCTGGCGCAATTCCAGCGTTTCATGATAACCCCAAGCCACGCCGATCCCCGTCACCCCGGCATTGCCGGCCATCTCCATGTCGAAGCTGGTATCCCCGATCAAGACGGTTTCGTCCGGGCCCGCGCCAGCCTCGCTCATGGCCCGGTTCAGCATTTCCGGATGCGGCTTTCCCGCCGCCGTGTCGGTGGTCTGCAGGGTGGAGAAATGAGCCCCGATTCCATGGCGTTCAAGGCTGGCCAGCAGGCCGCGCCGGGCCTTGCCGGTCGCGATTCCCAAGCGAACTTCGCCTTGGTTGAGCTGCATTAGCGCCTCCCGCGTGCCGGGAAACAAGGGCTCATAGTAGTCCGGCCGCGTTCGAAGTGCGAGAAACGCCTGCCTGTAGCTATCTGCGACCCGCGCCACGGCGGCCGCGTCGCCCGGGTCGAGCATGAGGGCCGCGCAGGCCTGCTCCAACGACAAGCCGATCACGCGCCGTACATCCTGCGCGGGTGGCGCGGCGAGACCTGCGGCGGCAAAGCCGTCGGCCATGGCGCGCACGATCATGTGTTGGCTGTCGACCAGGGTGCCGTCGTAGTCGAAGACGATGAGACTGAATTTGTGGCTCACCCGGCCTACCAACCGTTAACCCGTGGCCAGAAGCCGACAACCTCGTCCGGCGTTTCACTGGCCCCGTCCACGACGTGATAGCCCTCATAGGCCGCGGCGGTGAAACAGGCATGGTTCGGCAGGACGCGGAGCCGGGTGCCCGGGCGAAGCCGCGCGAACGGCGGCGCCTCCCCGGCCCCATTGGCCAACTTGACGATCCCGTGCTCCTGCGAGACGCGGGCGACATGCATCTCCGGAAGGTCGCCGCCGCAGTGGCTGTCGGTCACCAGGCCATAGCCCACATCGCGCGGCGCGGCTGCGGTGCTGCGGTCCTTGGACAGTGCCAAACCGCCGGCGTCAATGACCAGCTCCGCGCGTTGAGGATGCTGTCCGGTCACCGTCGCCAGAACCGAAACGGCGATGTCTGTTAGGGCGCAAGAACCGATCTCGGCTTGAAACACGTCCTGAAAGACGAACACGCCGGGCCGGATCTCGGTTATGCCATCTAGATTGCCGGCGTGAATTGCGGTCGGCGTCGACCCGGCGCTGACCACCGGACAGGGCAATCCGGCCGCGCGCAAGCGTTCCGCCGCCTGCACAGCGCCGGCCCGTTCGGCCTCGGCGACCGCGACGATGCTTTTGATGTCCCGGCAATCGTAAGACTGACCGGCATGGGTTAGAACCCCGCGCAGAGCGGCGCCCGGCGCCTCCTCCAGAGCCCGGCCGACCGCCACCAAGTCGTCGGATTCCAGGTCGAGCCCGGCCCGGCCGTCGCCGGTATCGACCTCGATCAAGACCTCGAATGTGGCGCCCAGGTCGGCCCCCCGGATACCGATCTCGCGCGCAACCTCGAGGTTGTCGGTGACCAGGGACAGCCGAGCACCCTTGGCCTGCAAGGCGGCGGCCCGGGCCAGCTTAGCCGGAGCGATGCCGACCGCGTAGGTGATGTCGGCGAAGCCATGCTCGAAGAAATACTCGGCCTCCTTCAGGGTCGAGACCGTGATACCGCCCGAGTGGCCCGCGGTCGCGAGGCGTGCGACCTCGGCGCATTTCGCGGTCTTCATGTGGGGGCGCAGATCGACGCCCAGCGATTTGGCGCGTGCGCTGACTCGCGCGATATTGGCTTGCAGGCGCTGCCGATCGAGGATCAGGGCCGGCGTATCGAGATCGCTTAAATTCATGGTCCTCGGCGGGTTTTGGGTTTCGCCTTGCCGGCTGGCCGTTTGGCCGCGCCGCGCCCCGGTATCTTGGCCGCCGTCTTGGGCCTGGGTCGGGTGCCTGGAGGAGAATGGGCCAGGCCCTCCGCATAGTCCAGCAACTCGCTGACCGCGCGCTCCGACTTGCGCTCGTCGAAGCCAAGGTCCCGCCAAGCCGCGGCCATATGCGGCGGCATGGGCGCCGTGACCCGCAGGGTCGTGCCGTCGTCTGGGTGAGGCACGGCGATTTCCCGCGCGTGCAGCATGAGGTGCGGCCCGAAGCCTTCGGGAAAGGCCGCCCGGCCGCCGTATTTCCCGTCGCCCACGATTGGCGTACCCAAGGCCGCGCAGTGCGCCCGAAGCTGATGGGTTCGCCCGGTCATCGGCATGAGCACGAGCCAGGCCACGGGCCGGGCACCGCGTGTCTTGCCGCGGCGCTGCTCGACCACCCGGAACAGGGTCTGGGCCGGCTTGCCGCCCGCCTCCGGCTCGACCTCGACCTTCTCTCCGCCCGGTCCAGGCCGCTTTTCGAGCGCCAGGTCGATCAGGCCGCGCGCGGCCTCGGGCACGCCGGCAACCAGGGCCCAATAGACTTTCTGTGTGTCGCGGCTTCGAAAACTCGCAGTCAGGCCGCGCGCCGCCGCAGCGCTCTTGGCAACCAGAAGGACTCCGCTGGTATCCTTGTCGAGACGGTGAACCAGGCGCGCCGCGCCGCCCCCCGCCCCCAGCGCGCCCAGCATGGCATCCAGGTACCGGGTTTGGCCGGTGCCACCCTGCACCGCCAGGCCCGGCGGCTTGTTCAAGGCCATAACCCAGTCGTCCTCCAACAAGATAGCGTCGCGCAGGGCCTGAATGTCGGAGTCGCGCACTGGCGCGGCCGGGCGCGGCCGAGGCGCATCGGTCGCCTCCGGCGGGCGGGCGCCCAGAGGCGGTACCCGGATCGCCTGTCCGGGCGTCAGGCGCATCCCGGATTTGGCCCGACTGCCGTCGACCCGCACCTGACCAGTGCGCAGCAGGCGCTCCAAACGGCCGTGACTCAGGTCTGGGAACCGCTGCTTGAACCAGCGGTCCAAGCGCAAGTCCGCTTCGCCGTCTTCGACCGTGATGGTAAGGACGCCACTCATTGCGGGAAGATGGGCGAGGCGCGCCATTTTTGCAAACAGCCCGGCCGCCAACCAAGCGAACGACCTAAGAGGCGACCGCGTTGGGCGAAAGGCCGCCACTCAACCAATCGAGGCAGTTGTCGCTGGTCCACAAATAGACCTCCATGCGGCTCATCTCCCGAACCCCGTCTTCGGTGGCGCTCGCCAAGGCATCGGTCACGACAATGGTGCGGAAATCGCGCGCGCTGGCCTCGTAGATGGTCGCCCGGGTGCCGGTCGCGAAGCTCAGGCCACAGATCGCCAGGGTGGTGATCCGCAAGTCCCTAAGGTGCCGTTCCAATTCGGTTTCGTGAAAGGCACCCCAGCGCGGACGGTAAAAGGCCCATTCGTTCGGGCCGATGGGCTGCATGCGTCCGCTCAAGAGGCAATCCGGATTGAGCCGGATCGCCGGGTCGGGCTTGATATCGTCGAGGATCTCGGCGCCCAAGGAGCCGGGCATGAGAAACCGCATGCCCTCTTCGACCGCCTGGCGTCGGCAGACATCGACGTTGGACCCGTCAGGACGATACAAGCGTACGGCGTGAAAGATCGGGGCGCCGCGGGAGCGAAAGCCTTCAACCAAGCGGCACAAGGCCGGCCTGGCGCGCGCCGCGCCATGGGCCCTGACCGGGGAGCCGGGCTCAATGAAGTCCCGCTGGGCGGACAGGGTCAGAAGGGCGACAGAACGCCGCTCTGGGATACAGTAATTCGCCATAGGCTCTCCCGGACTTGGATACCGACGCTTTGCCGGCGCCCTTTGACGGCCCCTAAACTATGCCCGCCAAAGCCAGGCGCAACCCGCAAGCGCGAATAGCAGGCCCGCAAAAATATCAAGGCTCGGCCGCGCCGCCCGGATCATTTGGACTTGTCCTGGCGCTCTTGGCGCAGGCGGGCCCAATATTCCAACCGCTTGCGCACTTCGCGCTCGAAACCCCGTTCGGCCGGATCGTAGAAGTCCCGCCGGGCCATGCCCTCGGGAAAGTAGTTCTGGCCGGAAAATCCATCGGGCGCGTCGTGGTCATAGGCATAGCCCTTGCCATAGCCCAGGTCGCGCATCAGGCCGGTCGGCGCGTTGAGGATATGGGCCGGCGGCGCCAGAGATCCGGTTTCCTTGGCCGCCCGGGCCGCCGCGCCAAAGGCGCGATAGGCCGCGTTCGACTTGGGCGCGGTCGCCAAATAGAGCACCGCTTGGGCCAGCGCCAGTTCGCCCTCCGGGTTGCCCAGGCGGTCGTAGGCGTCCCAAGCCGCCAACACCTGAACCAGGGCCTGCGGGTCGGCCAAGCCGACATCCTCCGAGGCGAACCGTAACAGGCGCCGCGCGATGTAGGCTGCCGCCTCGCCCCCGGCCAACATGCGGGCCAGCCAATACAAAGCCGCATCGGCGTCCGACCCCCGCAGCGACTTGTGCAAGGCGCTGATCAGGTTGTAGTGACCTTCCTGAGCCTTGTCGTAAAGCGGTGCGCGCTTTTGCACCACCTGGGTCAGGGCCGCGGTGTCCAAGTCGGCATCGGGGCTCAAGGCAAAGACTTCTTCGGCCAGGTTGAGCAGATAGCGCCCGTCGCCATCGGCCATGGCGAGCACGGCAACGCGGGCCTCGGTTGTCAACGGCAGGTCATGCCCGGTCTCAGCCTCCGCCCGCCGCAGCAACTCGTCCAACGCCCGGTCATCCAGGCGCTTGAGCACAAACACCTGACAGCGCGACAGCAGCGCCGCGTTCAACTCGAAGGAAGGGTTTTCCGTAGTGGCACCGACAAGGACGACGGTGCCGTTCTCCACATAGGGCAGGAAGCCATCCTGCTGCGCCCGGTTGAAGCGGTGAATCTCGTCGATGAACAGTAAGGTCCCCTGGCCGGCCAGACGGCGCTGCTTGGCCCGCTCAAAGACTTTGCGCAGATCGGCGACCCCCGAGAACACGGCCGAGAGGGGCTCGAACGCCAGGTCCGAGGTATCGGCCAGAAGGCGCGCGATGGTCGTTTTGCCGGTGCCGGGTGGGCCCCATAAGATCATCGAGGCCAGGCGCCGGCCAGACAGCATCCGGCCGATGGGCCCCTCGGCCCCGATCAGATGGTCTTGGCCGACGACCGCGTCCAGGACCGCCGGACGCAGCCGGTCGGCCAAGGGGCGCGGGGCCTGAGACTCGAACAGGCCGGTCATGTCTGCCGGTCCCGAGCGGGCGTACCGGCACCGCGATCAGGTGCTGAATTCGACATGGCGAACCCGGCCATTGCGGGCGAAGGAAAGGCGCCAGCGGTTCAGGGGCCGTTCGAGGGTTGCCACCAAGGCAGTCACGTCCTCAACCTTAGTCTGGTTCACCGCCAGCAAGATATCGCCGGGCTGGAACCGCAGGCGGTGCGCCGGGCTGCCGCGCTTGATCTGGGTAATGATGACACCCTGCCAGGCATCCGGCATGTCCAGTTCCTCGGCCAAGGCGGGCGAGAGGTTGGCGACGATCGATCCGGACAAGGGGTGGCGCCCGTCGAGGCGCGTGACCTGCCGCGCCGGCGTTTCCGGCGGCGGGTCCAGCGGCATGACCACCTCCATATGGCGCCGGCCGCGCCACAGGGTGGTCTTGACCCGGCCGCCCAATTCCCCGGTCGCGATCCGGAACCTTAGGGAATCCAGATCCTGCACAGCCTGGCCGTCGATGGCGAGGACGATATCCCCGGATTCGATACCGGCCTGGTCCGCCGGCCCGCCGGGAAAGATCTTGTTGACGATCACACCGCCCGGCCGGTCGAGCCCGAAGCCTTCGGCCAGATCCTGGGTCAGGCTTTGCCCGACCAGGCCGCTCCAGGCCCGGCGCAAGGTCACGCCTTGCTGGGCGCTGGCAACCACGGTGCGCACCATGTTGGCGGGAATCGCGAAGCCGATACCGACCGAGCCGCCGCTGCGCGAAAAGATCGCGGTGTTAATGCCCAAGAGCCGGCCATCCAAGGTGACCAGCGCGCCGCCCGAATTGCCCGGGTTGATGGCCGCGTCGGTTTGAATGAAGAAGCTGAAGTCGGAAATGCCGACCTGGGTGCGCGCAGTCGCCGACACGATTCCGCTGGTCACGGTCTGCCCGACCCCGAAGGGGTTGCCGATCGCCAGCACCAGATCGCCGACCTCGACCTCGTCGGAGTCCCGGAACTCCACATGGGGCAAGGCCTGGCCGCTGGGATCGATCCGCAGGACCGCCAGGTCCGTATCCTCATCGTCCAGCACCAATTCGGCGGAGAACTCTCGCCGGTCGGCCAGGACAACCCTGATTTCGGTCGCGTCGCCGATCACATGATGGTTGGTGACGATGAGGCCATCGCCGGAAACGATCACGCCGGAACCCAGGGAGTTTTCCATGCGTTCTCGCGGGACGCCCTGCAGTCCGAAATTATCGCCGAAGAAACGGCGGAAAAAGGGATCGCTGAACAAGGGCGAAACCTGGCGTTGCTTCACCACCCGCTTGGAGAAGATGTTCACCACCGCCGGCGCGACCTTCTTGACCACCGGCGCGAAGGATAAGGTGATCTCGCCTGCCGAGCTGGGCACCTGCTTTTCCTGGGCCCAAGCCGAGGGGGCCGCCGACGCGAGCGCCACCAAGGCGAACCAACTGATCTGGGCTATCCGGCGCATGGGGTAAACTCGAATTCCTCCTCGAGAACGCCAATTAGAGGCTTATTCTACAATAGGTAAGGCGGTCTTTCTGACTTCGCCAGCGAAGATTTCGTGAGGCGATCCAGCCACCAAACGGCAAAGGGCAGCGCGGTTTCTTGCCGGCTGCCCTTGCGTCTCGCGGAGCGAACTCGAAGCCCCGATCAATTCTGACCCTCGTCCTCCGACTCGTCGTCATCGCCAAACATGGTCGGGCCGGAATCCTGGCCCTTGGCGTCCGGATCGCGGTCGACCAGCTCGATAAAGCTCATGGGCGCCATGTCGCCATAGCGGAACCCGGCCTTGAGAACCCGCGTATAGCCGCCCGGGCGGTCTTTGTAGCGCTCGGCCAGGTCGCCGAACAACTTAGCGGTGGTCGCATCGTCGCGCAGCATCGCGAAGGCCTGGCGTCGGGCGTGCAGATCGCCGCGCTTACCCAGGGTGATCAGGCGGTCGACGATGCCGCGCAGATCTTTGGCCTTGGGCAGGGTGGTCTTGATCTGCTCATGCTTAAGCAGCGCGGCCGCCATGTTAGCGAACATGGCCTTGCGGTGGCTGCTGTTGCGATTAAAGCGACGGCCTGAATTCCTATGGCGCATCGTGCCTCCTCCTTTTCGATCCTGGCCTCGCGCACGAGACGGATTTCAACTTTCCGACGCCGCGGCTGGCCTATGGCCAGGGTCCGGTACGTCGGAATCGGGCCCTCGTGGCCCCGTCGTGCCCCGCTTAGAACGGCTCTTCGAGCTTCTTGGCCAAGTCCTCGATATTCTCCGGCGGCCAATTCGGGATTTCCATGCCCAGGTGCAGGCCCATGTTGGTCAGCACCTCTTTAATCTCGTTCAGCGACTTACGCCCGAAGTTCGGGGTCCGCAGCATCTCCGCCTCGGTCTTTTGGACCAGATCGCCGATGTAGACGATGTTGTCGTTCTTCAGGCAGTTCGCCGAGCGGACCGAAAGCTCCAGTTCGTCGACCTTGCGCAGGAGGTTGCGGTTGAACGGCGGCTCGGCAGTAGATTCCTCGTGCTTGCGGGTTTGCGGCTCCTCGAAGTTGACGAAGAGTTGCAGCTGATCCTGCAAAATCCGCGCCGCCAAGGCGACCGCATCTTCCGGGGTGACCGCGCCGTTGGTCTCGATCTCCATGGTCAACTTGTCATAGTCCGTGACCTGACCGACACGGGTATTGTCCACCTTGTAGGCGACCTTGCGGACGGGTGTGAACATGGCATCGACCGGGATCAAGCCGATCGGGGCATCTTCCGGCCGGTTCTGAGTGCCGGGGATATAGCCCTTGCCGGTCTCGACCGTCAGTTCCATGTCGATGCGCGCGCCGTCGTCCAAGGTGCAAAGGACCAGGTCCGGGTTCATGACCTCGATGTCGTGGCCGGTTTCGATCTGGCCCGCCGTCACCTCGCCCGGCCCCTCTGCGCGCAAACGCATGCGCTTCGGCCCGTCGCCATGCATACGCAGACCGATGCCCTTGATGTTCAGGACAATGTCGGTGATGTCCTCGCGCACGCCCGGCAACGAAGAGAACTCGTGCAGCACGCCGTCGATATGGATGCTGGTCACGGCCGCGCCCTGCAAGGACGACAGCAAAATCCGGCGCAAGGCGTTGCCTAGCGTCATGCCGAAACCGCGCTCGAGCGGCTCGGCGACAACCTTGGCTGTGCGCTTCGAGTCGAAGCCGGGCTGGATATCCAGCTTGTTCGGCTTAATCAGTTCCGTCCAATTCTTCTGCAGCACGACCATGCCTTAATCACCTTCCGATTGTCGGTCCCGGCGCGGCGGAGCGAACGGCGCGCCTTCTAGACCTCTATGAACCTTGGCCTTTATGAAACAGACTCATGAGCCGTTTTGTATTCCGATTTTGGCGTGGCACAGACCCCCGCCCCTTGCTTACCGCCGTGCGCCGGAAGTCCCGCCGCCAGTGGCCTAATCTCGCTGCGGCCTAAACTCGGCGCCGCTTAGGCGGCCGGCAGCCGTTATGCGGAATCGGCGTCACATCGCGGATCGCGGTAATGTTAAAGCCCACCGCCTGCAACGCGCGCAGTGCGGATTCGCGCCCGGAGCCCGGCCCCTTGACGTTGACGTCCAAGGTTTGAACACCGTGCTCCTGGGCCTTGCGGCCGGCGGATTCGGCGGCCAGCTGCGCCGCGTAAGGCGTCGACTTGCGCGATCCCTTGAAGCCCTGACCGCCGGCGGAGGCCCAAGCGATGGTGTTGCCCTGGACATCCGTGATGGTGATCTTGGTGTTGTTGAAGGTCGCGCTCACGTGCGCGATGCCGGAGGTGATGTTCTTCTTCTCGCGGCGGCGCAATCGAGCCTGTGGTTTCGCCATGGCAGTCTTGATCCGATCCTAAATGCTAGTCTGCTTCGCCGGTCCGTCTTTCGGGGGCGCTATTTAGCCGCTTTCTTTTTGCCCGCGATGGGCCGGGCCGGGCCCTTCCGGGTCCGCGCGTTGGTGTGGGTCCGCTGTCCGCGCACCGGCAGTCCCTTACGATGGCGCAAGCCGCGGTAGCAGCCCAGATCCATCAGGCGCTTGATGTTCATGGCGGCCTCGCGGCGCAAATCGCCCTCGACCACATAATCGCGGTCGATGGTCTCGCGGATCCGCACCACCTCGTCGTCGGTCAGTTGGTTGACCCGCCGCTCGGACGGGATCCCGACCTTGCCGCAGATTTCCTGGGCCTTGGTCGAACCGATGCCGTGGATATAGGTCAGCGCGATCTGAACGCGCTTTTGCGTGGGAATGTTAACGCCAGCGATGCGAGCCACGTCGCAGTCTCCTAAGTCGTTCTAAGCGTGTCGAAAATAGCGGGCGACTCGGCGCACCGAAAACCCCCGCCGCTGCCGCGCCGAAGGCGCGCGGATTATAGGTGCGGGCCGCAGTGAGTCAACTGCCGTCATGCCGCCAAACCAGCCTCAATTTGGCGGGTAACCTCGTCGATCGCGGCCATGCCGTCGACCGTCTTGAGGATCCCCTTGTCGCGGTAATAAGGCAGGATCGGCGCGGTCTGGCCCCGGTAGGCTTCCAGCCGGGTACGCACCGTTTCCTCGTTGTCGTCAGCCCGGCGGTTGAACTCGGTGCCGCCGCAACGATCGCAGACCCCTGCCTTGGCCGGGATCTGGAATTTATCGTGGTAGCCGGCGCCGCATTTCACACAGGAATATCTTCCTGTAATGCGTTCGACCAGGGCATCCTCGTCAACCTTCATCTCGATCACGGCATCCAGACGCAGGCCCTTGCCTGTCAGCATCTTGTCCAGGGCCTCGGCCTGGGGCGAGGTACGCGGAAAGCCGTCCAAAATGAAGCCGCCCTTGCAATCGGGCTCGTCGATGCGATCCGAGATCATCCGGATGATCAGCTCGTCGGCGACCAGTTTCCCGGCATCCATGACCGCCTTCGCCTGGCGGCCCAGATCGCTGCCCGAGGCCACGGCGGCGCGCAACATGTCGCCAGTCGAGAGCTGCACCAGAGAGTGGCTATCCTCCAGGCGCTTGGCCTGGGTGCCCTTTCCGGCCCCCGGTGCGCCGAGGAGAATGATGTTCATCTACGCCGCCCCCGTAACTTAGATTTCTTGATCAAGCCTTCGTACTGATGGGCCAAAAGATGGGAATGAATCTGACCGACCGTATCCATGGTCACCGACACCACGATCAACAGGCTGGTGCCGCCGAAATAGAACGGCACAGCAAACCGGGAAATCAGGAGTTCGGGAATGATGCAGACGATCGACAGGTAGACGGCGCCGACCGTGGTCAGCCGCATCAAAACGAAGTGCAGGTATTCCGCCGTGTTCTTGCCAGGCCGGATGCCCTGAACGAAACCGCCGTGTTTCTTGAGGTTGTCGGCCGTGTCATCCGGATTAAACACGATGGTCGTGTAGAAGAACGTGAAAAACACGATCAGGCTGACATAGAGCAAAAGATAGCCTGCATCGCCCCGACCCAAGAAAGTCGTCATCCAGGTCATCCACTCGGGCCCGTTGTTGCCCGCGAAACCGGCCACGGTCAGGGGCAGCAATAGCAGAGAAGACGCGAAAATCGGCGGAATCACGCCGGAGGGATTGATCTTCATCGGCAAGTGCGAGCTCTCGCCGCCGAACATCTTGTTGCCGACTTGGCGCTTGGGATACTGAATTTGGATCCGGCGCTGGGCCCGCTCCGCGAACACGATGAAGGTAATGACCCCGACCGCGCCGATCAGCAGGAAGATAATGAGAGCGACCGGCAGCGCCCCGGTGCGCCCCAACTCCAGCGTGCTGGCCAGGGCCGACGGCAGGTTGGCCACGATGCCCGAGAAGATGATCAGGGATATGCCGTTGCCGACGCCGCGCTGGGTAATCTGTTCGCCCAACCACATCAAGAAGATGGTTCCACCGGTCAAGGTGATGACCGTGGTGAAGCGAAAAAACATCCCCGGATCAAGCACCGCGGAGCCGCGCGGCCCGCTCATGCCTTCCAGCCCGACGGCGATACCGTAGGCCTGGACCGAGGCGAGCACGACGGTGCCGTAGCGGGTGTATTGGTTGATCCTTTTGCGCCCCGATTCGCCCTCTTTCTTCAGGGTCTCCAGGGTCGGCGACACCGCCGTCAGCAGCTGCATGATAATGGCGGCGGAGATATAGGGCATGATGTTCAGGGCGAAAATCGTCATGCGCCCCAAGGCGCCGCCGGCGAACATGTTGAACATGCCCAGGATGCCGCCCGCCTGCTGCTGGAATATCTGCTCCATGATGGCCGGGTCGATGCCCGGCGACGGGATGTAGGTCCCGAGGCGATAGATCACCAGCGCGCCCAGCGTGAACCAGATGCGCTTTTTCAGCTCGGTCGCCTTGGACAAGGCCCCGAAGTTGATGCTGGATGCTAGTTGTTCGGCGGCGGAGGCCATCTAGAGCTCACTTTCCCGTATCCTGGGCCGACCCCCGCCCCCCGAGGGTCCCGGAGGCTGTCCGAAACAGCGACACCCGCCATAACATGAGATCGGATAATAGGTTATGTCACGTCTTTCTGAATCTAATTGAGCAATTGAACCCGCGTTTACTTGGCATCTCCGGATTGGCTTTCCTCGGCCCCGCCAGCGGAGGTTGCGGCCGGCATGGTTACCTTCAGAACGCCCCCAGCCTTCTCGATCGCCGCCGCAGCCGCCTTGGAGGCGCCGGCCACGGTAATATTGACTTTGGCATTCAGCTCGCCTTTTGCAAGCAGACGCACGCCGTCGCGCGGATTGGTGATCATTCCGGCCCCAACCAGCACTGCGGCGTCGATCGGGCTCTTCGGGTCCAGCTTGCCGGCATCGATGGCCGCTTGCAGGCGGCCCAGGTTGAGCACCACAAAATTCTTCCGGAACAGGTTCTTGAAGCCGCGCTTGGGCATGCGGCGATGCAGCGGCATCTGGCCGCCTTCGAAACCCTTGATCGCCACACCGCGACGCGACTTCTGGCCCTTGTGACCGCGCCCTGAGGTCTTGCCCAGGCCCGAGCCGATTCCCCGGCCCCGGCGTTTGCCGACCTTACGGGCGCCTGGCCGATCCGACAATTTATTGAGGTTCATGTTCGCGTCTTCCTAAACTAGCCGGCCGATCCGGCCCCCGTGCGGTTCTGGACCGCGCTCAGCCCTCGCCTTCGACCCGCACCAAGTGCTGGATCTTGGTGATCATGCCGCGCACGGCCGGCGTGTCTTCCAACTCGCGCGTGCGGTTCATCTTGTTCAACCCCAAACCAATCAGCGTCGCGCGCTGATCCTTCGGCCGCCCGATCGGGCTCGCCACCTGGGTCACGGTTATCGTCTTACGCGCCGCACTCATCGCTGGTTACTCCACTGCCTCGGCGGATTCGGCCGCCGCGCCGCGACGGTCGCCCAAAATCTCGCCGACTTTCTTGCTCCGGCGCTGCGCCACCATGCGGGGGCTCTGGTTGTTCTTCAGGCCCGCAAAGGTGGCCTTGATCATGTTGTGCGGGTTCGAGGTTCCGATCGACTTGGCAACCACATCCTGCACGCCCAGCGCCTCGAAGATGGCGCGCATGGGGCCGCCCGCGATGATGCCGGTACCCTGATCGGCAGTACGCATGACCACGCGCCCAGCGCCATAATGCCCCTTAACGTCGTGGTGCAAGGTGCGGCCCTCGCGCAGGGGCACACGGATCATGCCGCGCTTGGCCTGCTCGGTCGCCTTGCGGATCGCCTCGGGCACCTCACGGGCCTTACCATGGCCGACGCCAACCCGGCCACGACCGTCTCCGACCACGACCAGCGCCGCGAAGCCGAAGCGCCGACCGCCCTTGACCACCTTGGCCACGCGGTTGATGCCGACCAGCTTTTCGATCAGATCGCTGTCCTCGCGAGACGAACGATCGTCGCGGTGCCGTCGGGAATCTCTTCGCACTTGTGCCATTCTTCACACTTCCTTGGATCGCGGGCCGCGGATTATGACCCTGGGCCCGAAATACCCTAGAACGATAGGCCGCCTTCGCGGGCCGCTTCGGCCAGGGCCTTGACCCTACCGTGATACAGATAACCGCCCCGGTCGAATACGACCTCTTTGATGCCGGCGGCAACCGCGCGTGTGGCCACCAACTTGCCGACCTCGGCCGCAGCGGTCTTGTCGCAACCGTTTTTCAGGCTGCCCTTCAGGTCCTTATCGATACTCGACGCCGCCGCGAGGGTGACATCGCTCGTATCGTCGATGACTTGAGCGTAAATATGCCGTCCAGAACGAAACACCGACAGGCGCACCCGGCCCCTGGATTTCCGCTGGATCTGGCCGCGCACACGGCGGCGGCGGCGCTCGCTGGTTTGTTTGACAGTCCGCATGGCTTTACTTCTTCTTGCCTTCCTTACGCAGGATGTACTCGTCCTTGTATTTGACACCCTTGCCCTTGTAGGGCTCCGGCGGACGGAACGCCCGAATTTCGGCGGCGACCTGACCGACCTTCTGCTTGTCGGCGCCGGTGATGGCGATACTGGTCGGCTTCTCGCACTTGATCGCGATCCCCTCGGGAATCGGATAGTTCACGTCGTGGCTGAAGCCGAGCTGCAGGCTGAGCGACGACCCTTGAACCGCGGCCCGATAGCCAACGCCGTTGATCTCCAGTTCCTTGGTGAAACCCTCGGAAACGCCAGTCACGAGATTCTGGAGGCACGAACGCGCCGTGCCCCACATGGCCTGCGCCGCCTTGCTCTCGTTCACCGGCTTGACCACGATCTTGCCGTCCTCGAGCGAAATGCGGACATCGGCGGTCGACCGAAAGGCAAGCTGTCCCAGTTTGCCCTTGGCACGAACCATAAGGCCCTCAACCGCGACTTCGACGCCGCTCGGCACTTCGACGGGGTGCTTTCCTACCCGAGACATTGTCTTATCCCCAAACCTTTAGAATACGCGGCACAGGACTTCGCCGCCGACATTCGCGGCGCGCGCTTCCTGGTCCGACATCACGCCGCGCGGCGTGGACAGGATGGAAATACCCAGTCCGTTGTAGTAACGCGGCAGTTCTTTGATCTTGGAGTACACGCGCCGCCCCGGCCGGGACACCCGCGCAATCTCCTGAATAACCGGATGCCCATCGGCGTATTTCAGCTCGATCTGCAACGCCGACACGCCCGTACGTTCCTCGGAGGTCTTGAAACCGCGGATATAGCCTTCGCGTTTCAAAACCTCGAGAACGTTCGAGCGCAGCTTCGACGCCGGCGCCTGTACGACGGACTTGCCGCCCCGCTGTCCGTTACGGATGCGGGTCAACATATCGCCCAAAGGATCGCTCATCGCCATCGCGCGTGCCCTCTCTTCCTAACAGCCGTTACCAGCTCGACTTCGTCATACCGGGGATCTGGCCGGTCGAGGCCAGTTCGCGCAGAGCGATACGCGAAAGCCGGAGCTTGCGATAAAATCCGCGTGGACGGCCGGTAAGTTCACATCGGTTTCGAATCCGTACCGGCGCGCTATTGCGTGGCAATTGCGCCAGTTTGACGAATGCCTGGAACCGCTCCTCCGGCGGCAGCGCGCGATCGCGTGCCACGGCACGCAAGCGTTCCCGTTTGCCAGCGGTGCGCTGCGCCAAAAGCCGGCGCCGGTTATTCTTATTGACGGCGCTTTTCTTCGCCATGCCTATTCAATCCTCTATTGCGTCTGCTTCGTGAAGGGCATTTGGAACCCGCGGAGCAGGGACCGTGCCTCGTCGTCCGTCTTGGCAGTGGTGCAGATCACCACATCCATGCCCCGAATCTCGCCGACCTGGTCGTAGTCGATCTCCGGAAACACGATCTGCTCTTTCAGGCCCATGGAGAAGTTGCCACGGCCGTCGAAACTTTTCGGCGATACGCCGCGAAAATCACGAACCCGCGGCAGGGCGATCGTGATCAGGCGATCGAGAAACTCGTACATGCGATCGCGCCGCAGCGTGACCTTGCAGCCCACCGGCATGCCTTCGCGCAGCTTGTACGCCGCAATCGAGAGGCGCGCCTTGGTGATCACCGGCCTCTGGCCGGCAATGAGGGCCATCTCGTTAGCCGCGGCCTGGACCTTTTTCTGGTCCACCGCGCCCTCGCCGACGCCCATATTCAGGACGATCTTCTCGACCCGCGGGACCTGCATGGAGTTCTCGTACTTGAACTCCTTCATGAGGTCAGAGCGAACCACCTTGTCGTAATGTTCTTTGAGACGCGTTGCCATCTTTCGAACCCAATTCGCCTAGAGATCAATCGCCTCGCCGGAGCGCCTGGCGATGCGCACCTTGCGCCCACCGGCCTCCAGGCGATACCCGACGCGGGTCGGCTGGTCGCTCTTCGGATCGATCAGCGCCACGTTGGAAATATGCAACGGCGCTTCTTTCTCGATGATACCGCCGGCACTGGCCTGGCTCGCGCTTTGATGGCGCTTGACCATGTTCACACCCTGGACCAGCACCCGGTTCTCCTTGCGCAGAATCCGCAGCACATCGCCCTTCTTGCCGGAATCGCGACCGGTGATAACGGTCACCCGGTCGCCCTTCTTGATTTTAAACTTCTTGGCCATCTAGAGGACCTCCGGCGCCAGGGAGACGATCTTCATGAAACGGCGGGCCCGCAACTCGCGCGTGACCGGACCGAAGATGCGGGTGCCGATCGGCTCCCCCTGCTTGCTGATCAAGACCGCCGCATTGCTGTCGAAGCGGATCGCGGTACCGTCATCGCGGCGGATTTCCTTGGCCGTGCGCACGATCACCGCGCGATGCACGTCGCCTTTTTTCACCCGTCCGCGCGGAATCGCTTCCTTCACGCTAACCACGATGACGTCGCCGACGCCCGCGCTCTTGCGTTTAGAGCCGCCCAGAACCTTGATACATTGGACCCGCCGGGCGCCGGAATTGTCGGCGACATCTAGCTGGCTCTGCATCTGAATCATCGGTCTTTATCCTTCCGGCGCCCTAAGCGTTTTTCGCGCTCTCGGTCACAACGCGCCATGTTTTTGACTTCGAGATCGGGCGGCACTCCACGATGCGGACCTTGTCGCCGATCTTGTGACTGTTGGCTTCATCGTGGGCGCTGTACTTCTTCGAGCGCTTGATGATCTTCTTGTAGACCGGGTGCATGACGCGCCGCTCGACCAAGACTGTGATTGTCTTGTTGGCCTTGTCGCCGACCACGACCCCTTGCAATTCCCGACTCGGCATAAACCCAATCCCTCTAGGCTACGGTCTGCTGCTTGGTGAGCAGCAAGGTCTTGATACGCGCGATACCGCGGCGCACTTGGCGCACCCGCGCCGTGTTTTCGAGCTGCCCGCTCGCTTTCTGGAAGCGCAGGTTGAATTGTTCCTTGCGCAAGCTGAGCAGCGATTCCTGCAATTCGTCCGGCGTCTTACCCTTCAGATCGGCGGCCTTCATCTAACCCTCCTCACCCAAGCGTGCGACGAACTTGGTCTGTACCGGCAGCTTCGCCGCGGCCAGCACGAAAGCCTCGCGGGCCAAATCGTGGGGCACGCCGTCCAGCTCGAACATAATCCGGCCCGGCTTGACCCGCGCGGCCCACCATTCGGGCGAACCCTTGCCCTTGCCCTGGCGCACCTCGGCCGGTTTCTGCGACACCGGTACGTCGGGGAAAACCCGGATCCACAACTTGCCGACACGCTTCATGTGCCGGGTGATGGTGCGGCGCGCGGCCTCGATCTGGCGCGCGGAAATGCGCCCGGGCGTGATCGCCTTGAGCCCATAGGCCCCAAAGGTCAGCGTATAGCCGCCCTTGGCCACACCATGGATGCGGCCCTTATGAGCTTTGCGGTATTTGGTCCGCTTCGGCTGCAGCATCGTCTTGCTCCTTTACGCCCCTTGCCAATCCTCTCGGACTAGCGTCCCGGGTGCGCCTCCTGCATGCGTTTTTCCTGGGCCATGGGATCGTGGGCCATGATCTCGCCCTTGAAGACCCAAACCTTGATCCCGCAGGTCCCGTAGGTCGTCTTGGCCGTCGCCTCGCCATAGTCGATATCGGCACGCAGGGTATGCAACGGCACTCGGCCTTCACGGTACCACTCGGTGCGGGCGATCTCGGCGCCGCCGAGGCGGCCGCCGCAATTGATCCGAATGCCTTGGGCGCCCAAGCGCATGGCGGACTGCACGGCCCGCTTCATGGCCCGGCGGAACGCGACCCGGCGCTCGAGCTGACTGGCGATATTCTCGGCCACCAGCTTGGCGTCGACTTCCGGCTTGCGGATTTCGACGATGTTGAGGTGGACCTCGCTGCCGGTCATTTTCTGCAACTCGCCGCGCAGCTTGTCGATATCGGCGCCCTTCTTTCCGATAACCACGCCCGGACGCGCCGTATGGATGGTGATCCGCGCCTTCTTGCTCGGCCGCTCGATCACGATGCGCGACACGCCCGACTGCTGCAGGCGGTTGTAGAGGAATTTGCGGATGCCCAGGTCCTCGTGCAGCAAATTGGCGTAGCCGCTATCTGCGTACCAGCGCGAATCCCAGGTCCGATTGATCCCAAGCCGCAGCCCGATCGGATTGACTTTTTGACCCATTACGCTGTTTCCTCGCGTTCGCGGACAATGACCGTGATCGAGCTCCAGGGTTTCAGGATCCGCCCCGTTCGCCCCCGCGCCCGGGCCCGCCAACGCTTCATGACGAAGCCCTTGCCGACCGAGGCCTCGGCGACATAAAGCCGATCCACATCCAACTGGTGGTTGTTTTCTGCATTAGCAACAGCAGATTGCACCACTTTCCTAACATCTTGCGCGATGCGCCGTTTGGAGAAGGTCAGAGCCGCCAGGGCGGCCTCCGCGCTCTTGCCCCGGATGCTCTGCGCGACCAGATTGAGCTTGCGCGCGCTGCCGCGCAGGTTGCGCGCCACGGCGGTAGCCTCGTTCTCGCCCAAGCGGCGCTCGTGTGATGGTTTACCCATGCCTTACGCCCTCTTCGCCTTCTTGTCGGCGGCATGACCGTGGAAGGTGCGGGTCGGCGAGAACTCGCCGAACTTGTGCCCCACCATGTTTTCAGTCACGAGCACCGGCAGGAACTTCCTGCCATTGTAAACGCCGAACGTCAGACCGACGAAATGCGGCATGATGGTCGAGCGCCGCGACCATGTCCTGATGATCTCGTTCCGCCCCGACGCACGCACAACATCCGCCTTCTTCAGCATGAAGCCGTCGACGAAGGGACCTTTCCAAACCGAGCGAGCCACGTCCGCCCTCCTTTACGACTTCTTGTGTCGCCGGCGCACAATGAGCCGGCTGGTTGACTTGTTGCGGCGCGTCTTGGCGCCCTTGGTCGGCTTGCCCCAGGGGGTCACCGGATGGCGCCCGCCCGAGGTGCGGCCCTCGCCGCCGCCGTGCGGATGGTCGATTGGGTTCATGGCCACGCCGCGCACTGCCGGGCGCTTGCCCAGCCAGCGCTTGCGGCCGGCCTTGCCCAAATTGATGTTGGCCTGATCCGGGTTCGACACCGCGCCGATGGTCGCCATGCACTCGGCCCGTACCATCCGTGCCTCGCCGGAGCCGAGGCGCAGCAGGGCATAGCCCGCGTCGCGCCCGACCAGTTGAACATAGGTTCCGGCCGAGCGCGCGATCTGACCGCCCTTGCCGGCCTTGAGCTCGACATTGTGCACGATGGTGCCGACCGGGATCGACGACAGCGGCATGGCGTTGCCCGGCTTGATGTCCGCCTTCTGGCTCGAAATCACCGGGTCGCCCGGTCCGATCCGCTGCGGCGCCAGGATGTAGCTCAGCTCACCGTCCTCGTACTCGATCAAGGCGATGAAGGCCGTGCGGTTCGGATCGTATTCCAGGCGCACGACCTTGGCCGGCACGTCGAACTTGCGCCGCTTGAAGTCGACCACGCGGTACAGCCGCTTGTGTCCGCCGCCGCGCCGCCGCGCCGTGATCCGGCCATGATTGTTGCGCCCGCCCTTCTTGGACAGGCCCTCGGTCAAGGGCTTCACGGGCGCGCCTTTGTGCAGCGCGCTGCGGTCGACCACAACCAACTCTCGTTGGCTGGGCGTGGTCGGATTGAAGGACTTCAGGGCCATGGTTCTAAATTCCCGTGGTCACGTCGATGTTGTGGCCCTCTTCCAGGGTCACATAAGCCTTTTTCACGTCGCCACGCCGCCCGACATGGCCCCGGAACCGCTTAACCTTGCCGTTCTGGCGCAAGGTATTCACGGCCTTGACCTTGACCTTGAACAGGCTCTCGATCGCCGCCTTGATTTCCGGCTTGGTCGCGTCGATCGCGACCTCGAAGGCGATCTGGCCGTGCTCGCCGCCCAGGGTCGATTTTTCCGTCACCAGCGGCCGTCGAATGACCTCGTAGGTGCGCTCGCCCGAGAGGGCGATGTCGTATTTCCGAAAAGCGCGCGCCTTGCTCATTTCAGTCGCGCCTCCAGCGCCTGTACCGCGTCCTTGGTCAGCACCAGGGTATCCCGGCGCAGGATGTCGTAGACGTTGGCGCCAATCTGAGGCAACACGTCGACGCCCGGCAGATTGCGCGCCGCGCGGGCGAAATTCGGGTCGACCCCGGCGCCGTCGATGACCAGGACCGTGCCCCAGCCAAGGGCGCCGAACTTCTTGGCCAATTCCGCGGTCTTGCCCGCTTCGGTCTTGGCCGATTCGAGCACGATCAGCTTGCCATCGGCCGCCTTGGCCGAAAGCGCGGTCTTGAGCGCCAAGCGGCGGACTTTCTTTGGCAGCGCGTGGCTGTGATCACGGACCACCGGGCCATGAACGACGCCGCCGCCACGGAAAATGTTGGCCGAGCGCGCACCATGTCGCGCACGGCCGCCGCCCTTTTGCCGGCCGAACTTGGCCTTGGTCATGTCGATCTCGCCGCGCGACTTGACCTTATGGGTGCCGGCGCGGCGCTTGGCCAACTGCCAATTAACCGTGCGCGACAAGATATCCGCGCGTGCCGGCAGTCCGAACACGGCGTCGTCCAAGTCGATCTCGCCGGCCGACTTATTGTCCAGGGTTGTGACCGCGCATTTCATCCGTTTTAGTCCTCTTTGGCCGGAGCTTCGCCGCCGGCATCGCTTGCCGCCTCGGCCGGCGCTTCGGCCGCGTCGCCCGCATCCGACGCCCGCAGGCCGGCCGGGAACGGTGCCTCTTTGGGCCGCGAACGCTTGACCGCGTCCCGCACACTCACCCAACCGCCTTCGGCGCCCGGGACCGCGCCGCGCACCAGGATCAGGCCTTCCTCAACGTCGGTCGAAACCACCTTGAGGTTGAGCACCGTGACCTGCCGGTCGCCCAAATGTCCCGCCATCTTCTTGCCTTTGAAGACCTTGCCGGGATCCTGGCTGTTACCGGTCGAGCCATGGGCTCGGTGCGAAATGGAAACACCGTGAGAGGCCCGCAGACCCGAAAAATTATGGCGCTTCATGGCCCCGGCGAAGCCCTTACCGATGGATTCGCCGGTCACGTCGATGAACTGGCCCGGTACGAAATGGTCCACCGAAAGCTCCTGGCCCGGCTCGAGCAAGGCATCGCCCGAAACCCGGAACTCGCCGGTCCGGCGTTTGGGCTCGACCTTGGCCTTGGCGAAATGGCCGCGCTGGGCCTTGCCCAGGTTCTTGGCCTTGACCGTGCCGACACCAAGCTGCACCGCGTCGTAACCGTCCGTGTCCTGGGTGCGCACGGCGACAACCTGACAGTTGTCGACCTTGAGCACGGTCACGGGCAGATGCTCGCCGGTATCTGAGAACACCCGCGTCATGCCGAGTTTTTGCGCGATTAATCCGGTGCGCATCGTATTAGCCCTTAAGCCTGATTTCGACATCGACGCCGGCCGCCAGGTCGAGCTTCATCAGAGCATCGACCGTTTGGGGCGTCGGATCGACAATGTCCAACAACCGCTTGTGAGTACGTATCTCGAACTGCTCGCGGCTCTTCTTATCGATGTGCGGGCCGCGCAGGACCGTGAACTTTTCGATCTGAGTCGGCAAGGGAATCGGTCCGCGAATCTGCGCACCGGTCCGCTTGGCCGTGCCGACGATCTCGGATGTCGATTGATCGAGAATCCTGTGATCGAACGCCTTTAGGCGGATGCGTATATTTTGGCTATCCATCTTCGAGCCTGCTCACGCCGTGCCGCGGATTTGCGGTTTGGGGTGCTTTCCTTGATTACTGAATGATGCCCGCGACCACGCCGGCGCCGACCGTGCGGCCGCCCTCGCGGATCGCGAAACGTAAGCCCTCGTCCATGGCGATCGGCGCGA
>JAJFGO010000010.1 GCA_021776095.1 Kiloniellaceae bacterium | reverse complement strand
CCAGCCCCCGGCGAATGTCCGGTTAGCATCCAAGATTAGCCCTCCTAAAGTTGAGCGAGACATGGCGAAAGAGTGCCAAAAGGCGACATTCAACATGCGTTGCCCGCGCCTCCTATTCACCAAGCACGCGCCGCCGATCTTCGAACTCCTCCCTGTCTATCTCGCCCTTGGCGAATCTTTCCTTGAGGATGTCCAGAGGCGTCTTGCCGGGCGGGCCGTGCAGCGCACCGCCATGCCCTGGTCCACCGAGCCAGCGCACCAACAACACCACGACAACGACCGCCACGGCGACAAACACGATCATCATGATCGGGCCAAGAAACCAGCCGTGCCAGCTACTATTCCACATATGGGGACCATAATAGGGCCCGGTAGCTTGCTGAGCCAGAGCTACGGCAGGCGTCACGAAATACAACAGTGCCGCAAACCACAGAATGGATCGGTTCATCGAGAGCCGTCCCTACTGCGTGGGCCGCATCCAGCCTGTATGGCGATCCACTTCCAGTCGTTGCACAAGCGATCCGTCCTGTGTAACGATTTCGGCAACGATGGTATCGTCGTCTTTATCTTCCACCTTGCCGACCTTGACGTTTGGATTGCCCTGCCAAGCGAGCCGGTGCTCCATCATATGCTGAACATCCGCAGCGGACAGGTCTTGCCGAAGCGGCTGCACCATGCCCGGTCCCATCTGGCCCTGACCCATGCCTTGACCCATTTGGCCCTGGCCCATCATGCCCGGTCCCATCTGACCCTGACCCATGCCTTGACCCATTTGGCCCTGACCCATCATGCCCGGTCCCATATGCCAACCCTGGTGCCACCCGCATGGCTGATTAGTGCAGGTCGCGTCAGGTCCGTGCGCAAGTGCCATGGCTGAAGTTCCCAGGCCGATGGCAGCTACCATCCCGGCAGCCAAAAGCGTTCTCTTAAGCATCATAGTCGTACTCCTTGAAGCAGCGTCGCGTATCAAGAACCTTCTGCAAAGTTTTGACTAGTCTACGTCGCCACACATTGACGCAAATCAACTACTATCCTGCCCACACCCCCTTTATTCGGCAGCGGACTCTTGGTGCGCCGACTCATGTGTCAACTCCCCGGCAGCCTGCCGGACAATTTGGAACGATGACCAGAGAAACAAGCTCGCCATGATCCCGGCGACAATCAGGTCCGGCCACGCCGTTCCGCTTGCCCAAACACCGCCCGCTGCGAGGATCACGGCCAGATTGCCAATGGCGTCGTTACGGCTGCAAAGCCAGACCGATCGGACGTTCGCGTCGCCGTTGCGGTACTTGAGCAACAATAGGACGCTCGTGAGGTTGGCGGTTAGGGCCAGGAAACCAACGACGCCCATCACCTCTGCCTGCGGAACGCCAAGGACAAGGACATGGTAGGCTGTTGAGCCCAATACCCACAGTCCCATGGCCCCCAGGGTCAAGCCCTTGAGTAATGCCGCGCGCGACCTCCAAAGCAAAGGCATGCCTATGACAAACAGTGTCAGGGCATAGGTGGCGGTATCGCCCAGGAAATCGAGCGCGTCGGCCTTGAGGGCCTGCGACCCCGCGAAAAAACCCGCGCCCAACTCGGCCAGGAACATCGTCCCATTGATCGCGATTACAGCCCAGAGCGCTCGCTTGTAAGCCGCCGAAAGGCCGTCGAACTTCACTTCGTCACCGCAGCACGCGGCGCTCATGTCTGTACCTTCCTCGCTTCCATCCGGCCTTCCAAGAGTCTAGTATCTCTAGTAACTAGAGGTTCAAGGGGTAATTCGATGTCGGCGGCGGAATTCACCATAGGGCATCTGGCACGCGAGACAGGCTGCAAGGTGCCAACTATCCGATATTACGAGCAAATCGGATTGTTGCCGGAAGCCCGTAGATCGGCGGGCAATCAGCGACTATATGGACCGGCGCACTTGGCGCGCCTCGCCTTCATCCGTCACAGTCGCGAACTTGGTTTCTCGCAGGCAGCGGTACGCGAGCTTCTCGAACTCACAGATCATCCCGAGCAATCTTGCGGTGCGGTCACGGTAATAGCACGCGCTCACCTGGACGAAGTAGACCGGCGGATCGCTCGGCTTTCGGCATTGAGAATGGAACTCGAACGTACGACCAACGCCTGCGAAGGCAGGCGGATAGCGGAATGCCGCATCATCGAGACTTTAGCAGATCACTCTCACAATAACTGCTTAGCAAGCGATCACCACTGAAGCTACTTGAGTCAAGGTAAGGGATGCTTCCCTTGCGGCATTCTGGGACAAGGTTCTTCCGGTTAGGGTCATTTTGCCCCGTCCTGACGTTCGTCGTACGACTTCCGATGTGCCCCAACACCTGACATTCGGTCGCTCGTTGCCGATTACCATTCGATTGCGGTTCAAGCGCGCAGGAGCGCGGCAGATCATGCGCTTGCCCTCGATGCCCTTGAGGGCTTTTGGAGCGCGCTCTGTGTCGTCCACGCCAAGGGCGGAGCGCTCGTTGCAGCGGAAATCGAATTCGGCCAGATGGCGCTTTAAATGCTGCTGGCTGACCTGGCGATGGGTGCCGGGGACAACGGCAGCACGCGTCCTCCGACGCCTTACGTCCTTGGCCAGGCTGTCACCCCCACCCGCGCTTCGCGCCGCCCTCCCCCCTCGAAAGGGGGAGGGGTAATTTGTCGAAGCTCCGTCCACTATGTCCCCTCCCCCCTTGAGGGGGAGGGTTAGGGTGGGGGGTGTGGTGCCGGGGGCTGTTCGGGTGCCGCCGCGCGACTGGCCCGGACGGCCATGGACCGGGCGGGCGTCGGACCTTCGGTTCAGGCCGGCGCCGGGAAGCGCCCGGCCAGGCGCTGGCGCGCGGCCGGGAGCGGCTTGTGGTGCGGCGCGAAGACGAAGCGCTCCAGGAATAGGCCGGTCAGCGCCTGGCCCTGACCGCGCTCCAGATCGCCAATGGGCGCCCAGATGCTGGCCCTGACGCTCGAAATCGGGGTTTTTCTGGGGAATGGCAGCTTAATATTCACTGAATTTCAGGACACCTGCCCCCATCATCCGCGGGGGGCCCATTTCGGGCCGATCCGGAGTCGACCAATGGCCATGGAAGAGCTTGCCTGGGAACCGATCCGCGCCACCTCCACGGAGGTGCTGGATCGCGACATGGACGGGCTCCATACCCTGCCGCTGTCCATGGCGCCGTTGGAGTCTCCCTCCTTGCGCCAGCTCAAGATGATCAAGAACCACCGGCTGGAAAGCGTCATCGAGGTCTTCAGCATGCGGCGCAGGGCCAGCCTCCAGGTGGAAGTGGCGAACGTGGGCCAGCTGTTCGGCTGGTCCGACGGTGAGCATTACGCCGACCTAGACCTGCTAAACGCCATCAGTAAGCTGCCCAGCTTCGACGTTTACAGCCTGCGTTACCTGCTGCGCGCGCGCGGCCATGACGTGAACGGAGACCCGAATCTCAAGCTTTCCGAGGCCAAGAGCGCCGAGCTGTCCGAGTACATAATCGTCTTCACCCGGCCGCTGATCTCGAGCATCTACGGCGGCGAGAAAGTGGAAATCAACAAGCCCGGCGATCTGATCGGCCTGTTCCAGGATCCGGACCGCGCCAAGGTCCGGCGGCGGCTGGACCTCATGGCCCGCGAACTCGACATCGAAATGATCGCGGTCCCCGCTTTTCTGGAAAACTACGGCGATATCCTCCTATCCCTGGCCTTCTACAAGCAGTGCCTGGACGAGGTGACGCCCATCGTCACCGAGTTCCTCGGCATGATGGACGTGGTAAGGTCCAACCAGATGACCCGCAAGCAGGACGATCTGATGGCGATCTGCGTCGCGGTCGAGGGTGAGGTCAACGAACTGACCTCGACAGTCGCCCAGCGTTTCGCGGAGTTGGACCTGGTCTCGCGCGATATTCGGGACAACGACTTGGCGAAAGGCTTCAAGGACCTGGAGGCGAAGATCAGGGACCATCACCGCAGCATCGGCGGCGTGCTCTGCGGCCTGACCGTCAAGATGGGGATCTGGGAAGGGATGTTCCCGGACAAGGAATCCGCCAGCCCGTCGAAGATCGCGGACTTCATCAAGTTCCACATGAAGCAGGGCCTCGAGACCATGCGCGAGGTCCAGGTCGAATCCTTCGACTGGCATTAAGCGGGGTTGTTCTCCCTCGCCTCGGGACACGCCTGCTGAACTGCGTATTTAAAGGAATTTCCGCTCCGGGTCGTTTTGCCCCGTACTGAAGTTCGTCGTACGCCTTCCGATATGCCCCCAAGACCTGACATTCGGTCGCGCGTTGCCGATTATCAGCCGATTGTGATTCGAGCTCGCGGGAGCTTTGAATCATGCGCCACGACATCACCGAAGTAAGCCGGGATCGGGCCGCCACCGTCTTCTGGCGCCGTGCATCCTCGGCCAGACTGTCACCCCCACCCGCGCTTCGCGCCGCCCTCCCCCCTCGAAAGGGGGAGGGATAATTTGTCGAAGCTCCGCCCACTGTGTCCCCTCCCCCCTTGAGGGGGAGGGTGAGGGTGGGGGGTGCGGTCCCGCCGCGCGACTGGCCCGGACAGCCATGGGCCGGCCGGGCATTGAAACCTTCGGTTCAGGCCGGCGCCGGAAAGCGCCCGGCCAGGCGCTGGCGCGCGGGCGGGAGCGGCTTGTGGTGGGGCGCGAAGACGAAGCGCTCCAGAAACAGGCCGGTCAGCACCAGGCCCTGGCCGACCTCGTCCGGCCCGCCGCCGCCGCGCCCGGCCAGAAAGCCCGGCAGGGCGAGCAGCTTGTCGCGGTAGGGCTCCCCTGCGGCGAGCGAGACCGCGCGGCCCGACTTGGGGCTGACATAGGCCAGTTGATCGTTGGCCCCCCCGGCGGCGCACTCTGCCAGATCGAGCCCGAAGCCGAGCTCCGACAGTACGGCCAGTTCCCAGTGCACATAGACCTCGGCCCAGTGGTCGCCGGGCAGGGCCTCCAGCAGGGCGCACAAGCCCTCGAAGCAGGCCGGGTGCGGCTCGCGCTCCGGCAAGGCGCCCTCGCAAACCGCCGCCGCCGCGCTCAGGGCCGCCAGGCGGTCGGCGTCGTCCAGCACCCGGGCGGCGTAGGCGGTGACCGGCTCGCAGGCATAGGTGCCCAGGTGCTCGGCCAGGCGGCCGCTCCACTCGGCGGCCACCAGGTTGCCCGGCTGCAACAGGCCGCGGGCGCGCCGCCCCTGCCCGCCGCGCAGCAGCCCGGCATGGCGG
>JAJFGO010000090.1 GCA_021776095.1 Kiloniellaceae bacterium | reverse complement strand
ACCCTCTGTAATGCCGGAATGGGTTTGGCACTGCACCTTGATCCGGGAACACAAAGCGGACAACTTGTCCAGGCGCAAATCCGCAGGCGTGAGCTCACTGAGCTCGTTGTGGAAGACATTGATATGCGTCCACATCTCGGTACTGATCAGGTGGCGCAGCATGCGCGCATTCTCCCGCGCCATGCGAACCGCGGAGGCGATCGAGTTTGGGTTGTCGCCGTCGAGTATGTAAAAATCAACAATCGCCTCGGCCGTCGCGGCCCCATGCTTGGCAAAAAAGCGTTCCCCGTCGGCGATGATCTCGACAATCGGCAGCCAAGCCTCGGCGGCCCGGCTCTCCTGCGCCAGCGATTCGTTGACGTCGATGACCCGCGCCAGGTTCTCCGCCCGCTCGAGGTAGCGGGCCAGCCAAAACGCGCTCTCCGCGAAACGGGCGAGAAGATCACTCAAGGACCCAAGTATCCTTCGTGCCGCCGCCTTGCGACGAATTAACCACAATCGACCCGCGCGGCAGGGCGACTCGGGTGAGGCCGCCAGGCAGGACCCACGACTCCCGCCCGGTCACGATGAAAGGGCGCAGATCGACGTGGCGCGGTTCCACCGTATCGCCAATCAAGGTCGGGCAGACCGACAAGTTCACCATGGGCTGACTTATGTAGTTGCGCGGATCCGCCAGAAGCTTTTCCCGGCAGGCGGCGATCTCCGCCTGGCTCGCTTTCGGGCACACGGTAATGCCATAACCACCGGATTCGGCGACTGGCTTAACCACCAATTTTTCCAGGTTGTCGAGGGTATATGTCAGGCCCTCGTCCTCGCGGCAGATGTTAGTTTCAACGTTCGGGAGAATCGCCTCCTCACCCAAATAATATTTAATGATCCTAGGAACGTAAGCATAGACCGCCTTGTCGTCGGCGGGTCCGGTCCCAACCGCGTTGGCAAGCGTTACCTTGCCTGTCCGGTACGCACGCATCAGACCGTGCACGCCCAACGCGCTGTCTGGCCGAAAGGCTTCGGGATCGAGAAAATCGTCGTTGATTCGCCGGTAAATAACCTCGACCGGTAAAGGTCCCGAGGTCGTCTTCATGTAGACCCGATCGTTCTCGCCGACGAACAGATCCTGACCCTCGACCAGGGGCACGCCCATTTCGCGCGCCAGAAAGACATGCTCGAAATAGGCCGAGTTGTAAGCGCCAGGCGACAAGAGAACGACTTCGGCATCGTCGCCGCCCTGGGGCGCGACCTCCATCAGCGCTTCCTGAAGCCGGGGCCCGTAATCGCTGACCGGGCGCAGAGCGACCCGATCGGTCAGGTCCGGGAAGGCGCGCAGCATCATGCGCCGGTTCTCGACCACGTAAGACACCCCCGAGGGCGTGCGGCCATTGTCCTCCAGAACCAGGAACTGGCCGGTATCGTCGCGCACAATGTCGGTACCGCAAATATGGATATAGGTATCCAAGGGCACGTCCACCCCCACCATCTCCGGCCGGTAGGTGGGGTTGCCCAAGACCAAATCCTTTGGAACGATGCCGTCCTTCAGGATCTTCTGCTCGTGATAGATGTCGTGGAGGAACAGGTTGAGCGCCTTAATCCGCTGAACCACACCGGATTCTATGGTGCGCCAATTATCGGGCGAGATGACGCGCGGGATAACGTCGAAGGGCAGGATCCGGTCGATCGAGGTGGTGCCGGAATAGAGCGTGAAAGTGATGCCCAGATTGTAGAGTTCGCGTTCCGCCGCCTGCGCGCGTTGCTGCAACTCCTCAATCGCCAGACGCGATAGCCGATCGCGGATCGGCGCCGTATGATCAGGCAGATGGCCGGGCAGGCCCAGCATTTCGCAATAGTGCGGCCCGGGGTCGTAGCCGGCCAGGACCGATCGCTCAATGGCGACGCTCAAGAAACGCAACCCGCGAAAACATAAGATGACTTCATGGTCGCGATCATCCGACAAAAACGGCCCCGTGTCCATGCGGGCACGGGGCCGTGGGGCCTTCGGCGGCCGAGGGGGGCGCGACCGCCGGGGGCAGTATCGCTTCGCCGGATTACAAGGTGCGATTCTTGCGCAGCCGTTTGTAGGCCACGGGCAGCAGGGACAGCAGCCCCAGGCCGGTCAGGGCGATGAGAATCTCCGGCGTCAAGACCGACTTGACGCTCAAGTCGCCGGCGGATTCGAACACGCTGCCCAGGCCAACCCCCGACGAGGCGAAGACGAAGGCGCCGGGAATCACACCGATCAAGGTTGCTAAGACATAGCTACGCAGGTTCACACCCAGGAAGGCCGGCACTAGGTTGACCAGAAAGAACGGGAACAGGGGAATTAGACGTAAGGTCAAGAGGTAACTGAATGCGTTCTCCCTGAATCCGGACTCCATGCCGCGCAGGGCAGGCCCGGCGCGCCGCCGCAGAGGCTCGCCCAGTGCAGTCCGCGCGATCAAGAAGATCGCCGTCGCGCCGATGGTCGCGGCGATAACCACCCACAAAGTGCCGAACCAAGACCCGAAAAGGAATCCGCCGGCGATGCTCAGGATCGCGCCGCCGGGCAGGGAAACCGCCGTCGCCACGGCATAGATCGTTATATAAGCCATGATCGCCAACACCATCTGCCGCTCGACCAGGTCAACCAGGGCGTGGCGATGCTCCTTCAAGGCGGCAAAGGTCAGATACCGGTCCAGATCGAACCAGAAAACGACGACGGCAATGACGGCCAGCGCCGCGAGTGGCACGACCCGACGAAGTATGGGGCTACGGCCTTGGCTGGCCTTTGCCGCATGGGATTGAAGCGGGCTCGGCGATGAGGTCATGTCCGTCTCCCTTGCGTCAGGCGAAGTCGAGGCGCTGCAAGAAGCCGACCAGCCTCTTGGTGCCGGCGCTAAACAGCTTGGGTGTGAAGTAGGATCCCGCGACCCGTTTCGAGGCCTCGCCCAGGGTCGGATAAGGCGCAATCACACCGGCGACCGCGCCAATCTTCATGCCCTTTTCGACCGCCAGGACCCAGGGCAGAATCAACTCGCCGGCGTGGCGGCCAACGATGGTTGCACCGAGAACACGCCCCTTGGGGTCGACCACGACCTTGACGAAACCCTCTGTCTCGCGCTCGGCGCGGGCCCGGTCGTTATCTGCGAAGGGCCAGGTGACGGCCCGAACAGCGCCGTACCGGTCGCGCGCCATCCCCTCGTCCAGACCGACATGTGCCAGTTCCGGGTCGCTATAGGTGACCCAGGGCACCGCATGGTACTTCACCTTGGCGGGCAGCTTGAACAGGGCGTTGCGGATCACGATCCCGGCGTGATAGCCGGCCATGTGAGTGAACTGATAACCCCCGGCGACATCGCCGATGGCGAAAATGCGCTTGTTCGAGGTACGCAGGCGGGCGTCCACCTCGATACCCTTGCGGCTGTAGGCTACTTCCGCCGCCTCCAGACCCAGCCCCTCGACGTTGGGCCGCCGCCCGGCGGCGACCAGCAAGTGCGAGCCGACAATGGTCTCGGCCATGCCGTTCGGGTTCTCTATGTCCATGGCGAAGCCGTTGTTTTCGCGCGCGATCCCCGTCACCCGCACGCCCTCGCGCAATTCGAGGCCCTCCGCGATCAGCCGCCGGCGCACCACCTCGACTGCCTCGGGATCGTCTTTGGCCATGATGGAGAAAGCCTCGACGACCGTGACCCGCGCGCCAAGACGCCGGTGCGCCTGCGCCATTTCGATTCCGATCGGTCCGCCGCCCAGCACGATCAGATGCTCCGGCCGCTCGTTCAAGTCGAAGATCGTCTCGTTGGTCAGGTAAGGCACATCGGCCAAACCCTCGATCGGCGGCGCGGCGGGCGATGAGCCGGTCGCGATGACGAAGCGCCGGGCCCGCACCGTGTGCCCGCCGGCCTCCAAGGTGCGCGGGCCGGTGAAGCGCGCCGCGGCCTGAATCACCTGGACCCCCAGGCCCTCGAAGCGCTCGACCGAATCGTGCGGCGCGATCCCGGCGATCACGCCATGGACATGATCGCGGACCTTGGCGAAATCGATCTCCGGCTCGTGACCGTTGACACCAAATTTGCCGCTGTCGCGCACCGCCTGCGCGGCGTGGCCGGCGGCTAAAAGGGCCTTGGACGGCACGCAGCCGGTGTTCAGGCAGTCGCCGCCCATCTTGCCCTTCTCGACCAGGACCACCTTGGCCCCCATCTGGGCCGCTCCGGCGGCGACGCTCAAGCCGCCGGACCCGCCCCCAATGACCGCGATGTCGGCGTCGATTACGTTCCCTGTTGTCATGTTTCTTTCCTCCCCCCAAAAAAAATGCCCGGGTCGGACGGCGGGGCACGCCACGAAAGAATTCAGGGAGTGCCCCGCGGCCGCGCCTGGACGGTGTTAGCCTTCGACCACGATTTTGTAGTCGGGTGTCGGATTGAGCGGGCAGGAATACACATAGGTACCCGGCTTCAGGTCGATCGCGTAGTCCTTAGTCGCGCCGGTCGTCAGGCCGCCGCCCGACACGCTCGGCAAGGTCGCGCGGTTGACCAGCCCGTCGCCCCGCAACCAGAAACCGAGCGGATAGGTCACATTCCGATTGGTAACGCGAAAGACGTGCTTACCGGGCTTCAGCTTGAGGACCTTGGCCGAGGCCAGGCGCTCCGCCCCGCTCTTCGCGTTGATCGCCTCGCAGTCGGCCTTGACCGAGGACGTGTACCCGTGGTCGATCCCGTTCTCGGATTCGACGAACTGACAGGCGGTTTGATTCAACTCGACGACGGTCGGGCCGGCGGCTGCGGCCTGGCCGGCACCGGCGCCGAGAACCGCGGCTAGCCCGGCGGCGGCGGCCAATCCGCGAAAATCGCGACGTTCGATCATAGTGTTCTCCTCGAATGACTGGTTGACGGCCCGGCCCCCCGTAGGCGGATGTCCGATGCCACTAGGCCCCAAATAGGGCCCGTCACCCCAAGAAGAAAATATCACTTGGCTCCCATATCAATAGCCATAAGCTATTAAATCTGGCAAAATGTGACGAACGTCACACTCTAACGCCCACTATCACGGCTTTGTGATAGCCTGTGAGCATAATGAGAGGTTAGTGGTCATGGAGATGCACCAGGTCCGCTATTTCCTGGCGGTCTGCGAAACCCTGAACTTCACTCGGGCCGCAGAACGCTGCCGGGTGGCTCAGCCGTCGCTGACCCGGGCCATCAAAAAACTTGAGGAGGAGATGGGCGGCGCCCTGTTCCGGCGCGAGCACAAGCACACCCACCTGACCGAGCTCGGGCGCCTGCTGCACCCGCACCTGGCACGGATCGTCGAGGCTGGGCTAGCAGCGGTGGCCGAGGCGGCCGGATATGGTTCGCTGGAAAAGGCGCCGCTGCACCTGGGCGTGATGTCGACCCTGGGCCCCTTGCGCCTGGTCGATTTCCTCGACCGTCTGCACGAGGAGGTGCCCAGCCTGGAGCTCTCACCGCAGGAGGCGCGCGGTACGCGCCTGGTCGAGGCGCTGCTGTCCGGCGAAATCGACGTCGCCCTGATCGGCCTGCCGGATTTTCCCGAGCGCCTGACGGCCGTGCCGCTCTACGACGAGCGCTACGCCGTTGCCTTCGCGCGCGGCCACCGCTTCGAGGCCATGAGCGCGGTCCCGGTCGCCGAGCTGAATCGCGAGGACTACCTGAAGCGCAGCCATTGCGAATTCAGCGACTATTATGCGGCCCTGGGCAAACCGGTACCCTTCACGGTCAACGTGCGTCACGCCAGCGAACGGGAGGATTGGACCCAGGCCCTGGTTTTGGCAGGCCTGGGCTGCTCGATCATGCCTGAGCACCTGCCGACCCTGCCCGGTATCGCGACCCGGATGCTGGTCGAGCCGGCGGTCAGCCGCACCATCAGCCTGGTCACGGTCGCCGGCCGCCGCCACACGCCGAGCGTCGAGGCCTTCGTCCGCCTCGCCCGGCGATTCGACTGGGCGGGCGCCTAGATGAATGGGGCGGGGGTCCAAATGGAGCCGACGGCCTGGATCGCGCCACCGGAAAATCGCATGATCGCGCCTCGAGCCCACCGCCGTACCGGCGACGAGCGCTCTTAGCCGCCCCGGCGGCAGGAGCCGCGAGACAAGGAAACCGGCGATATGCTGAAGGCCGAACCGCTTACCGGGCACATAGGGGCAGAGATCGTGGGGGTCGATCTGTCAGAGCCTCTAACGAACACCCTGGGCGCAGCGCTGCGCCAGGCCCTGGCCCGGTATCTGGTTCTATTTTTCCGCGATCAGACCCTAGATCTGGCAGCGCAAAAGCGGATCACGGCGGTCTTCGGCCCCCTGATGCGGATTCCCTATGTGGAGCCCTCGCCCCAAGACCCGGACGTGATCGCGGTCCTCAAGGAAGCGGACGAGAGGGATATCGGCGTGTTCGGCGGCGACTGGCATTCCGATTTCAGCTTCCTCGAGAGGCCCCCGGCCGGTTCGGTGCTTTACGCGGTCGAGGTGCCGCCTTATGGCGGCGATACCATCTGGTCCAACCAAGCGCGCGCCTACGATACTCTGCCGGACGATCTGAAGGCCCTGGTGGACTCGCGCCGCGCGGTCCATAGCGGCGCGCCCTATGGCAAGGCGCATGCCCCCGAGGATCCGCAGGCGCTCAGCCGCTCGATCAAGATGCGCCGGGGCGACCCCGAAGCCGACCGCGAAACCCTGCACCCCGCGGTCCGCCGGCACCCGGAGAGCGGACGCAAGGCCCTGTTCGTCAATCCGATTTATACGATCCGCCTGGAGGGGATGTCGGAAGCGGAAAGCCGCCCCCTGCTCGATCGCCTATACCGCCACGCAACCCGGCCCGATTTCACCTGCCGGGTCCGTTGGGCGCCACGGTCCCTGGCCATCTGGGACAACCGCATGACCCTGCACTACGCCATCAACGACTACGACGGCCACCGCCGCCTCATGTACCGAACGACATTTGCCGGGGAGCGGCCGGGGTAGCGTGGGGTGCATGTAGTGCGCGGACGGGAATCGGTGGGGCATGTGGGGACGGGGGCGGGCAAAGGTGCGGAAGATGCCGGAAGAGCCGGGCAGAGGGTGCGTGCTATTTGCGTGCGAGGCGAGGGAGTGGAGAGAAGTCGGGGGCCTTACCCGGAGAATTATACCAGCGGCTATAGCGGCTGACTCTATTAGAGGATTCCCGGCTCGGGGGGGATTGTGATTCCTTGTCGTCATTGATTCGGCGGGGGAGGAGACGGGCCCGATGCCCGCGGCGATGGCGCAACGAGAGGGTTTTAGTGCGGAGGATCTGCGCGCCTTGGCTCGGCAAAGCCGGGACACTCGGCAATGCCGGCGGCTTTTGGCGCTTGCAACGGTGGCGGAGGGGTGGAGCTGGGCTGAGGCGGCCGGGACCGGCGGCACGGACCGTCAGACCTTGCTGGACTGGGTTCACCGCTTCAATGGCGAAGGTCGACAGGGCCTGCTCGACCACACGACGGACGGCCCGCCCCCCAAGCTGACGCCGGAGCAGAAGGTCGAGCTTGCCGCCTTGGTCGAGGCTGGTCCCAAATGCTGTCGAGACCGACCCCCCGCCCCTGGATCACCAGGCAGATGAAGCTTCACTGCATTCGGCATGCGCACAAACGATAAAGTCACGCGGCCCCTGCCCCGGCCAAACGCGACCCCGCGAAAATCGGCTTGGACGCCCCCCTTCCACAGGCTTGGCCATGAGGGTAGAACATGTGCCGGAGGCCGTGAACGACGCAAGCGTTCATAGCCACGTACATCAATTTTCGCCCCGTCCGGCCCTCACGGGCACTGGTACAAGCGGCCGTGCGGGAATCGGCAAGCCCGGCACAAGGCCATCGAATCTGAAACTCGGCGGCTATCGCCAGAAAGACCTCATATGCCAGCCGCGTTGCCCAAGACTCTTTCCGTGAACGGCACTGTGCCGACCAGCAGCGGCACACTAGATGGAAATCCGGCAGCACCCCCAATGCGCGTCATGCATGTCATTACAGGACTGGGGGGTGGCGGGGCCGAAACGGCGCTCACGCGACTGGTTCTCGCGGAGCGCCCGGTTCCGATGAACCAGCGTGTCGTTAGCTTGACCGGCGGTGGCCGTTATGCGGCGGTGCTATCGGATGGAGGCATTCCGGTCGACATCCTGAGAATGCAGCGCGGCCAATTTGGGATCGGTGGTATTTTTCGCCTGGCCCGCCTAATTCGTCGGCACAGTCCCGACGTCGTTCAATCCTGGATGTATCATGCCGACCTCGCGGCGTTGCTCGGGCTGGCGATCAGCGGACGTCGCCACCGGACCCGGCTGTACTGGGGTTTGCGGGCGGCGAACATGTCGTTCGAAAAATATGGCCCCCTTCTTCGACACACCTTCAAGATTTGTGCCTGGCTTTCCCCGCTTCCTAACGGAATCGTTGCCAATTCGCGCTCGGGCCGATCACATCATGCGGCCCAGGGATATCACCCGCGCCTATTCGCGCTCATACGCAACGGCGTGGATTGCGTCCACTTCGCGCCTATGCCGGACGCGGGTCGTTCCTTACGCGCCGAGCTTGGCGTATCGCCGGAGCGCGTCGTCGTCACACACTTGGCGCGCGTCGATCCGATGAAGGACCACCCAAGCCTCCTTGCCGCACTTGAGCGGACGCCACAAGTCACCTGCCTCGCACTTGGCAAGGGCACGGAGGGCTTACCTAGGCTCAGCAATCTGGTCCCATTGGGAGAGATAAGCGATGTGCGCCCGACGCTGGCAGCAGCGGATATAGTTGTCTCCAGCTCAATAGGAGAGGGTTTTCCCAATGCCCTCGCCGAAGGCATGGCCATGGGCCTGCCGGCGGTTGCAACAGACGTCGGCGATACGGCTGAAATTGTCGGTCAAACCGGAATAATCGTGCCCCCTGGAGAGCCGGACGCCTTGGCGGCAGCTATATCCGAGCTTGCCGGCGATCCGGATCGCCGGACAAGCCTCGGTCGAGCCGCGCGCATGCGAATCGAAAGCCGCTTTTCTCTCGACGCCATGGTTACGGCATTCGACCACTTACACCGGACTGGCCGCATGGCCGACCGCTAAGTTTCTCGCGCGCTGCGCAATTCCTGACGGTAGCAATGCATCCAAAGCGCGAAACGATCATAGGGTACCATAGCTTGCGCCAGGAGATCGGGGCCTTCGAAGAGTCGCATTTCGCAACCCTCGCCAAGCGACAGCCGCTCAACCACCGATGCCTCAATCCCAACCACGAAATAACGTCTGTCGATAATACCAGCGCCGGCAAAGCCAAAGTCGAAGGTAAACTCGGTAAAGCGAGCGACCTTGGCTCTAGTTGCGTCAAGGCGCAGCTCCTCCCAAAGCTCTCGATTCAGGGCCGCTTCGTGGGTCTCTTCGAGATCGAGTGCGCCGCCGAAACATCCCCAATGGGCCGGGAAAAAGATATCGGGCCGCGCATCGCGTAGCTGCATGAGATACCGGCCGTACTCGTCAACAATGATTGCAACTGCTGCGTTCGAGGGCCTTAGTTCACCCTTGGGCTGCAAATAGGCACCGGCGTCGGGGACTTGACCTATGGTCGCGCCGGGTTTCACGTGCCACTGACCAACTTCTCGTAAGCGGATAGGACATGACCGACTTCGCCAATTTCCAAAATCTCGCCATGTTGCATAAGGACGGCACGGTTGCACCAGCGCTTAAGGATGTCGGCGCTATGACTTGCAACCACCAGAACACTGGAACGCTTCACGAAGTCCTCAAGGCGTGCCTGAGCTCTCTCGATAAAATGTGCGTCGCCCGCGCCAATCAGCTCATCAAATAACAGGATGTCGGCCGAAATAGCTGTTGTGATCGCGAACGCCAGTCGAACGAGCATGCCAGCCGAATAAGTGCGCACCGGCATGTTGATATAATGACCTAACTCACAAAATTCCAGGATCTCTGGCGTAATCTCAGTAACCTGATCAGGTGTCAAGCCAAGCAAAATCCCGCGAACGTATATCAGTTCCATTCCCGTGGCATCTGGCGTCATACCTTCGGTCATGTTGAAAAGCGGCATGATATGACCCGATGTCTTAAGTTGGCCGAGGGTCGGTTCATATATGCCGGCGAGGACCCGCAAGAGGGTCGTTTTACCGCAACCGTTGTGACCGATAATTCCGACCTTGTCGCCTTCGGCAATTTCTAATGAAATATTGTTTAGGGCGCGAACCACGAGATTGCCGTGGCTCTTTCCGATCGCGCCACCGACATGTTCGGACCCCTTGATCATGTTGGCTATGCGTCCCATGCCAAGGGCATGCCTAAGAGAGCGGCCGCTCGTATCATAGATGGGGAATTCTACGCTCAGATTTTCAGCAACGATCCGGGCCATGTTCGGTGCTCTCTGTCTATAACCAATAGGGGACGCGCGAGCGCGTGCGAGCGAAGAGCAACAGAACCAACACCCATCCAACAATGCCTACCCCCGCCGCTACCAACCAGTTTGTAGCGGAAGGCACTTCTAGCATGAGAGGCGCCCGCACGACTTCTAATATGTGCGCGAAAGGATTGAGAAGTATGACAATTTGCATTTTACCAGTCATCTGTGACGGCAGGTAGAGCACCGGGGTCAACCAAAACAACACCGTAAATGCATTCTGGACAATCATCGGTACGTCCCTGAATCGAGCCGAAAGGATCGCGGCACCAAGCGCCATCCAGGAAATATTGAGGATCATTAGTGTTAGGCCCGGGATAAGCAGAACATAGGTCCATCCCGGATACATACCAAAGATTAGTCCAACAATGAAGAATATGACGATGGTATGTGCCGCAATTATGAGGTTACGCCAAATAACTTGGTAAATGTGCACCGATAGCGGCCGCTTGACCTGCATGATCAAACCGGTTGCGCCGATGAATGACATTGCCCCGTCGCTGATAACCGACTGCACGAAATTCCAGACCACCAGACTGACGCAAAGATACGGCAGAAACCGATTCAGGTTATGCTGAAACAGAAAGCCAAACAGAACGCCCATAACAGTCGCCTGGACACCCATGCTAAGCGTTAGCCAGAACGGTCCGATCATTGATCGGCGATATCGGTGTCTGATTTCGTTCAGGCCCAAGAGATACCAGAGGCGCCAATGATACAGACCCCCGACAAGATCTTCCAATGCCAGAGCAACTTTCTGGCGCGAAACCTGACTCATGAGTTGGTCCCGTGGTTCAAGAGCAGACAATGAGAAGGCATATTAACGCCCATCCCTCGCGGCGACTCCGGCCCTGCTTTGGTCGCTGGTAGAGATGGGAACAGAATCTAGCGTCGACTCCATGGCATCGAACTCACGGCAGATGGCCGGCAGGTTATCTTGTTCCCAAACAATTTTTTGATGCGTGCGCGCAAAGGGCAACGAACTTCCAATCGCAAAGTCGTTGCGAATAAGTGTGTCACGTGCGGTTTGCGGAGCGGTACCAACTCCAAGGAACACGAGATACCGGCAATTGTCGTTATACCAGCAAAGCTCCATCGGGCCGTGCATAATGGCCATGTTGAGATAAGCTTGTTCGTATAGCGCCATTCTGAGATCGACATTCAAACTCGCGGACTCACAGACGATATGCCGCGACAAATCCTTCGGGACAGGCTCCATGGCTCGGCTCGTATCACGCACGAACACCACCGCGTACCGATACGGATCTAGTCCGTCGGCAAAAGCGATCCAGTTTTTATAATTGCTGTTTCGTGCGGTCATGTAGCCGTACTCACGCAAAGTGATGACGACGATCCGTCGACCCTGTGTTCTCGGATCAAGAAATGCCGAGATCTTGTGGCATGCTCCCTGGGTAGCACGAAAGATCGGAAATACCACCTCACCCAGCTTCGCCCGCCGGCGCACATCTCGCCCATCAGGATGGGTCGGAAACCGAGGCTGATAATCGGCGGGAAACGTATGCTTAGTTAGCGCCTGATGTAGGGCCGCCGCCAGCTCTCGGGAGGCGCAAATCGTATAGCCCTGACATAACGGCAACAGCCTAATTACGGGCACTACAATATCGAAAATGCGCGCTTGGCGCTCTTCGGGACCCACCACTCCATCGTAGTCCTCTGCTTCGCGCTCCAACCGTCGGCCAGGAACAATGATGACGTGGATAGATTTCAGCCCGAGGCGACGTCGGTCAAGCTCCGCGAGGGCCATGTACGACGCAATATCGTAAGTGATCGGGCAGACTTCCAAATCGTAAAAAAAATAGAGTACATCATCGTTCCCCCGTTTCGCGACCGCGCGCAATCCCACACGCACAACTAAGTCGAGGCCACTTTCGAAGCCGATCAGGATCCGGCGCAAGATTTTGCCGGGACCCGTAGTCGGAGTTCGAAATTCTTCATGCAGTCGATTGCGCAGCCAAACCTTACCGCACACGCGGGTCTTGCGAACTGCATCAAACAGTCTGATCAGCCAAAACGGTTGCGGTGCGTCCATCGCCGCCAGGTCAGTTTCGTCAACTTCGCGCAAAGCAAATGCGCCGGAACGGGTTGATCGAAAATCAATCAAGTTCGAAAGCGTCTTTATAGTCGAGCTTCAAGGATGGATCCTGGTCTTCCTTGCGCAGGAAGCAGTTGCCTACAACGAGCACCTCGATATCGCTACCCATGAAGCAATGGAACGCGTCCTCGGGCGTGCAGACAATCGGTTCGCCGCGAACGTTAAAGCTGGTATTTACTAGAATCGGGCATCCGGTTCGCTCCTTAAAGCGCGTTAATAAGGCATGATAACGCGGGTTGGTTTGCGGGTGGACGCTTTGAATTCGGGCCGAATAATCGACGTGCGTGACCGCGGGTATTTCCGAGCGCGGAACGTTTAGCTTCTCAATCCCAAACAGCTTTTGCTCGGCTTCCGTCATCTCTCGGCGCCGGTCTTCCTTTATGGGGGCGACCAGCAGCATATACGGAGACTGTCCGCTAAAATCGAACCAGTTGGAGGTATCGTCGCAGGCGACGGACGGCGCAAACGGGCGGAAAGACTCTCTGAATTTAACCCGCAAATTTAGCGTCTTCTGCATTGTCGCACTGCGAGGATCGCCTAGAATCGAACGATTGCCCAAAGCGCGGGGACCGAACTCCATTCGCCCTTGCATCCAGCCGACGGCCTTTTCTTCTGCCAACGCCTCAGCAGTCTTATCCAGAACGCCATCGTCGTCGAGAACGGCGAATTGCGCCTTCTGGGATTTCAGGCGCCGCTCTATCTCCTCCTGGTCATACTCCGGGCCAAGATAGGACCCGCTCATTCCGTCCATCTTGTTTGAGACCGCACGGGGTTGCTCGAAGTTGAGATGGTAAGCCGCCAGCGCCGCACCAACCGCACCGCCGGCATCGCCGGCAGCCGGTTGGATCCAAAGCTCGTCGAAAATGCCTTCCTTATGAACCTTACCGTTGGCTACACAATTCAGAGCCACACCACCTGCTAGGCACAAATTCCTCGCACCTGTATCCCGGCGCAAACCACGGCAAAGGCGCAACACGATTTCCTCAGTTACCTCTTGGATCGAAGCGGCGACATCCATGTGAAACTGCGTCAACAACTCCTCGGATTTACGCACCGGTTCGCCAAATAGCTTGGCGAACCGGTCGTTCGTCATTGTCAGGCCGGTGCAGTAATTAAAGTAGTCTTGATTCAGACGAAATGACCCGTCCGACTTAACGTCAATTAAATTGTCGAAAATCAGATTGGCGAATTTCGGCTCTCCATAGGGCGCCAAACCCATTAATTTGTATTCACCTGAATTGACTTTAAAGCCGGTGTAATATGTGAAAGCCGAATACAACAGGCCAAGAGAATGCGGGAAATGGATTTCCTTTATGACTTCCAGCTTGTTTCCTTGACCCTGCGCGGCCGACGTCGTCGCCCATTCGCCAACACCGTCCATGGTCAGCACAACGGCGTCCTCGAATGGAGAGGGATAGAATGCGCTGGCGGCGTGGCTTAGGTGGTGTTCGGAAAACAGAAGCTTCTTTTGTACGTCGAAGCCCTTGCCAAAACTGTTGCCCAGCTCGCGACCGAGCAAGTCCTTCTGGAAAAGCTTTTCGCGTAACCAGACGGGCATGGCCATACGGAACGAGTCGAACCCTGTGGGTGCGAACGCGACATATGTTTCCAGCAAACGCTCAAACTTCAGAAACGGTTTATCATAAAAAGATATGTAATCGACATTATTGAGATCAACCCCGCCTTCGGAAAGGCAATAGTCGATTGCGTTGCTCGGAAAGGCGGAATCGTGCTTTTTTCGCGTAAATCGCTCCTCCTGGGCCGCTGCCACAACCTGTCCGTCGACGCTAAGCGCCGCGGCGCTGTCGTGATAAAAGGCGGACAGCCCAAGAATTCGCATTTCCAGGTCCCAGAAAAGCTTCGGAGATAACGAGCCGGCGCGGCCTAAAAAATCGTGTAGATGAAGGGCGCGACGGCCGAGCCCTGACTAAGGACCACCAATCCGCCAAACACGACAAGCATAACCATGATCGGTAGCAGCCAGAATTTCTTGCGTGCCAACATGAAATAGAACAATTCGCGCAGAAACGACATGACTTCCTCAGAATTGTTGATTCATGGAGGCTGGCAGGGGGCCAGGCGGCGTTCGGGCAATCCAATAGGTTTCCACTTTCGGATCGAAACTCAAATTAAGGGGCCGCTTGCCTAAAACCCGCATCACGATACCGGTAGGCGTGATGACAACGAAGAACATCAGCCCCATAACCACGGGACTTACGACGCGGTGGAGCAACAAGCCAAACTTGAACCAAACAAGATTCAAGGGGCGGAGAACGCGCGGCAAGGCCAAAGCCAAGACCAGCATAGCCACCGCCGCCGCAAACCAGACCCCAACCCAAGTCAGATCGTGATCCGACCACAACTTAATTCCGCCGACAATCGAGAAAAAGCCAGCAAAAACAAGCCCGAACATACGATCGGACCCCACTTTAACGTGGTCCAGCCGGTCGAAGCTCTCATGTGAGCCTTGGGCCTTGGGCATCGCAATTTCACCTACCTGAAGGTTCGCGTTCGCATATCACAGGAATACAGGCCGATCAACCGGATTGGCCCTCACCCGGTCCAGCGGACGGGCCACGACTGTCCCGAACGAAGCGGCGCAGGCTATCGCGCACATCTGGTACCGCGTAGCCGAGGGCGCGGGCCGGCTCCGGCGATATGAGGAACGGACGCCCGGCTGTAGAAAATTCCACCCGCTCCGGGAGACCGGCGGTTTGAAAGAGGGTCTTCATGACCTCCCGGATCGGTATTGGCACATCGGCCGCCATGGTTGTGATCGTATGCCCCTCCGGCATGGCTTCCAGCAGGTGGGCGGCGAAATCAGCCAAATCAGCAACGTGGACGATATTATTGAAGAGAGCGTCGGGATTTCGCGCTCGCACCCTCTCGCCCGCCAGGATCCTAGGCAGGATGTCCGAAAGGAAATTGTTGCGGGACCCGGCGCCGACGACCCCTGGCAAGCGAACCGACATGCCGCGAATGGCGGGGTTGCGCGCGATCAGGCCCGCGAGCAAGCGCTCACCCTCTAGTTTAGACCGGCCATAGGGTCCAGGCGTCCGAATCGGGGTCGCAACATCGACCGTATTTTCCTCGATCGTGCCGTAAACCGCCATCGAAGAACAGTAAACGATGCAGGTCGCTCCCGCCTCGGCGGCATGCCCCAAAATCGTCCGGGTGCCCTCGACATTGCTGCGATAAAGCTCATTTTCGTCCGCGCAGAGCGCTGGGACTTCGGCCGCGCAGTGGACCAGCGCCTCGTAGTGACCGGGCAGGACGCCGGGATCGCGCAGGTCCGCCTGCAGTAAAGTGACGTCACCCGAACCCTCCAGGCCGCACGGAACCGTCTTTCGGTACACAGCGAAGACTCTATGGCCCCGCCGTGCCAGGGCAACAGAAATGGCCCCGCCGACCAGGCCTCCGGCCCCGGTCACCAGGATGCGCTGGCCTTGGGGAATTTCGCTCACTCCGGCGCTGGTCCACCGCTTAGGGGCAAGGCCTTTGGCGCCTGGGGCAGGAGGGCAGAGATGCTTAAGACCTCCTCGACTGGCTCGATATCGGCTGGTTTCGTTATCACGACGTCCTCCAAGACAAAGTGGAGAGAAGCGCCTTGTTCCAAGATACACCGATAGATTTTCCGGCGCCGGGCCGGGCGCGCCGGCAGCATGAACATGCTAGTCGCCAGGATGCCCTCGTAGATACCGAGCTCGTTCAGCAAACCTTCGAGCACGACGTAGGAGTTAGGAAAAATGTTTTCGTTCACGTGCAGCTTGTACATGAGGCCGTTGCGGGCGCAATAGTCGCGCATGACCAAGGCCTGAACCGGAACCGGAATCTGCAAACCGCCGAAAGGCCGGCAGGTCACATAGCCGCGATAGCCGTGCCGGTTTTTGACCATGACTGTCCGTTACTCTCTGAAGCCCGAAGGCTCGTTGTAGGCGATCCCCATCTTGGTCACCGCCCGGGTCGTGATCGGCAAATAGAACGATCCCAGCTTTTTCTCCGCCCCGGTGTAAGGTGTGAAGAGCCCGGTCACGCGGCAATTCATCGACCAGCGGGTTTCCGGCTCCTCATTGATGACGCCGCCGTGCAGGTGGTTGGAGGAGAAGATCAGGACGTTTCCATAGGGCACATCCAGCCACACCAGATCGTCCTTCACGTCCTCGAACAGGGTGTCCATTCCCTGGTTCTCGTATCTGGTGAAATCGGCCAGAACCCGCTCGTTGGCCGAGCGCGGCAGGATAAACATCGACTTGGTGCGGTAGCAATCGACGAGCGGCAGCCATTCCACGACCTGGAACGGTGTCTCACCGCCAAAGGCGTCAGAATGGATCGGCAGCAGCGAGCTGTCGTCTTGGGGCAGCTGAATCGAGAGGTTGACCCGATTCTGCATGGCCAATTCGTTGCCGACCAGGGCTTCCAGCTTACTCCGGGCCAGGGCGAAGTAAGTCGGCCGGAACCAGGGCACCGCGTTCATCTTGCGATAGGTGTTCAGGCGCAGATCGTTTAGCTTCTCGACCGGGACCAAACGCTCGAAATGGTTCAGGAAATCGCTCACGTCATCGGGAAAAGGCAAGCCCAGGTGATCGCAGGCCACTTGCACGACCCGGTCTCGCAGCTCATCCAGCGCCGGCCGGTCATCCACCGGTCGCACGACATAGCCCTGGGCTAAGAACTCCTCGGCCAGGGCGGAAGCTTCCTGGGAGGTAAAGGAATGACTTACCGGCATATGAGCAACCCTAAGCGCTAGCCCGCGCGGCACCAATCGTGCCCGGCGACAAGGATTCAATATCCGAACCTGTGCCGGCGCGCAACGGGTAGGAAACTTTTGGTTTTAGGATATATTCCAAGCTGCCTAGACTAGGTGACCACCTAAGGACGGAATTGTGCAATGGGCGGGGCTGGACGTCGTGAGAGCAACAAGGCATTCTGTCCGGCCACAGGGGGGCACGAGCTTGGCCAAGGCACTACTGAAAAGACTGTACCGGAGCGTCGCAGGGGGGAACCCATCCGAGACGCCATCGCCGGGTTTTGAGCAACCGGCCATTCCTCCCACGGACCCAGCCCGCGAGCGCTATATAACCCGCAAAAGTTTCATCATTACCGACCTCGTGACAGATGCTCTACCCGCCGAAGAGCGTTATATCATCCTAGACGGGGGCGCGCGCGAAGCCTTGGCCGATCCCCGTTGGCAGGCTTTTGATAAAGGTAAGGTCCGGCTGTACGGGTTCGAACCCGACGAAGCGGAGATCGAAAAGCTGAAGGCCGAGGTCCAGGAACTTGGGCTGGATTATCACTATTTCGCCGGGGCGTTGTGGAGCCAGTCGGCAACGCTCACCTTCTACGAAAACAAAGCCTCCGGGGGTGGGTCGTTTTACGACCAAAACACAGACCTTACCAATCGCTGGAAATTCGAAAATCAGAAGGACTTGTTCTATTCTCGTGACATCTTTTACCCGACCGGCACTTCGCAGTGGACCATGACCAGTATCGACACTTGGGCGGTCGAGACAGGTGTGAGCGACATCGATTTCATGAAACTCAATGTGCAGGGCGCCGAGCTTGAGATACTTAAGGGGTCGGAAAGCCTGCTTGATGGGGTCATCGGTATCATGGCCGAAATCTCGTTCGTTGAATCGTACAAGGAGCGCCCGTTTTTCGCCGACATCGACACGTTTCTGCGGGCGCGGAATTTCGAGTTCTTCGACCTGATCGGCCACCACTGCATGGGCCGTGCGCGTTCTCCTATCACGGCGCAGCACCTGCCCGGGCTGTTCCCGCTGTACGGTCAACTGATCGAGGGGCACGGCGTTTATTTCAAGGACCCGATCGGCATGGAGGCGCATGGAATAGACATCGGCAATCTGTCCAAAGAAAAAATGCTGAAATTGGCATGCTTCGCCGAAGTTTTCGGTCAGATCGAGTATGCCTTTGAGCTGCTTTTATGGCTCGCAGAGTTATTGGGGCGACGCGGTGACATGGACGGCGCCGCCGAGGTCAGCGCGCTAGCAAGCGAGGCCGAGAATCGATATCGGCGGTACATGTTGTAATTTCGGTTAACCTTCGGGACCTAAAATGTACTACAGCTGATTCAAACCCAGACATGACTGGTCCCGAACGGTGTTTGACGGGTATTCAAGGACCACCTGGGTGGCAATGTCGGCTGACCTCAGGGCACTGAGAGTCGGTTGTCCAGGTTTTCCTGCGCTGTTGTTGGCCGTTGTAGCCTTGCATCCAGAAGGTACTGAAGAGGGGACTTGTTGCTCGCGCCCGCGTCGAAGGCGTCAGCCCGATTCGAGGCCGCTGTCCCGATACGGTCGAGCACGTGTTCGAGGCCCGGAGCAACGACATAGACGGGGCAATGGCGCACGGCATCGGGCTAGTCCGGGCGAGGGAATGAATCGAGCCAAAGAACTTCGCCTGCAACATACGCCGCTTGGCGCAACCGAAGCGCCTCGTGGCGGCGGCACGGACGCGATTGTCATCAGGGAACACACCGACCTGGATTCCCCATTGAGAGGGAAACAGACCCGCTGGGAAGCCGGAGAACACCGAAAACTCCAACGTCAACCCCGCTCGTGACCCGCTAGGGTCGCGCGATCTGCCGTGCATTACGTCAGTCACATCTTCTTTCGAGGCTCCGGCAACAATGAAGAATAAATTCATCTTGTTTCTAATGTACGCTGTCATATTCGTAGTTTGTTTGGAATTCTTGACGCGCCATTTCATATTCGACCCAAATAGCTCCTATATTCGGACGCCAGGTTGGGCAATAGATGTCAAACACAATGATCTTTTACCCTTTGTGACCACTGATCACACGATCAGCATAAATCGATATGGCTACCGAGGCGCTTTGCCTGGCCTGGGTGCAGACCCGTTTATTTTTGTGACGGGCGGGAGCACCGCAGAAGATTGGGTTTTGCCCGAATCAGCGACCTGGGCCGAGCAGTTGGAATCGAGGTTGAAAGTCTGCTACCCGACAGTAGAAGTGGCAAACCTGGGCAAAGGCGGAGCAAACGCCCGCCACAATATCATGCAACTGGATGCCGCTTCTAGCTACATGCCCGCCAGCGACGTCTATGTCGTTCTTTTGGGGTTGAACGATTTTCTTTTTGATCTTCACATCCATCATCCTTTCCAAGTATCAGATGACTGGTGGAAACTTCAATCCTTCATGACCAATGCAGGCGACGAAGGGCGTTTCGCAATCGTAGCCCTGCTTAAGCGGCTCTATAAGCTATACAACGCTACCGGAAATACCGCACGGCCCGTATCGGATTTTGGCGATTATCAAAAAGGGTTACGTGACGCACGTGATAAGGTTGCGTCATACCAGTGGGTGGATATTTTGCCAGACTTATCCCCACATCTTGAGAACTATAAAAATACGATCCTAAAACTAAAGGCGCTTGCCGATTCGCAGGGCGCTGACATTTTCTTCCTGTCTCAACCTTTTGTATGGTCACCGCACATGTCCCACCAGACCCAAGAACAATTGACCGCGGGTTTCATCGGTGGCGACAACCTAAGTCCGCAAACGCGCTGGTACACGCCTCGGGCTTTGGAAGAAGGATTAACTGCGTACAACGACACCTTGCGCGAAACATGCAAAACGGCAGCGTTGAATTGTATCGATGTCGCCAGAAAATTACCGCGCCAAGCCAAATATTTTTACGACGATTTTCACTTTTCAAATCTCGGCGCATCAACAGTTGCAAAATTCGTGGCAGAGGGGATGCAGGACGTACTTAAGGGCTGTCGTTAGATGCGTGAACTCGCTGAGTTGAGATTGAATGGTGGCCTAAACTGATCCATACGATTAGGCTGACCCATACAACGGCCCAACGCATCTGTCCCAATAGAGAAGACAGAATGCTAAGTGAAAATTTGTCTTGATTTTCCCCGAAACGCGGGAAGAAAATATTAGCGATCGGCATGGCTCACCTGTTGTCATAAATCGTTCCGCAAGACTGTTTAGAAACTGATTGTCTTAAGGGCACCTCGAAAAGTCCTAGTGCCAGGCTTGATCGGTTAGAATTTGGTCGGTTTGACACGTAGATGTGGGGAACCGAGTATGGGCCAAATGGATTTTTCGGCATCGCGAAGGGGTATGCTGGACTAGATGCCAAGAACGATCCTTGAGGACCACCTCGGTCGGTACGCTAGCAAACTGGGCTGAGAAAAAAGAGTTTGGCGGCACATGGCTTAAAATATCGCGACCGCAGGACGCGCGATTGATATCTACTATTTGATTTCCGAGTTTAAAATAAATTCGGCGATCCGTTTCGACATCGGCGCAGTGTAATGGAAGGCGTCGATGTACAGCGGTTCTTTTAGCTCCTCTTGAATATCGGCCGCCCAAATGAAATTCTTGGTAGGTGACTCTTGGGCAACCATCTTCGCCATCAGTGGGTAACCAAACTTCGAGTTGATGTGACAGCCAAGCCGGTCGGGATAGAAAAGATGGTAATTCCCATCGTATTTGTAGGTAGGGATCGGTTGCCAGACGAATACCGGTGTTATGCCAAAATTCATTGAGACCGCTTCGACCTGGCGAATGTTGTTGACGTAGCGGTCGATGACGTCCCGCAGCGTGGCCTCATCTGCCGGTGTTTCTTCAACCGCTTTGTCGGGTCCCTTATATTGCGGAATCTCTTCCTCGCCAGCACGCGCAACCCAAGCGTTTATGAGGCGTAGCAAGGGGAGCGTTTCGATGAACTTGCGTGCGTGGTCCCAACGCGTGACCACACCATAGCCAGCCGCTCGGCGCCGGTAATCGTCGTTCGTCTGATTGAAGTACCTCTGCAACGACTGCCAGCTCGAGGGATTGCCGTCAGTCCAGCAGAAATCGTTCAATCCGTCCAGAAACACCACCATATCCGGCACATGACTGGCACTGATCAAACGGTGAAAGAGAATCTGCTCCTGGCTCGAGACATAACCTGAGCGCCCAAAGTTGTAGACGTAGACGCGGCGATCGAAGGTTTCATTTTTGTTCATTGCGTCCTGCAGGTATGAGGCAACCGTCGCCCAGTATGGACCGACGCCGAAGGACGTCGACCCGCCAAAAAAGAAGACATTGAAATTGTGCTCGTCCGGCGGCCAGGGCCCCGGATCGCGCGTCATTCGGTACCCAGCCTCGGTCGTGCCATAATATTTGCCGATCAAGGGCCGCGCTCGAAAGTGCGTGTAACTCTCGAATTCGGCGCCTGCGTTGTAAAACTCTTCCCACATGGGTTTGAGTTCGTTGGGCGAGTCGAATGCGTACCACTCACTGACTTTATCCGGCGGGATCATGCTCTCCCGAACGGCGCGGGTGTTCTCGTTGACCCGGTCCTGATGGGTCATCAGGATCCGTGGGTTCGCGCGGAGATAAGACTCTGCCGCGTAATTGCCTGCCACAAGACTGATCGCGGCGAGAACCAGAGTCACGCAAGCGATGGAGGAATAGCCGGCGACATATCTAAGCATCATGGCTTGAGGATATGTCCAGCTCCGACCTTGGCAGATCCGGCACAAGGTATTTGAACTGAAGCAAGTTGTGTAAGGTCACAAGCGACGACCGGCCCAGATTGCCGACCCAAGTTTTAAGCTGTCCAGGGGTATCGTTTAGTTTGTCCTGCATCCGCGTGACCCAGGCTTCGCGCTGATCGAGGGATACGTCAGCCGCGGTCGATCCGCCGAATACGTATGTCGTGCGCTCGCGGTCGTCCAGTAGCTCATCGGATCGCTGACCTAGGTTATTTGTTCGGAAATGGCCGGGGCCGGATATTCCGGGAGTGGCTTCGTCGCTTGGCTCGAAGAGAACATGCATTTTTGGTGGCCAAACAAAGTAGCCTTGTGGCTCCGGCTCCAAGAACCTCAAAAATAACTCGGAACCACCTAGAACAACGGTGATAAGGAATGCCCCATAAAGGGTGCCGTTGCGCAGTGCCCATAGTTTCATTCCCGCGCGCGCCCCCAATATGTCATGCCGAAACCGCAAATCCGATAAACTACCGGATGCCTTGACCACGTTACCCTCTCGTCACATGGTTTTGCCTACGCGTGGCGCGGCGTCAAGATATTATGGCAATGAACAGAGGTTTTATTTAGAAGCACTTAGCGCATATACATTTAATGTCATCGCCAAGCATGCGTCGCGGCACCAGCGAAGATCGTTGCGCACGCTGCGGCAGCCCTGTTTTTAATGGCAGCCAGAATATCGTGAGGTAAGTTCTCGATGATGCTCCGTAGGTTCGCGTATCTTGTTTACTTTCTATTTACACTAATTCTAGTAGAACCGCTATTGGCTGGCTACTATTACTTGAGAACTGGTGAATTCTATTACACTCGATCGTTAGAAGGAAAAGGTGAGGTTCCACCAACCTATCATGTCGCCAAGGCGGTGTTTCAGCCCTATTTCGGCTATACGCTTCAACCTGGGCGCATGGAGACCTTCGAGGAAACGCGCCAGTGGCGGGCTAACAATTTCGGGTTCGTTTACTTAAACGAAGACGGGCGCGAATACTGCTGCGATCATCCCTTTACCCGGCGCGACGGGGAACTGATCGTCGGGATTTTTGGGGGCTCGGTCGGGACCGGCTATGCCCTGCATTCCGAGATATCGGATGGCCTGGCCAAGAACCTGAGCAAGGTACCCGGATGGCAGGACAAGACCTTTCGCATCCTCAACTTTGCCCAGCCGGGCTTTCGCCAGCCCCAGCAACTCGCGACCCTCGCCTATTTCCTGTCCATAGGGCAGGAATTCGACCTCATCGTCAATATCGATGGCTTTAACGAGGTTGTGACTTCCTGGCGCAATTGGGACTCGGGCGTCGAGCCCAGTTATCCGGCGGACACACTTTGGGGCGCCTGGGGCCGATCCCTGGAGCAATATGACGTGGCCTTCAAAGAGCGCGGGTATTTGCTGGCGAATTATCATCAAAATGTGGCGCGCGAGCTGCACTCGGATGCGCCCGGCTGCGTCCTGGCGAGCTGCCGCTACGCAAAGCTTGCTTTGGCCACCTATCATGACTGGCGCGCCGTCGCGAATAGGGGAGAGGCTCTAGATAACCTGACCAAGCGCTCCTATTTCCCGACCAAGACCTTCTCGCCCTTGCCGCGCGATCTGGACATCTATCGCTACACGGCCAAAATTTGGCGGCGTAGCTCAACTATGATGTCCGCGCTCGCACGTGGACATGGCGCCCTCTATGTCCATTTACTGCAACCCAACCAGTGGTTCGAACCGGCTGGACCCTACCAGCCGATTGACCCAAAGCACCCCTATGAGTGGGTTATCGGCCCGGTAAACAAGGGTTATACCGAGATTTTGTCCGAGACTGCGCAAATGCGCACCCAAGGCGTCGAATTCATCGATCTGACCAAGGTGTTTTCAGGACAGCCAGCCCGAGACGTATACGTGGATGACTGCTGCCACTACACTGCCCAAGGCTACGAGCAGTTATTCGCCGCAACCGCAACCGCGGTCGCGACGATTCATAAGAACGCTGACTAATTTTTTTAGGCCGCGTTACTCCTGCTGCGCTATGCCCTCGAAAACGCTGGCGAAATTATCAAGCTGAGGCGACACCTCGCCTATTCCAATGGCGCCTGCCAACCGAAATACCATTGCGTAAGCAGGGCATCGAGCGGCGCTTCCGCCTTGGACGTGGCCACCAGCGCCTTGGCGTCCAAACGCTCCGCCGACCCGGAGGGATTATAGAACGGGATACCGTCCACAAAAGCCTCGATGAGCGGCTGTGGATCGCGGCCCTGAACCTGATAGCAAACGAACGGGGCATCCATGACCTTCACGTATCCCGTTCCTTCAAATTCGGCATCCAGTCCTTCTCGTGTGCTCTGCGCCAGCGCCCCGGTACTGAAATACATAAATATCCCCAGTTTAGAATCGGCTAGCATCGCACGAGCAATGTGTAACAAGTGTCGCAACGCCATCTGTGACATTTCACCAAGATTAGAGTTTGAGTAAACTAGGTCGCAGCGCAAGCGGGTGCTATGAAGCTGACTGGCAAAAGTCCACCAAGGGAGATGGCCGACGCGAGCGCTGCCGAGGCGCTTTTGATTGGCGGGAAGCGCGTATTCGAGGAAGTCGTTGCCACCCGCCGCGCTCAGCAGATGGCTCTGCCACAGATACAGGGCTTGAGTCACATCGTAGCTAGTATAACGATGCCCTTGAAGAGCAAGCAGGGCGCCTAGGTAAGCGAGGCCAGGCCCTGCCTCGAACACATTTAGCTGCTTGAGCCCGTAGACGGCCGAAATGGCCTCCATCGCCCGGTAAGGGCCGACCTGAACCAGCAAATTCGTCATCGGCCGGGTTCGCCTGCCGAAGCGCGCCGCGCTGAAGTCGGCGACCATATCCCGAACCCGAGCGACCAGCGCAGCCTCATCACGGGTAAAGGAATTGACATACCCTACCGGGGCGAACGTCGCTGCCGGTTGATAGAGTTTTGGCACTTCCGACTCAAAATTGTGGTCAACATAGCGAACCAGCTCGCGCTCGCTTGTGACATGGATCGGGAAACCAACGCTTTGATAGGTCACAGGCCGAAAAGCCTGAAGGACCGGAACGGAGTGTTGCGCCGCTCCGTCCCGTTCCGCGTTATCGTAGTCGCCAGGAGAGACGGCATTTCGGTCTGCTGGCGCCAAGGATAAGTTTGCAGCCATGGATCTCATGTGCCGCCCTAAAAAGTTGCGCATTGATAATGGTCCTTCGGGAACCAGGCCAAACCACGGGATAGCCTGTGCCCCACCTCTTGGCTTCGATGGAGTCTGGACAATAGAGCCCGAGTATAGATACGTCCACTCGGATTAGGATTTCGTCCCGGGGCCGTGCGGTTTCATTGGCTCGAACTCAGCTATGGAATCGGCCACTCGAATTTCTGGCTCGGACCGGGCACGCGATTGGCCGAACCATCTGCCCGCGACGCTCGACCAGAACCTGTAGATACGCGTCGGCTTGATCGCGGCCCCAGGATCTTGGCCCAACTGCTGGATCTGCCGGGTGTCGAGCGGCCACTGATGCCTGGGTATCGCGAAATAGCGGCCCTGCCAGAAAACGACGGTCTCATCTAGGCTCGTCGTGTAGATGGGATCGAGGCTGGCAGGTTCGCAAGGCGCACACTTCACCGGAGGTGTTAAAGGCGGTAGAGAAAACTCCGCGAAATATCGATGGCTGTATTCCATACAGCGCTGAAAATTCTCTGCAGCCTCTTGGCCGAGGCCGAGACGACGAAAAAATTTCGCGACACGCAAATGGTGCACGCCAAAGTTGCCTAATTTTGCCAAGGCATTTCGATAACATTCCAGGGCCTTCGCGTCATTTCCCAGATCCTCGAGCAAATTGGCCTGGTACCAATATGCGTTGGCATGAAGGTGCGCGTGCGCTGGGCCATCCGGATGCGCCGGCAAGTCTACGACCCGGCCAAAATGCATCAATGCCGTGGCTTCTTCTCCGGCCGCCATTGCCGCTCGCGCCAGTCCGAAATGAGCCTCGGCAAACGACGGGGCATCGGACACGGCCCGCTGATAGAGTGTCTTGGCAATATAGTAGGGCGCCATGCCGCCCAGGCATTCCGAAAGCGCCGCCGCATACACAGGCACATTTTCTGGTTGACCCGCCAGATCGCGGTAGTCGGCGACCACGTCACAGACGACCGCTAGACGATGATACGCGGCGGCCAGATGAAGCGTCGCTAGGGCCGATGCGGCGGGGCCTAAGCGGTCCACGACCACTGGATCCGGCGCCCCGAAACCGTGCAGATACCGATCACCGAATGCATGGCGCATCAAGGCGCCAAGTGTTGCCCCGGTGAAATCGATTGGTCTTGCCGTATGCCCCAGCGGTACTGTGGCAAGTGGCGACTGTGTTTCGATCGGCTCCGCCATGGGTCGGATTTTCTCTGAATCTCGCTTGCATGTCACTAGTTTGGCCGGAAAAATTGCCGCGGCGGTACGTCAGGGCTGTTTGACAGGGACTATTCAGGCGGGCAAATTGCCCGGCTTTGCTCATCCAGGCCGCGTCATAATTGCACGGGGCGGCACCACGTATCGAAAAACTGGCAGAAGCGCCCATCGAATGCATTTCCACATCATAACCAACGTCTGGGGCGAACGGCACGTCGATCTATTCCTAGGCCTAACCTTACCTAATGTCCTGTCGGCCGGGAACCTTCCAGCCATGGCCCGCTTGGGCGAGGTCACGTACCGTTTCTTCACAACCCGGGCCGCGAGAAACCGAATCGAGTCTTCGCCACTGATTGAAGCCATCAGGGGCTTCGCCCAGGTCGATTTCGTAACTTCGCTCGAAGACTCTAACCCGGACGTGGCATACCACGTCCATTGGTTTCACCGCGCAGCGGCCGAGGCAAAACGTGCGCACGCTATCGCCGTTTTCGTGCCGCCGGATACTCTTTGGACCGACGGCTCGTTCAAGCGTTTCGGCGAACTGATATCCGAAGGGTATAGTGGAGTCGCCTGTCCTTTTCTCCTGGTTGTCGCCGATACATGTGTTCCGGAGGCGCAAGAGCGTTTCATGGCTCGACGAACTGCCGTCATGGCCATTCCGCCCAGTTCGATCTGGGATCTCGCTCAGCGTCACTTGCACCCGCTACAACTTCTGTCGATGCCCGGCGTGCGCCACGCCCGCCCAGCATTCGAAATGCATTGGCCTGTCGGCTCCGAAGGCATTGTCAGCCGCTATGCCGTGCGCGAACTCGTCGCTTTCGATCCGCGGCGTTGCCCGATTACGTTCCTATGGTATCCAGGCAATTTGCCGGAAGGCCAAGACATCTATTTCGGGGCCGACTCGGATGAGATGTTGATGCTTAGCGTCGATCCCTTGGAAAAATACTTCGCCAACTACATTCTCGATCATACCTGTGACCCTTGCGACCTGGCACGCACGACGCGCCACCCCCTCAACGACACGCGCCATACTCGTACCTTCGTCCAAAGGCCGGTACGCATTCATGGCGAAGCGCAGACCCCGGCTTCCTGGCGTCGTCGCGAGCTACTTTCAGAGGGAGCCGCCCGCGACATCTTGGTGGGCCAACGTGCCATGCAATTGTGGCGTGCAATGAGGAAGTACGGCTGCACCAAAGCCTCAGAGCTGTTGAGCGTCGCTTTGTTGGCCACTCCAATGTCGCGCCAATGGCGCGAACGCGAGCCGCTTGCCGTTATTGTCCCGACCGACCGGGCCATGGCGGGGTTTCGAGAGACAGCTCTGCGCACCTTGCAAGCCCCTGGCCAAGAACAGTCTCTCATGAAATTTGTAAGGGATCATGTGGTGAGAGCGCCCTTTCGCGCGGGCCAAACCTGCAAGACACTGTCCGGCTCTGAACTGCGACTTGAAGCCGTCCATGGCAGCCTGACAATTAACGGTCACCCAGTCACCGCCGGTCCCGAGGAGATCGAAGGGACGACACTTTATGTAATTGACGGTATCACAACACAAGCACCGATTGAGCTTAGCCAAGATTGAGCTATCTGGGCCTGCCCCTTAGGCCACACGTCGTTTCAGCCGCTGAATCAGATCCTCCAGTGTCTGGGCGCGATTTTCGGTCGTGACTTCTCTCACGTCAAAAAAGCACTTAATTAACTGCAGCTTAACCCTTCCGGCGTAGCTGCGAAAGACCCCCGAGACATCATGAACAATAAGCCAATGGGCAAAAACCTTTGCCGGCGTCTCCAGGAAAGTTCCCCGAAGCCGCCGCTCGATGGCCAGTACGATACTTATTAGACGCCCTGGCCCCGTCGGCCGAGACATCTCGCCGCTCTTTCCGCGCAAGATGCTGGCAACGGCCGCAAATAATCGCGCAAAGACAGAAATAGCGATCACCCTACTGACTAACGCATCTAGGCCACTAGCCCGGCAGATCTTACCAAGCGGCGCGCGTAGCGGCGCCATCAGGCGACGGGTCGCCGGTCCACACTGGCTCCAAATCCGATAGCTGCGCGAATCGAAAACTTCGATTAGCCGATCCGCAACGACTGCCAGGCCCCTGAAGCGATTGGTCCTATCGATCGCATAGAGGCCGCCGCGGAACCGATAAACGTCGCAACGTCCACCGATCCGGGTCAAGTACAAGGGCATCCAGTCCGAAGTATCTGCTGCGATCCAATGTTGATTTGGGATCGCGCAAGCCGCCTCATAGTGCCTAGGGGCGGCCCGGTAGTCGGCGGATGCCTCCGCGATCCGCGCTAGATGCCGGTGCCCAGCGGTAACATGAGGCGCCAGCCTCACCACCTGGCTAAAAGAAGCCTTTGCACGCTGCCTGTGGCCGTCACGCAAAGCAAGCTCTCCGAGCAAGAAAGCGACACGCGCCGGTGCCTTAGCTTGATCTTGGTGAAGGCCTGGCTTCAGTTCCCAAGCGGAAGCGCCGTCCCTAGTGAGCCCGTGGTCACGCAATAACGGGATCTCAATGCTAAGTTTTGGGCGTTCCTCAGCGTGCCGAAATGCGCCCTGCAAGTACTTTAACCAAATAGCCAGCTTGCGGTCTAAAGTCGGGTCGTAGTCGTCGGGTCCCAGCAAGTCCCGAGGTTGCCACCCGATTTCCGTCATAAATCGGTTCGTGACACGTTGACTGACTTGTAGTGACAGAAGATTGGCTGCGACCTGGGCCACCGATTCAGTGACACCGCGCGCGGCGCTGTCTGCCTTTGCGACGTAGTTGGCGAGAGAATTCGCATCGCACCCATTCAAGTTTTGACCGCTGCGTCGGGCGATCGCTTGATCCAGCATGCTTATGTCAGCGGCATGAGCCGCGAAATGCAGACGGGACCAGAGTCTAACCCCATGATGCAGACTTGCCTCAAAATCGCCCACAGCATGTAGATCGCCGGACCGATGCCGAAGGTAGCCCATGCACCGTGTCGCCACGGGGGACCGCGGGTCGAGCTGCAATGCCTGCTTCGTGAAACGCGCCGCCTGGTCAAAACGCCCCCTTACGAACGCGTCGCGCGCGCGCAAGGCCGCCCAGAGCATAGTGCGGCTTGATTGGTGCCCGGGAACATGCGGTGCCCCAAGCTCGTTGTGCTGGGCCTCTTCCCAAGCAGAAATCGGGGTGTACGGACCCGTACTTGCGCTGTCCGGCGCGCTCATTTCCGCGTGGAACCGCCCGGTCACCCAGGTTCCCACGCGCCGTTCCCAATGGGTCATGTTAGCGGCCGTCATCGATTCAAGTGGGTCAGTACACCCGCCTCCGATCGCTGCTGACGCCATTCACGGAGCGCTTCAGTCGCGCTTTCGGCCGAAAAATACGGCACTTGTGGGGCCTGGCGAAGATATTAGCTCCTATTTGCGGCGGCAGCGCTGTCCATGGGCACAGATTGCTAGCGATTCTGGGAAAAATATGCTTAGGATCTTCACTCGTGACGTGCATATAGAAAAATCCGAGGGTAGGGGAAACTGTGAAATCTAGGGATAAACTTCTGATCGTTACGGCCGTATGGGGCGACTGGCACATACAGATGTTTTTGGAACTCAACCTGCCTACGCTCTTGGCGGAAGGTAACCTTCCAGCATTGAGTCGACAATGCGAAATCACATACCTACTGTTCACTCAGGATTCCGATTTTGCGCGCCTCGATGCCTCGGCCGAGGTAATGGCCCTACGCCGGCATATGAAAGTCGAGTTGCAAGCCCTGGACCGGCGCGATCTCTCCAACCCGATCGCTGCTCACCATAAGGCCTGGAACATCGGGATCGCGCGGGCGAAGGCGGAAGGGCAATTGATCCTCTTGATGCCGCCGGACGTCGCGTGGTCCCAGAATTCCTTTCAAAGTGTCGGCGCGCGCCTGGCCGAAGGGCGCAAAGCGATTTTTATGACCTATTTGAGGGCCGTCAGCGACGCTTTCGCCCCGGCGCTGCGGGCACGGCGTCCCGCGGGAGATGTGACGTTGAGCATCTCGGGCCCTGATCTGGTTCGGATTTGCTTCGATAACATCCATCCGCTCATGGCCGCATATTTGCGTACAAGCGAATTCTTCCCCGGTCATGCGGAGATGATGATTTGGACCGTGCCGGACGAGGGCATTCTGGTACGGGTTTTCGCGCGCGAGATGTTTCTCTTCGACCCGGCCCACCTGCGACTGAACGAAATGAGCCTGCCGACGGACCCCATAGATCCCGAAATTTCCAGCTTCATGGACGACAGCGACGACCTCTTTGCCGTAAGCTTGGCCCCCCTGGGCAAAGACGTCGAATGGCACCTGGACCCACGTGCCGCCGATCCCCTGGATATCGGCGGCTGGTGGCTGACTTACGATAGTCCCGTGAACGACTATGTCGCCCAGAAAAAGATTCGCTGGCATTTCAATCCTGCCACCGAATCGCGCTGGCGTGCGCGGGAACAGGGCTCGGATTTGTTCGTGCGCCGAACGGCGGTGGCTCGCGAGGGAATCCGCTTGTGGCAAGCGGCTCATCAACTCGGTTGCGCCGCCGTGGCGTCGATCTTGGCCCTTGCAATACATACTGGCGCTCTAACCCGAGCCTCCAAGGGCCAAGGCCGAGCCATCGTATTCCTGCCCAGCGACGACGCGCTGAGCAGCGTCGCCCCCGGAGCCATCGACAGGCTCATGACGCCACAGGGAATGAACGACCTGATCTCGGCAATAAGAGATCACTATATCGACGGATCTGGCGGTGTGCCTGATTCGACGCACCTTCTCGATAACCTTCTGCGCGAAAAAAACCAGGTCGTCCTCACTTTGGCTTCCGGCAAGAAAATCCAGATCGCCAAGGGTCCAGATGGTCTCACCGCCGACGGGGCAAACATCGTGGGAAAACCGCTCATAGTGGGAGGGCACGCAATCTACGTTGTCGACCATTTGCTGGCTGATGTTGCCAAGAGTCCCGCTGAAGACGACCGCGCCGCTGCCGAATAGGCGGGGCACCGTCTGACCCTAGGCTCAGTCAAATTGGAGCGCCGCTCTGGAGGCCCTCCAAAACATTCACCTAGATGTGACCATGATCCGTTCGTAAATGGCTTCGCGAGAGGATCTCGCTTAATTTGACTCCAGCTGAGCACCTAAGGCCGTTCTCGCCAATTCCGCAATAAAGTGATTGCCGGCAGGTGACATGTGCCCATAGACCCGATTAGAATCGTGCATCACATATAGTTCCTGAAACGCCTCGATTCCCCGTTGAGACACAGCGTTGAGCGATGGGTGAGTGTCGATCGTTTGAAGACCTGCCTCCCTAGCACACTCCACTACTTCCTGGCCGTACCAAGGCGGTTCCTTTCCCAAGGAATCGGGCCCACCATACTGAACCATAACGAGAACGCGGATTCCCCGCTCGTTGCGAATCTTGACCAATCGGTCCATGAGGAGACACGAAATCTTTGTTCCCATCTCATTGTTGTGCACTTGTTGATATCTCAAGGAATTGTCAATCCACACATCATAATAGCCAATTTGCGTCATGATCTTATGGAGCACGTAGGAGTGGCCAAGTATTGATCTAAGAAGCCCCAGTTCCCTACTGCTGATTATGTCGGTAGGAACTGGCACCCCGCGCAGATCCAGTTTTCCGTCGACTATATCGAAGTATGGTTTGGGCGCCCCATATCTCGCATAAGTGTTGCGCAAGCTGTCGTCAGCCAAGGGGCTTACAATTAAAACATCGGGCTGAAGCTTATCAATCAGGGTTTCCGCACGTAGAACAATCTGGTCAACGCCGTATGCCCCTACACCGGCGTTGTGAACAGGTACGCCTAACATAGATTCGAGCTGTGCCGGCCAGGTGAATTGGTCGGACACCTCGGACCCGGCAGCAAAGCTATCCCCGACCGCCAAGACACCGCCCCTTTGTGGCGCAATGATCTCGAATTGATGCATCCGCAGTCCATAATCACCTGTCGTAAAGCTATATTCTGGCGACCCGGTCTTTCGACCCGGAGCCAAGACCCAGCCAAGTAGAGGGTCATAGTTATTTGCGCCGTTAAAAGATGAGCGACCCAAATCCCGGGTTATATAATTGTCGGCCAGTGTCAAGGGCTCACCGTCCATTACGCGTGCGCCGATTTCCAGGCCAAAGAAGGTTGCTAAGAAAAATGCCGCGCTAGTGAGAACAGTGCGCCGAAATGAAGAAATTCTCACACTCGACATAGGTTTTTCCCAGCTAATCTATTGAGGTTTCATTGCGCGGCCCCCGCAATTCGAAACGCGGTTTCTCTTCTTGCGGTCAAAACACGCCATCCAAATCTTTGCGCTGACATCTAAACGACCCGCACGGCCACACCACAAGGGACGTTTCTAGGATTGTCATGCCGGTTCATTGTAGGCTCGTCAAGTCGAGAGCGAGATTGCATCAGTACGATATTTGCGCCAGTTCCGCGCACGTTGCCGCGCTTCGGATGGCGAGCTCGGTTGGAAATCCTGTGAATGACGCATCTCGACTGGATATGCCGATCTTATAAGCCCGCCGCGGATCCGCATTCCAGTACCATGGCCCGCCCCCGATAGCGGGGAGTTGCTTTAGCATCGATTCGGAGGGCCTGTGGCTATAGAGTCTGTTCGCAGCGACGAAATATGGTGCGGCAAAATCACTGGAGCATGAGGATATTCAGCCGCTATGATGGCCTCTGGCTTGGAAGGTGGGCCGAACCGGCGGCGGCATGGTCTCTCAGAGAATGAGTTCGTGTCAGAAGCACGACTGGGCCCCTGTCCATGACACCTTCGATCCGATCGCCCCGCCGCCTGCTGGTGCTGGCCAGTATAGGGGTCGGAATTCTCCTCCCTCTCTTGGTGGCGGAACTTGCCCTGAGGCTCTTGCCCGTCACGCGAGGTATCCAAGCCGCCACCGTCGAGGTGGGCGCGCCGATTTTCCGATTCCAGCCCAACGATGAGTTTGTGTGGTCCCGGGACTGGGACCTGATCATGACCAATCGGGGCCGGATCAATAACGCTGGCTTCGTCAACGATCAGGACTACGACCCGGACGCGCCCTTGCCGCTTCTCGCGGTCATCGGCGATTCCTATGTCGAGGCGATCATGGTGCCCTTCGCCGAAACACTCCATGGCCGTCTTGCGGCCAGGATCGCGGGCCGGGGCCGGGTCTACAGCTTTGCCGCTTCGGGAGCGCCGTTGAGCCAATATCTTGCCTGGGCCGACCATGCCCGCGAGACCTACCGGCCCGCCGGCCTGGTCATGGTCGTGGTTAGCAACGACTTCGATGAAAGCCTGGCAAAGTACAAGACCGGACCGGGATTCCACCTATATAACCAACAAGCTAGCGGCGAACTGGTCTTGCGGCGCACGGACTATCGCCCGAATCCATGGCTGCGCCTTCTTTTGCGTTCTGCCCTGATGCGCTATGCGGTTTACCACTTGAAGGTTCAATATTTCTTGCCGCGGGCCTTCGGCTTCGCCGCCTTGGCGGCCGGTCGGCCTGCCACCGGCGGCGGTTCCCTTGCCGGCACCGAACGAATCGCGGACTCGCGGCGGGCGGTGCAGGCTTTTTTTCGCGACCTGCCCGTTAAATCCGGTCTGCGTCCCAGCCAGATTCTCTTCGTCGTCGACGGACTGCGCTATCCGGCCGAAGACCCGGCCGCTAGGGCCGGCCAAGAAACCGGCTACTTCGCGCGCATGCGCGACTATTTTTTGTGCCAAGCGCGCGGGCACGGTTACGGCGCTATCGATATGGACACGGCTTTTTTCGCCCATTGGCGCCAGCATGGCGAGCGCTTCGATTGGCCGCGAGACGGCCATTGGAATCCCTTGGGACACCGGCTCGCCGCCGAGCAAGTCGAGCGTTCAGGACTCTTGCGCAACATTTTCGATGACAACTGAGCGGGCCAAATTAGGCACCGGTATGCGGCTCAGCCGGGCTTACGCACCATGAGAAAAATCCCGTTGGCGAGCGGCAGCGCGATGCGCAGGTAGTCGTCCCGCGTCGCGGCGTAGTCCATGAAGGCGCGCGTGCCCGCGCCTTTGTCGTCGACGGGCGTATCATTCGCGACATCGCCGTGAAAGAAGCAATCGTCGACAACCATTATGCCCTTCTCGGACAGCAGATGCTCGGTCTTCTCAACGTAATCTTTGTAGCGTTCCTTATTTCCGTCAACGAATATGAGATCGAATTTCTCGTCCTGCGGCAATCGTTCGATCACCTCGAAAGCATCCCCTTCAAGGAGCCGAATACGATCGCTCAAGCCGTTCAACTCGAAATTCTTGCGCGCAATGGCGGCGAAATGATCGAACTTCTCGATCGATACCACTTCGCCACCGGGGGGCAGGGCGCGCGCGAAATTCATGGTCGAAACGCCTATAAAAGCCCCAATTTCCAATACCCTACGGATTCCGGCGACCTGGATCAGAAACTCAAAAAAACGCATACTCACCGGATTGGAAGCCATTTCTTCCACGGTGAACATGTCTGTTTGCTCTAGCTTGAACGCGTCGTGCGGGCTGTCGATGCCGCTGGAACGGCAGACTAGATCGTAAAGGGCCGCGTGGTAGTTCTCGCCTTTATAATGATGCGTATGTTCCGGCTGATCGGGCAGAAACTTATCATAAAATGTGATCGCTGAGTTTGCCATGGATCGCGAATTTCGCCGCCTCTCGGTGTGGTGTCATTGCTTGGAAATTACTGCCCGCCCATCGGGGCGCGGCGGATCGGATTCGTAGCAGGCCCGGCATATATCCGGCAACCTCCTTTCGAGATGGGCGCGACGAAATTCCTTGTATGCTTCGCCGTACCAGATATCCGTGAGGTTTCGCCCAGCTTCAATCGCCTTGTCAATTTGGAATACATCTGGGTTTCCGATATAGCAACACGGCACGACACGCAGATCGGACCCGACATAAGCGCGCTCGAACGGCCAGGGACAAAGGTGCTCAGGGGTATCCAAGCGGTATTTCTCCGCAATTTGCCAGAATCGCACGGAGACGCCAAGGCGCGCTCCGCGCTCGACAAGCGTCATCAAACGTGTGCGGGTCAGGGCATCGCGACCCGAGGCCTTGCGATTACGCTCGTTCCAGCGCTCTACCCCCCAGTCGCTCAACTCCAGGGAAAAGACCTGGTTGTCGAATCCCGACTCGGCGGCAATATCGACCAAGGCCTCCAGCTGACCGAGATTGGCCTTCTGCACGACCGTCCACATCTTGGTGCGCGATAATCGATGCTCCCGGCAGTAGGCGTTAATCAGCTTGCAGTTGGACATGACCCGTTCGAAAACAGATCCCACCCGGACGCCCTCGTAAACCGCCTTTGTCGCGCCATCGATCGAGATCTGAACTTCGTTTACACCGCTGTCTATAAGTTTAGCGGCATTTCCCTTTAGATGAAGGAGCGAGGCATTGGTCGTCGTTCGCACCCAGATATGTTTTGAGCGCGCATAGCGAATCATCTCAAAAAAATCGTCGCGCTGAAGAAGCGGTTCACCGATTCCTTGAAGCTTGATCTCCAATAGCCCGTATTGCTCATCGATCAAGTCGCGGAAGGCGTTGAGCGGAATATCGTCCGCCCGTTGGCCCTTATCCCACTCGCTCACCACACACATCCGGCAACGGAAGTTGCAGCGGCTGACGTTCTCGATATCCAGCTTGATCGGCATGTAATCGACGGTCGCGCCGCGGCGGGAAGACGACTCGAAGATTTCGAAATTGCGCCGTTTTCGCGGATCCGCGTCCATCGCCAAGGCGCGCTCGCGCAGATAGGCATCGACACCAGCGGCCGGCACGGGTTGCGGCAGAATCCCTAGGGTAGTATCCACCGGCCCCCCTTTGCAGCGGCATTCATTGTGGTCATGGCCTTGGCCCTAGACATGTCCGGCGATCCTGAATTCGGCACAAGTACTATGAGCCGGTCCAGGTTCATACCGTCGGCACGGACCGGCCGGATACGTCATTTGCGCCCGAATACTGGGAAACATCTTTGACTTGGATCAAGTGGGTTAGAGAACGCCGACGGCTGCGTCCTTATCCAGATAAACGATGTAGGAGCGGCCCCACCAACCGATGTCGAGATGCCGGACGACCTTCCAGCGGGTGCGGCCCTGCCACTCCAAAAAGGCGCGCGCCACGCCCTTGCGGGGGCTCCCCTTGTACCCTGCAAAAAGATCGTCGATGTAGAGCACGGCGCCTTCCTGCAGCAAAGGATCGATGAATTGAAATACCGGGACAGCGGACTCATAAAGATCGCAGTCGATGTTAATGAGCGAGATTTTCCGGCCGCTGTCGATATACTGCCGTTTCAGGTCCTCAGTCAGGCTCTGGTCATAGAAGCCCTTCACAGTGTGGACCCGATCGGCGTAGATGCCGTGATCGCGCACCATTCCCATGAAATCCTGCTCGGAGGTCGTAAGAGCGCCGCGAGTCCATATCTCGACGGAGGTATCGGTGGTCGGCTCCGGCAATCCCTCGAAGCTGTCGAAGGCGTGGAAATGCATATCCGTCTGGTTATGCCGCCTCGCTTCGGTCAAAGACATTCGAAAGGTTCGACAGCGGTGGCAACCGTATTCGTGATAATCGCCGGCGACACGATTGTCGGTCAAGAAATCAAAGGTTCGGCGATAGAACAGGGCCTTTTCCGTCTGCCGGTTGGTCTGATTATAGGCGATCTCGTCGTCCCTGCCCCAGTCAGCCAGACCGCGGCCGTCGCCCAGGACAACCCAAGGTTCGCCAATCTGTCCCTCGATCGGAACGGGAGGAAAATGCTTCTTGTTCTCAGACATGCTTCCGCTTTCTCGTTAGTGGTCCCGCTGCGTCACGACTTCAGCTTTTCGGCGACTTTCATGGCGTGATCAATCGTGTCATCTATATCGACGTTGTACAGGTAACTGCCGGCGCGCCCGACCGAGAATACCTGGTCCGGCATCTCGTCGAAGTACTTCTTCGCCTTGGCCTTCTCCGACTCGAACGGCATGGGGTAGTAGCGGCTGGTCATCGAGGGGATTTCCAGCGTAATCAGAGTTGTCGGCGATTTGTGCAAAGTGAACTTCTTGTATTCGACGATGCGGGTGAAGGACTCTTTGCCGGCGTAGTAGCAAAAGTAGACACTCTCGGGCATGCAGAACTCAACCGGCAATACGATCGCATGCAGATCGCGCCCAACATAGGGCAGTTCGCCATAGCATTTGTCGAAAAGGATGTCGGGTGAAATGGTGTTGATTATGATGTCGAAGGCGCGCTTCTCACCATCAATCCACACCGCACGGTTAGGGACGTCATAGCGTTCAATTCGCGTGCTGAGGTGGACTTTGGCGTCCTGCGTGCCAATCGCAAAATAGTCGTCGTAACCGTTGAAGGCGATCGGATAGGCCGAGATTGCGGTGTCCCACGCGGCACGGTCCCCTTCTTTCACCGTGACGCCCTTGGGAGACCAAGTGAAATCGTCGATTTTCCTGTTATCGTCGATCTGCCACATCTTGCGCGAGTAGTCATTGACGAATTTGTTATAAAGAGTCTTGCCAATTGAATAGATCCAGAATTCCTCAAAGTCCTTTGCATCGGAGGCCTTGTTGAGCTTAGCAACCTCGGATCTGGTCATTTTGGCAAGTTCTTCCGGGGTCAACCGGCTTATCGCCTCTATATTGATCGCCGACAGCTCTTCCTGGATCTGGGTTGATTCGGGCATCTGCGGTATGTCGTCGGCATGGATAGGATAACCATAGAAGCGGCTATCCTCTTCGATATAAGTCAGAAATTCGTGATCCGCGCACCGCCTCAAAGGCACATAGTTATTGAGGAAGCTATAGACATGCTCCCACGGTGTCAGAAAATGCCTGGGGCCAAACGTATAGGGGTGGCCGCCGCAGTATCGTGTACGCACGCCCGCGCCCAAGAAGGGGGCCGCCTCGACAACGGTCGTATTCCATCCGCCCATGAGCTGTAGCTGATGTGCCGCCGCGCAGCCGGCGAACCCGCCGCCAATGACAAGAGCCGTCTTCACGTTGTTTTATCTCCCTCTTGCTTAGCCATCATCGCGCGCTATCGCCGCCCGGCTGCGGCGCACATTCCCTAGCGCAATGTCGAAAGTCAAGTCTCGTCCAGCCTAATTGGCTCAGGGGGCCGTGGCGGCCCGGCGCAACCCCTCAGCCAGCGGCGTGCAGATGAAATCGGGGAATGCCTTCAGGCGCGCCGTCGGGTCGAAATGGCGATGCGTAATCGGGTTCTGACGCGGCGTGCCCTGGACATCACCCTTACCGGCGATTTCCACGCACATCTCGGCAACTTGCCGAAACGACGTCGACTTGCCGGTCGCGATATCGAGAACGCCCTTGGACCGGTGCGTGATTACGAGTTCGATCAAGAGTGAAACGTCGTCTATGAATACGTGGTCTCGCTGCTCCTCGCCCTCTCCAAATACCTTAATCGTCTCGCCTTTCTCGGCCTGTCGGCGGAACCGGTTCGGCCCATAGCCGTTGTGCGGGTCCGCCGCACCGTAAATCAGGCTCGGCCGAACTACCGCGATGGGGCAGCCTTTGACGCCCGTCTTGAGAAGCACCTCACGCGCCAGATGCATGGCACCGTGCGGCGACGAAGGCGAGGCGCAGGAAGTCTCGCTTACGGGGTTCGCGTCGTCGGCATAAACGGCATCGGAGCTGACATTGACCAGATGAGCGACCGGCGACTTACCTAGCGCCTCGATCACCGCCGCGACCATGGTCATGTTTTTCGTCATCTGCGCGGCATCGCGACAAGGGGCGATGGCCGAGACAAAAACCAGCGTATCCTCTGGCCGCACGATAGTAGCCAGCTTGTCGGCCGCGTCCGCGGCCAGCAAGTCGATGGAATCGGAACCGATCGCGCGCACTTCGCCGCCGCTCTCCTGCAGGCGACGAACGACGTGAGAGCCGACAAAGCCCCGGGCGCCGAGGACGACCGTGCGCTTCGATAACGCCGGCGCCGCCAATGTATGATCAAGCATCGGTAACTCCTAAGGTGTGGTAGCTCAAACCGGCCGCCCGGCAACTCGCGCCATCCAGTATGGCGTAGGGATCGACCACGGTGCGACCGGTCATTGATTTTGCAATTTCCCCCGGGTCTAGATCTCGAAATTCCGGCCAGGGCGTCATAATAGCAAGGACATCCGCCCCCTCACAGACCGCTTGTGCCGTGGCCACCCCGATGGGGTAGGGGTGCGGAGCCGAGTCGGTCGGCACGACCGGATCGAAAACCTGCAGACGACACGGGGGCAGGGATTCGATTAGCGCAAAGGAGGGCGAGTTCTTGGTGGAGTGCGTATTTTCCTTATACGCGAGACCGAGAACAGCAACCAAGGGATCTTGGGTAACGCGCAATACCGTCTCGTGCAGCGTCCGCAGTACCCAATCTTTGCGGTACCGGCTGTTGTGGATCCAAGCGCGGGGCACTGAGGAGTCGCTGCCGATTTGCTCTGCCAAGCGCAAAACCGTCGACAGATCACGCTCCAAGTTGCCGCCGGCGATGCCGAGACCCGGCGCCAGATAGGCGTGAGGGCCGATTCGGCGGTCGAGCTTGAGAGCCGGCACGATCTCCGACCACACGGCGCCAATACCCTCACATAGCTCCGCCAAGGTGTTCGCGACGCTAATCGACGCGACCAGGCAGCAGTTGATGGAAATCTTGCACAACTCGGCGCTCTCATATCGCACGGGCAGTGCGGGGCAGCCGAAAGCCTCCAGAAACCGGCGATAGCTCTCCGGCAAGGGCTCAGCCGGGTCGGCGCAGCCGACGATGGTACGCTCGGGATGGAGCGCGCGCTCAATCGCCCGCCCGAAAATTAAGGTTTCGACCTGATAGTAGAGGGTTAGGGCGGGGCGCACATGGCCGCGCGTGAACCCGGGCGGCACCTGGCTTAGAATGACCAGCACCGCGTCGGCGCGCAATTGCCCGGCCGCGCTATCGATGAGCGACGTCAGCCCGCTTAAGTCGCTGCCGCCGCGATCGTCGGTCGGCACGTCGGGGGCAACATAGACAACATCGCAGGCGGCCAGGCTCGACGCCTCCGCGCTAAAGGTCAAGCGGGCCCGGTTCTTCGTAAAAAGCTCTGGCAAGTCCGGTTCCACGACAGGCAAGTCGCCCCGGTTCAGGTCTTCGATCACCCTTACGTCCGGATCGAAGCAGACTATATCGAAGCCGCGCTCGGCCCCGGCCACAGCCGAGTTCAACCCGAGGTGGGTCATGCCTGCATACCCGACGGTCAGGCCCGTCATACGCTCATCGCTCCGACAGCTTCATCGCCGAGACGTCGTAAAAGGCTATTAAGCCACAAATCTTTCGAAAGATCGGTTTCGGTTTGCCGCGCGACGAGGTCCTTGAAGTGCGCGTACTCGCTCATCCAAGTCGGATCGTCCTGGACCAGCGTGACCGTTTCCTCTGGCGGCCGGCCAGACGGCAGCATACGGGTGCGAACCGTGAAGGTGCTGGGCCCCCACTTGCATAGCGAGCGAATATGGGCCGAGCCTTTTTCCGCCAACACGTCGCACGTGAAGTGATTGCGCCACATTAGCAAGGTCATTTCCATCTCAATCTTTGGGCCAGTCTCATTGGACGCCACGACAACATGGTCCGGCGCTTTGTTCTCAAAGTTACTGGCGAGCACAATTCGAAAATCCTCGCCTAAACCGCCAAACCAGAAATTGGCCGTATCGAACAAGTGTGAGCCCAAGTCCGGCAGGACCCCCGCCCCCCTGTCGCGCCACTGCGAGTCGCGGACCAGCCGCGCTGTCCCATTTCCATAGAACATGCGGCAATGATAGACGCGTCCTAAACGGCCCGATTGGACCAGGTCCCGCATGCGCATGTAATGCGGCTCGAAGCGGTGATTATAGGCCGTATAGCAAACGGCGGCATTCGACCTGGCCAGGTCCTGCAGATCCTCGATCTCGCCTTCTTCGCGCGCCCAAAGTGGTTTTTCAACCAGGCAGTGTTTGCCGTTGCTCAACAGATATTTGAGAATTTCGATCTTCGGTCCGTCGGGTATGCAGCATAGCGCCGCGTCATACTCACGCAGAGGCACATCGGCGATGTCGTGGTAGTCCGCCTCCGGGTTGACAGGATCGATCGAGGCGACGAAATCGCTACCCGCAGTCAGCCGACGTTTGTAACCTTGAACGCCGAGCCCGACGACGATGACCCTCATTCGCGCCAGCTTCCGTCTCGTGATCGCCCGGTGGCCTGAACAAACATTGGCGCCTTCATCATTCGTAATTAGACCGCTTTTCCACCAGGATCAGCTTTTCGCGCACATCGTCAGGCGTGACCGGAACATTTCCGTCATGCTCGCACTCCACGGCCGCCGCCATCGCACCTATGACAGCCGCAATTACCTCATTCTTAGTTGTCACCTGCGCCAACATCGCATAAGCTAGCAAGGCATCGCCCGCGCCAACCGCATCCTTGACGTCTCCCGCGAAGCTATCGACGGCAAAGAAGGAGCGAACATCTTCGATATCGGGTCGCTGGCGGTAAGCGATGAGACCGCGTTCACCCAGCTTCAGAATCAAGTTCCTGCACTTGGCTTCTTTGAAAAGTTTCTGCGCCAGCGGTCTTACAACACTGTCCTGATCCGCCAGGGCGAATCGCGCTTCGCGCTCGTTTGGCGTAATCAGGTCAAAGTCCTGAAACTCGCAGATATTACCCCATCGGCTAGCGACCTGACTATCGGCCACCTTGAATTTGCCGTTGCGGATAGCACCGGTCAAAGTTGGGATAGTCGCACGGTTAAAAATACCGTGCCGAAAATCGCTGAATACGATCGCGTCAGCCTCGACTTTGCCGATGGCTTCGCAAAGGTGTTCGACGATATTTTCCGAGATTGTCCGGCTGTCCAGAGTATCAATTTTTAGCAGGCGATAATTCTCGCATATTACCGCGTTCTTGTTGGTAGTCGGGCGCGTGGGATCGACGATCTCGCGTACGTCCACGCCTGCATCGGCAAGATCCTTTAGAACAAAATCTTTCCATTGGTCATCGCCCAAGACCGTCGAGAAAACGACCTCGGCGCCGGCCGCACTCAAATGCTTGGCGACAACACCCGCGCCACCGACGTAATTCTGTTGCTCTTCCATACGAACGGAAATCGTCGGCGTTTTCGTCTGGCCGCCAATCATCGTCGTATAGGTAAAGCTATCGACAATCGTGTCGCCGACCACATGCACTTTCACGCCGCTCATACGGTCCAGCACACCGCGCAAATCACGAAAAGTGAGGTTCTCGGCCTCAAGTAGGGTAACGAGTTTTTCAGAGGCGAGATTCGGCGGCTGTGTCTCGATCAGTCGCGATGAAGAATAGACGATATCTCCAGGCGTAAAGATAAACTCACCGCCATAGCTATCCAGCACACTCTTTTCCTCTGTGGTCTTGGAATGCATTCCCGAGGAAACGTATTCGTACCCTTTGGCAAAATAGTCCGGCTGGATCTTTGACAGGTTCTCCAAAGGCGTCTCGTTCTCGTCGACAACGACATAATCGACCATGTCGAGCGCCGCGAGATTGAGCGCACGCAACTGTTCGGGCACAAAGGGGCGAAAATTTGCTTTTTTGATATGCTTGTCAGCAGTCAGGCTAGCAACCAGCAGATCCGCCTTGCTGCGGGCATACATGAGGTGCCGGATATGACCAGGGTGCACGACGTCGAAAGTGCCGTGGCACATGATGACCCTTTTTTTGCGCGGCGTGGCGCCGATGGCGTCGCGCACTTGCTCTACGGTTTTGATCTTAGCCTTGTATTTTGCGTCGACCATCGGCCGTATCACCCTTAAGAAGAAAGCGTTTCAAACCAGGTCTTGGTCGCCAGTGCGATCGAGGCTTCGTCCCAAAGGGGCGCCTCGCGCCAGTATTCGATATTTTCAAGCACGCGCCCAACGCCGTCCTCGAAAGATACTCTCGGCGCCCAGCCCAGCTCCTTCTGAATGCGCGAGATATCGGCCCAGGTACAATCGGGTTCGCCTGGCCGCTTGGGAACGTACACGACCTCGCCGCCGAGTAACTCAACCAAGCGGTTTACCGATTGGGGGTTACCAGCGCCGACGTTGAATATCTGGCCTGTGATATCGGTTTCAGCCGCGGCCAAGAATGCGCCCGCAATATCCGAGGCATAAATGAAGTCGCGAGTCTGGGTGCCGTCACCAACCACCGTGAACGGCTTTGCGGCAAGTTTCTGGCGTAAGAACACACCAAAAACCGCACCATAAGCACCCGATGTGCGCGAGCGCGTGCCATAGGCGTTGAAGATGCGGATGGAGTTGACCGGCAGGTGATATACCTTGTTCCAGTGCAGCGCCGCTTGTTCGCCCTGATATTTGCTCAGCGCATAAGGGTATTGCGGCCGGATCGGATGATCCTCGCGCGTTGGCACATCGGCCAAGCCATAGCAGGAGGACGACGCGGCGTAGACAAACTTCGCGACCCCCGCGTGGCGCGCCGCTTCAAGCGCATGTGCGGTGCCGAGCGCGTTGGCCGACATGTACTCCAGGGGCCGCTCGATCGACGGCACGATGTCGCCTATTCCCGCGAAGTGGAAAACGTAGCGTGCCCCGGCGAACAGGGCGTCGTTTGGCTGCAGAGTGCGAACATCTCTCCATTCCGCGGTCAAATCAGGGGATCTGCCGTGATGCGCGAGGTTTTGCTCGCGGCCGCCAACAAGACTATCGATCACACGTACTGCATAGCCGCGCGACAGCAAGAGATCGACCATGTGGCTACCAATGAACCCGCCCCCCCCCGTGACGACCGCAACGGGCCTAGCCGTCATGCCGCCTTTAGCGCCTTCAAGCGTCGAACATTGAAGTAAAATGTGTCGTCCATACTGTTCGGCAGCTTGCCGGCCCGAAACGCTTCGCACAGGTCGCGGATCGCATCTTCAACCGTAAATCGGGGTTCGAAGCCCAGCACACGGCGAATTTTGTCGGAATTAACGTGATAGGAGCGAATATCGTCCGTCGGAGTCGTCACGATCTCAATATCGCCCTTTTCCGGAAAGACTTCTTCGACAACTTTCTTCGCTAGCTGTGCGATTTCCATGATCGACATATTTTGGAAGCCGGCATTGAAGATTTCGCCGGCGATCTTCTCGTTCGGTGCGTCCAATAGGGCCTGGTAAACGTCGACCATGTCCTGCACGTGCAGGTTCGGCCGCTTCTGCGATCCACCAAACACAGTGATCTTATTGTTGTTAACCGCATGGTTGGTCAGGATATTTACAGAAAGATCGAGCCGCTGGCGCGGAGCGTAACCGCACAAGGTGGCCGGACGGACAGTAACGCAGACGAAGCTCGGATCCTGGTGCTTGAATAGAAGAGGCTCGCACTTTCCCTTGAATTCGTTATAGAGAGTCAAGGGCACCAAGGGATGTTCCTCGGTTACGTCTGGCGCTTCAGATACGCCGTAAACCGAACTGGACGAGGCATAAATGAATCGCCTCACCCCCGCCTTCTTGGCCGCAACAACCATAGGCTCGAATGCGTCGAGGTTGATAGACTTCGAGAGATTTTCATCGAGCTCGAAACTCGCGTCGTTCGAAATACAGCCCAAGCTGATAACCGCGTCGATACCCTTTAAGGACCCCGCCAACCTAGCCGTATCGCGGATATCACCAGCCACAATGGTGAGGTTTGGGTTGTCCTTCGGCAGGAAATCGTCCCCGAAGTACATGACGTCATAAACCGTGACCTTGTGGCCGGCGTTGAGAAGGTGTGGCGTAAGAAGACTGCCGACATAACCGGCGCCTCCGGTTACGAGGATGTTCTTAAACACGGTAAACCTCGATCCTATCTTTGGGCCAGAAAGCGCAAGCGAAAATGCGGCTCAAGCCGCGTCGGTTGCCGGGTCATTCAGGACAGCTTTATCAGTCCTGATCGTGTATCCAGCGGCCTTGGCGTCTCGGTAGAACATTTCGACGGTCTCAAGCGAGTACGACTTCAGATCCTTACCCACCAAACCCAGTTTTGCCAGAACATCATGGGTAACCGTGATAATGTGACATCCGACGTCGTCGGCTTGAAATACGTTCAACAACTCACGTGGGCTAGCCCAGATCAATTCAGCCTTGGGCTTGGCCTTCAATATCTGAACCGCCTCACGCATCATTGGAACCGGATCAACACCAGTATCGGCCACCCGGCCGGCAAAGACGGAGACAATCGCGGGCGTCTCGGGCGACAAGATCTCGACGACATTCCACACTTGCTCGAGTGTAAATATCGCCGTTACGTTGACTTGAACACCCTCGGCCGACAGCCGCCCAATCAAGGGCACAGACGACTCGCCCTTGGTATTGGTAATGGGAATTTTGACATTGACGTTTGACCCCCATGAAGCGATCTGAAGTGCCTGTTCGGCCATAGAATCGAAGTCGTCGGCGAACACTTCAAAAGAAACAGGACGGTCAGGTATAATAGAAAGGACTTGGTGGGCAAATGACTCGTAGTCTTCGATGCCGGCTTTGCGCATCAAAGTTGGGTTGGTTGTAAACCCCTTGATCAGCGGATTTTGGGAAAGACTTCTAATTCCCTCTAGATCGGCGCCGTCAGCGAAAATTTTAACTGTCAACGACTCGGTTGACCGCATGTTGTCCTCCCCCTTCTCTATCCCGGGCGCCTAAGTTCCCTCGAACCCCAGAATAATATTTCCAGCCTCGGTCAAACTTCCGACCGTATAGTCAGGATTCTCCGGCCGTCTCTCAGCGTATCCACAATCAATAAATATTGTTCGGCATCCAGCTGCTTGTCCAGCCCCGACGTCGCGCCACCGATCCCCGACCATGAAGCTTCGCCTCAGGTCTATTCCCCAGTCCTGAGCCGCTTCGACGAGCATGCCCGGGAACGGCTTGTAACATGGGCAATCTGGCCCTTCAACGCAAAAACAGGCCCGAATATCGTCTAGCGCCAGGCGCGCGCGCAAGTGTGCGTGCATTGCGTCAACAACATGGCGCGACTGCTTTCCTGTCGCGACATCGGGTTGATTGGTCGCCACAATATTGAGAAAGCCGACGGCCCTCAACTGGGAGAGCACTTCCTCAGCACCGGGCAAGATCTCTAGGTCTTCCAAGGTGTCAGGAGGATAAGGCCGACCGTTACGCACGACCGCTCGATTGATAACTCCGTCGCGGTCCAGGAAGACGGCCCGTGCCGCTGGGCGGCCTGCGGCGCCACGCGCTACCACTTGGTCTTGTTAACCTGAAGCCCTGGGTGAGACACGAGACAATGCCACACAACCCCCTGAAACGCCTCGCAATGCGGTGTAATTAGAGTGTCATCGACCGTCGGAACGACGACCACGACATCGCCATGCATTGCCGTGTATCCTGTCGTGCGGCCAACAACTCCAAAAACCTTCATCCCACGCGCCTTAGCCTCGTCGACCGCTTTGACAATGTTGGCGCTGACATTGCGAGCCGCGTCGCCGCCGCCCACGGAAAAAATTAGGATCGCGTCCCGCTCGTTCGCGCGGCTCACCTTCATCCAGGCCGCGAAGACCGTGTCCCAACCTTCATCGTTGGTGCGCGCCGTCAACTCCGATACGTTATCGACTGGCGAGTATGCCTCAATTCCACATAACTTGCGGAAATCGTTGACCGCATGGCTGCAATTGGCCGCGCTGCCGCCCACCCCCAGGATGAACAAACGGCCATTACTCTCGCGGAGGGCCGCCAATTCGACCGCCAGGGCTTCGACTGTATCGTGGTCGATTGTCCGTGCGATTTCCGCCACTTGTTCAAAATAAGTCCTGACGTGTTCCATGACTCCATCCTGTTCTTGTCGCGCGAAGACGCCGCTAGGTATGAATAGCCGGATCGGCCTCCCCTGCCCGGGCGGCAAGAGCGGGACAACTAACCAGTCCTTCGGCGGATTGCAACGCCGTAGTCGCATGAATATCGCGATCTCTCCCCAAAATCACCCGCGCCCGTCCAGATTCAAACGCTGCGGTGCATGGGCCGCCTCAGGCCGGCTCAAGCACAATGCTATATACCACGGGTTGCTTAGTCAGTTAGGAATAAAAGCCGAAGAAGGAACATTTCCAGGCAAAGTGCCTCGCGCACGACGCCAAACGCCGAGACCGCAGGGGCCCTGGCACTGCCCTTGATCGCTCCTTCCGCATGGGATAAAGCTCGGCCGACAGACTTGTGTTGTGGCCAGTTTTCCAACGGAACGAGGCTTCATGGCTGAGATCAACCTCTTGCGCCGATATCCAAAAGGCAAGCGTAACGTACAGAAGCGCGCCCACGCCAAGACCGATGAGCACGTGCGCATCTCGAGGCAGTACGGATTCGAGTATTTCGACGGAGACCGGGAATACGGCTACGGCGGGTATCGCTACGACGGGCGCTGGGTTGCTATTGCCGAGGACATGATCGAGCACTGGCACCTGGGGCCAGGAATGCGCGTACTCGATCTTGGGTGCGCCAAGGGCTTCCTGGTCAAGGACCTCATGAAGGCCATGCCAGGACTGGAGGCCTTTGGCTTAGATATATCAGAGTATGCGATGATGAATTGCGAGCCGGAAGTTGTCGGCCGCCTGCACCTTGGCGACATCCACGACAAGCTGCCATTTCCCGATCACAGTTTCGACGCGGTCGTATGCCTCAATACCCTGCATAACCTGAAACACGCCGATGCCCTCCAGGCGCTGCGGGAGATCGAACGGGTCACGCGCGACAGCAAGGCCTACGTACAGGTTGACAGCTACCGCAACGAGGAAGAGCGCGAATTGTTTCTCGAATGGGTCCTGACCGCCTACACGCACCACTATCCCGACGGCTGGAAAAAGTTGTTCGATGAGGCAGGATACAAGGGCGATTTTTATTGGACCCTGATTTTGGGAGAGGACACGGAATCCCAATGACCATGAATTTTCGTTCCAACACATATGATGCGGGCGCGGCGCGAGATCGCTGCCGGAAGTACCGCAAGCGAATCTTGGAAGTTTCGCAGCAGGTTCAAGCGCTCCATATCGGCGGCGCGTTCTCCTGCACGGAAATCGTGGATACCATCTACCACGGTTTGATGCGCCGCCACGGCACGAACCCGGGTTCGCCGGATACTTTCCTCATGTCCAAGGGCCACGGCTGCATGATCCAGTACGTGATCCTGGAGGATCTGGGCGTGCTGACCCGGCATGACCTGGATCTCTATTGCAAGCCAGGCGGGGTGCTGGGATGCCATCCGGACTACGGCGTGCCCGGGATCGAGGCATCGACCGGATCTTTGGGGCACGGCCTGTCGATGGCGCTAGGCATGGCTTACGCCGACAAGACCCAGGGCAAGGATGGAAACGTCTATTGCGTCCTTTCGGACGGAGAAGTTCAGGAAGGCTCGACCTGGGAAGCCACGATGATGGCTTCTTCCTTCGGCGTGAGCAATCTGATCGCTTTCATGGACAACAACGACTTTCAGAGCCTGGGCCGCACCCACGAGACGCATCCAAGTTTCTATCCGGTAATCGACAAGTACGTCGCTTTCGGCTGGGAGGCGGTCGAGTGCGACGGACACGATCCAGGCGCCATTCACGATGCCGTGGCAAATCGCGAGGGCGGCAAGCCGCTCATGGTCGTGTGCAAGACGACCAAGGGTAAGGGTGTCAGCTACATGGAGAACGTACCGATGTGGCACTACCGGGCCCCCAACAAGGAAGAGCTGGAACAAGCGATCCGCGAGATCGATGGAGCGGCGGCATGAGAAATACCTTCTCTGAAACGCTCTATGAGTGCGCCAAGGCCGACCCAATGATTTACATCGTGGTCGCCGACATCTCGCCGGCCGGCAGCATGGCCAATTTCCAGCACGAGTATCCGGACCGTTTTCTCAATGTCGGCGTGGCCGAACAAAGCATGATCGGCATCGCGGCCGGATTGGCACTCAAGGGCTGCCGCCCCTTTGCCTACACGATCGCGACTTTCTCACTCTACCGGCCCTTCGAAATGGTCCGCGATGACTTATGCTATCAGAACCTGCCGGTCACGGTGGTCGGGATGGGCGCGGGAGTCATTTATTCGACCCTCGGCGGCACTCACCACACGATGGAAGATATTGCCGTCGCAGGCGCCATTCCCAACATGCAGATTATCGCGCCGTGCGATCCTCTTGAGACGATCGAGGCAACCCGCCACTGCGCCCTGCAGAGTAAGGGGCCAGTATATTTGCGCATCGGCAAGGCGGGGGAGCCGCACCTAACCGAGAACGCCGTCGATCCCTGGGAATTTGGCAAAATCCGCTATATTCGCCGTGGTGACGATGTTTGTATCCTGACCTACGGCGTACTGACAAAAATGGCCGCTGAGGTTGCGGACTCCCTTGAGGCGCAAGGCAAATCAGTCTCGCTTGTATCTTGCCATACGGTTAAGCCCTTAGACCGCAAAGGAATCGAAGCCGCGCTAGCGAGCCACAAGCACGTAATCGTCATTGAGGAAAATGTGCCCCAAGGCGGGCTCGCCGCGCAGACCAAACAGATCGCATGGGATACACAGGCCACTTGCCGACTGGACACTTTTACACTGCGGGATGAATTCATCCATAACTACGGCAGCTACGACGACCTGCTCGATGCGCACGGCATTTCTCAGGCGAAGATCCTGGCCGCGGTTGCTTAAGCCGTCGGTTGAATGGCCATGCGGGTATTGGTCACCGGCGCCGGCGGTTTCTCGGGCGGACACGTTGCACGCCGATTGGCGGTAGCCGGATTCGAGGTTCTTGCTGTAACCCGCAACAGCCCTGTCAAACCGCCGAACGAGCCGGCAGCGGCACGGCGATTTAAGGTCATCAGGTCCGACCTGACCGAACCCACGTCTTTGCCGGACACAATCGATGCTGTCGTTCACGCGGCGGCCACCTCGATCTGGGCAGGCGTCACCGTCGATCGCATGATTCACGACAACGTAGTCGCGACCCAGGCCTTGGTAAACTATGCGCTGAGCGCCAGCGCCCGTAGTTTCATATTTTTCTCCTCTCTTTCAGCCTTCGGAAAAATCGAAAGCACCACCGTGACCGAAAACACGCCGGTATTGGATCCGGATGCCTATGGCGTGACGAAACTGTTGGGTGAACATCTCCTCCGCGAGGCTGCGGTGGAGATGCCTTCGATCTCGCTGCGCCTACCGTCTGTTATCGGTCGAGGCTCGCACCGGAACTGGCCGTCGGAAACACTACGGAAGCTCAAAGCGGGTGAACCGCTAAGCTATTTCAATCCAGATGCGGACTATAACAACGCGGTGCACGAGGCCGACCTATCGGCATTGATCGCGAGCCTCCTCAAGCATGGCCTTTCGGGAACCGACACGATCGTTTTGGGCGCGGCCGGGCACACGAAAGTCTCGCGGCTGGTGGACCAAATGGCGATCGGAACCAACTCGATTTCTCAAGTCCGTGTTGTGCGGCAAGGACGCGCACCTTTTACGATCGATTGCGCCAAGGCGCGCCGCGTCTATGCCTACGCCCCAGCGGAAATCGACGCGATGATCGAGCGCTTCATCGCCGAAAATCAAACCGCTTAACCTTTACCCCCCATTTCGATAGCGATCAGAGTCGCCAATAATCTCTCGGTCTCACTTACCATTGTGTTCAGTGAAAAGTGCTTCTCAATTCGCTGCCGCGCCACCGCGCCCAGGCCAGGCTCACCGCGTCGACGGTCCAGTTGCACGGCAAGTGCCCGCGCGAGGGCGCCGGGATCCTTCGGCGGAACCAAAAGGCCGGTATCTCCGACAATTTCGGCTGTGTCGCCGACATCCGTCGCCACGCAGGACACGCCGCAGGCCATGGCCTCGGCAAGGGCATTGGAAAACCCCTCGCCTACCGAGGACGAGCAAGCGACATCAAAAGCCGAGTAATAGGGGGCCGGGTCCGGTCCGAACGGCAGCCAGAGCAACTTGTCCTCGATCGACAGCTTCCGGGCCATGCTTTGCAGGCGCGCGCGATCTGCATCTTGTCCATCTCCTAGAAGCGCCCCGCGCACTCCGGGCCGCTTTTCCGTCAACTCCTGAAAGGCTTCTAGGAACGTCTCGTGATCCTTGATCGGGTCCAAACGCGCGGTCAACCCAACGACCTCGTGTTCTGCGTCGATACCCCAAGCAGCTCGCAGGTCAGCACCTGCTTTTGCCTGAGGAGCGAATCGCTGGGTATCGATGCCGTTGCGAACCAATTTCAGGCTTTTCCGTGGAAAGCCGCGCGATACCGCATAGTCGATACCCGCCTGCGCGTTCGCGATGACTAAGTCAGCGCGTTGCGCCAGGCGTCTTTCGACCCGGTCCACTGCCCGCGCGAACCAATCGTAGCGGGTGAGGTCCATAAAAGTTGCGCGAACGCCCCAGACAAGTTGAAAATCCGCCGCGACAGGGCGAATCAAAGCCGCCGCAACATTGGCCGGCGGAAGGTATGTATGGACGATCTCCGGCCGTTCCGCCCGCAAGAAGCGGCGCAAACGCCAAGCAAATCGGACTGCATCCCAGCGCCCGGATTTGTTAAGGGAAACGCGCCGTACGCCGGCCGCGTCCAGTTCCCCGGCCAAGTCTCCCCCAGGATAAAATGTGGCAACCGTGATTCGATGACCACGCTCGTGAAGGCCCTTAGCCAGAGCGATGAGCTGTCTTTCGGCACCACCGCGGCCGAGAGAACGGGCCAGAAAAACGATCCGCAAGCTCAAGACTTGTTCTCAATCAGGCTGACGATCAGATCCGTCCAGCGTGGCAGAATAACGTCCGGGGCAAAGCGGCGCATTGATTGGCGCGCGGCGGTCCCCAGTCGGACACGCGTTTGCGGCTCGCGGATTAAGCAGCCTAAAGCAGTGGCCAGGGCGGCGGTATCCTCCGGAGCCAAGAGCATACCGTCCTTGCCGTTGTCAATCATCTCGCTTGGCCCGGACCGGCAATCGAAAGCGATCGTCGGCAATCCGGCCGCAAGGGCTTCTCCCAAGGCATTTGGAAATCCCTCGTAGCGCGACGGCAAGACGAAGATCGCGGCGCCGTCGATCCACTGCCCCGGTTGGGCGGTTCGGCCTGGCAAGGATACCCTCTTCTCCAGTCCCCGATCGATAATGCGCCTCACGAGGTCCGACCTCTCTGGCCCTTCGCCATAGATAACCAATGACCAATGTGGATGTTCCTCAGCAATCCGGGCAAAGGCGTCGATCAATAAGTCGAAACCCTTCTCGCGTGTCAGGCGGCCGACACCAACGATCTTGGAGGCTTGGGCATCGGATGCAGTCTCCGGGGCGCAAATTGGGTTCCCGATAACCACCCGTCGTTTTAAAGGCATGTCTTGAAAAAAGGCGAGCGCGGATTTCGATTGGGCGACGATAGCTGCCGCGCGCGGGTACAGGCGGCGACGCAACCATGACCAGGCGTCACCGATTTGATGTTGTCCGGGATCGCTACGCTCGGCGGCGACGACGGGCACATGCAACCCGGCCACGGCCAGCAAGCAGAGGACGTTCGTACGCGCGCCGAGCGATAGAACTATGTCTGGCGCGGCCCGGCGCAATTCGGCCCGCAAGGTCCGTACCCTTCGTATAGTGTTGCTCAGCGCGGCAGGAGGGTTGGGTGAATCCGCTAGCAGCCCCATCCGCCGGACCGTGCTGCCAGGTTTCAACGCGAAATACGGGAGCGTATCGTCCCGATCCATTGCCAGCACAGTGACCCGCCATCCCAAGCCAACCCAGTGGTTGGCTAGGATCGTCGCGACCCGCTCCGCGCCGCCCGGACCCAGGCCAGAAATAACCAATGCGATGGAGATAGGCTTGGTAATTTCGGACATGGTATCGGATATTGTTCGATAGCCTGTTGTGACCGCAAAAAATCCCAAGTTAATGGCGCCTGAAGGGACCGGCAAATACCATGCCGGCACGAGGTACATGTGCTATATGCCGTCGGGCAATAGCCTGTCCATCATGATGTTCGCAAAATGAAATCGTTGATAGAAAACGCCGACCGTACACCCGGCCGTTTCCGCTTTGGCGAAAACTGGGCGGAGTTTGCACGAGGCCTGGACGATCGAGGTATTCTGGGTGCACACGAAGGCCTCGTCCGCCTGGCCGGCCCCGACGCCCTGCGAGGCAAGAGTTTTCTCGATATCGGTTGCGGTTCCGGCCTGCACGCCTTGGCGGCGCTGAAGCTTGGGGCCTCGCGGATGCTCGCGGTGGACTTCGATCCCCTGTCGGTTGCCACCACAGAGAAGTTGTTGCGCCAACATGCACCGGACCTAGACTGGCGAGCGGAACGCACGAGCGTATTCGATCTGGACCCCGAACGGCACGGCCAATTCGATATCGTGTACTCCTGGGGGGTTCTCCATCACACCGGAGCCATGATTCCCGCGATCGAGAAGGCGGCGGCGATGGTTGCGCCTAAGGGCCAGATCATCCTTGCCCTTTACCGCAAGACCCCGTTATGCGGATTCTGGCTGTGGGAGAAGAAGCTCTACGCCAAAGCGCCTGCAGGTGTGCAACGATTTCTACAGTCAGTTTATATCGCCCTGTTCCGGCTAAACTTCTTGTTACGTGGCAATGACTTCGACACTTATGTGCGTGACTACCGCTCCCAGCGCGGCATGGACTACCTTCACGATGTGCATGATTGGATGGGTGGATATCCCTATGAATCTATAAACCCAGGGGACGCGACTTCGCTCCTGAATAAACTTGGATTCAAAATCGAGCGAACATTCGTCCACGCCGGCGGGCTTGGCCTTTTCGGAACTGGCTGCGACGAGTTCGTCTTCCGGCGTCGCTGATCGGACCGGATAACCAGCCAGCCATTTTCGAAAGAAACTCAGCGATAGAATGGAACAGTCAATGGCTGGGCCAGCGAATTTGTAGAAAAAGCTCTATTAAACAATATGTTAAAGTGAGTTAAGGGAGGAAAACAAAAACACTAAAAACCTAGTAAAAGCTCTTTCTGAGCTAAGGAATTGTAAAAAACACAACAAGCATTTTTATTACAATGAAAGTAACAACATCGGCAAAGACAATCGAGATTCATATGGGGCGGGCAGTTGTAAAACACATGCTGCCTTAGCAAGCTTCTCAACAAATATCGATTGGTTTTGGCGGCCCATCTTAGGCGCACGGCCTTGCGGGCTATCTTGCTGCGCTGTTCCGGACTCATCATCTTAGCGCGCGTCTTCCCGCCCTTGTGACCCGAGGACTGGGTGGCCTTGTCCTTGCCGTCATTGATGGTTTCCTCGATCTCCCCCGTAGCGATCTTGGCCACGGTGGCCACGGTAGGGCGAGTTGAGCCGTTAGGGGAGTCCTGCGCCGCACCCCCCGCCTTCGTCGCCTACCACCCTACCCGGCGCTGCTTCGCGGGCCTGGACAATCTCGCGCCCGAGGTCGTGTACTCCAGAGGCGCCCGGACCATTGCACCAGGAAACGACACGCCATGGATAGTCACTCGCTCCGGATTCCCAAGCTTCTGACCGAGCGCCAAGTGGCGGAGGTCTTTGGCGTCTCGGTCGATACCATCCGGCGTCTGCGCCGGGCAGGCAGAATCGCGCATACGCGCGTCGGCGGCCGGATCCGCTACACCGAACGGCACTTGGCGGCCTATCTCGAACGGGAGACTCGACCATGCCGAGACGACAAGGAGAACGGCTTGGAGAGATCGGCGGATGCTGGCTCAGCAAGCGGCCAAACAGCCCTGCCTGGTGCCGAACCTGGTTCGACCGATCTTCTCGACAAACACGGCGCGCATCGCTTGGCACAGCGGATCTTCAAGACGCGAGGCTGAAACTGGCGGCCTGGGCCCTCGGCCATGGGACCTTGCCCGAATGCCGCCCCGACCGCGTGCCCCTGGAGGCCGTGCTGATCCGCTATTACCTGCAACACGCCTGCGCTCGGCGGAGCGGCAAACAAGCGCGCTATGCGCTGCGCCGATGGAGCGACTTCTTCCCCGCCGCGGTGGTCGCGGAGATCACACCCATCCGCCTGCGCGCTTTCGTTGGAGACATGCGCCGCGAGGGGCTTTCCAATGGCTCCATCCGACGCACTTTGGCCATCGGCCGGGCGGCCCTCAACCACGCGCATCGGTTGGGCGAGCTCACCACTGTACCCTACGTGGACCTGAGCCTCGTCCCGGAGCCCCAGCCGCGCGAGCGAATCTTGACGCCGGACGAAGCGCGGCGGCTCTTCGCGGCCGCCAGGCACGATTACGAGCGTATGTGCCTCCTGCTGGCCTTCGGAACGGCGGCGCGGCCCGAGGCGATCCTACAGCTCACAAGCAGCCAGGTGGACTGCGAAGCGCGTCTCATCCGGCTAAACCCACCCGGCCGCGCACAGACCAAGAAGCGCCGGCCGACCATCCCCATATGCCGGACCCTCCTGCCTTACCTACGCGACCTGCCGGACGGTCCACTCGTGCGCTACAACGATAAACCGCTAAAAACCATCAAATCGACGTTCGACCGCCTGAAGGCGCGCGCGCGGGTCGTGCTTCGCGACGAAGCGGCGCGAGACGCCCACCGCCTGCGCCGCGCCAACGCAAGAAGCGACGCTTGGCCGGTTATCGCCCAGGCGAAAGCACGCGGCGACGCCCTGCTGGAGCTGACGCCTTACGCGATCCGCCACACGGTCGCCTGCGAAATGCGCAAGCGCGGCGTGCCGGTCTGGGAGGTGGCAGGCTTCCTCGGCCACTCAACCGGCTACCGAACGACCGAGCGCTACGCAAAATACGGCCCGGATCACCTGGACGCGGCGGTCCGCGCCATCGACGCTTACTTCGCCGACCTGGGCGTGGTGGGCAGACCTCGTCCGGAGCAAAATGTGTGCCAGTTGCGTGTTGGTTGTGTTCTAGGCCCCGTCACCTTGGACCTGCATTGAGCGTCGTGCCCGCGAAACACTCTGAACTGGGCCGCCGCAGTTGCTAGTCCTGAGCAGCTCGCGGAACTGGCCGTTATGTAATATGATGGCGCAGGCGCTGTCGCCCACAAACACACATATTGACGGCCATCAGGGGGTCGGCCAAAGAGACTGGCCGACCCCCTTTTCTCGCGTCGAACGTTAACCACGTTATCTTTTGTTTTCAGAAGGTTATATAGAGTTTTCACTTGTTTATCCGGGCCAGTTTTGCTATATTTTATTTATCCAAGATGAGTGATCGAATCGCGGCATGGGGCGCTGTGCCGGGCTGAAGGGTCCACGTAGACCATGGTGCGAGCGTGGCTTTCGGAGAAATCCGGAGCCGCGCTTTTTATTTGCCCCGCTCCCCAACACCGGAGCCTTGGCCCCATGGACAGACTCAGAATCGCGCTCTAGGTGTTTAGTCCCGGCATTTGATGGTGCATTATTTTCCGGAGAATGGAAGGATGCGCTATGGGACAGGTTCTTCACGGCTGCGCCACGACGACAGAGGCGCGGTCTATTCTGAGGGCGATTGTCGCGCGCATCGATATCCTGGTGGAGAAGGTCGTGATTCATGTGATGCCGGCGGCCGTCTGCGGCGTCCTGCGCGGCGGGTCTTTCGATCCATCAGTCACGCCCGCGTCCCCCAAACTCGCCGATCATCTGACCCTATCCGTGGCGGCGGCTTTCACGCGGGTCGGCAAGGACGTTCGGATGGTGATCGCCGGACCAGATATGGGAGCATGCAAGCCTTCACCTGATCCGGGCCTGATCAAGCTCGTTGTGAAGGCGCATGAGTTGAATGAGAAGCTCACCGCCGGCCATATGAACATCAGCGACATCGCGGCCGCCGAGGGCGTGCATCGGTCCTACATTGGTCGAACGATACGCTTGGCCTACCTCGCCCCGGAAATTACGGAAGCCATACTCGACGGCCGCCATCCGCCTGGGCTAAACGCCAAACGGCTCCTCCAAGGCGCCTCGCTGCCGCTCGATTGGGGCAGGCAAAGGCGGGCACTCGGATTCGCTTGAGCGGGGATCAAAGTCTCGGCCCCGCCGAACCATATTTCCCTGTTCCCTTGCACAGGGAAATCTTCGAGATTCTGACGGTATATCAATGCCTTGGGTCGGTCATTTCGGCCGCGAAGAGCCTGATTCCGGTGAAATTCCCTGTTATTTCCCTGTTTAACAGGGAATTCGAGATTGCGATCGCATCCGAGGGGCCCGGCGGGAATATCGATTCATGGAGCCATCATCGTTGGGCTGAGTGCGACCGCAAAAATGGCCATGGGAGAAAACGGCCCGCTTCGGCCGCTCGTTCCCGGATTGCCGGGTCTCTCCCGATCGCACATCCGGGCATCCGTCGCGCAAGAGCCCGTATTTAGCGGGCCTTTGCAGGCCCACCGTTGAAAGTCGGTAAATTCCGTTGTGAGACGCACGACCGCTTGGCTGGGGCGCCAGGACTCGAACCTGGGATCGCGGGATCAAAACCCGCTGCCTTACCACTTGGCTACGCCCCAATTGCCCGGGTTGAGCGAGCGAAACCTAGCGCCCAAGCGCCGATGTCGC